>CATBDC010000101.1 GCA_949502235.1 uncultured Lachnospiraceae bacterium | reverse complement strand
TGCAATCATGAACGCATATGAAAGGGAGACACTGGCGGTATCCCAGCCCCAGTACAGAGAGGATATGCGCCAGTTTGAGCAGTACCAGCAGTGCCTGTCTGCGAAATTTACGGATATCGTAAAAGCGCTAGGGACAGCTGATGAAAGGGCAAGAATAGAGGTTCAGAAACTTCTGGATTCCAAAGACAATGTAATACAGGACCTGCAGAAAAGGGTAGAGGATGCCGTCAGGAGTAGGGAGGCTTGCGAGTCATTGCTTCGCGACGCTTCCAGAGAGAAAAAGGAACTGGAAGAAAAACTGGGCGAGGAGAGGCTGATAAACCAGGGACTAAGCGCTGAAATGAAAGAAAAAGAAGCGTAGATGAACTCTTTGCTGAATGACAAGATACAGCTGAATGAAATGCTGAGCAAGGTGCTTGCTGAAAAAGAGGCGGAATTGGCCAGGCAGGAGGACTATCCCGGAATTCTGGCAGAGAAGCAGAAACTGTTGCAGGAAATGGAGGAGCGCATACGCACGATGGAGAAGGAGATAAGGGATACGGAATACGCCAATAAGCTTGCGCTGTTCGAAAGGGATAAAGAGGCGGAAAAAGAGAGGAGCAATCTGCGGCGAAAGAATGAGGAGCAAGCCGACAGGATGCGCGAGAAATATGAGGCAGAGCTGTCAAAGCTCAGGGGAAAGAACGAAGAGGCACAGGCACGCATCCAGGAGCTGATGGCAAGGATTGCGGGGGAGTAAAGGCGTGTGAAGCTGTGAAGCTTGTAGTTCCGGCGAGCCTTGCAGAGAGAAATGTTTTATGCTACGATAACGGTAGATTCCAGGCGCTGCAGACTGTGAAAGATAGGGGACAGACTTAATGGGTAAGACAATTTCCATCGGGGCGCAGAGCTTTGAATTTATACGGAAGAATAATTATTTTTTCATTGATGAAACCGGTTTCGTAAAAGAGTGGTGGGAGAATGGTGACGCGGTTACACCAGGAAAGGGCAGGATAGGGGAATCGAGATCACAAGCGGATGAAAGGAGAAGAAAAGGGTCATAGCAATATGCACGGCGGTTAATTTAGGAGCAAATCTATTGTTTTATTTGCAGACTCCCATAAATTAAGCTTGAGTAAAAAAATAGGGTAGTATTTGACACTACCTTGGAAATAGGGGAGGTATTGAATATGATAAAATCAAAAGTGTTGGTCTTTATGGCAATACTTATGCTGACTGAAGTGCTATAATAAAGTTGTAACGGGAGTGGCTAATGAGATATAATCAAAAATACAAGGAAAGAGGTACTCATTATGTCACAGAACTACACTCCCAAATTTAAGTAGATTGTCCGCCTCCATGAGGAAGAAGGACGAAAGATGCCGCGACGTCCCCGGCATCTTCCTTGCAAGCCTTAGCAATCGGCAGTCATAATGTGAAGCCGACCTTCCTCTGGGCAGGCCAGGGACAATCGCGCCACTGGCCGCTGCCCTGTCCGGCCTTTCCGGTCAGGAGGTCGGTGGCGGCGTCTGCGAGGTAGCCCAGGTAAC
>CATBDC010000100.1 GCA_949502235.1 uncultured Lachnospiraceae bacterium | reverse complement strand
TTCGAATGAGCCTATTTTTTTCAGCTTTTTTTTCATAAATTACTTGACACTACCACTTCCGATAAATCATCATGCTCCAAAAACTTAATAGCGAAAGCATACAGTACCGCATTTAGCATATCAAGTTCTTCACGGTTAAGATTTTCCGTTTCCCGCCTTAACAGCTTAAGAGTACTTAGTATACGCTCTTTTACAGGCATGCTTCCTGACATCAGAGGAGCCAGTACCGCCTGCACGAAATCTGATGTATCCAGATGTTCTCCATTTTTCTGCCTCTGAGTCATCTTCTCCAGCAGAGTATCGGCATTGTTGTCCTTCAGCCGGATTACCCGGACTTTATAGGTATTGATGCCGCATTGCAGCTGGGTAAGGGGATGCCGTACCTTGGATGAGCATATCACATAAGTAATTACCTGAACTTTAAAGGTTCTGCATATGGATGCTTCATACTGCCGGAACCGCCGCAAATTTTCAGATTTTATGCTGTCACTTTCGAACTCAAGATGAAAGCCAGGTTCCATTTTCCATGATGTAATTAAAGTCCTGATACATTTTCCGGACTTCCAGTTGTACGGTTTCTGTAGGTGCGACATATTTCAGCGGCCCCTTTATCCCTAAATAGGGAAGAAGGACTTTACCGAAATATTGGGCTGCCGTTTTTAAAGCAGCGTCTTCCAACGAATTTTGTTTTTCTTCCATATAGCCTCCGTTTCTAAAAGCTATATAAGAAGCTGTCATCACTATAATTATAATATGTATTAGGGATACAGACAACTGGTTTGTGCTTTTGCATAATAAAATATTAATGTTGATAAACATAATAAAAATTTTAATTGGAATTACTTCCGAATCGGATAGATTCAATAGAAAATACTGAATCATGAGTGTTTCTAGAAATATAGCGGCGGCAGTTTCTCATATATCCGGTTGCCTGTATCAATATTATATGCAATTTTTAGATGATATGCAAGAAATATATTTGAAATAATAAAGCTAATTTTAGCATAGGAAGGATACATGAAGCGTTCGCGGCATGTATCCTTCTGATGGTTTATGATAGATTCTTTTTCAGTTCCTCTGCAATTTTAGCAGTATCATAATTCGGAGCAAACTCCTGTTACGGTGGTTCGATGTTGGGATAAGATTGACAAATAATTATACGCTACCTATAATTGTTAATATGTGAAATGAGAAGAGTGCAGAATCCAGAGGGGGGAATCCGTATATTTGTATAACCAGGCCCGCGAAGATTCGGGAAAACGGTTATGGCCAATATGATCGCATCTTACTTGGGAAAGGGTATGGACAGCCATGATATTTTTGATGGTTTGGACATCGGTGCAGGGAGAAAGAGTTACTATTCACAGGCCTGCGCATTTACTGTGCAGAGTGGTCCCTCTGCCGGGGCTTCGGCCTTTACTGAAAAGCCCCGGCGTGACGGACATCAATTTAGTATCCCGCTGCCTTCTTAAGCGCCTTAGCGAGCTGGTCCGGGCAGGAAGTGGACTTGTAGCCGCAGGTAATGCCCTCCATGCGGGAGATAGCATCATCCACCTTCATTCCGCGCACGAGGCTTGCGATTCCCTGGGTATTGCCATTGCAGCCTCCGACAAATTCAACATTTTTGATTGTGTCACCGTCCAGCTCTACATGAATAGCGCGTGAGCAGACGCCGCTGGGTATAAATTCCATATGTACTCCTCCTTATATTCCGGACAGAAAATGACCCCGGCAGACGGTTTAAAATCTCTAAGCCTGCCGGCAGAGTCATACTGTGCGTCATTTCATAGATATTATATCAGGGTACAGAAAGAAATGCTACATAGTAAGTGAAACTATTTGTTCACACGCGAATCACTTGTTACTGTTCACACAGTACTTTGCATTTACTGCAAAGTACGTAAGAAAGTGAT
>CATBDC010000099.1 GCA_949502235.1 uncultured Lachnospiraceae bacterium | reverse complement strand
GAGTTTCCGTGATAATATCCGACTTTTGCCTACGAGTATAAACTATCAGGCAAAAGAACCCCAGAACAACCGTTCGCACCCTCGCTAATGTAAAAATGCCCTCAAAAGCACACGGAAATAATGTAACTTTGAAAGCTATGTAGTGCCAAAAGTGGCGTATTTACGGGCTTTCTCGGCTTTCCGTGTCCGTATCTGCCGGAAACTAAGACACCTTGACAAGATTCGACAATATCTCCCATATTTCAACAACATATTCTGACATAATTTGTGGATAACCAATATTTTCATTGATAAGAAGCTCTAGAAACCTTAACAGAAGTATAGTCTTCATAATTATTTGATAACAAAAATTGCCGGATATCCTTTTCTAATACTTTTGACTTAGGACCTATAACAATCTCTTGAATCATTTTATCTATACAGTTTTCAAAACTTAAATCTGCATAGGCAACTAATCTATTTCCTTTTGCCTGATATTGTATTGGTTGTAAAATTAGCTCTTTCTTTTTTCCTATTTCGATTTTTTCATTTATTATCTCTTTCAATTCACATGTTTCAATTTCCTCATAAATACCTGTATTATAAACTATTCTAACCTCTCTTTCTTCTTCAAATGCAGGATTTTTAAGAAACGTAAATACTTGTTCTGTAGTTGTATCTAACACTTCACAGAAACAATCAAATTCCTCAATAAAGAAAGTATTAAAATCATTAGAACATTTTACCGCTGATCGTTGAAACAAATCACGCATATATTCTAATGCTGGCACAAACATCTTCTTTCTGATTAATTTTGCTTGTTCCCCTTTTCCATAGACCACTTTATCAATTAAAATTCTATCTTGCTTCCTCAATAGATGTTTTAAATAGCTATAGTCAAATCCTATCGCAATTCCTTCTCCATCTTGTCCATAAGCTCGCCATTGCCCCAACTGATCCGACTCTAAAGAAAAACAAGCAATAAGAGTTTGATGTTTTAAATATCTTTCAATATCATGATTTAATTGCTCAATGTGATTATGGGAATCTTTACTATACCAATAATCCTCTTGTAAATCCATTGAGATACAATTATCTTCTAATTCCCCCTTCAACGCCTCCTGTAATAATTCCATCCCCCATCTTTTTTCCATATAATCATTCGTCTTATCTAAGTCAGATAATCGTATAGTTTTATTTTTTATAATCTGCACAAATGTTTCAAGTGAACAATAATGATAAATTAATTCCATAGCATTCCTTTCTTAAAATCTATAAATGAGCAAATTTAAAAAACTGCACAATGCACCTATGCAACCAAAGCTAGGACTTCCTCAAAAAGGACGTGCCTTGCTCCACACTGGTAAATGAAACGGAGCCGTTCTTCTTGGATATGGCTATAAATATAAGCATAGCCGTCTTCAAAGGACATGGCTTCACCGCATCCAGTACAGGCAACCAAGTGGGACAGCGACATCAGCAGCCAATACCTCCGGATCCCTTTCGAGGAACGGATCTGGTACCTGTCAAATGCCAGTCTGTCCTTGGACTGGCGGAAGAACACCTCTATTGGCCACCGTTCCACATATCTGTCCAGGATCTCACGGGTGCTCAAGGAAACATCCGTGCTGATAAAAGCCCGCAGGGCCTTGGGGGCCTGGAACGCATCTTTTGGATAGCTGATCAGTACCACGGCATCATCGATGCCGTTAAGGCTTCCTTCATATCGATAGACATAATAGCTCCGACTGCCAACTGTCACGAGGCTGACATCGGCATCTGTCTTCCGCAGATGAAGGGCAAGCTCGCTGATCTTCTGCTTTATGCCGCAGGGATACACTATCCGGTTCGTCTTCAGCGCGCCGATGGTATAGAAGCCCTTTTTGATAAAAGCATCCATGATGCCGCCGCATGTATACCAGCTATCGCAGAGGAAATAAGAGATTACTGGTGGTACAGGCAGCT
>CATBDC010000098.1 GCA_949502235.1 uncultured Lachnospiraceae bacterium | reverse complement strand
GACCTGCCGGCGAACTGTCCAGAAAAGTACACTTATTTGGACTGCACCGAAAACTTCTTGACACCTATATTATCGTATGTTTTTGAGATATCTTAAGTCTTTTTCTCAATTTTTTTAAATAATTTTTTTCAATCGCTCTTTGGCGGGCTGATAGCCCTTTTCTGCCGCCATTTTATAGTAAGCCGAGGCTTCTTTGGCCTTGCCGTTCACCTCAAACCAGACGCCCAGATTATATGCGGCTTTAAATGAACCGTTTCCAAACACACCCTCGTGCTCCGGCACCTCCCCAATTTCCAGACATCTTCGGTAGGATTGCTCTATTTCCGGAAGATATCCAATATAATGCTGTATATCTGCGAAAATAGCCTGGGTATAGAAAGTTCCGCATGCAAAATGAAAGTCTGCATAGGCGCCCAAGCTTTGTTTTTCAGCGGCTATAAGCTGAAAACCCTTCTCATATTTTTTAAGCTCTAATAGATTATAGATATACGATATCACGCCGCTTGAACGGTATCCTGTTCCAGAGTCCGGCACAAGCTGATAGAATCTTTCAAAGTAACCGTCTGCCCTTGCAAATTCTTTCATAAGCCATAATGTTCGTGAAACCTGGTACAGAAGATAGGAGTCATTAGGATTGCTATCCAGTTCTTCTAAAAGAATCTCCAGATTCCGTTTTCCTTTACCGCCTTGGAGATAGCCGTCATGGTCAAAAACCAGATTAAGAGGAGCAATTGGAAGCTCGCTTATAATCTGTTCGTGTACTTTCCCCTCATAAAAAGTTCCTTTGGGAACCAGCCGGGTTGTGAATACACAGCTTTGGCTGATTTCTCCGTTAGCTTCTCTATAGCTGTCGTGCCTCTCAATTGCACCCACATGTCTGCCGGAGTCTACAAATCGCTGGATATCTGCTCTTTTTCCCGAAACCAGATATTCATCAGCATCCAGAATTAGATTCCAGTCGCAAGGAGATTGCTCAAGAGCAAAATTTCTGGCGGCCGAAAAATCATTGCACCATTCAAATTCTGAAATATGTGCATTGTATTTCTGAGCAATTTTTATTGTATTGTCAGTTGAGCCGGTATCTGTAATGTAGATTCCATCTACGAGCTTTTCTGCCAGTGATAAACATTTTTCCAAACTGCGGCTTTCATTTCTTACAATCATAACAAGTCCTATTGTAGTCATTTTCATCCTCCCCATTCGTTTTTTCTATTATAACGTTTAACAATTAAGAATTCAACTGCCATACCTCTGGGGAACATGTGAAGATTCATGGGTGTATATCAAGAAAGATTATGCAATCAGGGTATTTTTATGTATACTCAAAATCAGGTAAATTCAATGTAGGAGGTATGAAATGAACAACAAGGTATACGGTTATATCCGAGTTTCTACGCAGGAACAAAATATTGAACGGCAAATGATTGCTCTCCTTGATGCGGGGATGGACACAAAAGATATTTACATCGATAAACAGAGTGGGAAGAATTTCAAACGACCTGCTTATGTGCGAATGATGCGGCGTGTCCGGGAAGGAGATCTGATTATTGTAAAGAGTATAGACAGGTTAGGGCGAAATTATCAGGAGATTATGGAACAATGGCGTGTCATTACAAAAGAAAAAAAGGTTGATATCCGTATTCTGGACATGCCCTTGTTAGACACTACACGGACAAAAGATTTGCTGGGGACTTTTATCAGTGATGTTGTATTGCAGCTTCTTTCCTTTGTTGCAGAAAATGAGCGCAACAATATTCGCCAAAGGCAGGCAGAAGGCATTGCGGCGGCCAAGGCAAGGGGAATTCGGTTTGGAAAACCCAAAATACCTATGCCAGATAATTTTCAGGAGCTATATCAGCAATGGGAAATGGATTACATATCTACTGAAGATTTTGCGGCGTTATGTCATGTGGGAAGAAGTACTTTATATAAACGTATTCGAGAATATCGGGAACTAATTCATTTTGAAGATTAAGGATTCTGTCCACTTATCTGTACCTTTTTAAACAGTTCGCCGGCAGGTTTAGGCAGATATACTTAATTGTTCTCCCGAACACTTCTATAAAGAAAAAGAATTAATAAATATGCAGGAAAAAGGAATTTCCTGACGCAATTTCAAGGAGGAAAAACTATGAGAATCCAACATAATATTACAGCTTTAAATT
>CATBDC010000097.1 GCA_949502235.1 uncultured Lachnospiraceae bacterium | reverse complement strand
TCTCCGTAAGCAGTGGATTTCACCTCCGTTAAAAACGCCCCCTGATGTCTGCTTATAGGAAGGGCATCTTAAAACTTCCTGTGCATCGAAAAGGATGTTCCAGCAGCACAGATGGAGATTTTTCCAGTGCACAGGCAGTTCGGGGCGGTTCTTCCCCTAAGCGGACATTTAAGGGGCGTCCTTAGCGAAGGTGAGATCCACGACTTACGTAAGACTTAGGAGTGAAGGCTTTCCTGAACTCCTTAGTCGGAGTTAGTCGTTAGCTCACCGGAGTGCTGCCCCGTTTGTGTGGGGAAGAACCGCCCCGAACTGCCGTCCCTCGAATAAAGTTCCACCCGTACAGACGGAATTTTATCACATCTGATTTTTGGGCATATACCGCATGTCATTTACATTATAAACGGTCACAAATGCGGCCGGATCCTCCCGGATAATGTACTGCATCAGCTTCTGGTATTCATTTTTGTCAACAATGGTTATAATCTCATTCCTGACAATACCATCATACACCCCTTTAGCCTGATAGATTGTCGCCCCGCTTTTTAGTGTATGCACGATCCAGCTGCTGATCTCGTCTCCCTTATCCTTTGAAATAATGCAGACCCTTCTTTTCATATTTTGTCCGAAAAGGAAATGATCCAGCACCATGCCATTCAGGTACGTTCCAAGAACACTTAAGACTACTGTTTTCTTGTCGTACACCAATGCTGAGCTTAATGCTACCAGCATACCGCTCATACTCATCGCCCTGCCAAGATCCATATGGAGATACCGGTTCAGTATCTTGGCCACAATATCAAGCCCTCCTGAAGACGCATTCATGTTAAATAAAATACTAAGCCCGATACTTACCACAAAAATATAGCAGACCACGTCAAGCGCTGCATCCCCGGTAAGGGAGCTGTTCTCCGGTAAGAGAATTTCAAAGAAGCCGATAAATACAGGCAGAAGAATGGATGTATATACTGTTTTAAATCCAAACTCATGCCCGCACAGCAAAAAACCCGCTATCAGTAAAACAACATTCAGAATCATCGTAATGACTGACACGGATAAAGGCACAAGATTCGATAATACAATTGCCAGTCCGGACACAGAGCTGACAGCAGCATGGCTCGGAATCAAAAAGAAAAAAACCGCTGCCGCAATAATCAGTGTTGCGACTGTCATTATAAATAGTTCTTGAATCGTTCTCTCTGTTTTTCTCCTCTTATTCATATACTTCTCCTTTTAATTTCGTTTCCTCATGCCATTAAACTTTACAGAACACTACCAGTTCAATATTCAAGCACATAAATGAAAATTTCCTATAAAGATTCAACAGGAAAAAACAGCTTGTTTTTTCCTGTCGCAGGCTCAGTATAATCACACACTGCCCCCGCGAGTTTCATTCCTCTTTCAGTAATGGTATTATTTATTACTTCGTCAAATATTGCTCTCATCACTCATTGCTCCCCAAAATCCAACATATGCCCCATCTGAATTTTTCATTCCAAGAGCAGCCACCTCATTAAAATGAAAATTGGCTTCTTGCCATAATTGTTGAACAATATTCTCTTTTGTAGTACATAAACCTTCTTTACCAATAACAGCATACATTGGTAAATCTATAATCTTTATTTCTATAAGCAATATCCTGCCTCCTTTTTTATACCTAATATCACCATTCTTGATAATCTTTTGAATACCTTGTTAAAATTACTACTATATCCTTACTCAAAGAATCTACGGTTTCTCCTGGTATAGGTAAGCTATCCTATGTTTTCCCTTGCTTCTCATAAAGGAATTTTAATAATTCAATTCCTTTTATTTCCTGCATGGTACTACCACTGCAATAATAATATTTTCTCTGACATTTTTTCCTGCTTTCACTCGTTTGATTGTT
This sequence comes from uncultured Lachnospiraceae bacterium, assembly GCA_949502235.1. GTDB lineage: Bacteria > Bacillota > Clostridia > Lachnospirales > Lachnospiraceae > CAPEBR01. The sequence continues at coordinate 322 of CATBDC010000097.1, read as the reverse complement.
CCTATAATATAATCCATTCTCTGCTTATCTTCAATTGATTAATACAAAAAAGAAACCCTGCACAAATTGAATACAAGGTTTCATTACATGGAAAGCCAAAGCTTTACCTTCTTTTTCGTACATCCCGTAAATATTTACTTTTATAAATATTCCATATTAGCATTCCTGCTTTATATAGACTAAAATGAAAACCTGCCATTTCGTGTAAAAACACCAGGCTTTTAACAAATGTCACTATTTATTGAGTTATTAATGCTTACCTTTTTAGGTTAACAGTATATTGCCTGCCAAAATTTCTTCTCTCCTATCTTCGGATATGAAA
>CATBDC010000096.1 GCA_949502235.1 uncultured Lachnospiraceae bacterium | reverse complement strand
TCCAAGAAGAGTCCAAACTAAGGATTGATGCCGCTGTTGCGGAAAATACTAAAAAAATCCAGGAAGAGTCCAAACTAAGGATTAACGCCGCTGTTGCGGAAAATACTAAAAAAATCCAAGAAGAATTATTAACACAGCAGCAATTGGAAACGATTCGTAAATTATACTCAAAACTAGGCAGTATTAATCAGGTTTCCGAGCTTCTTGAGTTTCCAATTGAAACTATACAGCTGGCTCTTAAGTAAATTGTTAATACTTGGCAGAAAGGAGTCTTTCTAAATGAAAGTATACGGCGCTGATATCTGCATTGACTGCAGAAATTTTAAACATATCCGTAAACTGCGCGGGCTAAACTTAGAGTTCATTGATATCACTGCAGACACCGCATCTTTAAAAGAATTTTTAATGATACGCGACAAAGGAGATATCTTTAAATCCTGCCGTGAAGAAGGCGGTATTGGTATCCCTTGTTTTGTGGAGGGTAACAGGATGACTCTGGATATTGATGAGGCCTTCTCATGGATCGGGCAGCCTCCCGTGCGTAAGGAAGAGATATTAGAATCCCGTGACTGAAAATTTCTACCTGTATGATTGGAAAGTTATTTCTAGTACATAAGAAGTTTTAAGATGCCAAGGCATCTTAAAACTTCCCTTCCCCACAAACCCCTGGAGGTTATATTTTAAAACCAGCCGTTTTAAGGCGCCATACACCTTCAACGGCAATATTTCTAACGTTTCACAAAATACTCCTCATACCATACTAAAAAGGTATAAATCGTCCATACCTTTCTCCAGTTATCGGAATTTCCGCCTACATAGTCATCAAAAATCGCATTAATTTCCTCTGTATTAAAAAACCTCTCTGCTATGTCACTGTGGAATTTCGCGCGCACATCCTGATTATACCTGTCATCTGCCATCCAGATACGGATTGGCACAATAAATCCAAGCTTTTTACGGAAAGCAATCTCCTCTGGCAGCACCTTTGCTGCCGCAGTGCGGAAGGCCACCTTGTTCTGTTCCTCATTTACCTTGTATTTCGAGGGCATCCGGGAGGCAATATCAAAAATTCTCCTGTCTGTAAGAGGCATGCGTATTTCCAACCCGGCGGCAGTGCTCATTTTGTCTACATTCAGGTAAATATCACCCTCAAGCCATATCTGAATATCCACGTCAGACATTTTTGTGAGCGCATCCAGCCCCTCTGTCTCCTCATAGATCTCCTTCACAAGATGAATAGGCAGAACATCCTCTGAGTAATTTTTAAGAATTCTCTTCTTCTCGTCCTCCTTCATAATATTTGTATTGCCCACATAGAAGGTTTTCAGATTCTCCCCATACCGCTCTGCATTACGGTACATATTATATCCGCCGAAAAATTCGTCAGAGCCTTCACCGGAATAGCAGATCTTCGTGTGCTTTGCCGTTGCCTGGCAGGCTATGGCAAATGCAATCGCTGATGCATCGCCAAGAGGCTGCTCCATATTGTACATAACATAGGGGACAATCCCAAAATACTCCTCCGGAGTAATCCGGCATCTTACGTTCTCACGGTTCAGAATCCGCGCGGTCTCCGCCGCCAGCCCTGACTCGTCAAAACGTTCCTCGTCATAGCCGCAGGAATCTGTGTTCTGCACATCAGACATTGCAAGTACATAGGAGGAATCAACACCGCCGGAAAGGAAGGACTCTGCCATCTCATCCTCTGATTTTACCTCAGGCATAATACTTTCAAGGGTTGTATGTATTTCCTCTGCCCAGTCCTCTAGGGATTTGCTGTCATCTGGATGAAATTCCGGCTTCCAGTAGCGCTCTATCCGCATCGTTCCATCCTTCCAGATAAGGTAACGGCCCGGGAGAAGCTTTTTCACACCTTTAAAAAATGTATCCTCGCCTGCCACATAGGTTAGACTTAAATATAACTGAAGCATTTCCTCATTCAGCTCCTTCACAAAGCCCGGATTGGACATAATCCCCCGGATTGTAGTACCGTAAAGCAGCTTTCCATCTGATGTCTTATAATAGTAAAATGGTTTTGTACCGAACTGATCCCGAAGACAGAACAGCTCCTGTTTCTCATCATCCCACAATGCAAACGCAAACATTCCATGCATGTGATCCGCCATATGGCTGCCCCACTTTTCGTATGCTTTTATAAGAATTGATCCTTCCCGTTCCTCCCTTGAAAGGGTATTATCAATTCCAAGCTCCCTGCAGAGAGCCTTCCAGTTTCTGATATGACCTCTGTATTCCTTAACCTCTGTCATCTTAAGTACCTCTCTTAAAATCATTTGCCAGACTATAATATTTTATATCCGGCACCTCTATAGTTTATCACGATATCTGCGAACCGGCAACTTTTGGCAATTCACTTCTTCTAATTTTTCCATTATTAGTTACTGTTCACTCCGCAATGTCATTAAGTTAGTACCAGCAACAAAAGGCTTACTGTGGAAAAATAGCAAA
>CATBDC010000095.1 GCA_949502235.1 uncultured Lachnospiraceae bacterium | reverse complement strand
CGCTCATGCACAGGTAATCCCGGTAATCTGTCAGGATATCTTCCATTTTGTAATACCCGCCACTTTGGTAAGGGCTTGTTTTACAAAACTTTGCGTACTGTTCATTTACATACTTCATCAGCTTATACGGTGTCATATGTTTTAATGGAACAAGTACATTTTCTGCCCTGCTGATATTGTAATTCCCACACCAGCGCAGCAGTTCTTCATTCAGCTCCAGGTTTGCATGGAGAAACGCCCGGATCAGTTTCATCTGGCCAAGTCCCGGATTTACCCTCTTGAGCAGGGGAAGGTGGCTTTTATCGAGCCCAAACACTTCCTTTAAATTCTTCCCATTTGGATTAAAACCGGAGTCTGAACTATAATAATGATTATCATGCGCAACACTCTCAGCCAGGCGGTACAGATGAAGCTTTACCAGATATTCCAGCATCGGGTAACGATTATATCTCATTAAATACTGGATAGCATAAAGGGGTTCCCTATCTGCCAGATAAAATTCTTTCAGCTGGGAATACTGCCATGGGGATTCTTTCAATACCTTATGTAAATTTTTTACATACAGAAATCCCGTCTGATCAGCTTCAAAATTATACACCCACCTGTTGATTACAGGACGTTTTCCCGGTTTCCACGGCGTAGGCCTGTCCCTAAAACCGTAGCTGTAGTAATAGCATTCTTCCGAAATGTTCCCGGCGTCATCCCAGTAAAGGAATGTCCTGGCATTTTCATAAATGCTTTTATACGGTTCCCTTTCATCTCCATACTGATAATAGATTTTAATGAACCGTACTACGACCTCATTCCTGGAAGTACGCTGAAGTACCTGCAGCGTATTCTGGTCAATGATCATCCCACGTTTTCCACGGCTCTTAAAGGTTACCTTTGCCTTACAAACAGGGCATACGCCTTTTTCATTATGTTTTACACCTGTTATCGGCACTTCGGCTTCACATGCGCTGCAGAATCCCTCCATATCCTTTCTCTTCCTGTTATAAGTATAGAAAAAATAATGCGGTGCAATCTCACGTTCGATCATATTTCCGATATCTTTGGGTAGGGCAGGAACTGCCTTCATTCTCTCACGGATTTCTTTTTCTTTTTTTAATTTCCGCTCCCACTGCCTTTTTTCGCTGATATCACTCTGCAAATAATACAGGCTGGTAAAACCTTTAACTCCTTTCTTTTTACAAAACTTTGTCACACGTTCCTCATCACCGGCCATATAAAAGGCACACCGCCTGCTGAAATCATAATCCCTCTGCAGGTTACAAAAGGCGGCCGCACTCCAACGGGTACTTCCATCCTCTCTGCGGCATAAAGTGACATACTCTGTCCTGCTTTGGAACATGGTCAAGGCTGGCTGGAAAGTCCCTGCTGCCGCCTGCTCCCTCAGATAGATATACAATACCAGAAGTCGTTTTCTACCGATATTTTTCACTGCTGTCCGTACAATGTATTTCACTTTCTCCGCATGGAGCAGCCCGTGATTCTGGTTCATTTTAAACCCCGGATCTGCAAATTTCCGGCATTCTCTTTTATTTATTTTCATCTGCATTCCCCCCTATCCTGCAAGACCTGCCAGAGTCATCTGTTCAAACTGCCCGCCATCTGCTCCTTTCTCCTGCGGTTTCTTTTCTTCCTTTTTCCCATTCTTCTCTTTTCCTACAGTTTTCTTTCCCGCAGCCTTTGTATTTTTAGACATAACACTGGATTTACCGTTATATGCCCTGGGAACAAATTTCTCCTCCTTCTCCTGATCCTCTTTTGCATTCGGGTCACGGAAATATTCCTCTGCCCACTGGTAACACAGATCGTCCGGCACATCACTTCCATAAATGCCGTTTTCCGGCTTGATATCATTATCCTTCATCTCCTGCTCCACAAACTCCCTGGCTTTCCGGTTGATATAATAGAAGCAGTGAATCATGGTCTTGCGGGGATGCATGGTCAACCTGGCAAAATCCGGATCTTCCAGGCATAAAGTCTGGATATATTCTGATACGCACTCCTTCATATTCCTGCGGGTAAGTCTTTCTGTATCAGCGCCCACACGTTTCATGGCTTCGGCTGCCACTTCCTCGTCACTCAGGGCAGACATTTTGGCAAGCTGTGCCTGTTCTGCCTCCCTTTTTGCCCGCTGTCTGGCCTCCCATTCCGCTTTGCGTCTGGCCTCTGCCGCCTCATGCTCCGCACGCTTTTTATCCTCCGATTCTTTTTCCGCACCAGAGGCTTTTGTTCCGCTCTCCACGTCCTCGGTATCCTCTGTTTCATTGTTTCCCGGACCGGATTCTTCTTCCCCGTCCTCATATGCTGCATCCGGATCAGCTTCCTCCTGGACCGGAAGGGAAACCGCAGCCGGTTCCTGCCTGTCGGTGTCAAAGGGCACCTCTCCGGCCAGATCCCCGCTGTCGGTAAATCCATCGGAGAATCCGCTATCTTCCTTTCCGGGATCGTCCGCCGGCAATCCCCCGTCCTCAAAAGGGTTTTCTTCCATACACACTTCCATGTTCAT
>CATBDC010000094.1 GCA_949502235.1 uncultured Lachnospiraceae bacterium | reverse complement strand
CCGGGTCAGCTCGATTATAATATCATTTACTGAAGAGGATGTCAATACTTTTTTTCAACTTTTTTTAATTTTTTTTGACATCTTTTTTTCTGCCACAATATCAATATCTTTGACCGTAAAAAACCGCCTGAAGCTTCTTCACTCCAGACCGCAATACGCTCAAACGGAGAAGGAGGGATTTGAACCCTCGCGCCGCTATTAACGACCTACTCCCTTTCCAGGGGAGCCCCTTCGGCCAGCTTGGGTACTTCTCCAAAAACTGCTCGTGATTTCGAACTCGATTAATACTATACAACAGCAAAAGCTACTTGTCTAGTCCTAATTTTATTTTTTTTAAATTTTTCGTGTTACCGTATTACTATTCACGGCCTGGGAGGCCGCTCATAGTAACGATTCGGGGCGACATTCCGAGTTTTGCTACGCAAAAATCGCCCCTCACTCCTGAATCATGTTCTTACGGAATGCGCAGTTTATGCGCATTCCTGATCCATGAACAGTAACAATTTTTCAGCCGTACAAACGGAAACCTTCCTCTACTATTCCCCATGATTTTGAATATTCATGCTGTTTATAAGCCCTGTCTCTGTGTCAAGATCTATCTCACAGCTGGAATAGTAGGTATCTTCTGCATACCATGTATAGATACAAAGGTTATCTCCTTCATAAACATCATCTGTATTTCCGTATTTTTCCAACATTTCCTCCCTGGTAGAGCCTATCTTTAAGCCTCCGGGGAAGAATACGGTTATACCGCCCTCTGATACTCCATAATCCGTCACAGAAATTCCGCCCACAAGACATTCCTTAATCGTTTTTGCCTTATCTGTCCCATTAACAAGATCTGCCATCACGTAATTATCATTCGCATCTTCAAAAAAGACCATCACATATTCATTGGCGTTTACTACATAATCCTCCGGTGTATCATCTGTATCAAGAGTAAGACCTGCTGCCTCAAGCTCCTCATATGTACATGGAAGTGTCAGTACTTTATCATTTATCTGAACTGTATAGGAGCTCCACGTTTCTCCCAGCTCGCTGCTTTGTGCCGCAGGCCCTGAAACTGCCGGCTTTTTATCTTCATCCTCATCGTCATCATACCCGTCTATGTCTGGAATATCATCTTCGTCTGCTTTCCCGACTTCTGACAGGATAGGTGATGGTGTTATTATCTCATTTGTAATTTCTGTTAGATTAAATGCGAAAAAAAGGGTCATGGAAACAAGTCCGCCTATAATTCCGATAATTGAAAAAATCTTAACCTTCTTTGCCGCTTCCCGTGCCCCCTCATAATCTCCGGATCTTAGAAATCCGTTGATCCTTGACGCATATACGATTGCTACAATTCCAAGAGGCATGCAGCACATCAGCACCGTGAAAATAGCCAGTATCATATAAGGAGTTCCGCTGTTAGGCGCCCCGCTGTTCTGATGCTGCCCCTGGTTCGGGGAGCCGTATTGATAACCGCCCTGATTCGGGGAATTATACTGATACGGATTTTCCCATTGATTTGGATTTGAAGGGCCATACTGGTACTGATCAGACCTGCCATACTGATACGGATTCCGTCCCGGTTCTGAATCCCCATATTGATACGGATTCTGTCCTGGTTCTGAAGAACCGTACTGATATGGATTCTGTCCTGGTTCTGAAGAACCGTACTGATATGGATTCTGTCCCTGCTCTGGAGAACCGTATTGGTGTTTTTCTCCCTGTCTCATGCCGTCCTCATTCCGGCTTTCATTTTCTTCCTGACCGGGCTCTACCGGAGTCCCGCAGACCGGACAAAACTTTGCTCCCTGGGGCAGCTCCTCTCTGCAGAATTTACATTTCATTGTCTCTTCCTCCTCTTACCTTAGGAGCTGTCACAAAATAAATTAGTCTTTCAACAGCGCCGCCTGACTAATTTATTTCTAAAAAGCTCCTTACTCTCACTGGCGCCAATAAACAAAATGGATATCCCTCTATATTCCGGAAAATCCCATAGAAAACAACTATAATAAGTATTACATATGTAACCCATGCGGGTATCTTCTGGCTTACTGTCTCTCTCCCATATATCAGCCACTGCACCATGCAGATGAAAAAATACAGGCCAAACCATGGCAGAAGCAGGCACAAAAGCGGGTTATAGCGGAACGCCTGGTAAAACCTCCCGTGAAGGAGCGAGTAGCAGGCTCTCCCTGCTCCGCATCCGGGACAATAATATCCGCAAAGCCTGTAAACAATACAGATAAGCCACATATTATTCTCAGGACTATGATAATATAAAAATACGGCTCCGGCAAGAGCAATCGACAAAATTCCAATAATTGATAAGACTCTTACCGGCCTCTTTACAATTCCCTCTTCATCCGTAATATTTTGAAGCCATTTTCGCATCTGCGTCTCTACCTCACAGAATAAACTGTTACTGTTCACTCCGTTCGCAGTAACCTTCGCGGCAACAACAAACTTTCCTAAATATAACAAATGAAGAATGTGCCCTTGCACATTCTTCCAAAGCGGAGAGGGTGGGATTCGAACCCACGCGCCCTTGCGGACAAACGGTTTTCAA
>CATBDC010000093.1 GCA_949502235.1 uncultured Lachnospiraceae bacterium | reverse complement strand
ATTTTAGTCTTTCCAGGTTCTTTTCGCTTGCCTGGGTAATGCTGTAACTCCGTTCCTTTGATCTCCCTCTCCCTACACGGCAGCTTTCTCTTAATGGACATTTCCGGCATTTTACTTTGCTGAATACATACCTTAAATACGTATTTCCATTCTTTGCTGGTCGCTTCTCTACTCGTATCGACAATTTCCCGGCAGAACACTGCAGCATTCCAGCATCCTTATTATAACAGAATCCTTCATCCAGATTCCCGTTTGCGTCCGCTGCCACAGCTGTATTTGTCCGTGCGACCAATGAGATCTCTTCGCCACAGGCTTCCAGATTATCATCGCTGACATATGCCATATCCCCGACCACTTCTGTCACTTCTATCCCGTTTTCCTGCGCTTTATCTATCAGTCCCGGTAATTCCTGCCCATCTGGTGCGCCTCCATGGGTTACGCTTATCCCCACAATCAGACGCTCTTCTGTCATTGCCAGGTGGTTTTTATATCCTTAAAATGTGCTTGTTGGCGTCTTGTGCCCAAACCGTGCATCCTGGTCATCCTTTGAACGAATATCCCGGATCTTTTCATCCTTAAGCAAATCCTTCATTTCCCTGGAAAGCTCCTGTATCTTTTGGTTCCGGCAGTCCGCTATCCCTTCCTCCAGGGCCTTTAGCAGTTCCTTCGTATATACAATCTCTTCCTCCAGTCCGGCTTCCAATGATGGCTTTTCAGGAAATTTTTCCGACAATTCAAAAACATTTTTATAGATTTCCTTCCGGAGCTGTTTACTCATGTCCCGCAAAATCTGTGTAGGGGACTTCGCGCGGACAGATGAATCCACGATAATGGTTCCTGATTTTATCAGGCCTTTCTCCAAAGCCTGCTGGATTGTTTCCTTTAACATCTCTTCCAGAATATCTTCTGTAATACGGGTTTTTCTGAATTTTGTGAGAAGGCTGGGATCGATCATTTTCGCTTCCGGTTCCAGGTCCAGAAAAAATTTATATGCCATATCTGTCTGCGCGCTGCTGATCAGGGTTTCATCGGACAGATCATACAATTTTTTCAAGAACACCAATTGTCTACTTGACAGGGAGCGGTTCATAAAAAACAGCATCCTCAAAGAAGACAGGGCTTACTGTGTTCCCTCGGGTAAACCCCAATATTCCGGTGGGATTTTTATCCGGGCAATCTATATCACGTAGAGGAGGACGAACTGATCCCGTGGTTAAAGACTTCTCTGAAGGCACCGTTGATTCCGCAAGGATATGCGCGACATTAGGAATTATTTGAGAAATATGTCGGCAGCGAAGTTAAAGATATAGCCACCTAGTTAACAAAGAATAGATTAGGTAATACTTTTACGGTATTCTCTCGGAAGAATTTTAAAATATATTTTAAAGGCTGCGGTGAATTTACTTTGGCTATCGTAGCCAACTGCCCTTGCAATTTCTGCTATGCTCATATTGGTTTCCTTTAACATCTTTGCTGCCTGCTCCATGCGATGTTCTTTGATATGCGCGGCAAGTGAAGTTCCATAAACGGACTTAAAAGCATTTTTTAAAGTGGTCGGATTAATAAGATACTGTTTGGAAAGATCCTCTATGGTAATTCTTTCTGCCATACACCGCAAAAGCTGGTCATGAATCTTGTGGATGGTTTCAATCAGATCAGATTGATATTCAGCCAGTTTATTTTTGGGAATAAAATCCATTTTAGCAATGTAAAGTAGTAACTCCAAAACCTTAACTTTTTGATACGGTAATTTGAGAGTTTCCTGCTGGTTATAAAATGCAGAAAAAATATGTTCTGTCTGTTCATTTCCGGCAAGAAAAAGCGGACTGTCATCCTGACAAAATTTTTCTGGTAATATAGTTTCAAAAATATTGCTATCTTTCAATAATTCAGGCGGATTTCCGGAAGTTTCCTGTAAGTCAACATAAATAGTAAGTCCGACATATTGACCGCTTGGAAAGCTAAGTATAGAATTTGCACATGCTTTCATGGTATGGAGCGAAAAATCTCCCGGATTCAAATAAATACGGTTTCTATTCTTCATTTCCCATACAATCTGTCCAGCCTTACAGTAGTTAATCTGAATAATGTGTGACATAGCCTTATGGTGTATGGAAAAAGAATCAGATGAAAATGTCAGATAGGATAGCCCTATGCCGGGATAAAGAGAAATAAATTCACCTGTGTTTTTTTTAAGAAGCTTTTCTATATCTTTATATATTTTTTTAAATTCATTATTCATAGGGCAGACCTCACAATTCAGGGCAGGTGATTTCCATAATCTGTTCAATCATTTGGTGTAGCAGGCGTCCTTGTTCCGTATCTGCGGCACGGTAGTAAACTTCCTTTCCCTCTCGGCGGCAGACGACCAGGCCGCTGTTCTTCAATGGACGGAGGTGATGGGACACAGCGGGGCTTGACATATCTAACATGGCAGAAATGTTGAGGACACATTCCTCCTGATGGCAGAGGAGCCAGAAAATGCGGATTCTGGTGGTATCTCCAAGCTGTTTAAAAACTTCTGATACGGTCTGAAAATAATCTACATGGTCCAATTGTTTCTGGATGAGTGCGATTTGTTGTCCTTCTCCATGTTGGTGTGGCAGCTTTATATAATTCATACTATTTTATCCTTTCTTCTCGGTTGCATTTCGCCCAAATGGAAATACTTTTCGCCCATTTGGGAATGAATGATATGGGGATGTTGACGTATACCTTTGCGTATATTATACTACGGCTATAATAATTAAACAAGTGCTTAATTATTAAATTGAAAAACAGAAAATAAGGAGGACTTTACAATGAAGAAAACTTACAAGATCGAGGTAGACTGTGCCAACT
>CATBDC010000092.1 GCA_949502235.1 uncultured Lachnospiraceae bacterium | reverse complement strand
AAAAGCACCTCCATTTCTTCATGCAGCATTTGCAAGGCACTGTGTATGTGATGCTATGCTTCCCTTTGCCGCCGCTTATCCCTGTTACGCCATGCGTTGATAGCTGCATAATATATAACCACTCTGCAAAAAGGCATTAAATGTATACTCGATATGCTCCTTATATGCTTCTGTGCAATTCATGGCATTTCTTTTTCCTCCCAATCGCTATGTTTTCTTGATTTCTTATGCTTCACTTGGCGTTTCGGTTTTCTGTATGCTTAACTTTTTGTATGTGTTGACATACAAAACAGCCGCAAGCAATATCGAAAGAATGTCGGCTGCCGGCTGCGCCCAAACTAACCCGGTAAGTCCTAAGACTGCTTTCAGAATGAACAGGACGGGAATGAAAATGATTCCCTGTCTGCTCAAATTGATAACCAGCGAAGCTGTGGCTGCTCCCATAGCTTGTAAAGCGTTAGTAAGGACATAGAACACGCCGAAAATGGGACTCGTTGTAAGTAAGATTTTCGCAAACTGGACGGCGTAATCAAAGGCTGTCACATCAGCTAAAAATGCACTGACGATTTGGTTTGTAAACAGGTAACAGATAACGGTCAATACAACGCCTAAAATGAAGGAAAAAATGAAAGAGAACTTAAACACGTCCTTGAACCGTTTCCATAGCTTTGCGCCTACACAATATCCCAGCAGAGGCTGTACGCCCTGCCCAAGCCCAATACATACCATGCCTGTTATCGTTACAACTTTCATCGCAACACCCATTCCGGCAATCGCCATATCGCCGTATTCTGCCATTTGGCTGTTGATAATGATTTGTGAAACGCTCATCAGCATAGAGCCTAATGCGGCGGGTACGCCAATGGCAAGCACGCTGCTGCAAACCTTTTCCCTTAAGGTAAAATCTTTCAGCCGGACACTAAGGCTTGATTTTCCACGGAGAAAATAGGAAATGTAATATCCTGCCCCGAACACGTTCCTGATCACGGTGGCGATAGCAGCCCCGGTGATATTCCACTCAAAACCTAAAATCATAATGGGGTCAAGAACTACGTTCAGCAGGTTTCCTAAAAGCTGCCCCATACAAGCCCGCCCCGATTCTCCCTCTGTACGGATTACATTGGAGTAACAGTTGGAGATAAGCACAAAAGGCCCGCTGCATACAACAATAATCAGATAGGTTTTCGCTAAATCCCATGTATCGGAACTTGCCCCGATAAGGGAAAGTATCTGCTCCATAAAAATCAAGAACAGAGCCGCCATAACCACACCCACAATCACGCAACCCCACATACAGAAAGAGCATACTTTCTTTGCATAGTCCTTTCTTCCCTCTCCTAGCGCACGGGAGATAACCGAAGTGCCGCCCATTCCGAACACGGTTCCTACTGCCATAAATATCAGAAATACAGGCGTTGCAAGGGAAACTGCGGCAACCTGTAATGCGTCATGGGTCTGACCAATAAAGAATGTATCGGCCAGATTGTAGACTAATACCATGAGCATAGCCGCCATAGCGGGCAAGGCGTTCTTGAATACTGCTTTGGGTACGGGCATTGATTCAAATACTTCCAGTGATTTTTGTTCCATAAAATTTCCTCCTTGTATGCTTGTCAAAAGCAAGCTATTGAATTGGTTTTTATAAATACCCGCTTTATAACGGGTTTCTATCAACGACAATCCTCTTTTTGATTCTTCATCAGCCTTTTATGATAGCACGCTATCAATTTGTTTGGGATAAATGCCCGCGAGTCTGGGCGGGCATTTATTTCATGTTCTCGTATATCCTTTGGAGCAGACTGTGAAACGTGGTCTGTTCTTCTTCAGATAGTCCGTGAAACATGGTTTGTTCCACTTTTCTGCTATTCTGTATAGCGTCCTGGCAGCATTTTTCACCTGCCGGGGTAATTCGGACAAGTTTCATTCGCTTGTCGTTTGGGTCGGTAAAACAGTCAACCAGTTTCTTTAATGCAAGCCTGTTTACGATTCCGGCGCAGGTGGATTGTGCTACCCCTAAAATGCGTTCCAGTTCTTTGAATGAATAGGTCTTTTCGTCTTTTTCGTTTAGTGACAGCAGCACCCATACTTGAACCATAGTCAAATCGTTCTGACGCAAGGAATTATTTGCCTGTCTTTCGATTGCGTCATGGAGCTGTTTTATGAGTTGCCCACTGGTAAGGTTATCGTTCAATTCAGCCCCTCCTTTCCTTTTCATGAGGTATCATAGCATATCAAAAGCAAGATGTCAATACCATGCTTTTGATTTTGCTTTATGATAGAAAGATAATATATTTTCAGTAACTGGCAATGGCAGAAAATAAGGAAATTTTTTGTTATGGGGTTGACCCTCACACTATGGTATACTCTAAAATAGGATTGAGCTCAAAAAGTTACTATTTACGACACATATATGTGAGGTGGAACGAATGTTAAGGATAGGAGATTTTTCAAAGCTGTCAAGGATCAGTATCCGTATGCTGCGGCATTATGATGAGATTGGTATTTTACATCCAGAAAGTGTGGATGATTTTACTGGATATCGTTATTACAGCGAGTCCCAGCTTCCGCTGGCAGGAAGGATACAGGCGCTGAAAAGCCTGGGTTTCGGACTTTCTGTGATTAAAGAAATACTGGGTAAATATGAGGATGCACAGGAGATGGAGAGGTTTCTTCTGGTGAAACAAAAGGAGCTGGAAGAGGAAGCGCTGGGGATACGGCAGAAGCTGATGTTTCTTGACAGTATGCTGAGATGGATAAGAAAGGATGGTAGTCTTATGAATTACAATGTTACTTTAAAAACAGTGCCGGAACGCTATGTTGCGAGTGTGCGGCAGGTGATTCCTGCTTATGACCAGGAGGGGCTGTTAT
>CATBDC010000091.1 GCA_949502235.1 uncultured Lachnospiraceae bacterium | reverse complement strand
CAGGCAGTTCGTTACTAACTTAATGACATTGGTTCACTCCCGTTCACAGTAACCTTCGCAAATCCATTTAAAATTGCCTTCGGCAATGGGATTTGCTCACACCTGAATCACTTTCTTACGGTCTGCGCAGTAAATGAGCAGACCTGTGAACAGTAACCACCGTGGACGTATCCCCGGTGTTTTTTAGGTTACAGCTATTGAAAAAAAAGCCTTATATCTGTATGATAAAACAAGAGGCCGTCAGGCATGTTTCATGACGGGAAATTTGGAATGTGTACATTATTTAAGGAGAGATGGTATGAAAAAGGGACAGATATATGAAGGCGTTATTGAATCAGTGGATTTTCCAAATAAGGGGAAGGTGTCTGCCGGAGAGGAAGGCAGGACAGTTGTGGTGAAAAACGGAGTTCCGGGCCAGCTAGTCCGTTTTTCCGTAAATAAAGTAAGAAATGAAAGAGCGGAAGGCCGTATTCTTGAGGTACTAAAGCCCTCGCCTCTTGAGATAGAGCCGCCTTGTCCCCACTTCGGGCAGTGCGGCGGATGTACCTATCAGAATCTGCCCTATGAGGAGCAGATAAGGCTCAAGGAGAGGCAGATTAAGTCAATGATGGATGAGGCGGTGAAAGGAGCGTATGTCTGGGAGGGGACAAAGCCCAGTCCGGTAAGCAGCGGCTACCGCAATAAGATGGAGTTTTCTTTTGGAGATGAATATAAGGACGGCCCTCTGGCTCTGGGCATGCATAAGAGGGGAAGTTTCCATGATATTGTAAATGTAACAGACTGTCAGATTGTAGATGAGGATTACCGGAGGATTCTTGCCTGCACGCTGGAATACGCGCGGGAGACAGGGTTATCTTACTACCACCGGATGAAGCATACCGGATATTACAGGCATCTGCTGGTGAGAAAGGCAGTGAAAACAAAAGAAATACTGGTTGCTCTTGTGACAACAGGAGAAGAAACACCGAATCTTAGAAACTGGGCAGATAGGCTTTGCTCCCTTTCGCTTGATGGGAGAATTGCGGGGATTCTCCATACGAAAAATGACAGTGTGGCAGATGTGGTGAAGGATGGAGGAACGGAAATTCTGTATGGGCAGGAGTATTTTTATGAGGAGATTTTGGGGCTTCGGTTTAAAATAACCCCCTTCTCTTTTTTTCAGACAAATTCCCTTGGGGCCGAGGTGCTTTATAGAATGGCGCGGGATTACATGGGGGATATGAAGGATAAGGTGATATTTGATTTATACAGCGGAACCGGGACAATTGCACAGATACTGGCTTCTGTGGCAGAGAAGGTTGTGGGTGTGGAAATTGTAAAGGAAGCCGTGGAAGCTGCCAGGGAAAACGCCAGGCTTAATGGGCTGACTAACGTTCACTTCTGGGCCGGAGATGTGCTGAAGGTGATTGATGAGCTTAATGAGGTGCCGGATCTTATCGTTGTGGATCCGCCGAGAGACGGGGTGAATCCGAAGGCACTGGAGAGGATCATTGGTTTCGGAGCAGAGAGGATGGTGTATATTGCTTGTAAGCCTACCAGTCTGGTGAGGGATTTAGAGATGCTGCAGGGGAGAGGGTATGAGGTGGAACGAGCGGGGGGAGTGGATATGTTTCCGGGGACGTATCATGTGGAGACGGTGGTTTTGATGTCAAAAGTGAAGTAGTAAGGGAGCCACAAATAGCTTGGAATCAAGGAGTTCTACGGATGTTGTTCTCGATCAGGGACCGTCCGGGAATCCCTTTTTTGTTGTCGCTCCAACAAGGCTGACCACCGCAAAAACACAGGTGGAGGCTACGGAAACACTTTTTGGCTTATTGAGGCTGTAGGTTTGTTGGAAAACGGTGGCGGAGAGTGCGGGTGTATGGGATTGTTAGAAAGAGACTGTCCCGATGAGAGCTGCAAAATTATGACTGCTGGGAATTAGTCTCCAGCGGTGAAATATTCACACTTAGAAAGAAAATCTTTATTTTTTTGAATTATTCGTGGCATTATCTGGGCTTTTATGCTATACTTAAATTCGGTTAACTGCAGGTGTTTAATGGGGCGAGAGAGGCTTTATTGCTATGATGGTATCTTATAACGGGTTATGGAAAATAATGATCGACAAAGGGTTGCAGAAACAGGATTTGGTAAATAAAGCAGGATTAAGTTCTGCGACTGTTGCAAAAATGGGAAAAGGAGAGCCTGTTTCAAACAAGGTACTTGAAAAACTTGCTAATTTCTTGGAGTGTAATGTAGGCGAGATAATTAGCTTTGAGTAAGCCTTTCGGCGATTAAGTCCTTTTTATTGAACAGCTAATCATTTATCATAATAATCAAAATGCGAAGGAAGCCGGGAAATGTGGTGCAGGAATTGTAATATTGAACTGAATGATAAGAAATGCCCGATTTGTGGAAGCGATACTGTAGAGGACGTCCCGGTTACGATTTATTGGTGTAAGAGTTGTAAAGTTCCGGTTTTACAGGAAGTGGCACAGGTGGATAAGGGTATATGCCCGAGATGCGGAAATAGGATGCGGCACATGGCATCGGATGTCCGTCCTGTTTTTCCAGAGGAAAGGCTGCTGATGGAGATTCTGCTTGGCTTTGAGCCAAATGAGCATATTGACAAGTCGGTTTGGGCGGTGAACAGCCGGTACTATATTGACGGGAAATCGGTCCCTATACCTACGGGCATTTTTGAGACTGCAGATGCGGACGCAATAGCAAAGAGCTTAGAGGAAAGCAAGAGTGCAAATGACTATGCGTTCTTTGATGAAATGATTGGCAGATTTGTTGAAGCAAATAGTGCGAGACTGGATTATTTAAAAGACGAGGCCTGCCGGTTTGTGAACCGAGAGGCTTCAAAGTTTCCAGAGGAGAACGTGGTCATTTCATTTTCGGGAGGCAAGGATTCCACGGCAACGGCGGATGTTGTGA
>CATBDC010000090.1 GCA_949502235.1 uncultured Lachnospiraceae bacterium | reverse complement strand
AAGGGGCTGTCGGTTAATACCAATTTTTAGTCTCTGACAGTTGAAAATGAGACGATCCCACAGAATCGAGCTTTTTTAAGGCTGGATTTCATTGCAGGATCGTCTCCTTCTTTTTATAACCTCTATTTTAGGGCGCAAAAAACCCTTGTTTGGATTTTTCGGAGCACACTACCGGCTAAGCCGCTTTCTGCTCTTTTTTTCCTTCATATTTTTCGATTTCATGATGTAAAAACCGATGGTATTTCATAAGGTTCCGCCCGATCGCATACAGCATGAACTCTTTATATACTTTATCTGCAGAACGATAGTTGAAGCGCCGGAAGTCCTCATTCTCTTTGATATCACCGAAATGTCCTTCTGTCTGGATGGAACGTATCTGCCGTTTCAAAATCCCTTCCTCACTCTGGATATTTGCGTTGGATGCTTCCCGCAGTTCTTCCCAGCGTTCGTTGATCTTCATGACTTTATTCCGGTCTGGATCCTTCCCAGCATTGTATTTATAAAGACATTTGGATTTATGCTCACAGCCGCTGCAGTCCGCACAGCCGTATACCTCTACCGTCTGGGTATAACCGTCCTGCTCTTTGCTTTCCGTCCGGATATGGCGCAGCTCCCTTCCGTCATGGCAGATGTAATAGTGCTCATCCTCAAAGACGGCGTATGTCATGTTGTAATACTTCCCGATATTTTCTTTATAAGCTCGGGCTTTCCGTTTCTCATGATCCTGAAGCTTGATATAGCTTCGGATACCGTTCTCTTTGAGATACAGCAGATTCTTTTCACTACAGTAGCCGCTGTCGGCGGTCACCGCCTCCAGAGTGTCTCCAAATGCATCCCGATGCTTTTTCAAAACAGGAATCAGTGTACGGTAGTCTGTCCGGTCATTACTCACATATCCGTGGATTATAAAGTAATTCTCTACCGCGATCTGGACATTGTATGCCGGCTTTAGCTGCCCGTTCAGCATATGGTCCTCTTTCATCCGCATGAATGTTGCTTCCAGGTCCGTTTTGGAATAGCTGTTCCGGTCTTTCCCCATGATCTCAAAGCATTCCTTATACTCCATCAGACGGCTGCCGCATTCTTCCAGTTCCTCATAGAGTTTCTGGATCTCCGGCTTATGTTTCCCTTTTTCAAAAACAAATCCGATCCCTTCCCCCTGCGCAATCCGCATCAGGTTTTTCTGCAGCTTCAGGATCTCAAGGGGAGAACAGTGATCGATCTCAATGATGGTGTTATTGGAGATCTTTTTATGCTTTGTCAGCTTCCGCTTCCTGTTTTCTCCGATGGCCTTCCTGACTTTGTCCATTCCTTCAATCACGAACATATGGGCATCCCCGAGATTATATTTCGTCCCATATCCATTCTCCAACAGGAATGCATTGTACTTTACATAAAGGGCATCGATGGCATCCAGCAGACCGGCAAGGTGATAGTTGAGGCTGCCCCGCCAAACAAACGTGTATCTGTTTGCATTCGCTTCAAGCTTTGTTCCGTCAATGTAAAGTTCTTTCAGTGTGATAAGGCCTTCCTTCTCCAGACGGCGCATAAACTGGTAATTCAATTCATCCAGGACTTCTCCCGTTAGCTTTTTCCCTTTAAAATCGTAAAAAACATCCCGCTGGGGCTTCTGCCCTTTGGTCAGCCAGATAAAAGCAAGATCTCTCTGGCATAAGTCTACAATACGGTCAACAGATCTTACCCCGCGCATGTTGGCATAGGTAACAACAGAATACAGCATGATTGGGTTGAATCCGGTTCTTCCCTTATCAGAATAACAGGCCAGCAGGCCTGAAAAATTTAAATCCTCCATCACTTTTTTCAGGGTATAGACTGGATCGTCGCCGGGTAAACCCAATTCGTAAAAACTGAAGTTAATTTTCTGTTGCCCAAACTCAAAAAAGTCGTTATAATAATCTTGTTTTAGCATAGTTTCATTATAACATGAAACGGAGAGAAAGATGGTTGTCGTTAGCCATCTTTTTTTCTTTTTTGCAAAAAGTTTCAGGGGCAGGTGTGATTCGTACGAATCACACCTGCCCCTGTTTGGAACTATCTATTTCCCGACAGCCCCTTTGAAAAACGCCCCCAAGGACTCTGTTACTGCTCGCCTGAAAGGCGGGTGTTGCAAGCATATATTACTTGCTGCCGCTAAAAAGCGGCTCCCTCACTTTCTTCTTTCCGAGATTCTTCTGACTGTTCCCGAATATATTTCTTTATGGCATCCTCTGTTACATTTCCTACCGTTGCCACATAATATCCTCTTGCCCAAAATGCTTTATTCCATTTACTTTGTTGCTCCGGATGCCTGTCATATATCATTACCGTACTCTTCCCTTTTAGGTATCCCATAAAATTTGATATACTTATCTTTGGTGGAATACTCACGCATATATGCACATGGTCAACACACACACAGCTCTTTCTATGTTTTCCACTCCTTTGTATTTGCACAATATACTTAATATCTCTCGTACATCGAGCCTCAACTGTCCGAATAATTTCTTTTTTCGGTATTTGTGGATAAACACGATATGGTACTGGCATTTCCACCTCGTATGTGATAAACTTTTACTGTTCATTTTGAACCGCCTCCTATTCTTGAGATTGGCTTGCAACACCTTTCTCATATTAGCATAGGAGGCTTTTTTATAGAATCTTCTTCGCTACAGCTTACTCTATTCTCCCCAGCATAGCTGGGGGATTAGCAATTTCATTCATACATACGCCTCTTTTCTGCATTAACAAATGCACGCTATCACTCAAATATCCATGGCGTGCATTTGATTTTTCTTATTCGATTACTATGCTTGATTTTCGGCAGTTCCTTCCTTCTGCCTGGTAATCTTAGAATATTCCAATCTTCCTTCCTCGCTGATTACGGCAGTGTCCACCCGTACGGCGTCTAAATCCAGCATTCCTCCAACAAATTCTCTCAAGCCTCCCACATCCTCCCGGCATTCTTTGATCCGGCGGTATACTTCTGTTCCATGCACACGCTGCGCCGCCGATATTGCGGAATCCGTATCATTCTCCTGTTTTTCCGGCAAACCATTCTTATACTTCATCATATCAACATTCATATC
>CATBDC010000089.1 GCA_949502235.1 uncultured Lachnospiraceae bacterium | reverse complement strand
CTCTAAAGTGTTAAAATCCGAGGTGGCTCTCAAGCTATAAAACGGTGGCTCCGAAACGTTAGAATATTCACATTTATCTTTTGTCAAACTTCTACTCCTGTTTTTTGCCAAGTTTCTTTACACATATAAAAATCACGACGGCAGTCGCTATAAGAAATTCTGCAAAAAGTATCTCTTGACCACCTGATACATCGAGCTCATGAAAGAAAAAGCGCTCAATAAAGCATACCGCAAAAAATACCAGATATACTACAACCGAATACATGATACAGCTAAATACCTGTCGCTGTTTTTCCTCCCGCCCAAGCATCATCTGCTGCTGTTTTTCCAGCATTTCCGTTTTTACTGACAAGTCGTCTATTTCCGATGACTTTAACAGATAATCAGTCGTGACATTAAAAACCGCGCTCATTGCCACTATTTTTTCCAGTTCGGGGGTTGCCTGCCCGCTTTCCCATTTTGATATGGACTGTCTCGAAACATCAAGTTTTTCAGCAAGCTGCTCCTGTGTCATGTCATTGGCTTTCCGCAATGTCAGTAGTTTTTCTGCAAAATCCATAATATCCTGTCCTCCCCTAATTTAAATATTGTCTGCCCAATGTCCTTGTTGCCACTCGGTAAAAGCAATATTGGACTGCAGCGAATAGCAACGTCACTCCAAAAGTCACTATGACTTGCCGAAGGCTGGTTCTGCTGCTCGCAAGCAGTGCATACATAATAGAAATAAACGAACCTAATACAAGGGGGACAAAAAACAGCGTAGCCATCTCTTTTCGTATCTCTCCCTGTAATTGGGCATAGGTATAGCCGACAGAAAAGAGGTTGCTGTACTTTCTCTTTTCTTCACTTATATCCTGATTTATGCGTAACAAAATCAGGCTCACTAATGAAAACAGCAACAGCATGACCGCCAGCAGAATAAGGACAGATACCACAAGTTTATTTTTCGCCTGTGTTTCAAGATTCGCTGCCTTTGCTGTTATGACCGGACTGATCTCACACAGCCGTTCATACACTGTTGGCAGGCTGTCAGGGCTGGATACAGATATAAAATATTTCATCTGGTCATATCCGGCTTCGCTGACAATACCTTCATAATCTTCATCCGAAATGATATAAGCCCGCTGTGTCTGATCTTCAATGTTATATACAATCTCCCATATTTCCTTTACAATAGTCCTGGTATACACTTTGCCGCCCACCAAAAAGGGAACAGGACCGGGAGGCTGAAAGCCCCATTCCATTCCATTTTCTTCCTGAGTGCCTATATCATAGTAGTTTCGGTCAATCTGGCTCAAAACCACAATTTCACCATTTTGTAATCCTAAGTGTTTTCCTGTCAGATCAAAATAACTGCTTTCGGGCATCACATGAACCAAGCGGCTAAATTCCTGTCCTTCCCACTGGATGGCGCCATCTAATATCCTGACCAGACGGGTATCCTTTAATAATGTACCTTTCTGTGACTCAAAGTCCTCTATATTTTTCAGATCATCACCATCAACTGCATCCATGTACACCGTAAAATCATAAGGCATTTCAAAACTATGGTCTCCATCGTCAGTCGCCAACGATACATCAATGATCATCATAAACAATCCAAAAATGACAATGATAGTACAGCCAGTCAATAATTTCGCATATTTTTTATAATTCGTCCGTAACTGGCTGATGTAAAATAAATTCCTGTGGTACTTCGGTGTAGAACGAATAAATATTTTGGTAAACCAGTGTGAAAAAGACATTGTGAGGCAGTATGCGCTTGCCGTCAGAGAAAGCATGGGAAAAAGGGCTGATGCAAAATTATAAGACTCTCCCTTGAAAGTAAGCAATAGCAGCCCAAATGCCAACAGTGCAAAACCAATGTTCTGATACAGGTTGGGGTAATCAATACTTTTATCCAGCTTTTTATAGTTCAGCATATCGGATATCTCCAAGCCATTCATACGATTCCCCAAAGAGGCTGCATTTATGAGATAAACTGCTGCATACACTGCCCCCACCAGAATATACCCCTGTAATGGAACTGCATGAAAATCCATATCCAGGACATGGTTTAAAATATTCAGAATGATAAAATATATCAAGGTCCCCGCCAACAAGCCCCACAGCAATGCCTGCAGCATCGACTTTGCCATAATCCACAGAAAGGCTTCACTTATGCGCTTTTGGTTATACCCCATACTGACCAGAATCCCATAGTCTTTCATCTTTTCGTCAAGGGTGTAAATACATAAATAGCGATAATAAACAAATGAGAATACAGCAAGGATACAGACCAAAGCAGTCATCCACACTGGCAGTGTGTACTCAATAGAATCCATAACACTGATCATCTGTGAATTGCTAACTAATCCTGTGTAAACAAAGAACATCGCTATCCCGATTGTAAGCATAATATACATACTGCTATGCGCTTTTGTCCTTACTGCCCTTTGAAGTATATTTTTCAAATGACTCCCCTCACTTTCGATGATACCGTCACAATTCTTTCATAAAATAGCTGTGCTGTTTCTTCCTTTCTCAAAGTATCACATACTCTGCCGTTCTCAATAAAAACAACCGTATCACAATAGCTGGCTACAGCCGCATCGTGGGTGACAAGGACAATCGTAGTCTGCATTCTTTCTTTGATATCCATAAATGTACTTAAGATCGCTTTTGCATTTACATGATCAAGGCTCCCTGTCGGCTCGTCTGCCAATATCAGCTTGGGGGATTTAATGATTGCCCGGCAGATTGCCGCCCTCTGCTGCTCGCCACCCGATGACTGCTCCGGATAGTTATTTTCACAATAACCGACATCCACACACCGCAATGTATCCGCATATTTTTTCTGTATTTCTGTTTCACTTACTTTTTGCAAAGTCAGTGGCAGGATGATATTTTCTTTCAATGTCAGGCCTTCCAACAGGTTAAAGTCCTGAAACACATAACCGACTGCCATCTGGCGGTGGCGGTCATAATCCTGCTGCCCATAATCCGCCATGTTAGCTCCATTGATATAGACAGTGCCGGAGGTTGGCTTTTCCATGCCCCCTAAAATCTTTAGCAGGGTACTCTTACCACTGCCAGACGAACCCATGATACAAAAGATTTCGCCCTGCGGGATATTGAGGGTAACATCAGATAAAGCTGTTTTTGCTGCCCCCTTTGATTGGTAAGACTTAGATAGGTTTTTGAACATTATATGGTATTGCATATTTATACCTCTCCATTTCTTTTTTAGGTTTCAGTACAATAACCTTGCTCTGAACTATTCACTGAAATCCTTGTTTTACAATACCAAGATGGTCGGTTGCGTTCCATATATCCCTCTATACATCTACGCAACCAGTGGTAGAATTCTAAAGTCAATTCGTAGAATTCCCCAAAATCAAACTTTCAAGTTTTACTTGTCTCTCCCCGCTCCCCGATTTCCCAATCTACCGGAACACCGGGGATGCCTACCCTGCCTTGTTGGGTTGTGGCTTATTGGGGATATGAGTTTTAATTCCTACTATGCTTTTGCATCAAAACTATTCTGCGGACTCTCCACATTAACCGCTTCTTCACCCGCCAGCGGAATGCCCCTCTTGGCATTTCCCCATGCCTCGTTATAGATCATGCACATTTCCGTCTGCCTAGCAGCCTCCGCATTGGTGGTGTACATCGTCCACCCATTATTGGAATAAGTCGCC
>CATBDC010000088.1 GCA_949502235.1 uncultured Lachnospiraceae bacterium | reverse complement strand
ACTTCCAGATCGCCAACCACAACCTTGTCCTGGCGGATGTGCTCAGCAGGAAAGGGGAAGCGAATCCTGGCAGTGAGCAAGGCATCCCCCTTCGACTACCGGAACCATGCCTTGCTGTACCTGCCGGAGGACATGCCTTTTCCCGATGTCAGGATAGCGGCGTACCGGAACGCGGTGACGGACAGGCTGGAAGAGCTCATCCGGCTGAGCCACGGGCATACGCTGGTGCTGTTCACATCCTGCCGGACGATGGAGACAGTGCATCAGGAGCTTGCAGGGAGGATAGAAGATGTGGGAATCTTTATCCTTGGCTCTCCTTATAGGTGGCTTGGA
Organism: uncultured Lachnospiraceae bacterium; assembly: GCA_949502235.1. Taxonomy (GTDB): domain Bacteria; phylum Bacillota; class Clostridia; order Lachnospirales; family Lachnospiraceae; genus CAPEBR01. The sequence continues at coordinate 3,399 of CATBDC010000088.1, read as the reverse complement.
TTGGCGCATACAGGGCATGCATTTTTGACAGTTCCTTTAATCGGTTTAGTTTCTGTACCGCCACAGAATTAGCATATGCGGAGATTATCAGTTACAATAAGAAAAATCTTGAGAAGAAGCCTCAGAACGAGAGCCGACAGCATATCAGGCAACAGAGCAAGATTCATAAGCGGAGGGAGGGAGAAATTTAATGTGAATTTTATTGTAAAGACAGGCATTTTTCTGTATAATGGGAGTGTGGCAGGAGCAATCTATATCATATCTCCTGTCACAGAATTTAAGAGATTGAGGTGATAAGGTGCAGGAAGAACCAAAGCAGACATTATCCGAAGAAGAAATTGTAGCTAAATATACCATCAAGGACAGTGTTTTTTCTGACTTGTTTCGAATTAAAAAATATCTGTTGCAATTATACAAGTCACTCCACCCAGAAGATAAAACAGCTACAGAGAATGAACTGACAGACATTACGATTAAGAATATTCTGACAGACGGGATTTATAATGACTTAGGCTTCCTTTTTAGGGAAAAATTTATGATTTTGCTGGAAGCGCAGTCCCTATGGACGCTGAATATTATCATAAGAGCGTTGATGTATCTTGCGCAGACATATCATGATTATTTTGAGCGTACCAATCAAAACCTATACAAAAGCAAGAAAGTAAAAATGCCAATCCCCGAATTGTATGTTATCTACACAGGTGACCGAAAAAATGTTCCCGATGTAATATCCTTATCAAAGGAATTTTTTGACGGGGCAGACATCGCTGTTGATGTAAAGGTAAAGGTTATCTGCGAAAGCGATACGGACAATATAATAAACCAGTATATTGTTTTCTGTAAAGTATATAATGAACAGATGAAGCTGTACGGCAGGACAAGAAAAACGGTTACGGAAACAATCCGTATCTGTAAAGACAAAAACGTGCTAAAGGAATATTTGCTTGACAGGGAAAAGGAGGTTGTTTCAATTATGATGAGCTTGTTTGACAAGGAAGAGGTTATGAGGTCTTATATCAAAAGCGAGCGGTATGAAGCTGAACAGGACAAGGCGAAAAGGACAGCTATTCATTTATTAAGATTGGGAAAAATGTCTTTGGAAGATATAGCAGAAGCTACGGAGTTATCACTTGATATTGTTAAGGAATTGGAAAGCCAGTCAATGCAGTTAGTATAATCAACAAAACAATTCTTGACAATCAAACTACTAATGTTTGATTGTATAATATCAAAACAACAGCGTAAGGGCGCATGGAACAGTAAATTATAAACCATGTGTCTTTTTTGCGCCCAAAAGGAGGAACATGAGCGACAACATTCAGACCAACACCACAGGACGATTAACGCCCTGTTTGCAAAAGAAGATTGATAAGACGACCTACTTAGTCGAGGTACATTTTTCCGCTACGAGTACCCAAAACGTGGAGGACAAGCTAAGACGTGTCATTCTCTACGATTTAGAGCATGGAAAACAGGGCAGACCAAGAAAAAGTTATGAAACAGGTATTATCAATCTGTGTGCAGTTATATTTTCTTAAAGATTTGATCATTTTCCCAACCGGATATTTACTTCCCAGTTTTGCCTGTAAAAGCCGGATCAGCACAAGCGCGGTAAAACAGGTGGCGAAATGACCTTCTATATGGCCGTTTGTCCAGACGAACACTGGCCTTGATTCAAACTCCGTCTTGGATATCTTAAAGGTTTCTTCCATGCGGGCAAGCCCTCGGTAGGTTCCTCTTATTTCCTGGTCGCTCATTTTCAGCTCGCTTGTGACAATAGAATAGTACCCGTCGTATTTTTCCTCTTCGGCTATCTTTGCCTCGTCAAGCACAACCTCCCTGCCCTCAACGATTTCGCCTGTGGATTTGTCAAAAGCAATGTTCTGTACATAAGCCCCGGATTCGGCAGCCGTCACTTTGTCGTATTTTTTCGGGTGGGCGATCAGATTCTTCGCCCTTGCCACCATGATGTCGCGGTCATATTTCTGCTTTTTTGCATATTTTTCGGAATAATAGGCCATCTGCTTCTGGTCGATGGAAACGCTTTTTTTCTTCTTTTTCTTCTGTCCCGGAACCGTCACGTTTACCTGGATCTTTTTGGGATGGATCCGGGATTTATGGGTGTACCCGTTTCCAGGAAACAGGTCGAAAACGAGCGGAATCCCGTTTTTATCCATAAGCAGCCCCAGCTCATACTGCTTCAAGTCGATGCGGTATGCCTTCAGGGTCTTAGGGTCCAGACGCTTACGGCATTCGCAATATGTAAGGTATTCGGTGATTTGTTCATTTAAGCTGATCATTCGTACAAGCTCTCCTTAGTTTTCTTACCATTATGGATTTTTCGAAAAGATCTGTCCACCATATTTATGTAAAGCTGGAGGCGGAGGGCGGCTTTGGTACGATTCCAAAAGATATGGAGGTTGTAAAAATCCGGCCTGCATGATATGATATCCACAAGACGAAAGAATATATGCCAGTGGCACAGCATATGATAGGGGGTGGAGCCTATGGGCCTAAAAGATACTGTGACAACGAAATACATGGGGCAGAACCAGATTTTTGCAGACGCGTTCAACTACTACATCTATGGCGGCGAGCAGGTCATAGATCCGGACAGCCTGGAGGAACTGGATACCCGGGAGGTGGATGTCCCCTATGGAGGGGAGGATGGGGCCAAGCAGCCGGTACAGAGGACAAGGGACGTGATAAAGTCATTGGTCGCCATGATGGACAGGCGTACAGCGTACCTGCTCCTGGCGGTGGAGGCACAGTCGCATGTGCACAATGCGATGCCGGTAAAGAACATGGTATATGATGCCCTGCAGTATGCGAAGCAGGTGTCCAACGCTGCGGCTTCCCATAAGCGTTCAGGCGATTACAAGGGAGCCGATGGGGACGAGTACCTGTCAGGGTTCATGAAGCAGGACAGGCTGCTGCCGGTAGTGACGCTGGTGGTCTGCTTTTTCGCTAAGGAATGGGACGGGCCGATGTCCCTCCATGAGATGTTCGGGGAACAGGATGCCAGGATCCTGGCGCTGGTGCCAGACTATAAGATAAACCTGGTCGCTCCGGCATCCATAAAGGATGATGACTTTGGAAAATTCCGGACATCCCTGAAGGAAGTGCTGTCGTTCATCAAGTATTCACAGGATGCCGACAGGCTTGGGGAAGTCATAGAGGCAGATGAAGGGTTCCGGCATCTGGGGCGGGCAGAGGTCGATGTGCTGAATGCCTGTGTAGGTGCAAAGATAGAGATGGAAAAAGGTAAGGAGGAGACGAACGTGTGTTTGGCTATAGAAGAAATGAAGCGGAGGGCAGCTGAGAAAGCGGCGGCGGAAGCAGCAGCGGAAGCAGCGAAAGAAACAGCAGAGAGGGAACGGATTGCGGCGGAGAAAGACC
>CATBDC010000087.1 GCA_949502235.1 uncultured Lachnospiraceae bacterium | reverse complement strand
CTTGCTGAATTCAGAGTTTCCCTGACAGAGAAGTTTCCTGCATATCTCTCAATAGTATCCGCAATTTCCTGCTTGACGTCAACACCAGAAGATTGCTTTAGTCGCAGATACTCGTTGCTCACCTTCAAATAAATAACATATTCCTTATTTATGAGTGTATCAATTGCTCCACGAATCTGCTCGTGTGTATAATCCAAGGAATAAATTCCATCAAGTTCGTCTGCCGTAGGCTTAATCTTGTCAAACTGCTCTAAAATATAAATCAGCGAAAGCGTCTTGATAATTTTAGCCTCAAGGGAATCATCCTCCAATTTTTCGAGTATAGCTTTTGCAAGCAGATAATTCTTATGCAATTCACTCGAAAAGGATTCTTTCCTAAAAAGCGGTTCGAAATAGTCGAACAACATGTCCGGCGTAATCACCCTAAAGCAGTCATCATGGTAATCTTCCAAAAATGTTGGAAGCGTAGATGTCCCTTTTGCAGATAAAAATGTAAACAGCGTTCTCTCATTCTGTGCAACACGCTCCGATAGCCGTGGAAGAACAAATGTCGTCACAGGGTGGAGCGGATAGCATTCATGAATAGTGCGGCTGCATTCATCCTTTGTCATATCTGAAAAAATGGCATGTGAACCATATCTTTTCAGCAATGAATCAAAAGAGCCATCATAATCTCTCTGAAATCTATTCCAAGCACGATTTGACTTCTTTATTACCGAAGAAATGATTTCGTATGTTTGCGTAAAATTATTGTTCAGATGAATATGCTTAAATCTTTCGGAAACGCCTCTCCAACCATCCACTTTCTGCTTTGGCAGCTTGTCAATATAATTAGCAATCTCTTTATGTGAAATAAGTAGCAGATGCAGCTGGTCTTTGCCACTGCGGTTGCACTTTTCCGCAAAATCCTGCAGCATCTTCGTATCACTCACAGATGCCTGTTTAATGTTCGCCTCAAGGAATTTGCTAAACTCATCATACACAACAAATATCCCAGAATAACCTATAGGCTTTATGCACTTCACGACACTTTCGTATAATTCGGCAATGTCGAACCCTAGAAACGGATTAAACATGCTACCGGAAGTTAGGTTTGGATAAAGCTTTTCAAAATCAGAATAAGCTTCAATATCATAGTTCTCCAATTTCTCAAGGAACTTGTCTACCGGCTGTACTATTTCATTTTTAAATTTTTTATATGTTTCGGGAAATTCTGTCTCCCATTTTTTTATTGCTTTAATAGCAGCCTGATAGTTGGTATCAGGCATGACTCCCATTAAATCATTTTCCGATAATGCTTTCTGCAATGCCAGCAAGAATGCCTGCTGCATGCTTGTGCTGCTCCCATTAATGATTACTGGGAGCAGTTTCTTCTTGCTTTCATAATAGTTTACCCTAAGTCTGTTAAGCTCTTGGTTATTATCTACTTTCTCGCTTAATTTTGTGAACAGCCCCCATTCCTTCCCCATCAGCATGGAAAGAATTGTAAGAACAATATGTGATTTCCCTTTTCCATAGGCTCCCACGAGAACCCTTGCTCTTTCCGTTGATGATTCTTCCGTGCTTTCCAGAATATCCTGCAAAAGCTCCAGCGAGGATTTTGTCGGTATAAAGTTTTGTATTTTGTCGTCATGGTTGATGTCGTATCCGATATTTACCGAATATTGAAATCCTGACGCTACGGAAATCATCTCGCTCATGCCAAATCTCCTATTCTGCCTTTTCCATCTCTTCGTAGTAATGTTTTACACAATCTTCAAATGTATATGAATGTACCAGATTAATCACATCCAATCCAGCAGTCCTGACTATCTTCAATTCGCCCGTTCTTTCTGCTGCATGTAGCACATCAAGCATGGTAATTGAATCAAGGTTAAAAGTCTTTCCAATGTTGTTTTCTGCTGTTAGTAATTCATTCAGCTCAATCTCTTTTCTTCCCTTGGCATTGTCATATATCACCGCAAGGATAACCCAAGAATTAAAGGTTGCCGCAGGAGGAACAGCTTTTTTGTAAACAATATTATTGCGTTCTTTTTTCAAAATATCAATCAATCCCAATTCGCCAAGCGGACAGTCTATATTATTCTCAGCGGTAACTTTGCTCGGCATCGTTTTGTACCTTGGCACATATGTATTGATGATGCACGAAAAATCATCATCAATAGATCTGGCCGCCACATTAGCATCTTTATCGTTAATTTTGATAAAGTTTCCTATTTGCACGGCAAAGTCATCTTTGGTGAAATCCGATAACCCAAACTCATTAAAGAAGAAGTACCACGATGTTGCCTGCTCTCTGTTGCTTGCCAATTTATAATGCAAAAGATAAAGCGTACCCATTTCTTCAATGTACTTATCGTGTTCAAAAACCAACTTGCCAAAATCGGTAAATTTCTGTGTTCTTCTTCCGCTTTTAGGTTCCTCAGTAATCCCAATTGCCTGAAGCCAATATCTGAGTGCCTTTACCATGTTAGCCCCGATACCCAAAACATCCATGGGATTTTCCGACTTGCTTATAAACACTTCACCCTTACTTTTATCAACATATCGCATTCCTTTGCTTATCCAGCCTTTCCTGATAAAAAAAGTATCATGGGCTCGAAACTTCATATTCACAAAAATGACCTCCAAATTCTACTTCGTTCTCAAATATTTATCCATCAGGCAACCACCGTCAAGGTACTTTGCTGTCATACACATCTTGCAATGTACGCATTTGTCCGGATCAATGTAATATTGCCCTGCGGCAATTGAAATTGCACCCGCCCGACAAAGCGACTCGCATTTAAGGCATTGGCGACAAGCATTAAACTTTCTCACCTGGTAACCAACCATTCTCTGCAAATCATCATGGTCTGCAACATTCAGAGTCTTTACTTTTACGGCATGCTCATATCCATCATGCACAAACGGCTGGATTGATAGGATTGGCACGTTAGTCTTCGGCTCTAAAACGATAACCTCATGCAGCAATTTCTGCCCCAATTCTGGAGCAACCCTGCCAAAGGGAACAAACATGCCGACAAGCTCGTCATCAAATGGCTTAACCAATCTATATATTTTTGCGTGCTCCTCGCTAGTGCAATTTGAAAACTTCAATTTCACATCGCCAGCGGCAGGAAGCCCATTCCCCCCTTGTCTCGCTTTCCACCAACCCTCATCGACATATACCTCCGGATCTGGCTTTCCAACTTTTTTTGCGAAGGAAATTAAAAAATCTCTCCATTCCTTTGACTTCTTCGGCATATATATTCTCGAGAGAAATTGCGCCCTTTGATTATTATTTGGGCAGCACCAGCATCCAACACGGTCATATCCCAAACGATAAGCTTCGTTGAAATCAACACCTTCTGCAAGCAGATAGAGCCATACATCCATATCCTTCCAAAAGAAAATAGGTGATGCTACCGTTTGCTGCTGTATTTTTACAGATTCCGCATCATCCTCTACGCGGTTATACTTTGACCGGCTTACAGATTCTGACTTTCTAATCCCATAAAATGTCAAAATCTGTTGGTTTCTATAAAGGCTGCTAATAACACGAGTAATTGGTCCAGTCTTAAACATAGAGCAACACCACCGCATCAATCTTGCAGGAGGACCGATATCCTCGCACACGTCCATAAAAACCTGTTCATTATTTCGTGCAACCTTAAAAATTGCTTGCGAATGCTCACTTCTATACCTCTTGGCATATTCTGTGGTATATGGAAACTCCAAAGTTGTATCGCCAAAAATATGCACAAGGCTCGGATTGCTCAGGGATTTAATCACAACATCCGCCGTTGCCGTGGAATCCTTGCCTCCCGAAAATGAAATGACCAC
>CATBDC010000086.1 GCA_949502235.1 uncultured Lachnospiraceae bacterium | reverse complement strand
TAACCATTTCAGGCAGTTCGTTACTAACTTAATGACATTGGTTCACTCCCGTTCAAAGTAACGCTTATTCTTAGATTACTGTTCTTCTTGTATGTGATTTCAGGATGTGATAAAATAAACATATATCTTTCAGAAGTAAAAAGTGAGGAATCAAAGGTACAATGGAGGAGAATAAATTTTTAGCTCAATATGGAACATCAGAATTTTGTGAGGGTCTTAAAAAGCTTACATGGCAGCTGCGCCGGGTGGCAGAGGGAGACTATTCCCAGAAATCGGAGCAGCTTGGAGAGCTCTCAGAAGTTTTTAATGAAATGGTAAATAGGCTGCAGGACAGAGAGACGAAGCTTAAAGAGAAACTGGCAGATGCCGTAAATCATATAGAAACGGCGGAAGGGTTTAATGAGCTTATGGTGGAACTTTTAAGCAGGCGCAATGAGTGGCTTCTTGTTGTAGATATGGACAGCCGGGAGATTATATATTGTAATAAGAAAAAGAAAGGCGGAGCAGTGGATCAAAGCTACTGCGATATGTGTAAAAACCGGCTTTCTTTTCAGGCAGAGCTTCTAAAGTGGGATGACAGGGAACAGTATAAGGTATGGGAGATGGATGATGAAAAGGGTAATGCATATTATCGTATTACTTCTTTTCCTATTGACTGGAAGGAACGAAATGCAGGGGTTCATGTTGTTGTTGATATTACGGATGAAAAACGGATGACCAGCAGCCTGACCAGCAAAGCATATCATGACCCGGGGACTGGGATAAAGAACCGTCTGTTTTTCGATGAATATATGGAGATGATTTTGCGCGACAAGCAGAAGGCTACCTTGTGCTACCTAGATTTGGACGGCCTCAAATACGTAAATGATAAGTTTGGGCATCAGGAGGGAGATATCTATATTCAGTATTTTGTAGAGCTTATCCGCGGAAGCTTCCGGAGCGGAGATACATTTGCCAGAATAGGCGGGGATGAGTTCTGTATTGTTCTCACCGGGGCGATAAAGGAGCTGATAGAAAGAAAGATGGAAGAGCTCTTACATGAATTTCAGACCGGAGGTTTCCGGGAATACCGCTGCAGCTTCAGCTATGGAGTTGTGGAGATCACAGGTGAAGAGGACGAAGCGGCTTTAAAGGAGCTTCTTCAGGAGGCAGATGAGATCATGTATGAGTGCAAACGCAGAAATAAAGCTAAGTATCCGGAGCTTATAAGAGGATAGTTAAAAAATTTTAATGAATTTTTACATAATTTCTCCTTCATCGGACATACTAATCTCGTAGCAAAAAAGATTAGGAGGAATTGACAATGAGTAAGAATTATAGTTCATCTAACAAGAACGCATCCAACCAGAATGCATCCAATCAGAATTCATCTAACAAGAACGCATCCAACCAGAATGCATCCAATCAGAATTCTACAAACAGGAATGCATCTAATCAGAATTCTACAAACAAGAATTACAGCAGCGACAGCAGCTACTAATTGAAATTGCAGCGGCAGAGGGCATGTGATGAATCGCATGCCCTGTTACTGTTCACACAGTACTTTGCATTTACTGCAAAGTACGTAAGAAAATGATTCAGGTGTGAGCAAATCCCATTGCCGAAGGCAATTTTAAATGGATTTGCGAATGTTACTGTGAACGAAGTGAACAGTAACGGAACAGTAACCTTGACAAAGTATAGGGAGAACAAGTAAGATAGTAAGCATAAATAATGTGATTGGAGAAATACATGAACCGCATGGAACTTATTGCCCCCTGTCATTTTGGACTGGAGGCTGTTTTAAAACGAGAAATTATTGATATCGGATATGACATTGCAGAGGTGGATGACGGCCGGGTTACATTTTACGGGGATGAAGAAGCTATATGTCGTGCCAACATATTTCTGCGGACTGCAGAAAGGGTCCTTTTAAAGGCTGGGAGCTTCCAGGCTGTTTCCTTTGAGGAGCTGTTTGAAAAGACGAGAGAGCTTCCGTGGGAGAGATACATACCGAAGGACGGGAAATTCTGGGTCGCAAAGGCGGCTTCGGTGAAAAGCCGGCTGTACAGCCCGTCAGATATTCAGTCTATTATGAAAAAGGCCATGGTAAAACGGCTTTCAGACCACTATCACATGGAATGGTTTACGGAGGAGGGAGCTTCTTATCCGGTCAGGGTATTTCTTAAAAAGGATGTTGTGACAGTTGGAATCGATACATCGGGAGTGTCCCTGCATAAAAGGGGATACCGGGAAGTGTCCGGGAAGGCGCCGATTACGGAAACGCTTGCCTGTGCGCTTATTATGCTTACCCCTTGGAATAAGGAGCGTATATTTGTGGATCCCTTCTGCGGAAGCGGTACCTTCCCCATAGAAGCGGCCATGATGGCGGCCAATATTGCTCCCGGCATGAACCGTTCATTTACAGCGGAGGACTGGAAGAACTTAATTCCTAAAAAAATGTGGTATGATACGGTAAATGAGGCACAGGACTTGATTTGCGGAGATATAAAGACGGATATTCAGGGCTATGACGCAGATGGATCTGTCATAAGGATTGCAAGGAGAAACGCGAGGGAGGCGGGAGTGGAGCATCTGATTCATTTCCAGGAACGGGATGTAAGGGCTCTAAGCCATCCTAAAAAATATGGGTTTATTATTACGAATCCCCCTTATGGAGAAAGGCTGGAGGACAAGAAGAACCTTCCGGAGCTTTATAAAGCCTTTGGTGAGTGCTTCGGGAGACTGGATTCATGGTCTGCTTATATGATTACAGCCTATGAGGATGCCCAGAAGTATTTTAGAAGGAAAGCAGACAAGAACCGGAAAATCTATAACGGGATGCTTAAGACATATTTTTATCAGTTTCAGGGGCCGAAGCCGCCAAGAAAACGGGAGGAATAACAAGAGAGTATGGATAAAATAATATTTGCCACAGGAAATAAAAATAAAATGATAGAAATAAGAATGATTCTTGCGGATCTCGGGGCACAGATCTTATCCCAGAAGGAGGCGGGAATTGAAGCAGATGTTGTGGAGGATGGAAATAGCTTTGAAGAAAATGCGCTGATTAAGGCGGAAGCAATTGGAGAAATTGTAAGAAATATGCCGGAATATAAAAATGCGGTTGTACTTGCAGATGATTCGGGGCTTGAGATTGATTACCTTAATAAAGAGCCGGGGATTTATTCCGCAAGATATATGGGAGAGGATACCTCCTATGACATAAAAAATAGTGAGCTTTTAAGAAGGCTTGAGGGGGTTCCGGATGAGAAACGCACCGCAAGATTTGTCTGTGCTGTGGCGGCGGCATTTCCAGATGGAACCAGTGAGGTCCTAAGGGGGACAATGGAGGGAAGAATCGGCTATGAGATTAAGGGGGAAAATGGATTTGGGTATGACCCTATCTTCTATCTGCCGGAGTTTGGGTGTACAAGCGCCGAGCTTGCCCCGGAAAAAAAGAATGAGTTAAGCCACAGAGGTGAGGGCCTCCGCAGGATGCGCAGGATTCTTGAGGAAAGATAGGGGAATAGATAGATGAAAATATTAATTGTAAGCGATACGCATAAGTCGCACAGGAATCTTGAGAGGGTGCTTAAGGAGAACCGGGATATAGATATGCTGATCCACCTGGGGGATGTGGAGGGGGCGGAGGACTATATAGAAGCCCTTGCAGGATGCCCGGTACATATGGTAAGCGGAAATAATGATTTCTTTTCGGAGCTGCCTTCAGAGGAGGAGTTTATGATAGGAGGGCATCATGTTTTTATTACCCACGGGCACTATTACAGCATTGTCATTGGAGAAGAACGTCTCGTAAGAGAGGCCAGAGAGCGCGGGGCGGATATTGTGATGTACGGACATACGCACAGGCCGTTTTTTAAGGAGGAGGACGGCCTTATAGTGCTGAACCCGGGGAGTATTGCTTATCCCAGGCAGCTTGAAAGAAGGCCGACTTATATGCTCATGGAGCTTGACGGGGATGATAAGACTCGTTTTGAGCTGAAATATGTGTAAAAAATAAAAAAAGTTGTTGACAAGCGCCGGCACTTCGTATATAATATGTTTTGTGTCACGGAGATGACAGAAAATGAATATTGCGGGGTGTGGCTCAGCTTGGCTAGAGCGCCTGGTTTGGGACCAGGAGGTCG
>CATBDC010000085.1 GCA_949502235.1 uncultured Lachnospiraceae bacterium | reverse complement strand
CCCCCGTAAAAGTCAGATTATCCAGGGCATCTCGTTTCACCTGATTCAGATAGATACAATCTCGCCCATTCAAAACACCTAAGCAAGTGTCTATTGCAGCCGCTTTCTCCATATGTTCCTCCTGTTTTTAGTTCCGCATCTGCCCCGCCCCGTCCCCAGACATGGGCATGGGCACTGGACGGGGCAGACGCCGTTTTAAATTAGCTATTGACATTTCTTAGCTGGACTAAGTTTTATCCATAGACAGCATCTCCATGCTCTTTCATAGAACAATCCAAACTATGAAAGCTCTTTTATATATTCCCGAAATATGATTGCCTCTACCGCTGGCGTTTTTGATGCGAAGGCGGCATTCTCAATTCCGTCTGTTATTAGCAGCCTTTCCCATAATCGGGGAAAATCCTCAAAGTCGAACCGGTTGTCGTCAAGTATGATATATTCGTCTATCTTCGGGTGCTCCTCCAGATAATCCTGAATGCCCTGTCCTCTCTTATTCCAGTGTTCCTTCGTCACTGCAGATATTTCAAGATCATGCCCCATCAGTTTATCTCTTAAATAATCAAGGTCTCCTCCTATCCTGACATTCTTCCAGTCAGATGTCAGGACAATATCTCCGCCACCATACTTTTCAATGGCTCCCGCAAGAATCTCTATCCTGGCGTCATCCACTCCGATATGGCCATCGGGAGAGCTTATGACTGTCTTCCTGGTGTTCAAAACGCCGTCCACGTCCAAAAAAACTGCAAAACTCATGTAACGCTTGTTCCCTCTCTTTTCTAATGCCACAATCCTGCTCCGACTCATATCTCCGACACATGCTTATCGTCTTCCAAACTTAAGCTCATATCTTCTTCAAGAACCGGAAGTCAGGGTCTCTTGATGGTGTCTGTTTACAGATGCTCTAGTCAAGCGGCTCTTTTATTTTCCCCACTTCAAATAATCGTACTTAAGAATTTATTTTTTCGGTCAAATGGAATTAGCCTCAAAAGCAATCCGTTTCCCTTGGATACCCTTACCGTTTTAGAAGTAAAGTGGCAAATTAAGCATCTGTCGCTTCTATCCATTTTTTAGGTGACATTGTAAAAGCATTCGCTCCAGTCTGCTTTTTAAACCCCTCGAATTCGAGGGGTTTAAAATCTGAATTATGTAACCTTTCCCATAATCCCAGAAATTCTATAACATCCCGGTTTCTCATCCAGTTTTGAATAACTGCCGTTGGATTATCGCTCTTATATCGAGCAATATCCGTCAATGAAATAAATTCATTTTCAAAATCCTGCGTATAAATACCAATATCTATCCCATTCGCATGAATTGTATCCTTAATTATTTTTCCCACTACTCCTGTAATATTATCACAAACTTTCTCAAGCATTGTATCTATTACTTCTCTTAGATATATTCTGCTAAATAGTCATTTGTTTTCATCTTCCCACATTTCCCAATACGCTTCAATATAAGATTTGATGCACCTCGGATATACATATAAATATTTTCTGCACACCTTTTTATACAACCCCAATATTTTTTCATCACATGCAAAATCCAATAGATAATCAAGCAAATGTGATAATTCAGCCTCTGACACGCTTCTACCACACACATCTTCAACCAACTGCAAATGAACCTCATAGGCTTTTTGATGTATTTCAACTATCTGCTCTGCAATCTGATAAATCCCTTCATCCATTAAATTACCTCAAAATATTTAAGTGCATCCGTTATTGCTTCTACCTTTTCTTTCGGTGGACGTTTCCTCGGATGTTTTAATTCTTCTACTGCATTAGGAGCATCATACATTGTCAATCCCAAAGACCTTTTCACCTCTGCGATATATGCAGCATGCACTTTAAATCCTTATTTCTTCTCCACATATTCCTGCATCATTTTATATATGATTTACGGTTTTGGCTGATATTTCTTTGCCCGCTCTGCTATTGCATCAAGCGGAACCTTTCCTTCGTCTTCTCCAAATTCTACTTTTACATTAATATGGCTATCTGGTGATTTGTGGGACAAAAGTACAATGGTTTCCACATGCGTACCAAATTAGAACATATCCCCACAAAATCACGGAAATATGGGCAATATTTTTACAATACTAAAACCGTTCGTGCATCCCTTTTCCCACAAATATATAGCTAATATAAATTTTGCACCACCTTGATGCAAAATTTTAATTGATTCTTTTTTCAATATCTTCAATCGACGGTAGCTTGTCCTGTAATTCCTCTGAAACATGATTGGAAAGTTTGTATTCACTTACTCCCATTGGTTTATTTACATCTTTCAAAGCATATTCTGCTACCATTTTATCTTTGCCCTTACACAACAACAAACCAATTGTAGGGTTATCATTCGGCGATTTCAACTCTCCATCAACTGCCGATAAATAAAAAGATAGCTTTCCTGCAAACTCTGGTTCAAATTCTACTGTTTTTAATTCTACTACAAAATAGCAATGCAATTTCACATTATAAAATAATAAGTCTATGAAAAATTCTCTTTTTCCAACTTGGATAGGATACTGCCGCCCCATAAAAGCAAAACCTGACCCAAATTCCAATAACAACTTTGTTATCTGTTGGACAAGGGCATCTTCTAACTCAGTCTCCCTAAGTTTTTTCGCATTCGGTATAAAATCAAAAATATATGGGTCTTTAATAATTTCTTCTGCTTGCTCACTGAATGGATTGGCTAACTGTTCCTTAAAATTTGTTGTTTTATCTGCTAATGCCTGTCTGTAATACAGACCACTTTCTATCTGATGTGAAAGCACTGTGCTAGACCATCCATTTTCCAGACATTGCTGTGTATACCACATATGTTCCTCTAAATTATCCGTCTTATCTATCAGCAACTTTATTGCACGCCAACTAATTTTTGCACCGCCATGATGCAAAATTTCTTCAGACGGTATTCGGCGTGCAAACTGTTTCATATAATTAAGATTTCTAACAGAATATCCTTCTTTGCTAGGATAAGTCATTTTCAAATCTTTTGATAACGTTTCAACAAATTTATTACCCCATTGACTGTATTGGAAAAGTACATTTCCTATGTTCCAAAACAAAATATTGCGTTCAACATTTGCACTTGTCATTACCCGATACTGTGCTTGCGTAATTCGCTCTTTTATCTTTTCCAAAACATCAATATATTCGTCCATAATTATCTCTGTTTTCTTCGCCATTATATTCACCTCCATATCCCGTTCCACTTCCTATCATTATTACCCACTACAAGCTTACTCAATATTTTTATTTTCTCCACCTTTTCAAAACATCGTTTAATGTTATTGGTTCATTCTTATCAATTTCTTTCCAATCTTCTTTCCAAACATCATAAACATCAACATTTTTCGATTGAGGTTCTGGATTAGGTTTTTCTAATTGAACAATCGCTGGTATTGGGCTGGCATCTCCCACCATAAGGCATTGTCCTGGTTGTAACGTAGGTAGAATATCAGCAACTGCACTGGTATTATTGGGCAACAAACTCATTTGTTGATTTTAATATTTCATTCAATGACAAATTAAATTGATACATAAATCCTTTGATTGTTGAATCCGCTATTCTTCCCATCAACTCACCTTCTCTTGTAATCGCTTCATTTAATAATTTCAAAATGCTTCAACGCATCCTTTATCGCTTCCACTTTCTCCGCTGTCGGATGTTTCCTCGGCTGTTTCAATTTCTCTACCGCATTAGGGGCATCATACATCGGCAATCCTAACTCCCTTTTTACCTCTGCGATATATGCAGTATGTACTTTGAAGCCATATTTCGCTTCTATGTACTCCTTAATCATCTTGTATGTAACCCGCTCTTTCGGCTTGTATGCTGCGGCTCTCTTAGCGATATTATCAAGCGGCACTTTGCCCTCATCCTCGCCAAACTCCACTTTTACGTTGATTACACTATCAGGCTTTTTGTGGGAAAGCATTACAACCGTCTCACAATGCACCGTCATCCCGAACTGATCCACCCCCCGCACTCTCTCAATCCCATACCCCCCGTCACAGAGTACCCTTAAATCCCTGGCCAGGGTCGCCGGGTCGCAGCTTACATAGACAATCCGCTCCGGCTCAGCCTCCAATATGGCTCTCAGGCACGTCTCGTCGCAGCCTTTCCGAGGCGGATCCACCACCACTACATCCGGATGCGCAGCATCCTCCCAATCTCCGCCATGGCAAAACTCCTGCAGCACCTCCTCCGCCTTCCCCACGAAGAAGGACGCATTCCCAATCTCGTTGCGAGCCGCGTTCTCCCTGGCATCCTCTATGGCCTGGGGCACGATTTCCACGCCATAGACCTGCTTCGCCTTATCCGCCAGGAAAAGGGAGATGGTGCCGATGCCGCAGTACAGATCCCACACCGTCTCCTGCCCGGTGAGCCCGGCGTATTCCAGGGCAAGGCTGTAGAGCTTCTCCGTCTGGACAGGGTTCACCTGGTAGAAGGACAGGGGCGAGATGTGGAAGGTCAGCTCCCGCCCCGTGTAGGGCCAGCCCGGGCTCTCCATGTCCCGGACGCGGATGGTGTCCGAAATGCAGTCCTTCCCCCAGATTGTATGTATCTCCCTGCCCATGATCACATTGGTGCGTTCGGTCTGGATGCTCACGGAGATGCTGGTCATGCCCGCTATCCCGGTCAATTTCCGCAGGAGCCTGTCCTGCCAGGGCAGGAACTCCCCCTGAAAGCC
>CATBDC010000084.1 GCA_949502235.1 uncultured Lachnospiraceae bacterium | reverse complement strand
TCTTAAAGTTGGCTGCTTTAAGAGACGATAGTCTAGTTTATTATAGCACCTGCGAAATTGTTGTCAACGACTGTCAGTTTATAATACGAGAGTTCAAATATTTTTACGGGACAGGCAGGCGCTGGTTTGTAACTGCTAATAGCCTCTTTATATAGTTCGGATCATTTTAAGTAAATCTTAAGTTATATCCAGTAATATATCCAGTAAAAGCAGATAAAATAATAGCGTAATTATTCTGGAGGGGGGGCGGCTCCGTCTCGGGGAGCTTTTTCGGTCTCAGAATAATTACGCTATATATTGATGGAAATCTAATTATTGGGGGCAACAGGTTTTTTCAATAAGGCCAGTTCTCTCTGCAGCTGCGCAATTAGAGCATCCTTTTCCGCAATCGCAACGTCTTTTTCCGCAATCGCAATGTCCTTTTCCGCAATCGCAGCATCCTTCTCCGCAATCGTCTGTGAACTCTGTTCCTTTCCTATGCGGACACCTTCCTCCAGAATAGTGTGTCCAAATCCAATCATACCATCACCCTCTCTCCACAATTCCTGATTGTTAGAAAAATCAATGTATTCCTTCATCGTATTCATAAAGTTATCCTTATGAGGATACATAAGCACATTCAGAAAACGTAAGAGTTCATACCCTTCGTCCCCTTCTTCTCCATTATACACCTCATTCCCCAATTTGATAACAATAAGTGTCATCAAATCATAATTTTCTTTTTCCACACTGGAAACGCAGGTATTCTTGGTATTCACAACCTCATAAGTCGATATGCTGTAGCGCATACCCTGCGGGACGTCATCCCTGCAGATCCAGATACTCAGGCATTTTTCCAACCCGCTGTAATCCGTATTTTTTGTAACCAGGCTTAATTGTGACGACAAGCTTCTGGCAAGATAGTACATTCCCCTTTTTTCAATCGGGTACCCCGGCTTGTACGTTTTTTGGGGCTCCACATCTATGTGAAGGTCAATCTGCACATCCTCTTTAGAAAGCCTCGGATTCTTTGCCCGGAAGAGCAGGTCAAAGAATGAAACCTTTTCATTCAGTATGGCAAACTCCGTGCTGTCTCCCTTTACTGTGGTATTGGTCCGCCCTGGAGACACCTCTTTCGAACCCGTAATAGAGTCAGCCTCAATAAACTCCATAATCTCTTCCCTGGAATAGTCTTTATATTCGGCCGCAGCTTCCTTAAGAATTATTGCAAGAACTTCCTTACTGTGTAAAATAAGCTTGCTCTGTGCGTCCAGTCCTTCCATGTCCGCTGTAACCTGTATGGCGCTAAGAACCTCCATACTGCCATCCATTTTTTCCATATTTCTCCTCCCTTGTATATATTTTGTGATTTTGAAAATTTATTTTCACTATCCGGTATTTCAGCCTCGATATGAAGCACTGAAAAATGTGACACCTTAAGGTGGAGATTCCTAAAAGGCAGCAAGAGCGCTGTCTTTGGAAATACTACTGATACTTTACCACTCCCTTCCCCAAAACACAACTTAATATTTCCTTAAAAGGGGTACTATACATTTGTAAAATAATCCTTGTTTCTTCCTCCAAGCTGTGATATATTATAGACATAAAAGGAAAGCTCGAGAAGCGGCTTACCCTTAAGTTATTGGTTGTTATTTAATAACAGCCGTCACTATTCCGGTAGTGGCGGCTATTTTCTTCCCTTGAAGCCTGACGTAGTAAAAAGTATATTAATTGAGGGTTGACAAATTTACGGGTATGTGATATATTCATCACATACCCGTATTTGAATAGGGAGGATTTTATGTCTAATTTTTATACAAGAATGAAAGCATATCGGGAAAAGCTGAATCTGAGCCAGAAAAAACTGGCTGAAAAGGTCAATGTAAGCAGGGAGACAATTTTGCGGCTGGAAAAAGGAAAGTATAATCCATCGTTAAAGCTTGCCGTAGATATCGCTGATGAACTTCATGCGGAGATAAAGGATATATTTGTGTTTGCGGAAAGTGAAGAAGAGGCTGCGAGGATTTTCCAGAGGAGGGATGAATACATGCTGGAGGCTGGCTATATAGATCCGTTTGAGC
Source organism: uncultured Lachnospiraceae bacterium (assembly GCA_949502235.1). GTDB lineage: Bacteria > Bacillota > Clostridia > Lachnospirales > Lachnospiraceae > CAPEBR01. The sequence continues at coordinate 3,127 of CATBDC010000084.1, read as the reverse complement.
AGAAGTTTCAGGAAGGTTTTGAAATAGGCATATCGAGTGTTCCGCTGGATATGCTCACTATCATGGCGAAGAGAGCTCTGATATATATGTCAGAAGAAAAGTGGAAACGCTATAAAAAGTCCAAAGAAAAAAAGTACAGAAAGTATAGAGAAGAACATCCGGACTGTCAGGAAGACTCTGATAAATATTATGATCACCAGGGGGAGCTGATAGAGGAAAAATGGGTAGAATCTCAGAAGGATGTGATGGACTTCATGGAATTTCCGGGGAATGGCTGGGATGATCTGTGCTTTTTTGCGAAAAAATATTCAGAGCTTACGCCGGGGGCTCTGGCAAGGAGGGTTCTAAGGGAAAGTGAGTATAAATATATATAAAGAACATAACGGAGACATTCCTTCCCTGATTCCTCTTGGAATTGCGATGGATTATCATGTAAAGTGGAATGTACACCGTATTCTCAGGGATTTTATCCAAAATTTTTATGATTGTATCGGAACCGAACGTTTTGCGGATGAATTTCAGTATGAATGGGAAGTTGTAGAAAGGGAACGGATTTCAAAGTACGGTCCGCGAAAGGAAAAGCAGCTTCATATTAAAATAAAAACTTTAGGACACTCCTTTTCATATGACTGGCTTACATATATTGGAGGCAGCACAAAGACAGGGAAGAACGGATATGCCGGTGCGTATGGGGAAGGCTTCAAAATAGCACTGCTTTGTCTGGTAAAGCTGGGGGGAGATGCGGTGATGTCTTCTGGAAATCCTTTGCTGGCGGACAGGATCGACTCAGCAGACGGATATGATCTGTATGCACGTTCTGAAATGAAGGTCCCGTGCGCGGAGGATGCCGATATACAGAGAATCTTTTTTTACAAATATGTAGCCCGCGGCCGCCTGCCGTTTCCTGCAGTGATACATCTGACAGGAGAGCTCTATTATGTGGCTCATGATCGCTCCAGGGATATTTTACCAGATGCGGCAATGGCAGAAGCAATATACGAAGTAGCAGAGTGCTTAAGTCCAGAGGCGTCTTTCTGGATGCTTACACAGATGAAGGGAAAGTGGCATGATTTCCCGGTATTTAAGAAAAATAAGATTACGGATTTAAGAACATGGTATTATGTTGTCTGTCAGCTGGTGCGGAATATAAGCGCTGAACCTAAGTTCATTAAAAAGTTTGTGCAGGAGTACCCGCCAGAGAAATATGCGTATTTGGAACGTCCCGGCGGTGACAGTGGAAGGAACCGCCTGCTGTGGCAGGCAAGAAGATGGTTTGAGCAGAAGAACAGCGGAAAAGATAAACGTACGCTTATCAACCCGATTTTCCGGCTAGTGGGAGTAGCATCAGTTCTTCAGGAATATCAGGAGCATCAGGATACGCTGTATCGTGAATTGGACGAAAAAGAGGAAGAGAGGGCAAAGCTGTTGAACGCCTGTGCAAGGGTAGTTCTTTCGGCCTTTGACAGTGAGTTGCCTCTTCCGGGAATTCGGGTTCGCACAGAGAAAAGAAAAAAGATTAATCAGGTATATTTACAGTATGGGCTTCTGCCCAATGCGGAAACAAAAGTCACGCACGTCTTTTCCAGGTGTTCACGCAGGACTTTGCATTTACTGCAAAGTACGTAAGAAAGTGATTCAGGTGTGAGCAAATTTTTAGATGAGAAATGGTAAAACAGCTGCAAAAAGAATTGCAGAAAAGGGATTCATTCGAAAACCAGTAGTATAAGACAAAAACGGCAAAGCATAAAGCTTTAGCCGTTTTTTATTTTATTTTTATAAAAATTATTCCTGATAATGGTCATAATAAGGGTACACGTTTAAAAAAATAATACTGAAGGAGGACACCGAAAATGGGAAGACGTGGAGAAAACATCAGGAAAAGGAAGGACGGCCGCTGGGAAGCGCGGGTGATCACGGGTTATGACACCCTTAACAGGGCGAAATACCGCTCTGTCTATGGAAAGTCATACACAGAAGTAAAGACAAAGAGAAATTTGCTGCTGGAGGACAGGCTTCACAAAGATGAAGTTCAGGTACAGCGATGCGGCAGGGGTTCTAAGATTACTTTTGAACAGGTTTGTAATGAGTGGCTGGGCGTAAAGCGGATGGAGATTAAGGAATCAAGCTACGCCCGCTATGTTCATATTGTGCGGAAGCATCTGCTTCCGGCTCTGGGGGACTGCTGCTACGCGTCCGTTACTGCCGATGCTCTGAATGAGCTTCTTCAAACGAAGCTTCAAAGCGAAGGCGATAAGAGCAAAAACGGGCTTGCACCCAAGACAGTTGCTGATATCCGTTCTGTGCTGATTCAAATATCAGATTATGCAAAAGCCAGGAAGTATTCTTCCAGAATAGACGGAAAAATATTTTACCCCAAAGTATACCCTCCAATTATCCAGGTTCTTGAAAGGGAGGAACAAAAAAGACTGGAAAGATATATTTTTGAGGAGCAGAGCCCTTTTTCTACAGGGATTCTTCTTGCCCTCTACGGCGGCCTGCGCATTGGCGAAATATGCTCCCTTACGTGGGGAGATATTTATCTGGAAAACAATTTGGTCCAAATCGACAAAACATTACTTAGGATTCAGGAAACAGATCGTCTTCCCGGTTACACAAATAAAACAAAGGTATTGATAAATAAGCCAAAAACGGCAAATTCTATACGTATCGTTCCGCTTCCGGAATTTATTATAAACTACCTGCAGACCATGAAGCAGAGCCCGGAGATTTACGTTATTACAGGAACAATCTTTTTTATGGAGCCGCGGACATGCCTGGATAAATATAAAAAAGTCTTAAAGAACGCTGGAATCAATGATTATACCTTTCATGCACTAAGGCATACCTTTGCCACAAGGTGTGTGGAAATGGGATTTGATATAAAATCCTTAAGTGAAATTCTGGGACATGCAAATATCAATGTGACTCTCCAAAGATATGTCCATCCCTCTATGGAAATGAAGAGAAGGCAGATGAACAGGCTTAAGCCTCTATAATTTGTTTATTCGGGTCAGAATTATGGTCAAAACGGCATAATATATCGAATTTCCCAAAAAAGCGACATCAGCTTCATAAAGCAGCCAACTTTAAGAGAAACTGTATCAGAAAAAGTCCAGCTCCGGGCCTC
>CATBDC010000083.1 GCA_949502235.1 uncultured Lachnospiraceae bacterium | reverse complement strand
ATTATAAGCGGCTCCCAAGGATTAAATTGGTGGCTCTCAAGCATTAGAATAATCAATTACCCTTAATTTTGCTTCAAACATATGATCTCCTCCTAGCAATTTGCACAATTTTTATGAGTTGATTATATATCCCATGTGCACTTTTATAAACTCCAAAAGCTTGCAGACTATTTCAGTTCCTTTTTTGCACTTTTTGTTCTAATAAGAATTGTGCCCGTATTTCGTGCAAACAAAAAAGCCTGACCATTTATTTTATCTATGATCAAGCTTTCTCTATTTACATTTTCAATATTCTCCGCTATAAAATTTTTCTCAATATATGAAGCATCTCGTCCACATGCTCCTCTGTAATAATAAGGGGCGGCACGAGACGGATGACATTCTCACCCGCGCTGATGAGGATAAGCCCTTCCTTAAGAGCTTCGTTAATAACCTCTCCCACAGACCTTTTTATTTTAATCCCCTGGATGAGGCCAGTGCCGCGTCTTTCCAGTATTTCACCGGAGGCTTCTGCCAGTGCGTTTAATTGTTCCTCCAGGTATGCGCCCACCTCTTTTACATGTGACACCAGGTTCTCCCTTTCGAATATTTCTATCGTCTTTGCCACAGCGGCGCAGGCGAAGGGATTGCCGCCGTAGGTAGTGCCATGGTCGCCGGGCTCCAGGGAATACCTGGCCGTTTCCTCTGTCATGGCAAAGGCTCCCACCGGAACTCCGCTTCCTATAGCCTTAGCCATTGCCATAATGTCCGGCTTCGTACCGTAGGACTGCCATGCGAACATGGAGCCCGTCCTCCCCATGCCGCACTGGATCTCGTCACAGATCATTAAGATTCCTTCCTCATCGCAGAGCCTTCTGATTCCTTTCATGAACTCCGGATCCGCCATGTGAATCCCGCCTTCTCCCTGCAGGGGCTCTAAGATAACCCCGCAGGTCTTATCCGACACCAATGCCTTTACACTGTCAAGATTGTTAAATTCCGCAAATTTCACGCCCGGAATCACAGGCTCAAAGGGAGTTCGGTAATGCTCGTTTCCTGTTACAGACACTGCGCCCATGCTGCGTCCGTGAAAGGAATGTTCCATGGCAATAAACTCAAAGCGGCCGGTTCCCTTTTTATAAGCATATTTTCTCGCTGCTTTTAATGCTCCTTCGATTGCCTCTGTCCCGCTGTTTGTAAAAAACACCCGGTCCATTTCTGAAATCCCCTTAAGGGCCTCTGCTGCCTTCCCGCAGGTTGTATTGTAAAACAGATTCGATGTGTGGGTGAGCTTATCTATCTGGGCTTTTAATGCCTGATTCAGCTCTTCATTTCCATAGCCCAGGCCGCATACCGCGATTCCCGCGGCAAAGTCAAGGTATTTTTTCCCTTCTGTATCGTAGAGATAAACATCCTCTCCCCTTTCAAGCACCACGGGGAAACGGTTATAGGTATGCACCAGAGCCTGTTCGGTCTTTTCCATATATTGATTCATCTTTTTATTCTCCATAATAATATCTCTGCTCTCCGTCATTAATAATTGCCGTTCCAATTCCCTTGTTTGTAAAGATTTCAAGGAGCAGGCAGTGGGGAATACGTCCGTCAAGGATATGTACCCTGGACACGCCGTGCTCGATAGCGTCAATACAGTTGTGAAGCTTTGGGAGCATGCCGCCGCCGATATAGCCATCCCTCATAAGCTTATGGGCCTCTGTAACCGTAAGCTCTGAAATCAGTGTCTCCGGATCCTCCGGGTCCTTATATACCCCTTCAATGTCTGTGAGAAAGGCCAGCTTTTCCGCACGCATGGCTCTTGCAATGGCGCATGCCGCATCATCTGCATTGATATTATAAGTATGATATTGATCGTCTAAGCCCACAGGGCATACGATTGGGAGGAAGTCCTTCTCCAAAAGGTCATAGAGCACCGTTGCATTTACGTCCTTTACCTCTCCTACAAAGCCGATATCTGCGCTGCCCGCGTATTTTTTATTTACAGAGAGAAGCTTTCCATCCTTGCCGCTGATTCCGATTGCTCTTACGCCAAGGCTTTCCACAAGCTGGACAAGCTCCTTATTCACCTTTCCGAGCACCATCTCCGCAAGCTCCATGGTAGCCTCATCTGTCACCCGCAGGCCGTTTACAAATTCCGGCTCCATGCCTACTTTTTCCACCCATCTGCTGATCTCTTTTCCGCCGCCGTGGACAATGATCGGTTTAAAGCCTACCAGCTTAAGGAGTGTTACATCCTTTATCACCTGTGATTTTAGTTCTTCGTCTACCATGGCGCTGCCGCCATATTTTACCACAATAATCCTGCGGTTAAAGCGCTGGATATACGGAAGGGCTTCTATGAGCACCTCTGCTTTGTCCAGAAATTTCTGCATGTCTTTATTCATCCTGTCTTACTTCCCTTCTTATATTCTTCAGAGTTACTCTTCAGCTCCGGTAATCTGCGTTGATATCAATATAGCCGTGGGTCAGGTCACAGCCCCATGCCGCTGCCTCCTCGTCTCCCATCTTTACATCGACAGTTGCAGTCACCTCCGGCTGGGAGAGAATCCTTGTGGCTTCCTCTTCATTGTAATCTACCGCTGTTCCGTTCCTAGTAATCTGGATTTTTCCTGCCCTGCTCTCGAAGAACAAATCTACCTTCTCCGGATTAAACTGCGCCCCTGAGTAGCCCATGGCGCAAAGAATCCTTCCCCAGTTCGCGTCATGCCCCGCAATGGCCGCTTTGGTAAGATTTGAACATACAACTGCCTTTGCTAACGTCTTTGCCTGCTCCTTGCTCTGACAGCCAACTGCCTTTACCTCAAATAACGCGGTTGCGCCCTCTCCGTCCCCGGCAATTTTCTTTGCCAGATATTCATTGACCGTATGCAGAGCCTGGGAAAACAGCTTATAATCCCCGCTCCCATATACAATCTCCGGATTTCCTGCCATGCCGTTTGCCAGAAGGAGTACGGTATCGTTGGTGGATGTGTCGCCGTCTACGGAAATCATGTTATAGGTATCTGCCACGTCCTCACTCAAGGCCTTCTGAAGGGTTTCCTTTCCAATGACCGCATCTGTGGTGATAAATGCCAGCATGGTGCACATATTTGGATGAATCATGCCGGAGCCCTTTGCCATTCCGCCGAGAGTTACTGTTTTTCCTCCGATCTCTATTTGGACTGCCAGCTCCTTTTCACAGGTATCTGTCGTCATAATTGCTTTGGCCGCTTGTGTTCCGCTTTCTATAGAAGCATTTTTCTTTTCTGCCAGAGCTTCGATTCCCTTTTTTAGCTTCTCTATGGGAAGCTGCATGCCGATGACCCCGGTAGAACCCAGACCGACTGCCTCCGCCGGAACAGCTAAGGCTTCTGCTGCCGCTTCGGCAGTTTCCTTACAGTATCCGAAGCCCTCCTCTCCGGTACATGCATTGGCAATTCCTGAATTTACAACAATTGCATGCACAGGATGCCCGCCCTCTACCATCTGGCGGTCCCATTTTACCGGAGCCGCCTTTACAACATTCGTGGTAAAGGTTCCTGCTGCCGCACAGGGCGCCTGACTGTAAATAAGCGCCATGTCCGTGCGATCCTTATATTTAATACCAGCTGCCGTACTGGCCGCCTCAAATCCCTTTGCCGCGGTTACCCCGCCTTTTATCTGCTTCATAATATCCTCCTTTAAATAAATGCTGTTATATTTTCTTCGTTCAGCGTAAAATCATAATAATTCAGGTCCTCCCGTTTTGTCCAGCCTATTTCCTTCCAAAATGCATTGCCGATATCATTTTTCGTAAATGCAATGAGTGATACCTTGTTAATCCTCTCTTTTTTCAGCGCCTCCATTGCAAAAACTACCATGGATTTCCCGATCCCCCTCATGCGGTATGCGCTATCTACGCATACGTGATAGAGGCATCCCCGCCTGCCGTCATGCCCACAGAGGATTGCTCCGACGATTTTGCCGTTTTCTTCTGCAACAACGCTGGTTGTAGGATTACGGAGGAGAAATCTCTCAATCCCTTCCCTGGAATCATCCACACTCCGGATGCCGAAGCCGCTGATTCTCTGCCAGAGCGCATATACCTCATCGTAGTCTTTAACTGTCATTACTCTTAACATTTACGCCATCTCCTCTTAATCCTGACTTTTCCTGCTATTTTGTGTCTGACCCGCATTTGAACTGCGTTCGAATTGCACCCAGGCCGCACCTGCATACATTTATGGGAACATGGGCACAAGCCTTAAGCCCTCGTCCTCCGCAAGACCGAACATCAGATTCATATTCTGCACCGCCTGACCGGCCGCGCCCTTTACCAGATTATCAATTGCTCCCATCATGATGATGCGGTTTGTTCTCGGATCAAGCTTAAATCCAATGTCCACATAATTACTGCCCTCTACCCATTTTGTCTCCGGACATGTACCTTCCTCCATGATGCGGATAAAGGTTTCTTCCTTATAGTATTCATCATAGATCTCTTTTACCTCTCCCGGGGTAACATTCTTTTTAAGTGATGCATACTCTGTGGCCAGAATCCCTCTGTTCATCGGCACAAGATGGGGGGTAAAATTAATGACGATCTCCCCGCCGCACGCATATCCTAACTGCTCCTCAATCTCCGGAGTGTGCCTGTGGGAAGCAACACCATAGGCCTTCATATTTTCATTCACCTCGCAGAAAAGATTCGGCACCTTCGCCCCCCTGCCAGCACCAGATGTACCGGATTTTGCATCTATAATGAGGGTATTCATGTCAATCATGCCTTCCTTCGCAAGAGGGTAAGCCGTCAGAATCGAGCAGGTAGTATAACAGCCCGGATTCGCCACAAGCCTTGCACCCCTTATCTCCTCCCTGTTAACCTCACAGAGCCCGTATACCGCTTCACCTATGAACTGTGGGCTCTTATGTTCTATACCGTACCATTTTTCATATGTACTCACATCCTTGATCCGAAAATCCGCACTTAAATCAATGATCTTAGTCTTCGACAAAATCTCCTCACTCATTACCGATGCGCAAAAGCCCTGGGGCGTTGCAGTAAAAATCACATCCGCCTGCCCTGCCAGCTCCTCCATATTATCATCCAGACATCTGGCATCCACAAGCTTAAACATATTTCTGTATATATCTGCATATCTCTGATCTATATAGCTTCTGGAGCCGTACCATACAATCTCCACATCCCTGTGACCCGTCAAGATCCGCACCAATTCGCCGCCCGCATAGCCGGTGGCACCAATAATACCCGCTTTAATCATACCTGCCTCCTTGGTTGGGGACGGAGTAAAATTCATTTTACTCCGTCCCAGATTAAAAAAAGCCTGTCCCAAATTTAAAAGACTTGCATAATTATACATCTTTAATGCATAATACGCAAGTGCTTTTTATAAATATATTTTAACCAAAAGTTCTATTGTTACTGTTCACTCCGTTCACAGTAACCTTCGCAAATCCATTTAAAATTCGCTT
>CATBDC010000082.1 GCA_949502235.1 uncultured Lachnospiraceae bacterium | reverse complement strand
GCATCCGCTCCAAGATGGAGGAGGCCGGCATCCTGAACATGAGCGCCTATGTCCGAAAGATGGCTCTGGACGGTATCTGCGTGAGGCTGGACCTGGCAGATGTGCGCCAGCTCATTGTCCTGCTCCAGCGGTGCAGCACCAACCTGAACCAGTATGCGAAACGGGCGAACGAGACCGGGAGCATCTACGCCGCCGACATCGAGGACTTGCGCTCCCGGCTGGACGAGATATGGGAGCTGTCCAGACAGTCCCTTGCCCATCTTGCCAGCATCCGATAGCGGCTGGGGGCTTCAAAAATTTTGTAAATGGGCGCGGAGCAGTCCGCGCCCGCTACATAGGCGGCATCCTGGCCGGACGACTGGCAGAAGTCCAACAGAATCGCTTCATTCAAAATTTAGGCCAACCTCATAAGGAAATGGGATAGACAGGTCTATAGGCCTTTCTGTAAATATAATTCTTTTAGAAATAGCAACCATAAAACCAAACTCAAACATTGTTCCACGCCCTACGTATCCATCCGGATTGCATACAATAATAGCATCAGAGTGGCGAAATTTATTCATATGTATGAGTTTATGCTTCCATGCATCACGTTTATTTTTTAATGGCTCTTGACCCTCTAAGAGTATAAAGTCTGTACCTAAAGTTTCTGGGACAATCTTGGTTGTCCATGGACTTAATACAGAAATATTCCTTTTTTGTAAAATATCCATTACTTGTCCGATAGGTTCCAAATGCTGCTGAAAACTACCGCATATGACGACACGCCTGAACTCTTGAAGAATTAACCCATACACTATATTTTGTGAACCAAAAACAGCTTCGCTTTTTTCCTTATAAAACTGCTCTAAGTCAGGTGGGATGACATTAAAATAAAGTCCATAATCTACAAAAACATGGGTAATCAATTGTTCCTGATCATATTGTTCAAATTTTTGAAATATCCCTGTAGCATATAACCGAATATGTTCGTTATTAATTGCTCCCGCACATTCCTCCAGACACTCAAAAAAACAGTCAACCTTCTGTAACAAGGCGTCTGTTACAGATGTTTCCTCAAAAATAACATATTCATGCTTCAGTGGTTCTAAAGTGCCGTTTTTCAGTCTATACACACAAATGCCATTTGTAAAAAAGTGGACTATTACTTTCTCCTCTGTCATTAACATATGTTCGCCTCCTTAAGAGATATTTCTATCACAAATGGATAAACTGCATCATATAGTAGGGGTACGTAAAACACTAAGGTATTTCTGAAGAAATTCATCCTTACGCTTTGAGTTGTATTGCATAATAAATCGTGGATGCTCCAAAGGTATAAGTTCTGCAAAGAGGTTATATTTGTTGTTTAGTTTTGCAAGAAAACTATAATTTTCTCCACTTCCAATACAGTAGCATATTGTAGTATCAATGCCAAAGCTGATTTGATCGCATAATTTGTTGATTATAAATTGGTATAGTGTTTCCTGTAATCTCTTGTTTTCATAGTAATTACAGTTGACTTCATGCCCCTTATTGTTAGTTCTTACTATACCAAGCGGGCAAACAAAATTCATGTAAAAGTCAGAATAAAACTTCTTGCAGCCACCATATTCTCGAATGACATCAAAGAGAAAACCCGATGAAGATTTGTTGATATAGAATTTGTCAATAAAAATCCCTGTTTCACTCTGTAAATGTTTGGCATCCTCAAAAGGAACTCCCGTTATAGCCGTACCACGACGTGCAGGGGAGCTTCCGAGTATTAAGCGACGCGGACAAGTATCATTATAATACTTGCTGTAAAATGCAGTTGTCACCCTTTTAACCTGATCTCGTTGATCCCCAGCAAATGGATTTATAAATTTGTATCCAGAGGGCAAGTCTAACGATACCTGGGCAAGTATTTCATTAAACTGCAATATTTGTTCAGCAAATGTTTTCTTTTCAGACATAGCAAATACCTTTCTGCACTGCTTTCATATCTGTACGTATTGTCTATTCAGTTTTAGAAAGCATAGGATTATCTGTTTATTTAATGTCCCAAGGCTATAATATTGTGAGTGCCTTTTTGTGTCCGTTTTCTTGCTGTAAGTTACCCCAAACAAGAGAGGGACAAGTCAACTAAAGGGATAATTGCATACAATATTTGGCAACCGAGGACTGTTATTTTATAGCAATTGCAGACACAAAAATCTCTGTATTAGTGGGAGATATTTGGATATCCTTAAATCCGGCACGAAGAAGCTCGGTACATAATAATTTGGCTGTATCCATGCCGCGATAGATATCGACAAATTCTGTTCCCGGAATGATTAGGCCTGGAATTATGCAATGTTTTTCGGGATATAGAAAACCATTGGCTATAGAAACTATAATTGCCGCGTTAGCTTTTAAGACTCTATGTGCCTCAGAAATAGCTCCTTTTATGTCAAAAAAAGACGAGTTGTATGTTCTTAATGACACATATAGGTCATAACTATCGTCTGCTATAGAGGATAAGTCATCAGCACTTGAAACAATAATGTGAGAATCAGGCATTTCTTTTCGCACTCGCTCCAACCCTGCCTGCGCAATATCTACAAATGTAATACAAGTGCAATGGGAAAAAAGGATTGATGCCTCTTGTCCGCTTCCAACACCAACATTTAATATGCAATTAGCTGTTAGCGGTTTTTTGAATCTTCGTTCATAGAAAGAAGTAAAACACTCTTTCCACGTTGAATCAAGAGAACGAGTGTCATCCGAATAATTATATGCGCCATACTTGCTATTAAAAGCCTCAGCAATAGCGTTATTTACCGCATTTATAGCCCTTTGAAAATCAAGTTGGTATTTTTGGCAAATGAAAGCTGATAACTCATGCCTGTGCTTATTTGCGTTTAGTTCATCTTTAGATATAGAAAATCCCATTGACTGTAGATTGGCAATAACCAAATTACTAATTCTATTATTAGAATAGTACGGGCTATATTTAATACTTTGACTGCTTTCTGCATACAACTGAACATTTGATTCTAAGATTTTGTGTTGCAACTTATCCGGATAGCGATATACAGAATTATGCGTGATAACAAGATCATCGTCTAAGTAGCTTGACAGTGTTGGGTCAGGGAGGCCAATATATATTTCATTAATGTGAATCTTTGTCAATAACGCAACCAAGTCAAATGTATGAGCCTGTGACAGAGTATTTATAGTAATATAAATACTCTGTGCGCCAGATATTTTGAACTTCCGAAGCTTATTTAACAGAATCGGATACCAAGTCAAACCATATTCTTCTCCTGTATATGCTGAACAGATTAGTTTGTTATCCTTAGAAACGAGAACACTCCCTGTCCGCAAAAGAGATGAATCTGCTTGTTGCGCAATAGTAATCGAATAATTCATCCACTTCACACTATTTTGACTCATACGTCATTCCTCCAACTTACAAAGTGCTTCATAAAAGGGTTTCTGTGTTAAGCCCAATGCAATGGATTTCCATAAATACGAAGAAACTATTGTAGCATACTCTGTCCAATTAGAGAAATATCTTGCGACTTCTTTGGTGGACGGCGGCGTATCTAAGTCGTACATCCATTGGATGGTTCGCTTAATTGTCCCGTCCCCCTTTGAAAGCACATTTTCCCGCCCCAGCGAAAAAATTAGGTACATCTCTGCTGTCCATCGTCCAATACCTTTTAAGGCGATTAGTTTAGCAATGATTTCCTCATTTGTAAGGGACGAAAACTTGTCAAAATTTATCCTTCCTGTTACGATTTCCGATGCTAATATCTTGATGTACTCTACCTTACGACTTGATAGACCTATTCCTCGAAGAATACTATCGTTTGTTAATAAGATGGCATCAGGCGTTACATGGTCTAAAGTATTGCAAATCCGCTGCCAAATGGTTTCACGGGCCTTGTCACTTATTTGCTGCCCTATAATATATTTCACAAGACACCTAAAACCGTCTTTTTCTATAACCAATTCACTGGTTCCGATATATCGAATTAGCTTACCCAATGCCGCATCGGTTCGAATGAGATATTGCACTCTCTCGTCCATTAAGTCATATTTTAAGTAAATCATCTTTCTCACGCTCTTTACATGGGACTGAATTTTTGCGAGGACAGTCACCTCGTGACTATTCATCCGGTTTTAGTCGTTTATACTTCGGGTGACTCGTTAAGTTTTTTGCAAAGTATAACACCCGATACGTCCCTAATCATATAAAATCTGTTATGCCCTATCTTCCGATTGGCTTTCATGTTTATCATACCATATTTCGGTGATATTTTCAATTGGGATAAGCGAAATATTGAGATATGGGGGTATGCTCGGCACTGTCTATTCCGGTTGTGATGGTCTGCGGCATCTATTAGGTGGGTGTTTGGGGATGGCTGAATGAGGTGATCTTGTTCGGTGTGGAGGTCGTCTACATTGCGCTTCAATTCTCCGCAATGTTCCTGGTAGAACTGACTGGCGAATAGGCCGATAGCATTGGGGCTTTCCTCCACTCATAAATGAGGTTCAGATCCTGCTCGACTGGATGCGGGAGCAGATGTACGGCGATACCGTGACCGAGTGGACCTATGGGAACGAGCATGACCGCATGAGCGAGGCGGCGGATTTTCTGAGCGGCCTGCTTTCCCATGAGGGCGGTGAGACGGCCATATATGGATAGGACAATTTGATAACCGGCGCATAGGAAGGAACGGCGATTGCCGCTCCTTCTTTTTTCGCCCCTTTTACATACCGGGAAAGGGGGCATGACAATGAATTTATTTGAAGCGGTCAAGGACGCCGTACCAACGATAACGGCGGCGGAGCATTACGGGATCGAGGTCAAGCGCAACGGCATGGCCTGCTGTCCGTTCCACGATGACCGAACGCCCAGCATGAAGGTGGATAAGCGGTTCCACTGCTTCGGCTGTCAGGAGGATGGGGATGTGATCGACTTTGTGGGCAAGCTGTTCGGCCTCTCCCCCAAGAGGGCCGCCGAGAAGCTGGCGGAGGATTTCGGGGTGCGGTATGAGGGCCTGCAAACATGGCAGCCCCAGAGGAGGCCGTCCGTCATTTCCAAATTGGCGGCGGCACAGGAGTACCGCAAAAAGGAAAACCGCTGTTACCGTGTACTGTGCGAGTACCTCCATCTGCTCCGTGACTGGAAGGAGCGGTATGCGCCGCAGCCGGAGGACGAGGACTGGCATCCCCTGTTCTGCGAAGCCTTGCAGAAGATGGACTATGTGGAGTATCTGCTGGACGAGCTGATCTCCGGCACTCTGGAGGAGCGCACTGCCATCGTGAAGGAAAAGGAGAAAGAACTGGACGGTCTGGAAAAGAAGATCGCCGCTTTCGACCACAGGGGGACAGCCGACCCGCAGAGGGACAGCTTCCCCGGGAAGATGCGGAGTGTAAGGCTCCCGGAGGAACTGGCAATGTGAGATCATGAATGAGGGAGGTGGGCTATGGCGGCGACACGGCTGATCGCGCTCCACATCAACAAGGG
>CATBDC010000081.1 GCA_949502235.1 uncultured Lachnospiraceae bacterium | reverse complement strand
AATCCGCTGATCCGTGAGAAGATGGACCTTGATGTGGATGTGGCGAAGCTGAAAGTCCTCCGGGCCGACTACCAGAGCAAGCACTTCCGGCTGGAGGACCAGCTTTTGAAATACTTCCCCGCCGAGATCGAGGCACAGCAGAGCCGCAACAAGGGCTTTGAGGCTGACATCCAGATGGTGGAGGCCCACCCGCTCCCGGAGGAGGGCTTTGTAGGGATAGAGCTGGCCGGAAAGCATTATGCGGAAAAGGCGGACGCTGGCGAGGCGCTCCTTGCCCTCTGCAAGGAGATCAAAAGCACCGAGGGTATCCCCATCGGCAGCTACCGGGGATTTCAGATGGAGCTTTCCTATGACACCTTTGAGAAGCAGTTCCAGATCACGATGAAGGGCGAAATGAGCCACCGCGTCAGCCTGGGTACGGACGCAAGGGGCAACCTGACCCGTCTGGACAACGCCCTTGCCGGTATCACTGCCAAGCTGGAACGGGGGCAGGAACAGTTGGAGAACCTTCGGAGCCAGCAGGCCGCCGCACAGGTGGAACTGGGCAAGCCATTCCCGCAGGAGGCGGAGCTTGCCGAAAAGAGCGCCAGACTTGCGGAGCTGGACGCCGCCCTCAGTATGGATGACAGCATCGACCGTGACGGCGGGGAGGTCAGTGAGGAAGTCGGTGACGGTGAGCGGCCCTCTGTTCTGGAGGATCTGAAAAAGCGGGCGGCGGAGATCGCGCCGGATAAGAAGCCCGGAAAGGAGCCAGAGCGGTGATGAAGAAAGAGGAAGAATTAAAAATCCGTATCTCGGCCGAAGATAAGGAGCGCATCCGCTTCAAGATGGAGGAGTCCGGCATCCTGAATATGAGTGCCTATGTTCGCAAGATGGCGCTAGATGGTATCTGTGTGAAGCTGGACTTAACGGAGGTGCGCCAGCTTATCGTCCTGCTCCAGCGGTGCAGCAACAATCTGAACCAGTACGCAAAACGGGCGAATGAGACGGGCAACGTCTATGCAGCGGACATTGAGGATTTGCAGAGACGCCTTGATGAGATTTGGGAATTGTCCAGACAGTCCCTTGCCCATCTTGCCAATATCCGCTGAATGGCATCGGTTTCTAAAGCATAGCAAAAGGACGCGGAGCGATCTGCGTCCTCTACATACCTGGCACCCTCGCCGGACGGCTGGCCGGTGCGGTAAACGAAAGTTCGTCAAGTACCTACTTTCTTCTTTGTCTGACGGCACATAATGTTCACTGTCACCAGTATTTCAATCCATCATCAGGCCGAAAGAAGACGAAGATATAGATTACAATTTTCGATGAGAAAATATCGGTGAAGTTCAATTTCGGCATGGTAATCGTTGTAGAAAAACGAATTGAATATAGGAAAGCCTTATAGATTCGAATTGAACTTGCAGGCTGTTGAGCAAATTTCTATGAATAGCCACTAAAGTGTATTGCGTTTATCAACCAGATGGTTTATAATTAATATGTACTGATGGAGGTGTATAATGACAACATCGGATATGATAAGAAAATTGTGCGAGAAAATGAACATCAGCATTTCTGAATTGGCACGGAAAATTGGTCAGTCACCACAAAACTTTAACAAGAAGTTGTTTCGTGAAACAGTTTCTTTCTCGGAAATGCTGGAGATAGCTGATGCATTGGGAATTAGGTATGAGCAGGCATTTATATTGCCGTCTGGAATCAGAATTGAAACTGGAAACGAGAAGTAGATAATTGTTTACCAAGTTATGCTCACATTTGGAGCAAGAGTTAAAATGCGACTTAAAAGATGGGAGGACAACAATGGGTTACTGGATATCGAAATTAGAAAGCTTGCCTAATATTTTTGATTGGTACTTTTTCTTGGTAGGTGATTATCGAAATCACAGTCTGATAAATAATGTGTTTAAAGATGATTTTACGATTATAGCAGAAAGGTTGGGTGGGAATGCGGCAATCATTTCACAAAGTAATTTGTTGGAATGTGATTTACAGGATAGTTTAAAAGATATTAAAAGCGGTGAATTGGGGGCCTTCTTGAAAGACCTAGAAGAAAGAAGACCTGGCTTGCTTATTCTCAATATACATCCCAAGGATTTGTGTCATCTAGATTTGTTTAAAACCGGAACGAGAGAACGGACTCCAGTTATTATTTATATTCCTTTTGAAGCATTGGAAATAGCGTATACAAGTGGCAATGACTTAATTGCCGATATCGTTGCCTTTTCTAAAGACCAGCACGACAATTTAATTAAAAAGACATCAAAATTGGGCCATATAAGGGATAGTATTGATAAGTCGGTATTAAAAAGGAAAAAAGTAGGAATTGTCACTATAAATTATGGAGATACATACCGGCGTAAGTCAGAAATAACCACTCGATGCATCAATTGTGGAAGAATAATATATGTGGACGAGCATGAGGAAAAAGAAAAGTGTATTTATTGTGGCTATATAAACTTTGCAGAGGAGGCAATTAATAATAGCCTATCTAATAATTCATATTTTAGCAAGAGAATTAGATGTGTGTGTGGACATACAATGACGGTTTCTGCACATCATGATCATACTATGAGGTGCCCAAGATGTGGTATGCAAATTTATGTGAAAGGAATTGCACAGATTAATATCCATGGAGACGACCACAAAGAAGTTCTTGAAGTGGCGAACGAAATGCTCAATAAAAGCTATACATTGTTTAATAATGGAAGGAGATACGACATGGAAAAAATATTGATTATTTCAGCATTGGACAAGGAATTAAAGCCAATTTTAGAGGCAATTGATTCCCCACTTAAACCTCGGAATATAGAGGAAATAGACGGGCGCAGATACTTTATATATGAAGTATCTACCACGCTAACTGTCATATGTACATCGTTTTGGGGAATGGGTCAAATAAATGCGGCCTTGGCTGTAAAAGATGCTGTAAGTCACTATGGCGTTAGTAAAGTTATTCTGACTGGAATTTGTGGTGGAATTGATAGGGAAATGAATTATGGTGATATTATTATTTCTGACCAGATAGTGGATTATGAGTTGGCAAAAATTAAGTCAGATGATGTACAGGTAAGATGGAATGTATACAGGAGCGACTTTGAACTTGTACAGAGCATGAGAATGTTTAATTCCGACAGTTGGTCATCCTATTTAAAGCAGATGTTCCCTGACCCTGAATATAAAAAGCCTAATGTTTATTCGGGTATTGTTCTTTCTGGAAATAAAGTGATTGCTAATAATGAAGAGATAAAACGGTTTAAGAAAATGTGGGCCAAAGCCTTGGCTGTGGAAATGGAAGCTAGTGGAATCGCTGCTGCTTTGTATCAAATGAAAGATGCGCCCTCGTTTGTAATGGTTAAAGCAATTTGTGATTTTGCAGATTCAGAAAAGAATGATGATTGGCAGGAATATGCAGCGTATGCTTCTGCTATTTTTGTTCTAAATTATATTTTTACAGAAAATGCTTCCTTGTCCAAAAATATGAGTCGGAAACCCGTTTCTTCTCCTACACATGGGAACCAAAAACTTTTTTCGGCGATAAGAGGTACATATAGCTTATCTGATCTGAATGTATTAGCATTTAATATTGGCATTGACATGGAAGAAATAGGCGGAATTGGTAAAAGTGAAAAAGTTGTCGAGCTAATAAAATATTGTCAAAGAAGAAATTTAGTGAATAAACTAATTGCCCAAATAAACATGGAACGAGACAATCTGTTAGCTGATTACGAAAGGGATTGAAGAATGTAAAATTATAGAAGCATACAGATGATTATTTTTCAACAGATGCACAGAAAAGAGAGTTGTTTATGAAATATAAATATATTACTTCAATACCCAAACCGCTATTAAATGATTTTGTTAATAATAGGGTGATACCATTTATAGGAGCAGGGTTTTCAAAAAACGCTGATATACCAATGGGGTTATCTATGCCTGATTGGAATGAATTAGGAAAACTAGCTGCCGATGAAATTCCTGGCTATGACTATGACAATAATGCAATAGATGCCCTCTCGTATTACGAAGACCTATATTCAAGAGCAAAACTGGTAGAATTGCTGATGAAGGAACTTCATTTTGGTAAAATACGGCCAGGAGCTACATATGAGGCATTTTGTGATTTATTCACAGGTACTATATGCACAACCAATTTTGATTCTCTAATTGAGGACTCGATGACATTATTACACCGGCCTGTTTCAGTTGTTGTAACCAAGGATAGGTTAACCATTGGGAGTAACAATGAGAGCAAAATAGTAAAACTTCATGGCGATTTTAATCATCCCGATAAGATGGTGATTACTGAGCACGATTATGATGTTTATCTTGACCAAAACCCTATATTTGCAACATATATAGCTAATCTTTTCATAACGAATACTATGCTATTAATAGGATATAGCCTTGACGACAATGATTTTCGAAGTATATGGCAGATAATCAATAGTAGATTGGGTAGCATGGCACAACCCGCATATTGTATTACTGTTGGCGCATCTCCTGAAAAAATTGCAAAATATAAACGACGGAATATAAGAATTATCAATCTCAAAGGAGAGGCGGAAAAATATAAAACTATATTACATGATCTTTTTGTTGAACTAAAGGAATATATTGATAGCGAAAAAGACAAAAGGGCAATGAGTACTGATGAAAGAATTAATGAACAAATGCTAATCCCGGCAGAGGATAATAAACTTTGCTTTATTTCTTGCTCTATGTCTCGTATAGCACAACTTTCCGCTCTGATTAATCCCATTCTTCATAAGCTTGGAATTACACCAGTACGTATTGATGATATGTTGATGCCCGGTGACAATTGGATTGATATTTCACGAACGGCGATTAGAAAATCTAAAGCTGCAATTATAGATATTTCTGATTCTTCCTCTAATGTAATGCTTGAACTCGGATTGATTAAATCCACAAAGCAAAAGCAAAATATATTAATACTCAGTGAAGAAGGTACGGTTATACCCATTTCGTTGAGTGATCAGCCGATATTAACTTATACATTTGACATTGCTTGCGAAAAGGTTACATACCATTTTGTGAAAGCGTTAAGAGAATGGTGCTGTCGAGCTTTTGATATTAAATCACTCATTTGTGATAATAAAAGGAAACACACTGTTTTTGCGGATGCATATAGACTCTATGAAAAAGGTGAATATTCGGCGTGCATTATTTCTGCTTACTCAGAACTGGAATACCTGATTTTTTCACGCCACACTGATTCTTGGACAAGGGATTATTGTCTTACTAATCAGGCTTTTAGGCTCAGTCAATATCTGAAGAGCCATCTTGAAAGCAACAATCAAGATGCTTATGCATTGTTTGCTCTCCGTAACAAAATTGTACATCAGAGATATGTGGCAACAGAAGCAGAGGCACACGATTTTCTCCACTTGGTTGAGACTGTAAATGAAGATGATTGTAAGAAGCAAGAATAGTGTTTAATTGATTTTTATTCAGAAGGTAGAAGAAAATATAGTGACGAGAGGGTTAAGCAAATTGTTTTGACAGATTATCGACTGCGGTATTTATAAAGCTAAAATATGATAAGTTTCTGCAGCTACTGGCCGCTCAAGTCTCATCCCTGTTGTCTGGTATCTGGGACATATGTCTATGTCTCTGCTTTTGCCCTTATTAAATGGTCAAGGCAAGGGTAGCAATGTGTGAAACCGAATAAAGGAATACGGCTAACTCACTGCAAAAGGACCTTTATCTGCAAGGCTTTTGGAAGACTTTATTGAGAGCTTACAATGGGCAATGTTCATTCATAAAAAGATGGTATTCAAGTTTCGATTTATACAGTTGACTTATGCAGTATCCAATGGTAGATTTTAAGGTGCAAAACAAAATTCTATGATAAGTGTACAGGAAGGACGGTAATTGCCGCTCCTTCCTTTTTTCGCCCCTTTTACATACGAGGAAAGGGGGCATAATGCATGAATTTATTTGAGGCAGTCAAAGATTCCATACCAACGATAACGGCGGCGGAACATTACGGGATTGAGGTCAAGCGCAACGGCATGGCCTGCTGTCCGTTCCACGATGACCGAACGCCCA
>CATBDC010000080.1 GCA_949502235.1 uncultured Lachnospiraceae bacterium | reverse complement strand
TTTTAATCACTTTTAACATGACTTATTGAGTGACTATTAATTTGACGGATAACAATTTACGAGCTTAAAGGACATAGAGGTAGTGCGTTGCATGGCGTAAAGATTACCGCAGGTAGGGCAGAAGCGGCTGTGACAGCGGAAAGGGACAAATTTTAGCTTGCCACAGTGGGGACAGCTATACATTGCCCCGCCAAAGGCGGGAGCGCCGCAGTTAATCATTTTATCAAGGCGGAAAGGACAATCTCATGACAAAGAAAGTAAAAAATCATGTAACCGCAGGCTCTTTTTGTGTTGGGTTCCTAAAGAAAATGCCATTAGAGGAATGTGGACAGGTAACAGAGGAGAATCTTGGTATATACCGACAAACAAAAGCATAATTGATATTTTATATATATTTGAATTGGAGGGTATATTGTATAAGGCGGGGATACCTGATTTTAGTGTATGCGCAAGTAACAGTTAGTATAGAAAATATGAACGAAATCAGAAGAGAAAACTTTCGGAAGTGTGATATAAAATGTGCAGAGATATGGAGTCGGGAAAAGTATAAAGGAAAAAGTAGATGGACTCCAAGCGATGTAAAACAATGGCGAAAAGAAAATGGATATACATGGCACGAAAGAAATGATATGGCGATTTGTGATTTAGTACCAACTAAAATCAATAGATTTTTTGGGCACTTGGGTGGTGTATCAGAATGTAAAAAATGTAGACTGGTTTAAAATGACTGTTTTGCAAGAAGAATATCGATGTCAAGAAGCAGAATTCCATTGATAATCGCAGATAAATTAGGTACAATATCAAATATCAATGAATAAAGGGTGATGATAGTGGCATTAGTAAATATTGGTTCTGAAACAGAGCAAATTGAATATAAAAAGAGTATTGGCGAGTTAAAGGAAGCGATGTTTTCTATCGCTGCCATTTTGAACAAGCACCAGAAGGGTGAATTGTATTTTGGTGTGAAAAATGATGGGACAGTAATCGGGCAGGAAATTAATGATGAATCTCTACGGAAAGTAAGTCAGGCAATCGGAAATCATATTAAGCCTGCTATTTATCCGGAAATAAAGATACAATCATTTGGTGACAGAGAGACTATTCTGGTACGCTTTGAAGGCAGCAGATGTCCGTATCTTGCCTATAATGTTCCAAGAATAAGAGTAGCTGACGAAGATCTTGTTATGGATCAGGACACTTATGATTCTATGATACGTAAGCGAGATAATGTTGATTATTCATGGGAGAAGAGGGTATCTAAGTATACAATTGACGATGTGAATGAAGATGCTTTTGCGGAGTATCTGAGGAAAGCAAAAGAAGCTGGACGAATTGATTTTGAGGACACGGATGTAAAAACTGTATTGGATAAATTGAAGCTGATAGAGGGAAACTATCTTTTGCGGTTCTGTTATGGAATTAAAGAAAAAAGCGGAACAGTATATTACTGATGCTATGGATTGGCGCGTTGAGTTTGGAAATTTGACGAGGAAGGAAATACCAGAAATTCCCTTGGATGCGATCAGGATATTATTCTAAAGATATGGAAAGCTTTGCAACAGGATTAAAACGTATTAAGGATGCTTGTGACAAAGCAGGATGTAAGGTGGAATTTGAAACACCAGATGATGGTTTTGTGGTTGTGTTTTATCGGCATGGTACTCAAAAATTGAGCGGTACCGCTCAAAAAACCGCTCAAAAAGAAGAAACGACCGCTCAAAAAACCGCTCAAAAGGAAGAAAGGATCAATGCGCTGCTTGAATATTGCAAAGAGCCGAGAGACAGAGATGAGATGATGAAGTTTCTTGGTATAAAACGCAGAACTACATTCAGAAGCGACAATACCGGATAAGCCGCGAAGCAAGAATCAAAAATTTTACTCTGTTTAACTTTCACGAAATAATAAATTTGCAATCTGCAACGGTAAGAGCAATGTCAAAAGCCTGATATTTTGCGGTTTTTGACATTGTTTTCTGTAATTTTGAAATTTTATAGCTATAAAATATCAATTCTGCTTGGAACATTCAAGATATTTATTTTTATATGTCAAAGCCTGTTCCGGTTTCTGCCATCGGGAATACAGGTTATTCAGGTACAAATAAACAGTTTTGGCATAATCGTTATAGGTTCCCATGACTTCCGAAATAATATTCTCCGCAGATAAAAGATGAAGCTCGGCTTCTTTAGCATTGCTCTCGGAAAGCGCAATCGCGCCATACATCATCTGGCAGACTCCATTATCTAAAGTTTGCGTTCCTTCATGTTCCAAAACAAGATCCTCATAGATGGAAAGAACCTGCTTTGCCGTATCTGCATTTTTGGAGAGGATCAGCATATTGATAAGGTTTAGCAACTGTTGCAGCATATCATGTGATTCTGCCAGTCCGGGGTGTGTATATTCCTGCCAGATGGTTAAAGCAGTATGGAGCATTTCAGCAGCCTCTTTTGTCTTTTACAACACAACGGTTAGCGTATGGCTGTGTACGGTATGTATGATTTGTTTTGCTGCCAGTGTATCTTCTTTTGCGGAAGGGCACAGATGGAAAAACAGTTCCAGCAGTTCGGTATCTGTATCCAGTTCTTTTAATTCCATGATGGGGTACTGCGTAGGACAGCATCTGGTGGTTATCAATAGCTGAAAGTCATTCTGCGCAAATTCCCTGAAAAAGTTGTCATCTTTTGGAAGAACATTAAAATTATCAAGAATAATAAGGCTGTCATGGTGTTATGGGGATGATTAACATGAACGATTAACTGGCTGCACACTATATCTGATATGCAGGAATGGATTCCAGGTTTTAAATTCTAGGCGGCTATCAAGCTTTAGAATAATCAAGGGGAGATATCGCTTTTGCGCAGTCCTGCCTTGAGACGGGGAAGGGAATGAGGGGGAATTCCTTTTTTATTCATGTGGTGTTGATATATACCGTACAAAGTCAGAGTTATCTTTTATTCTATATTCGGATGGGCTCTTTCCGTACCATTTGCGGAACGCTTCAGCATAATAACTGCTTCCGTTGAAACCAACAGCATTAGCAGTTTCCGTAACGGTCATATCTGTACTTTTGAGGAGCATTGTACTTTTATCAAGCCGATACTGCATTAAATAGGTATTGGGCGTCTGTCCTATATATTTTGCAAATAGTTTACAGCATTTGCTCTGTCCTACAGCGCCGGCGGCAGCGATATCAGCAAGTGTAATTTTAACAGCGTAGTTTTGCTGAATAAAGCCTATCATATTTTTCAGAATGGAAAGATCGGCATATTGCCTTTTTGGCTGATTTCCCATTGGTATGTTTTCATAAAGCTGTATCCATATGCTTAGAAACAGGGCTTGGATTTTCAGTGCCGCGGCCTCTTTGTATTTTATGGAATATATCATTTTAATAAATTGTAAGATTGTGCTTTGCCATGGAATGCCGGAGTCCAATTTTATATAAGCCGCGTTCCTATTGTGCAGAACTGGTAACACGAAGTCCCGCTCATAGGCGTAAGTTGCGCACAGCATAAGCGGATGCAGAAGGATACAAATGAAATCACATTCCCTTTTTTGGGCAGAAAAGCCAAAATGAATCTGTCTCGCATTGACGAGAATCCGTTCATTTTCTTTCATTGTAATAATCTCACCGTTCACATTATACTGCATTTCTCCCGATAAAACGGCAATCAATTCAATATCATCATGCCAGTGGGTGGGAGCGGCATAATTCGGATAAGACGAAAGCAGGGCCCTCCGGATATAAATAGGGTAGTCAGTATAGTCGTACCGCACTTTTTCGGAACGGTCATCTTTTAGCTCTAAAAGCGGCATAGTTCGAAAACCTCGCAGGATTGTTATGAAATAGGGTGCAATATTGATAGATATTCAGTTGGATTCACGGTTTAATTATATGAAATAGGATGAAATCTGTCAATACAGGAGGGACACAGATATGCGGGAAGAAGAAAAAATCAAGGCGGGGATTTTATTTTGTCCCGGCGATTCCGAGCTGAAGGCGATTAAGCTGAAAACCCACAATCTGAATGTGGACTATAACAGCACCCATGAGGACGAAACCCAAAAGCGGGCTGCAATCCTTTCTGAAATCATCGGGGAATTCGGGGAAGGCGGTTTTATACAGGGGCCGATTGCCTTTCATTATGGAAAGCATACGAAAATAGGCAAAAACTTTTTCGGGAATTTCAACCTGACCATTCAGGATGACGCTGAGGTCACGATTGGGGATAACTGTAATTTCGGCCCAAATGTGACGATTGTAACGCCCATCCATCCAATGCTGCCGGATGAGCGCCGCGAAATGCTGACTGCGGGAGGAGAAAGAAAGCATCTTTGTTATGCAAAGCCTGTACATATCGGCAATGACTGCTGGTTTGGCGCTTCTGTGACAGTCTGTCCCGGCGTGACAATAGGAGATAACTGTGTGATAGGCGCAGGCAGTGTGATAACAAGGGATATTCCTGCAAACAGCTTTGCTGCAGGTGTTCCGTGCCGGGTGATCCGGGAAATCACAGAAGCTGACAGCATAAAGCATAAGCCGGAAATTATGTCAGATAATAGGGTGATCGAATATGAGAGATGAACAGCCGGACGATTTTACCAAAAAACTTTTGACCCTTGTATTCCCCATTGCCTTTCAGCAGTTTATGCTGGCGATGGTCAGTGCCTCAGATGCCCTTATGCTTGGCATGCTGACACAGGACTCCCTTTCAGCAGTATCCCTGGCAAGCCAGGTCACATTTGTTGAAAACTTATTTCTGGCTGCGATGACTATAGGGCTTTCCATGTTTGCGGCCCAGTATTGGGGCAAGGAAGACAAAGCGGCCGTGGAACGGATCTTTGCCTATGTTATGAAAGTGACCGCCGCTGTCTCGTTTTTGTTTTTCCTTGCGGGGCTGTGTATTCCGGGTGCTTTGATGCGCATATTTACAAATGAGCATCCACTGATTGCAGGAGGCAGGGTTTATCTTCGGACAGTCTCCCCGGCTTTCCTGCTGACAGGTATTTCACAGGTATATCTCTGCATATTGAAGAACACGGGCAAAGCAGCAAAATCCAGTGTGATCAGTTCCGTAAGCGTTGTGGTCAATATCATACTGAACGTCATTCTTATCTTCGGGTGGTCCGGGCTGCCCGGAATGGGAATCGCAGGCGCGGCGCTGGCTACTGTGATTGCCAGAGTGGCAGAGGTGGCGTGGTGTATGTTTGAAACAGCAAAGAAGGACCGTGTTAAGCTGAAGCTGTGCCATATGATGCACGATGACAAGGTGCTGAGACATGGCTTTTGGAAATATTCCGCTCCGGTTCTGGGCAACGAGATTGTCTGGGGCGTGGGTTTCACCATGTATTCGGTGCTCATGGGCCATTTGGGGTCGGACGCTGTTGCGGCCAATTCCCTTGCCAATATCGTGAAGAACCTTGTTGCCTGTTTCTGTAACGGAATCGGGAGCGGAGGAGGAATCATAGTAGGTAATGAATTGGGCGCCGGCAGGCTGGAGAAGGCAAGGGAATATGGAGGCAGGCTGTGCAGGCTGTCCGTGTTGTGCGGCATAGTGTCGGGACTTGTATTGCTTTCCTTAAGCCCGCTTATTCTTGCGGTGACAGATTTAAGCGGTACAGCGTGTACATATCTGAAATGGATGCTTGCCATGTGTTCCTGCTATATGGTTGGAAAGTCTGTGAATGGAACGACAATCGCAGGCATCTTCTGTGCAGGCGGGGATTCAAGGTTCGGCTTCCTTTGCGATACCATAACAATGTGGTGCATTACTGTTCCGCTTGGTTTTCTTGCGGCGTTCACTCTCCGGCTCCCTGTAGCTGCCGTATATTTTATCGTGAATATGGATGAAATTGTCAAGCTTCCGGCAGTGTACCGGCATTATAAAAAATATAAATGGGTTAAAGACCTTACGGTGAATAATGGAAAAGAGGGAGTGGAATGAAAATTAGAAAAAGGATACAGATTTGAGATAATCAGAAAAATAACGGAAAATGATGCGAAGGAGATAGACGAAGAGGCATGGCATAGCCGTGGGGATGGATGTGGCCGCGGCAGGCAGCCCATGTTTTAAAAAGAAGTTCCTATGAATTTTGAAAAGAAAAATTTGTTTTATCTCTTTTGGCGTCTATGCATGTAGTCCGGAAGATGGTTCTTTCACAGCAGAATTTACAGATATGCAGGTTACAGAGTGTATGTGGAAGGCTCATAAATACCAGGAGTGTTCATGCTCGGAGTCGGTGAAGCGGTGAAGGTTCTGGCGAAGCCGAAGTGCAATGCGGCGATGAGTAACATCTTTTTGCTTTGACTGTTCATTATGAACTCCTTTCTCTTGACAAATAATATTATTTATACTACTGTAAAATACAGCAATTGCGTTGCGGGGATTATAATACTATAATTTATAGTAGTTGTCAATAGAAAAAGGAGGGATTTT
>CATBDC010000079.1 GCA_949502235.1 uncultured Lachnospiraceae bacterium | reverse complement strand
ATTAATTTTACCCCGTCCCAGGTTCGGAAAACCCTGTCCCCTACCTGTCCCCTTTATTATTTATTTCTTTTGCTTCGCCATTGTTTTGACGCCGTCTGCCGCAAGAATCACTGCAAGGATAATAAGGAGCGCAGAAATCACCGCACGCACATAGCACCATGACACGCCTGCACCGCCTGCCGAGATTCCGGCAAAGTTGGTCTTCAATGTAAAGCCAAGTGACGTTATGGTTACCACAAGCATAAATGCCATTGGGAACAGGAACATCTTATTATTCTTTCCTGCCTTTCCAAGCCATGTGGCAACTGCCAGGAGGCCGAGCGCAGCAAGAAGCTGGTTTGCGGCGCCGAATAACGGCCAGATATTGGCATAGCCTGTAAGCCCCAGCCCGATACCAAGAATAACCGTTATAAGAGTTGCCACAAATGGGTTTGTGAGAACCTTTTTATACCCTGTTACATCCTTGTATGTTTCTCCAGGCTCCAGCCAGAATTCCTGGAACATATAGCGGGCAAGACGGGTCGCCGTGTCCAGTGAGGTCAGGCAGAATACTGACACTGTAAGTACAAGCAGGGTATAAGCAATTTTCTCTGTTCCCCCGAGTCCCGGGATAGATCCCAGCATCTTAGAAATACCTGTGGCAAATACCACCGTGGGCGTCACTGTCTCCCCGGAAGCATAGTTTGCCCAAATATATCCTACTGCACAAAGAGAAATAATCGCAAGGGCACACTCAATCAGCATACCGCCATATGCAATCGGCTGTGCGTCTCTCTCGTTATTCAGCTGCTTTGCCGTTGTCCCGGAGCCGACAAGGGAATGGAAACCGGAAATTGCTCCGCAGGCAATAGTTACAAACAGCGCCGGGAACATATATCCAAGGGAAGCCCCTGTGGGCGCAAGTGTATCCTTAAAGCCTGTAAATGCCGGAATATCCATTTGGGCGCCCCCTGTAAGGCCGCAGCCTATGATACCGACAACCGCCACAAGCATCATAAAATAGAGTAAAAATGAACTTAAATAATCTCGGGGCTGCAGCAGAATCCATACAGGCGCCACAGATGCCGCAAGAATATAAATCCCTACAATAATCATCCAGGTTGTATTGCTTAAATAAATGGGATGCCAGTTAAGACCAATTACCATGCAGACTATAATTGCTGCCACTCCAATAATGGTAGACACCGCAAGCCCTGCATTTCTCCTGTACACAAGAAAGCCAAATGCAATGGCAATTAAAATAAACAGAAGCGAGATCATTGCCGTTGTCGCGTTGGCCGCACTTGCCGTATAATCCACAGCCCCGTTTTCCGTATAAGCAGCCATAAATGTATTCGCTACAATTGACGCAAATGCTGCTACTACAAGAATCAGTGTCAGGTAAGAAAAGATAATAAAAAGCTTCTTTGCCTTAGAACCCATTGTGTTTGCAATTACCTCACCGATTGACTGACCCTTATTGCGGATTGACGCAAACAGCGCGCCAAAGTCATGCACAGCGCCAAAGAAAATACCGCCGATCAGCACCCACAAAAATACCGGAACCCATCCGAACACTGCCGCCTGAATCGGGCCGTTAATGGGTCCTGCGCCTGCAATAGACGAAAAATGATGTCCCATCAGCACAGGCGCCTTTGCCGGAACATAGTCCACTCCGTCCTCCTCTGTGTGTGAGGGTGTTGTTCTGGACGGATCAATCCCCCACTGCTTCGCAAGCCATCTTCCATATGTAAGATATGCCGCAATAAGAATTGCAATACCTGCTATTAATATTAATACACCATTCATACTTCATTCCTCCTCTGTTAGTTAAATATGGTATATTTGCTGTTATCACCCACTCCGGGGCCGGTAACAGTCTGCCAAAAAAGTCAGATTATTCCGGCTTTTTTATAGCCCTTTACAAGCTCCCTTCCCGCCCTGTTTCCAAATATCCTGTGTTTTTCCAGATCAAACACAAGGAGCCTGGCTTCACTGTAGCCCCGGATAGTAAGCTTGTAGTTCCTCATATAGCGGAATGACCGCAGTGCCCTTTCCGCTTCTGCCGAAACCCCTTTCTCACAGATATAAACCGCTGTCATATATGTATACATATGATTCTCTTTCGGCCATTTCTCTCCGCCGCGCACAAGCTCTGGTTCAATATACTCTTCTATCTGCTGTTTATATTCTTCTATATTTTCCTCCAGAAGCTCCTTAGGACACAGCCGGAAAAAAACATGCTCAAAACAATCTGCCCTCCACAGCTGCGCCTTTTTTACAAGAACATATCTTGCACTTGATACATTAAAGCTTGCATATGCATCATAAGTGATCCCGTTTATTTCACAGCTTCGTTCCACATCATAGCTGTCCCTAAAAGAAACCAGCAGCTTATCCAGCAAATCACTGCCTGACATATCCTATTTCCTTTCTTTTGTTATTACTGTTCACTCCGTTCACAGTAAATTTTTCTTACGTTACAACTTTAAATCGCCATTAAAAATTCGTTAAAATAATATCACTTTTGCAAGCAAAAATCAATAGTTTTAGAGCGCACTCTGTAAAATAATATAATACATCAAGTTACTAAATAAGGGACAGGGATAACTGAATCTGGGACGGGGTAAAATGAATTTTACCCCGTCCCAGATTCAGTTATCCCTGTCCCCGGCCTCGATCCACTCTGTCGCTCCAATCGTCTCAACTGCCTGGGCGCCGCACCAGTTGGCATATTTTGCACATTCCTCCAGGTTCTTTCCTTTCAGAAGCGAATGGATAAAGCCTGCCGTAAAGCTGTCCCCGGCCCCTGTAGTATCAATACACCGCACACCCGCAGCCGCCGGGAGCCGGAAGCTCTCTTTTTCGTTCTCCAGATAGCACCCTTCTGCCCCGCATTTAATAATGACACATCCCGCGCCGCTCTGCCTCATCCTCTTACATGCATCCTCCACAGTCTTCTCACCTGTAAGCAGCATTGCTTCCTCTGCATTTGCAAACAGATAATCAATATACTGAAAGGCCGGTGCAAGCTCTTCTGCCGTCTCACCGTTTTTACATTTCGTCATGTCTGCACATACGGTAATTCCCTGGCTCTTCGCTTGATAAAAAAGTATCTCAAGCTCCTTCGGACCGATATGGGGAAACACAAAAATACTTGCAAAGCACAATATCCTTATGTCCCCGGGAAATGGCATCCGGATGTCTGAAAGCTCAAGGCTCCTAAGGCTTCCGTTTCTATTTGTAAGAAAGCTCCTCTCCCCGTTTTCTCTGACAAGCACTACATTTATTCCTGTCTTTATATCCCGGCGAACACATCCCCCAGCCACTTCAATTCCCTTATCCTGGCAGTACTTAAGTATATATTCCCCCGCCTTATCCTGTCCGATTACAGTCTCAAGCCTTACATTGTCACCCAAGCCTGCAAGCACCGATGCCTCATTGAGGGCATCAGCTCCAAAAGCCATACGGATATCATCTGCAGGATAAGAGCCTGTACAAAACACCTTCTCACTTGCCGGAGATACCAATACATCTATGATCGCCGCGCCTATTACCAAAATATCTGCCATAATACCACTCTTACATCTCTTCACTGATTTTATCTGCTACGTAAACCCCGCTGGCAGATGCATGGGAAAGGGAATGGGTCACTCCGCTTCCGTCCCCGATCACATACAGTCCCTTGTATTTCGTTTCCAGATTCTCGTCAAGCTCTACCTCCATATTATAGAACTTCACCTCTACGCCGTAAAGCAGTGTATCGTCATTAGCCGTACCGGGCGCAATTTTGTCCAGAGCATATATCATTTCCACAATTCCGTCCAGAATACGTTTGGGCAGCACAAGACTCAAATCACCCGGAGTCGCGGCAAGAGTCGGCCTCACCGTCCCCTCCTCAATACGCTTGTGGTTGCTTCTGCGCCCTCTTTCCAAGTCTCCGAAACGCTGTACGATAACGCCGCCTCCCAGCATATTAGAAAGTCTAGCAATCCCCTCTCCATATCCATTGCTGTCTTTAAACGGCTCCGAAAAATGCTTTGCTACCAATAGGGCAAAGTTTGTATTTTCCGTCTTTTTGGCCTCATCCTCAAAGCTGTGGCCGTTTACGGTAATAATCCCGTTTGTATTTTCATTTACTACAATCCCATAAGGATTCATACAGAAGGTCCTTACGTTATCCTCAAATTTCTTCGTGCGGTAAACAATTTTGCTCTCATACAGCTCGTCTGTTAAATGAGCAAAAATAACCGCAGGCAGCTCTACTCTCACCCCGATATCCACCCGGTTTGATTTTGTAGGAATCGTAAGCTCCTTACATACCTTCTCCATCCATTTACTTCCGCTTCGCCCTACAGAGACAATACATTTTCTGCACTCTGCTGTTTCCCCGCCAAAATAAACCCTGTACCCGTCCTCCAGAATCTCGATCCTGTCAACAGGCGTATCAAAATGAAAGTCTACCTGTGACTTCAGTTCATCATACAAATGCTCCAGCACAACATAATTAATATCCGTTCCAAGATGCCGGACCGAAGCCTCCAAAAGCGTCAGCTTATTCTGCATACAGGACTTCTTAAACTCTGTTCCCGCAGTGGAATACATCTTCGTCCCCCCGCCGCCGTGGGAAACATTGATCTCATCCACGTACTGCATAAGCTTCGTTGCTTTGTCCTTCCCGATATACTCATACAGGGTCCCGCCGAAATCATTCGTAATATTATATTTCCCGTCCGAAAAAGCGCCGGCTCCGCCAAAACCGCTCATAATCGCACAGGTCTTACAGCCAATACAGGTCTTCACCTTTTCCCCATCAATGGGACAGCGCCTCTTTTCAAGAGAATGTCCCGCCTCAAAAATCGCTGTTTTCAGATCCGGCCTCCTTTTTGCAAGCTCATACGCCGAGAAAATACCTCCCGGGCCTGCTCCAATAATAATAACATCATACTTCATTTATCATTTTCCTCCATTTGCAACTGGTTGTACCTGCAGCGTTACTGTTCGCTCCGTTCACAGTAACATTCGCAGATCCATCATAAGCTATAATGTAAATTTCCATTTGATTTTGCATCTAAATAGTTCTGTTTAGACTGTTCAGACATATTTCTGCCCAAACACATGCCATAAATGGAAAGAATTCCATCATGAATAATAGCATCTCTAAATGGCATCAATGTGGTTTTCACAATCTGCGGCATAGGATAACCATCCAGTAGTTCTCTCCACGAAGAATAAATTCCTTTCACAACATATACCTCATTGTTATCAACAGGAATCAAAACAGAGCCTTTTCTCAAATGTCTGTCCACTATAAATTTCCCATGTATTGCTCTCTTCCAGCCATTGACAATAGCTATTTCTTCCTCATCCATCTTTTTAAAGCCTGATAGCACAAATTCATCAATTATATCTTTATCTTCCCATAACTTAGAGGTTACCAATGCTACCTTGTCTAATGGCAGACCTTTAGGCGATGTCATGCCATAAAGCTCCTTTATCAGCTCATATTTCTGATTCACAAAATCCAATAAAGCTATCCACAAATCATAAAACTGTTCTGCTTCCCCATCTGTTAAAACCATAGATATACACCTTCATTCTTCTTATTACTACAAACCAGTGTTTCATAATTCGTTTTAAATCATATCATCATTTTACAAAATATGCAATTCGAATATTCAAATATAGTGTCAATGTAAGAAGCGGTGGTCACTGTAGCATGCTCATGGAGCGGCGGGAATTTGAAATTGTTGAGTTTTGCAGATGGCAGGTAAGTGAAGCCTGCCTCAGCGTTCCTATATTCAAAAGATAAAAATTCTATTCTTTGGTTTTAAAGTTGTCTAACGCAATTTAAAGTTGTGTCATTTTTTCATCCGCTGTTTCCCTAATTGTTTACTTCGTTGCTGGTCCGCTCCCCATCCTCTGCACCAACTTTTTTTTCATCTAATATGTCCAGCCACTTTCTGACTTTATAATCTGAAAGGCCAGTCTCCTCTCGCATTTTTGAAACGGGCATTGGCATATCGCCTTTTAAAATAACTCTTAAAATAATTTTTGCTTCTTCGTCTAGTTCAGAATAAGAGTCAGCAAAATCTATATTCCACTATCTACATGTCTTTGCCCTTCCAATCGCAATATTCTATTTCAGACACCGTAGACATTTTGGGGTGATTTCGGGACACTTTTGGGGTAATTTGGGGGTAATTGGGAATACAATATCCAAAAATCATTTTACTTCCCCATATCCTCCCCGTGAAGCGCCTATATGCTCAATTAATCCTTTACTTCTCAATTTTTTCAGCTGATATTTTACACCATCTTCTGAAATCATTAACAGCTTTGACAATTCCTTTCTTGAAATATAAGGATTTTTACGTAAAGTATTCAGAAATACTTCTTCCGTGCGTTGTACATATTCTTCAACTGCTTGTGAAACATCATTTATTTCACTTTTATCATCTCTGTTTTCTCCATAATTCAAATTTTTCAATATAACTGTAAATTCCACTCTTGATGAGATAAAC
>CATBDC010000078.1 GCA_949502235.1 uncultured Lachnospiraceae bacterium | reverse complement strand
ACTTTTTTGAATTTTCATAATGAACCTCTTTCTATAGTAAATGTGTTGATTATTTGGTTTAGCAGTATTCAAGCTGATAGGAGTTTTTTGAGACGATTCTGATAATCAACTCATTTACTATGAGGTTCCGGCAGTCCTGAATCAGACTATACGAAGTGACCATTCTGTATATACCCGGTTTAAGGTAAAGGACATGATGGCAAGTACGTTTGCCCTAATCGTATCTGCCGGCCAGGTCGCATAGATTTCACTAGAGGCAACATTTTTGATATAATCCTTATAGCGGACATAATAATCCTTTGCAGTAGTGTCACGGGGACTTCCGTCATGGACAACGATATATTCCGGAACTACAACACGGCTTAGCACAATTTCGCCGGTTTCATTGACAGGCTTTATTTCTTCCTCGGGAATTTTTGGGGGATAAGTCCCATATAGTGTATGTGCAGGGATGACAAACACATCTTCACCCTCGCCGGCGGCAGCAGGACGGAGTTCGACATTCTGCAGTGCGGTAACAGTGGGGAGTATTTCGGCACCGGCGATGCTTACGGGCTCATAGCCTGGCGCAGTTACGTCAATCGTATATTCAGAGTAGGGCTGCTGTTCATTATTTACATCAAGGCTGTAGTCCAGCGGAGGTGCGGGGAGTTCTATGGTGTCTGTCTGGCCGGAGGAGTCTGTTGTAAGTTGCTCCAGCTGATTATCCGGTACTCCGGTGTAGGATATGGATATCGATGCATCAGTTACGGGGAAACCATTTATTTCTGATGTCACCTGGATTTTTAACTGCCCTTTATCAGGGCGATCCTCCTGAAAGGCATGGATGTCGTTCATAAATTTTACCTCGTAGAAACTCTGTTACTATCAATATATAAAAAAATAGGAAAAATGTTCTTACAATAGAAAGGAAGCAGAATGGGAAGAAGAAAAAACAGAAGCGGCGGATGCCTGACAGTTATTTTGGGGTTTTTAACAATATGTCTTGGAATATTGGTTGCGGTCCTTTTTCTGTCCCAGTATGAAAAGCTGGGCGGTGAGATAGAGGAAAGAGCCGTGCAGGAGGAGATTCCCTATCAGCAGATAGAAGACATTCCAGAGGAGGAGCTGGAAAGATACTACTTCGGGCAGCTTTCGGAAGGGGAGCAGATGGCATATCTTGAGATACTTCAGGGAATCAGGGAAAGCAGGGAGAAAATCTATGTCCACAGTGAGGACGCCATGAGGACAAATGAATTATTTCAGTATGTGCTTAGAGATTATCCGGGAATTTTCTGGTGTGACGGCTCCACAACTGCCACAGCCTATACCGGTGATGAATCGTATACTGTGCTTAAGCCGGGATATTTATATGATATGACAGAACGGGAAACGCGTCAGGCAGAGATTGACACGGAGGTTACGTCCTGCCTGGCAGGGATTGATATGGCGGCATCTGATTATGAGAAGATTTTGTATGTATACGAATATATTGTAAGAACAGTTGACTATGACCAGCAGGCAGAAGATAACCAGAACATATACAGTGTTTTTGTTAATAAGCGTTCCGTATGTGCCGGCTATTCCAAAGCCATGCAGTATCTTCTTGATAAGCTGGGTGTTTTCTGCACCTATGTGACGGGGCAGACAGAGGGAGGGCAGAGCCACGCATGGAATCTTGTTATCTGTGAGGGAGAGTATTATTATGTGGATGTTACATGGGGAGATCCGGTATTTATGGAACATGAGGGTGAGGAGACTGGACAGGCGGGCCAGGACTACATAGGCTATGATTATATGTGCTGTGATGAGGAGGAGCTGTTAAGGACCCACATACCGGATGAGGATGCCGTGCTTCCTCCATGTACGAGTAAAGAATGGAATTATTACGTAGTAAATGGGATGTATTATGAATATTATGACAGCGAGGAAACTCTTAAGGCTATGAATGATGTGATATCTGCAGGGGGAAATCCGGTTACGCTTAAATATGCGGATCAGGAGCTGTATGAACAGGCCAGACAGGATATTTTCAGTGACGTGCTGCACCGTGCGGCTCAGAATCTTGCACAGTGGTATGGCCTCTCCCAGGTCAGATACAGCTACATTGATGATGAGAAGTTAAATAAAATCGTAATATACTGGGAATATAGTGAGTAAAATGTTTGAATTTCTGACGTTAAGAAACGTGGTGTTTACAACCACATTTTTAATCTTTCTTTTCTATGGGGCATATGAAGATATACGAAGGAGGCAGATACCGGACCAAATAGTTTCCGGTATTTTTGCCCTGTCCTTTCTGGGGCTTGTTTTTCTGGAAAATCCGGGCGCTGCTGAACGGACAGCAGGCATATTTATCGTCAGTGTGCCTATGCTTTTGATCACAGCGGCTCTTCCTGGAGCCTTTGGGGGCGGTGACATAAAGCTTATGGCGGCATGTGGAATGTACCTGGGGGCAGAGGCTGTCTTTTATTCCTTTTTCTATGCCCTGGTACTGGGAGGCATCTACGGTATCTATCTTCTCTTATTTAAAAATAAATCCCGAAAAACCGAATTTGCACTGGGACCGTTTTTAGCATTGGGCATCCTTATCCGCCTTATTTTTCAGGGGTTTTTCTGTTGAAAAATGGAGGTAACTGTAGTATAATTTTTCGGATAGGCATGGGACGGACAGTCCGTCCCAGTGCAAGTAATTATTGGAAAGGATGGAAGCATGAAAGCATTTCTTATTTTGGAAGACGGAACAGTTTTCGAAGGAACCAGTATTGGCTCGGCGCGGGACATGGTAAGCGAGATTGTATTTAACACCTCAATGACGGGGTATCTGGAGGTGCTGACAGATCCATCCTACGCTGGACAGGCCGTTGTGATGACCTATCCTTTAATTGGAAATTACGGAGTTACGCCTGATATGGAATCGAAGAAGGGGTGGCCGGACGGATATATTGTAAGGGAGCTTTCCCGTTCGGCCAGCAATTTCAGGTGTGAAGGAGAGCTGAATGATTTTCTGGCGGCTTACGATATTCCGGGAATCGCTGGAATTGATACAAGGGCACTTACAAAGCTTCTCCGTGAAAAGGGAACAATGAACGGGATGATAACAACGAATGAGGATTACTGCCTCACGGATATTCTTCCAAAGCTGGAGGCTTATACAGTGGGAGACGTGGTACAGAGGGTAACATGTAAGGATACATATATATTAGAAGGAAAAGGACCGAAGGTTGCGCTTATGGACTTTGGTGCTAAAAATAACATTGCCAGATCTTTAAATCGAAGGGGCTTAAAAGTCACTGTCTATCCGGCTGATACACCGGCAGAAGAAATTATCCGCTCTAACCCGGACGGAATCATGCTTTCTAACGGACCAGGGGATCCGGAAAGCTGCACATCTATTATAGAAGAAATCAAAAAATTATCCGATACAAATATTCCTATATTTGCGATTTGCCTGGGACATCAGCTGATGGCTCTTGCCCATGGCGGGAAGACCTACAAACTGAAGTACGGGCACAGGGGAGGAAACCATCCGGTGAAGGATCTGTCAAGCGGACGCGTTTATATTTCCGCCCAGAACCATGGATATGCGGTAGATTACGGTACCATGGATAAGGGAGTGGCAAGGGAGGAATTTGTAAATGTAAATGACGGAACCAACGAAGGGCTTTCCTATATCGGAAAAAATATTTTTACCGTGCAGTTTCACCCGGAGGCATGTCCGGGTCCTCAGGATTTAAGCTTCTTGTTTGACAGGTTTTTGGATATGATGAAAGGAGCAAAATAATGCCAAAGAATAATGAGATAAAAAAGGTGCTTGTCATTGGCTCAGGGCCGATTGTTATCGGGCAGGCAGCAGAATTTGACTATGCGGGCACACAGGCCTGCCGTTCCCTTAAGGAGGAAGGCGTTGAGGTTGTGCTCCTGAATTCGAATCCGGCAACGATTATGACGGACAAGGATATTGCGGATAAGGTGTATATCGAGCCCCTTACCGTGGAGGTTGTAGAGCAGCTTATTTTAAAGGAAAGGCCGGACAGCGTGCTGCCTACGCTGGGAGGGCAGGCGGCTCTTAACCTGGCTATGGAATTGGAGGAAAACGGATTCTTACGCAGGAATAATGTGCGTTTGATTGGAACAACAGCAGAGACGATTAAGAAGGCGGAGGACCGTCTGGAGTTTAAGTCTGCCATGGAGAAGATCGGGGAGCCCTGCGCCGCCTCTCTTGTTGTGGAAAGCGTTGAGGAGGGCGTGAAATTTGCCGAAAGCATCGGTTATCCGGTAGTGCTTCGTCCGGCCTATACCCTTGGAGGAAGCGGCGGAGGTATCGCGGGTGACAGACACCGCCTTGTAGAGATTCTGGAAAATGGGTTAAGGCTTTCCCGTGTGGGCCAGGTGCTGGTGGAGCGGTGTATTGCCGGATGGAAGGAAATTGAGTATGAGGTGATGCGGGATGCAAAAGGGAACTGCATTACAGTATGTAATATGGAAAATATTGACCCGGTGGGAGTGCATACGGGGGACAGTATTGTTGTGGCTCCATCCCAGACGCTGGGGGATAAGGAATACCAGATGCTAAGGACATCAGCCCTTAATATTATCAGCGAGCTCAACATTACAGGCGGCTGCAATGTCCAGTATGCGCTGAATCCGGAGTCATTTGAGTACTGTGTGATTGAGGTGAATCCAAGAGTCAGCCGTTCCTCGGCTCTTGCCAGCAAGGCAACGGGATATCCTATTGCCAAGGTGGCGGCGAAGATTGCCCTTGGATATACGCTTGACGAGATTAAAAATGCGGTAACAAAGAAAACCTATGCAAGCTTTGAGCCCATGCTGGATTACTGCGTGGTAAAGATTCCAAGGCTGCCCTTTGATAAATTTATCAGTGCAAAGCGGACTCTTACTACACAGATGAAGGCCACCGGGGAAGTGATGAGTATCTGCGATAATTTTGAGGGAGCGCTTATGAAAGCAATCCGCTCCTTAGAGCAGCATGTAGACTGTCTTCTTTCCTATGATTTCTCCCATTTATCAAAGGAGGAGCTTTTGAAGGGGCTTGCCCGTGTGGATGACCAGAGAATCTGGAAGATTGCCGAGGCAGTCAGAAGAGGAATTTCCTATGAAATTATACATGAGATTACAAAGATAGACCTATGGTTTATTGATAAAATTGCATCCCTTGTGGAAATGGAGCAGGCTCTTAAGGCCTGTGCTCCCCGGGTGGCATCAGGAAGAGGCGGGATTGATAAGGAGCTTCTTTGGGAGGCAAAGCGCATGGAGTTCCCGGATAATGTAATAGCAAGGCTTACGGGACTTGGGGAACGTAAAGTACATGACTTGCGGCATGAGTATGGTATCCGGGCGGCTTATAAGATGGTAGATACCTGTGCGGCAGAATTTGCGGCGGAGACTCCTTATTACTATTCTGTGTTTGGCAGTGAGAATGAGGCAGAGAAAACAGAAGGGCGCAGGAAGGTTCTCGTTCTTGGCTCCGGGCCTATCCGGATTGGACAGGGAATTGAGTTTGATTTCTGTTCTGTGCACTGTACCTGGGCATTTGCGAAGGAAGGCTATGAGACGATTATCGTAAATAATAATCCGGAGACAGTAAGTACAGACTTTGATATTGCAGACAAGCTTTATTTTGAGCCTCTTACCCCGGAGGATGTGGAAAGTATTGTGGATATGGAAAAGCCGGACGGTGCGGTAGTGCAGTTTGGCGGTCAGACGGCCATTAAGCTTACAGAGGCTTTGATGAAGATGGGAGTTCCGATTCTCGGGACAAAGGCAGAGGATGTGGATGCGGCAGAGGACAGGGAGCTTTTTGACAGGATTTTAGAGGAGTGCCGGATACCGAGGCCTGACGGGGACACTGTTTATACAGCAGAGGAGGCAAAGAAGGTGGCAGAACGTCTGGGATATCCTGTGCTGGTAAGGCCGTCCTATGTGCTTGGCGGCCAGGGAATGCAGATTGCAATTAATGACCATGATATTGATGAATTTATAGGAATTATCAACCGGATTGCACAGGATCATCCCATTTTAGTAGATAAATATCTCCAGGGTAAGGAGATCGAGGTGGATGCTGTATGCGATGGGGAGGATATTCTGATTCCCGGTATTATGGAGCATATTGAGCGGGCAGGCATCCACTCGGGGGACAGCATTTCCGTTTACCCGGCAAAGAGTATTACTGAGAAGACGAAGCAGACGATTGAGGAGTATACCAGGCGGCTCGCCCGTTCACTCCATGTCATCGGCCTCATTAATATTCAGTTCATTGTGTGCGGGGAGGAAGTTTATGTGATCGAGGTAAATCCCCGTTCCAGCCGGACAGTGCCTTATATCAGCAAGGTTACAGGAATCCCCATTGTGCCCCTTGCCACAAAGGTAATCATCGGGCATAAGATAAAGGAACTGGGTTATACGCCGGGGCTCCAGCCCGAGGCAGACTATTTTGCGGTGAAAATGCCTGTATTTTCCTTTGAAAAAATCCGGGATGCCGACATCAGCCTAGGACCGGAAATGAAGTCAACCGGAGAATGTCTGGGAATCGCAAAAACCTTTGATGAAGCGCTTTATAAGGCATTTTTAGGAGCAGGAATCAAGCTGCCTAAGTTTAACAACATGATTCTTACCGTCCGGGATGAGGATAAGCCGGAGGCAGTGGAAATCGGCAGACGCTTTGTAGAAATCGGATACCGCATCTTCGCCACAGAAGGAACCGCTAAGGCATTAAAGGACGGCGGGGTGAAGGCAATTGCCGTCAATAAGATAGAGCAGGCGACTCCAAACCTGATGGATTTGATTCTCGGGCATAAGATAGACCTTGTCATTGACACGCCGCCCCAGGGCGCAGAGCGGGGAAAAGACGGTTTCGTTATAAGAAGAAATGCGATTGAGACAGGGGTGAATGTGCTTACGGCCATTGATACGGCCAGAGCGCTTATTACAAGCCTGGAAAATACGGACATACAAAAGCTTACATTAGTAAATATAGCCGGGATATAGCAGATCGGGTACGGGATAGAATCGGGTACGGGATAGAATCGGGGACGGGGTAAAATGAAAAAGTGCCTGTCCTCTCCAAAGGTAGGGACAGGCACTTTTTCATTTTACCCCGTCCCCAACCCCTAACCCTCACCCCCAAC
>CATBDC010000077.1 GCA_949502235.1 uncultured Lachnospiraceae bacterium | reverse complement strand
TTTGCTATTTTTCCACAGTAAGCCTTTTGTTGCTGGTACTAACTTAATGACATTGACCTGTGAACAGTAACAATTATTATACCACATATCATCAGGAAAAAATGTTCCGGGCGGTAATGTAAGGTAAATGTAAGGTAACGGAAAGGTTACCGTAAGACCCATGTTTTATACTAATATCATCAAATCAGCAAGGAGGAATACAAAGTGAATGTGATCGAAACAAGGAATCTGACTAAAACATACAAGGATTTTACGGCGGTTTCTAATCTGAATCTCCATATAAGAAAGGGAACTGTCTACGGCTTCTTAGGCCCTAACGGCGCAGGGAAGTCTACCACAATGAAAATGTTTTTAGGGCTTACGAAGCCCACTGACGGGGCGTTTCATATTAATAAAAAACGGTTTCCCCAGAACCGGTCCGCCATCCTAAAGGAAATCGGCTCCTTTATAGAGGCTCCCGCCTTTTACGGCAATCTGACAGGAAGAGAGAATCTGGATATTATAAGAAGGATTTTGGGCCTTCCGGGAGACAGCATTGATGACGCTCTTGAACTGACGGGCCTCACGCAATTTAAGGACCGGCCTGCCAGAAAATATTCTCTTGGCATGAAGCAGAGGCTCGGCCTTGCAGGCGCGCTCATTGGCAGGCCTCCTATCCTGATTCTGGATGAACCTACAAATGGGTTAGATCCGGTAGGGATCCATGAAATCCGTACACTCATCCGATCCCTGCCGGAAAAATACAGCTGCACCGTACTCGTTTCTTCCCACCTCCTGCCGGAAATAGAGCTGATGGCCGATGACATCGGTATCCTGAATCACGGCCGTCTCCTCTTCGAGGGTACAATAGATGAATTAAAAGCAAATGCGCAGCATGCCGGATTTCCTGCCGATAACCTGGAGGAAGCTTTCCTGGCCATGATTCAGGCAGATAACAGAGAGCGGGGTGCAGGCAGATGATTGTAAAAACTGAATTAAAAAAACTGAAGCGGTCCGGATATTTTCTTACCTTCCTGTCCGGGGCATTACTTGCGGCAGCATTTCCGGTGATTAATATGGCCGCCCGCTCTGAGAGCTATACGGCGCTTCCAGGAGACCCCTTTCACATCCTTTTGGATGCCTGCTGGCAGATCATGGCAATGCTTAATATTCTGCTTATCGTATGCGGCGCCTGCATGATGTACCATACGGAATATGCAGAAAACGGCATCCGGAAGATGGAATCCCTCCCCGTTTATCAGGGGAGCCTGTTTTTCGGAAAATTTGTGATAGCTGCCGCGGCCTCTGCACTGGCGCTTCTTCCGGAATTTCTTTCCGCTGCCCTGTGCGCACTGCACTGGTTTCCTGGCTATCGGATAGATTTTAAGGAGCTTGCAGGGTATTATGGCTTCGGAGTGCTGACACTTCTTCCTACCATTATGCTGATGCTGGCAATCGCATCCTTCTGCCGGAATATGTGGATTTCCCTTGGAATCGGGGTTATTTTGGTTTTCAGCCTTTCCATTTTCCCGCAGAATCGCCTCTTCTTCATGCTCTGCCCTTTTTGCACGCCTTACCGGCTTCTCGGACCGGTTTTGGAAGAAGGCAGCCTGGCGCTTTTTATAGGGGTATGTGCCGCTGAAGCTGTGGCTTTTGGAATCATCGAATGTATCATGATAAAAGTAAGGAGGTATTTTTCATGAATTATCTAACATTAGTCTGTGTGGAGCTAAAAAAAATCAGACACTCAAAAATCTTGCTTATACTGCTTGCCCCTGTTGTGATTATGTGGCTTCCGTCCCTTGTAAATTCTGGCGTAAGCTTTACCACATACGGGATCCCCATTACACCAGAGCATAACTTCTTCATACAAGGCTTTATGGGGATGGTCTGGTTCATGATCCCGGCAACACTGATCATCTGCACAGTGCTGTTATCGCAGACAGAGAGGGCGGACAACGGCATTTTAAAAATGCTTGCCCTACCCATAAACAGAGGGATTCTGTGCCTCGCAAAGTTCACGGTTCTCCTCATCCTGCCTGTCATCCAGATGTTTATGGCTTTTGGAACTTATTATATCTGCGCCTTCGCGGCCTCAAAGCTTCAGGATTACAGCTTCATGCTTGAGCCCTCTTATGTCTTATGCGCCATAGCAAAGTTTTATCTGGCGGCGCTTCCCATGGCCGCCGTATACTGGATG
This sequence comes from uncultured Lachnospiraceae bacterium, assembly GCA_949502235.1. Taxonomy (GTDB): domain Bacteria; phylum Bacillota; class Clostridia; order Lachnospirales; family Lachnospiraceae; genus CAPEBR01. Next base: position 5,037 of record CATBDC010000077.1, on the reverse strand, counting down.
ATTACGGTTTTAATCCGTACTCCCGTCTTTGCCGTGGGCATCGGCCTGGCATGCGCAGTCCCTTCAGTACTTATGATTAACACAAAGTACTGGTTTTTGGATCCCATGAGCTATCCCTTCTATGTACTGATGACCGAGTACGGAAAAGCCGCCAAAGGGATCTATGAGACCTCCATAGACTGGATCCCATGGCTTCCCACAGCTATCCTGATTACTGCCGTGTGCCTGATTTTATCCTGCATAAAATTCGGCCAGGCTGAAACACGGTAACACCGTAAAAATCATTTCAAAGAAAGGAATTAAAAATATGAAAAGTAAAATAATCAAAACAATCTGTACCCTTATGCTCTTTATCCCCTGGACCATTCTTCCCCTGCGAAGCTTCCCCTGGGCTCTTGAATCCCCGACAGCAGAAATCATAATATCTGCTTACGCCGCCTTTATGATATTTTCCGGGATTTTCACCATAGCTTCCTACACCAGATGGAGGGTAAAGGGCACCTGGATGCAGGTCTGCACTGTCATTAACGGAATCTACGCCGTAGGCGGAATTGCCGCCTTTGCCATGATGATTCCCAAGTAACATTAAGGCGTCAATTATATTTGACGCCTTAATATATACAAATTCCTTTCTAACCTCTTATTCTGCTGCAGTCCCGATTAAAATTGTTTTTCCTTTAAATGCGAATCCATAATGCCTGATACGCTCCTTTGGAATCCCCCTTGCAGTCAGTTCCGTATCATATCCCTTTTCCTTAATCTGCTGCAATGCCCTCTGCACGGTATCCGTAAGGGGCTTTTCGTCTTCCTCATCGTGAACCTTAAACTCCATGATCACTGCATCATCCGACAGATTTTTCGGCTCCATAATCACATCGTATCTTCCAAAGCCACTTTCCCGGTTGGAACGGATATGGTATTTCGCCGACAAGTCCACAATCAGGCCAAGGACAAAACCGTGATAAAAGCAGACACTTGAATTTGGTCCTATCAAATTCTTAGTGGTCGCTTTCCCTGTGGGCAATCTTTCTGGCTGTGTTACTTCTGACGGATGGTTCCCAGAATCAAAGGTACTGAACATTACCTGTGCCACATCGTTCATAAAACGGTTCATATATTTCAGATCGCCCTGCAGCGATAATCATTCGTTTTAAAGGTTGAGTTAAATATGCTGCGGAGGAGTGCTGTCAGCTGTTTCCAGTAGCCATTCACATACGCTTCCTGAAGCGGGGTATCGTACTCATCCAGAAGGACAATGACTTTTTTTCCATAATAGCGTTCCATATAGGACATCAGCGTCATGACTGCACGGGATATGGCTGCTTCTGACAACTCTTGTTTTGCATCTTTGTCATTCCCAATATGCTGCCCAAGTGTATAAAAATCCCGTTTTTCCAAATCGGTCAGTGTATCTCCCTGCAAAAGATAGGAATGTTTTTTAAAGAGCTCCATTAAGGATAAGATAATTTCCTCCCGTGCCGCTTTAAATGTAGAACCTTTTATATCCGCAAAGCTAAGCGCAATCACCGGAAAAGTCCCCTGCAGGCTGCGATAGGCTTCCTCTTCCCAGATGGAAAGCCCTTCAAACAGACTGTCCCTCCCCGCATAAGCCACAGAGAAAAAGCACTCCATCATGCTCAGATTCAGCGTCTTACCAAAACGGCGCGGCCTGGTAATGAGCGTTACATCATCATCATTGACCCTGAACCTTTCAAAATTCTGACGCCCAATAGAAATTCTTCTCATCCCCCGCACACTCCCCTTTGCAGCAAAATATGACCCCGGCCATCTGTCTTAATCATCTTATCATGTCAGTATCAATTAGTCAAACCAGTGTTACCGGAGCGAAAGCCATAGAATATTTAAGGTTACTGTTCACACAGTACTTTGCATTTACTGCAAAGTACGTAAGAAAGTGATTCAAGAGTGCAAAAATCCCATTGCCGAAGGCAATTTTAAATGGATTTTTGCAGGTTACTGTGAACGAAGTGAACAGTAACTATTTAAGGGCTGCCGTTTGATTTCCAACACAAACGGCAGCCCTTTATTTTTCCTTCTTAGGGCTTACCAGCTGCGCCTTTATCCCGATAGCATGCATCAAGATTCCAGGGCTGTATCGCTCCCCCCTGTTCTGCCGGACGGCACATCTGTGCATATATATTAAGCACGCCCTTCTCCTGTTTTAAAGGAGGGCATACCCACTTTTTCTTTCTCTTTTCAAGCTCTTCGTCAGATACCAGAAGGTTCACAAAGCCGTTGGTAATATCCATTTCAATAATATCTCCGTTCTCAATGAGGGCTATGACTCCGCCGTCATAAGCCTCTGGAGAAATATGTCCCACAATTGCCCCATAATTAAATCCGGAAAATCTGGCATCAGTAATAAGCCCCACACTTTTATCCAGGCCAAGGCCAATCATGGCGTCAATACTAAGCATCAGCTCCTTCATTCCCGGGGCGCCTTTACAGCCCTCATACCGAACCACAATGATGTCCCCCGGAACAATCTCTCCTGCCATAATCGCCTCATAGGCCGGCTGATCCCCGTCAAATACCTTTGCTGCCCCTTTAAGATACTTCACCTCCTCAAAGACTGCCGTAGGACGGACAATCGCCCCGGCCGGGGAGATATTCCCCCGCAGTATCTTAAGCCCCGGCTCCTTTGCCACCGGATTTTCCAGGGAATGAATCACCTTATTTTCCTTTGCGGTAACTTTATTAAGAAGCTCCTTCCAGGTATTCCCGTACATGGTAAGAGCATCCGTGTGAAGCTTACTCTCCAGCATTTTCATCACAAGCTTCACGCCTCCTGCATAGTGGAAATCCACAACCGTGTAAGGGCCGCTTGGAATTACTGCATTAATACAGTAGATCTCTTTCGCATATTTTTCAAAATCTGCAAGAGTCAGTTCAATCCCAAGTTCGTACGCATAGGCAAGGATATGAAGTACCGCATTGGTGGAACCGGCAACAGCCATATCAAACATAATCGCATTTTCCAGCACTTCCTTTGTAATCAGATCCTTCGGCGTCCTGCCTGATTCTGCCAGCTCTGCCATATACTTCCCGGCAGCGCGGGCAGCCCTAAGCCTTGCGTTGTCAGATGCCGGAATCGTTGAGGTCCCCGGCATCACAAGATTCAGTACCTCCCCAAGCATCTGCATGGTATTTGCCGTTCCCATAGACGGACAGGCTCCGAATGACGGACATACACAGTCTTCCATTTCCATCAGCTCTTCTTCAGAAGCGCCGGAAAATCTTGCCGCATCCAGATCTGCCTCCACCACCGTGTCCCCACAGTAATTCCCGGCCTGCATGGAGCCTCCCGTAACCACCATGGCCGGAATCTCCAGACGGCAGGCCGCCAGATAGCATCCTGCAATGATTAGATCGCAGCTTGCCACGCAGCAGATGGCATCAAAATTATGTACCCGGGATACAAATTCAATGGACATTGCCACAATGTCCCGTCCCACCTGCTCATATTTCATCTCATCAGCCCCGTTAGCAACATTGCCGCAGGTCGCAGGAATTCCAAATTCCACCGGGATTCCTCCTGCTGCCCAGATTCCTTCCTTCACTGCCTCTGTCACCTGTCTTAGGTGGGCTGTTCCCGGTGAACCCGCCATATAAGAATTCGCCACTCCGATATGTGGTTTTTTACGGATATCCTCATCCGAGTATCCAGCGGCCTTCATCATCACACGCCTGTGTGCCGCCTGCGCGCCATTCCAATACTCTTTTCCCATCTTTCAAACCCTTTCTTTCCGGCCTATACAACTGCTTCTATCAGAAGCCTGTCTCCAAAAATAATTTCCTTTATGTAACGCATTTCGAATATCCTATTTGCCAATAAAACCGAAGAATTTCTTATTTTCACAAATCCAAACATTAAAGCATCCCTAACTGCTTTATCATCCGCATTATATGCAATGCTCTGCCTCTGAAACAGCAAACGCAGGATGACCTGGTTCAAATCAGGAAAATCAGCCAGCTTATTTGTCAGGGACTGGAATAAAGGACTATTGTCTTCCAACAGCATTTTTACAGAAGCACGTACACCTTCCTTTGTCCATGCCTTCCCCGGTATCCGCTCATCCATAAACATACAGAGACGGGAAACAAGATAAGGATATCCTGATGTATAATCATACAGCAATGCAGCAATTTGTCCGGTATCCATTCCCGTATGATGGTCAGATTCATATTCACGAAGCATTCCTTCGATATCTTTTACTGAAAAACTCATATCTACAAGAAAGTCAGCCGCTATGTTCCAGGGACCCTTCTTTTCAAATAGTAAGCCCGACTGTATTAAATTTATCTTAGCATACGCTCCCAGGCGATTCAAGAGAAAAAGGGCTCCATACATCATTTCACTAACTAAAATAAAAAAGAGCCAGCGCCTTCTTCGCTTTTTTTCTGAAAATACTGCCCCCGGGACAGGCAGTATTCTGCCTCCCTCTTTTGAACGCCTCCGGACGATCATAACATATGTCGAAGAGCATTTCCGCGAGCACCTCTCACTGCAGGAGGGCGCTGACCAGCTTGGGCTTACAATGGAATACTTCTGCCACTTTTTTAATAACTATATTCCAGGCTCCATTACTTCTTTCTTACCGGAAAGCAAACCTCCGTGACCAGTTCCTCCGGATCATCCGTCTGGCTCGGACTCACATGATAGATGCAAAAAGACTTCCCGTCAAAGTCATATCCATTTGCAGCCACCCAGTCCGCAACTGCCTTATTTACCTTTAAAATCTGGTCATAGCTTCCTTTATATATGGCAGACGCAATCTGAATCGGAGGCACAGTTTTAAATTTCACATGCTCTGTATCCTCATATGTCCCCACAACCGCACTCTGAATCTCCACATCGGGGTCATGCTCCTTATGCTCTTCATCGTGGAAAATCGCCATCCCATAACACGGCGCCGCCTGCTGCACATTCTGTCCTTTTAGTTCCCGGCACATAATCTCCCATAACAGCCCCTCCTGGTCATAAGCAGGAATCACCTGCCGCACACTCGCAACATA
>CATBDC010000076.1 GCA_949502235.1 uncultured Lachnospiraceae bacterium | reverse complement strand
ACGGAAGCGACCGGAATGAGAGAGGCGACAGAAGAGACCGTGATCAGGGAGGACGTCAGGACAGATTCCGGGGCGACCGAAGAGATGGAAGAGACGGCGGCCGTATGCAGGGCGACCGAAATGACAGAAATCAGGGGCGCCCAGGAAGACCAGGCGACAGGAGAGACGACAGAGACAGACGGCCTTCAATTCCCGCACCGATTGTGGAGGGACAGAAACCTCAGCGTAGCAAGGGGAAGGGGAAGGATGATCATAAGAAGAAGGATTTCCGCCGTGATGATGAAGGAATAAACAAAGGCAAAAGAGGAAAGAACGAGCCAAAGCAGCAGCTTCAGAGGCCGCAGCCGAAGGAGCAGAAGCAGGAAGAGCAGATTAAGTCGATTATCATTCCAGAGGTTCTCACCATACAGGAGCTTGCAGATAAGATGAAGGTCGTTCCTTCTGTTATCGTAAAGAAGCTCTTTATGCAGGGGAAGATTGTTACGGTAAATCAGGAGATTGACTATCAGACGGCAGAAGAGATTGCGCTGGAATTTGAAATCCTGTGTGAGAAGGAAGAGGTAGTGGATGTTATTGAGGAGCTTCTGAAAGAGGATGAAGAGGACACTAGCAAGATGAAGAAGCGTCCGCCGGTTGTCTGCGTTATGGGCCATGTAGACCACGGCAAGACTTCACTTCTTGATGCAATCCGCAATACTAATGTAATCGGCAGGGAGGCCGGAGGAATTACACAGCATATCGGTGCATCTGTTGTAGAGATTAACGGGGAGAGTATTACATTCCTTGATACGCCCGGACACGAAGCATTTACTGCAATGCGGATGCGGGGCGCAAGCTCTACGGATATCGCGATTCTGGTTGTTGCGGCCGATGACGGCGTAATGCCCCAGACGGTTGAGGCGATTAACCATGCGAAGGCGGCAGGAATTGAGATTGTAGTGGCAGTCAATAAGATCGATAAGCCCAGTGCAAATGTTGAAAGAGTGAAACAGGAGCTTACGGAATATGAGCTAATTGCAGAGGACTGGGGCGGAAGTACAGTATTTGTTCCTGTATCTGCAAAGACGGGCGAGGGCCTTGAAGAGCTGATGGAAATGATTCTTCTTACCGCAGAGGTGATGGAGCTTAAAGCAAATCCGAACCGCCGCGCAAGAGGCCTTGTGCTGGAAGCAGAGCTTGACAAGGGAAGAGGCTCTGTTGCCACTGTCCTTGTGCAGAAGGGAACCTTACGCGTAGGAGATTCGATTGCGGCAGGATCCGCCCACGGCAAGGTAAGGGCCATGATGGATGATAAGGGAAGACGCGTAAAGGAAGCGGGACCCTCTATGCCGGTAGAGATACTTGGCTTAAATGACGTGCCTAATGCAGGAGAAGTATTTGTAGGATGTGCAAATGATAAAGAGGCAAGAAGCTTTGCGGAGACATTTATCGCACAGAGTAAGGTGAAGCTTCTTGATGATACAAAATCAAAGCTGTCATTAGATGATCTGTTTACACAGATTCAGGAAGGAAACCTAAAGGAGCTCGGCATTGTTGTCAAGGCAGATGTCCAAGGTTCCGTGGAGGCTATCAAGCAGAGCCTTCTGAAGCTGTCTAATGACGAGGTAGTTGTAAAGATCATCCACGGCGGCGTTGGAGCGATCAATGAGTCTGATGTCAGCCTTGCGTCTGCGTCAAATGCGATTATTATCGGGTTTAATGTGCGTCCTGACGCCACGGCAAAGGAAACGGCAGAGCGGGAGGGCGTAGATGTTCGTCTGTACCGTGTGATTTATAATGCAATTGAGGATGTGGAAGCAGCCATGAAGGGCATGCTGGATCCTGTATTTGAAGAAAAAGTACTGGGTCACGCTGAGGTCCGCCAGACATTTAAGGCGTCAGGAGTGGGTACGATTGCAGGCTCCTATGTGCAGGACGGTGTATTTGAAAGAGACTGTTCCGTACGTCTGACAAGGGACGGAATTGTGATTTTTGAAGGGCCGCTTGCATCCCTTAGACGTTTCAAGGATGATGTAAAAGAGGTAAGGGCAGGTTATGAATGTGGATTTGTGTTCGCGAACTTTAATGATATTAAAGAGGGAGACCTGGTAGAGGCATTTAAGATGGTTGAAATCCCGAGATAATCATTAAAAAAGGAAAGGGAAAAGAATTGAAAAAAAGAAGTATAAAAAATACAAGGGTAAATACCCAGATGCAGCGGGAGCTTAGCAGTATTCTGCAAAGCGGGATTAAGGACCCGCGGGTGGCGCCGTGGACATCTGTTGTGGCAGTAGAGGTGGCGCCGGATCTTAAAACCAGCAAGGCTTATATAAGTGTTCTGGGTGATGAAAAGGCACAGGAGGACACGATCAAGGGCCTTCAAAGTGCAGAAGGGTATATACGGCGCGAGCTTGCAAGAACTCTTAATATGCGAAATACGCCGGAAATCAGGTTTGTGCTTGATCAGTCTATAGAATACGGCGTGAATATGTCGAAGAAAATTGACGAGGTAACAAGAGATTTAAAGGAGTAAGGGGGAAGAGGATGCTAGATGAAATGCTGAAATGTGCCGGTAAAATAGCTCTTGGAGGGCATATAAGGCCGGACGGAGACTGTGTCGGCTCCTGCCTGGGGCTGTATCGGTATATAAAAGACAACTATAAGGAAAAAGAGGCGGATCTGTACTTGGAGGATATCCCGGAGCCTTTTAAGTTCCTTGAAGGAGCAGAAGACATTCTTCATGAAATCCCGGAGGATAAGACATATGATTTGTTTATCTGCCTGGACTGCGGGAGTGAGGACAGACTTGGCTTTTCGGCGCCCCTTTTTAAGAAGGCGGTCCATACGGCCTGTATTGATCATCATGTCAGCAACGGAAGCTTTGCAGAAGAAAATTATGTGGTTCCGGACGCAAGCTCTACATCAGAATTAATCTATAATCTGGCAGAGAAGGAGAAGATCAGCAAATCCGCTGCGGAGGCTCTTTATCTTGGCATTGTGCATGACACAGGAGTATTTCAGTACTCCTGTACAGGACCCTCTACATTTATGGCGGCGGCAGAGCTTTTAGGAAAAGGGATTGACGCACCTAAAATCGTCCGGGATACCTTTTATGTAAAGACCTATGCCCAGAATCAGATTCTGGGGAGGGCGCTTATGGAAAGCATCATGTTTCTCGGCGGAGCCTGCATTGTGTCCTATATCCGTAAGTCAACAATGGAGTTTTACGGGGTGACGCCGAAGGAGTTAGACGGAATTGTAAGTCATCTGAAAAATACAAAGGGAGTAAAGACAGCGGTCTTTATGTATGAGACAGAGCCGGAGGTTTATAAAATCAGCCTGCGCTCAGACGATACAGTAGATGTCAGTGCAATCGCGGCCCGCTTTGGAGGCGGAGGACATAAAAAGGCGGCAGGCCTTACCATGTCGGGAAGCTTTTACAATATTATTAACCGGCTGTCAGCCCAGATTGAGAGCCAGCTTAAGGGCAGCCTATGATACATGGAATCATAAATGTGTATAAGGAAAAAGGCTATACCTCCCATGACGCTGTAGCAAGGCTTAGGAAAATTACCGGACAGAAAAAGATTGGGCATACGGGAACACTTGACCCCCAGGCTGAGGGAGTGCTTCCCATATGTCTGGGCCGGGCGACAAAGCTTAGCGGTATGCTGACGGACAGAGATAAATGCTACGAGACGGTTCTGCTTTTAGGCGTCAGGACGGATACTCAGGATATTTTCGGCAAGGTTCTCCGTGAAGAAGAGACCGAAGGACTTACAGAGTCTTTGGTGGAAAATGTAGTTAGAAGCTTTATCGGGGAATATGAGCAGATTCCGCCTATGTACTCCGCCCTTAAGGTGAATGGAAAGAAGCTTTATGAGCTGGCAAGAGAGGGAAAAACTGTTCCGCGTAAGGCTAGGAAGGCTCAAATCTATGATATCAGTATTCTGGAAACAGAGCTTCCAAGGGTGCGTATGAGGGTGCACTGCTCAAAAGGAACCTATATCCGCACGCTGTGCAGTGATATTGGAGAAAAGCTGGGCACGGGAGGATGTATGGAAAGCCTGATCCGTACGAAAGCGGGTGTTTTTGCCATAGAGGACAGCCTTACACTTCAGGAGATCGAAAAAGGAGCAGAGGACGGAAGGCTGACAGAAATCCTGCACCCCATTGACCAGATGTTTTCTGGTTATAGGAGCGTTACTGTAAAAGGAGAAGGGGAAAGGCTGGCTTATAACGGAAACTCCCTTCCGGAAGAATATATCTTATGGGGGCAGATGCCGGAAAACCTTGAAAATTTCAGAGTATACGACCGCAAAGGAGAATTTATCGGGATATTCAGATACGAAGAGGAGCAGAAAAGACTGGCAATCGTAAAAATGTTTTATTCCGGAGAGAGGGACTAGAAAATGCATTATATAAAAGGTCTGGATCATTATACATTTGAAGGGAAAACAGCAGTAACCTTTGGCAAATTTGACGGACTTCACTGTGGACATGGAAGACTTATCAGAAAAGTAAAAGAGCTGGGTGAAAAGGAAGATGCGGCGAGTGTAGTCTGTGCATTTGACATGAACCAGAGCAATGTGCTTATGACAAAGGAGGAGCGGGAGCTTCATCTGGAAAATGAAGTGGATTATCTGGTGGATTGTCCGTTTACAAAAGAGTTCAGGGAGCTCTCGGCAGAGGTTTTTATCAGAGATATTATTAAAGGAGTGTTCCATGCAGATTTTGTTGTAGTGGGAACGGATTTTCAGTTTGGATACGGAAAAAGAGGCGATATCCATATGCTTGCCGCATATGAACGGCAGTATGAATACGAGCTGACAGTGATTGAAAAAATGCGTTATAATGATCGTATCATAAGCAGCACATATATAAAAGAGGTTTTAAGAAATGGTGCCGTAGCCGATGCGGGAAGGATGCTGGGCTACAGCTTCGGGATAGCCGGTGTTGTGGAGCATGGAAAACAGCTGGGGAGGACGCTTGGATTTCCTACCTTTAATGTCCTGTGGCCGGCAGAAAAAATTGTGCCTCCGAAGGGTGTTTATCTATGCAGGGTATATGTTGACGGCAGGGGCTATAATGGAATCGCAAATATTGGAGTAAAGCCAACCGTATCAGATGAGGATAAGGTTCGGATTGAAAGCTTTCTATTTGGATATGAAGGAAATGCCTATGGAAAAGAGGTCATGGTTGAATTAATAGAATATGTACGGCCGGAGCAGAAGTTTTCGGGTAAAGAGGAACTGAAAAAATATGTTAACCGTGATATCGAATATGGTAAAAGATACTTTGAGATAAAGGAATAAAAGGGTAACTGTTCACACAGGACTTTGCACTGTGAACGGAGTGAACAGTTACATAAAAGGAGAGTACAATGAGTATTACAGAAGTTTTTACGCTGTTTGGAGGATTAGGATTCTTTCTTTTTGGCATGAAGCTTATGAGTGAAGGCCTGGAAAAGGCGGCAGGCGCTAAAATGCGGGGAATTCTGGAGTTTTTTACGCAGAACCGTTTTATCGGAATGATAGTCGGCATTGTATTTACTGCGATTATCCAGTCTTCTAATGCGACTACGGTCATGGTGGTGAGTTTTGTAAATTCAGGCCTTATGACGCTTATGCAGGCAACGGGAGTCATCCTGGGAGCAAATATCGGTACAACAGTTACCGGACAGCTGATTGCCTTTAATCTGTCAGACATTGCACCCCTTGTTGTGATTATCGGTGTTGTAATGGTCATGTTTTGTAAAAAGCAGGGTGTAAAGAAAATCGGAGAGGTGATTCTTGGCTTTGGTATTCTTTTCATGGGTCTTCGTATTATGGGAGAAAGCATGGAGGCAGTAAAGGAGTCTCCTAAGATTCTGGAGTTTTTAGGTTCTCTCGAAAGTCCGTTTTCAGCAATCCTGGTAGGTTTTCTCATTACGGCAGTGCTTCAGAGCTCTTCTGCGACAGTCGGTATTATCCTTCTCATGGTTTCGCAGGGACTTCTTGAATTTATTATATGTCCGTTCATGATTCTGGGCTGTAATATAGGCTCCTGTGTATCTGCCCTTGCCGCCAGCCTAAGCGGCAAAAAGGATGCAAAACGGGCGGCATTGATTCATCTGTTATTTAATGTAATAGGCTCGGCAATCATGTTTATTATACTGCTTCTGGCACTTAAGCCCATTACAGATGCCCTTGTCTATATTTCAGGCGGAAATATGGCCCGGGCAGTTGCGAATGTACATACACTGATGAAGGTGTTTGAGGTTGCTGTTTTGTTTCCGTTTATGGGCTTGATTGTAAAGGCAACCTACAAGCTTGTACCCGGGACAGATGAGACCGAGGATGAGTATGAGCTCCGCTTTATCGGAAAGGGCAACATTATGGCGCCCACAACTGCATTCTCCAACGGTGTACATGAAATTGAGCATATGGGAAGAATTGCCATTGAGAATTTAAAAATATCAATGCACACGTTATGCGAGCTTGATGAGGAAGAAATCGAAGAGGTGTATAAGAGGGAAGAATATATTGATTTTTTGAACCGCAAGATTACAGATTATCTTGTTAAGGTAAATGAAATCGAGCTTCCCATTGCAGATGGCAGACTGATAGGAGCGCTGTTCCATGTGGTTAATGATATTGAGCGTATCGGCGATCATGCGGAAAATTTTGCTGATTCTGCAAAGGATCGTATTGAGAGAGGAATTGAATTCAGTGAGAAGGCGAAAAAGCAGCTGCATGATATGACAGAGGAGGTTATACAGATTCTGGAATATTCGCTGGATATGTTTATGAACCGCAGCCCCAGGCATATGCAGGACATTCTTAATCTGGAGGATGATATAGACGAGAGAGAGAGAAAGCTGCAGCGGGCGCATGTAAAGAGGCTTACGAAGAATAAATGTACCCCGGAAGCGGGAATGTTATTTTCAGATACGATTTCAGGGCTTGAACGTGTGGCAGACCATGCCACAAATATCGCCTTTGCCATTATGAATCCGGACACTGCGTCGGAGGAGGATGAGGAGGAGTAAGGGGGGATATTGTTCGGGGGACGGCAGCTCGGGGCAGTTCTTCCCCACACAGGCAGGGCAATGCTTCGGTGAGCTAACGACTAACTCCGACTAAGGAATTCAGGAGAGCCTTCATTCGTAAGTCGTGGATCTCACCTTCGCTAAGGACACCCTTTTTACGCCTGCTTAGGGGAAAAAATGCCCCGAGCTGCCTGTGCACTGGAAAAATCTCCATTCATGCTGCAGCAGCATCATTGTTACTGTTCACTCCGCAATGTCATTAAGTTAGTAACGAACTGCCTGAAATG
>CATBDC010000075.1 GCA_949502235.1 uncultured Lachnospiraceae bacterium | reverse complement strand
GTAAGCCTTTTGTTGCTGGTACTAACTTAATGACATTGGGGAGTGAACAGTAACCGAATAAGTAAGAATAAATTAAATTTTTTCATTTTTTTCTTGCATTTTCCAGCCGCCTATATTATACTATTAAACGTAGAGAGAATACTTTCTACAACCCCTTATTAATTATTTATACTCCCCTCAAAAGACCGATGGCTCCCCCATCGGTCTTTTACTTTGATTCTATGTATTAAAACACATTCTATACCTTTCCGCTCATAGTGAGGAGCGGCTTTTGTACTGCCTCTCACCGCCGCCTTCCGATAGCTCTTATGATTATCATAACAATAAGAAGCGGTATGATAACCGGGGCAAGAAGGCTTACAAGGCCGCTGATAACCGAAACCACCACCACAATGATACCCACAACAGCCAGAATTAAAAGGAGCCGCTGCCACCAGGAATGAAAGCCAAAGCTATACACACGCCCCCTGTTTCTATACTGCCCCTCATAATTTTGCTCTGGTTCATATCCATAATCATTATTATAGCTGCCATCAGCCGCATCACGGCCTTCTGCCGCGTCAATAATCGTCCGCGCAAGAGCCCACGGATCTCCAAGCTCCGCAATAACTTCTGCTTCCATGCGCCCCTTGCCTGTTTCCTCACTAATATATCCGTTATAATAGTTTACATTTTCCTGGATAATCGCTCCGCTTAAATCATTTCCCAGCGCTTTCCTAAGCTTTTCTAAAAACTCGCTCTTTGTCATGGCGTAACCTCCTAAAACCAAAAACCTTGAACTAAGGATATCACATTCCCATGTGCTTTCCAAGTCCAAGGTCATTAAGTTTTTCTAATATATTTCTTAAGGTGTTACTGTTCCCTTCGTTCACAGTAACTTTCGCAAATCCATTTATAATTGCCTTCAGCAATAGCATTTGCTCACTCCTGAATCACTTTCTTACGGTCTGCGCAGACCTGTGAACAGTAATCTTAAGGTGTTACTATACTTCAAAGATTAAGTCTCCATAGGAAGGCATCGGCCATGCCTCCTTATCAACAATCATTTCAAGCTTATCAACCGGTGACCGCAAGGCCTCCATAGCCGGGACAACCTCAAAGTGATAGAACCTTGCCTGTTCCTCTCCTTCCTCCATGTCTACTGCCTTCGCCTCTGTCTCCTTTAAAGCCTCCAACGCTCTTTTCATTTCGGAAAGAAGCACTGACACCTCTGTGAGCATCTCCGACTGCACCGTTACGTCTGCGCCTGCCTCCCTTACCGCAATCACAGTATCTGCAAGAGCCTTTGTATATTTTACAACAGCAGGAATAAACTGCTTACTTGCCATATCAATCATTGTACGGGCTTCAATGTTGATTGCCTTGGCGTAATTTTCATACTTAATCTCCGCACGGGATATAAGCTCAGCGCGGGTAAATACCTTAAACTTTTCAAACATGGCAATCGCTTTATCCGTTGTCAGCGCCGGAATAGCCTCTACCATAGATCTAAGATTCGGAAGCCCTCTTCTTTCTGCCTCCTTTACCCATTCATCGGAATATCCATTTCCATTAAACACAATTCTCTGATGCTCAACAGCATATTTTTTAATCAAATCATGGAGCGCTGTTTCAAAGTCATCGCCTGCTGCCTCGAGCACATCACATGCCTCTGCAAATGCCTCTGCAACGATTGTATTAAGTACAACATTCGGGCCTGCTATAGAATCCCTGGAGCCTACCATACGGAACTCAAACTTATTTCCTGTAAATGCAAATGGTGATGTTCTGTTTCTGTCCGTTGCGTCCTTAGCAAGATCCGGAAGGGTTCTTACACCCGTCTCAAGCTTCCCGCCCTTAATGCTATGTGTAGCAGAGCCTGTACTCCTTAACTGCTCAAGCACATCCTCAAGCTGTTCCCCGAGAAATACAGAAATAATCGCCGGCGGAGCCTCGTTTGCCCCCAGTCTGTGATCATTTCCCGGATCTGATGCAGATTCACGAAGCAGATCAGCGTGGCAGTCAACCGCCTTTAAAATACAGGTAAGTACAAGCAGAAACTGTACATTCTCATGAGGGGTTTTCCCCGGATCAAGCAGATTCTTCCCATCATCTGTTGTCAGCGACCAGTTATTGTGCTTTCCAGAGCCATTTACCCCTGCAAAAGGCTTCTCATGAAGCAGGCACTTCATGCCGTGGCGGCACGCGACTCTCTTTAATGTCTGCATCACAATCTGGTTATGATCAACAGCAACATTTGCCTGTGCGTAAATCGGCGCCAGCTCGTGCTGCGCCGGTGCTACCTCATTATGCTGCGTCTTTGCGCTGACCCCCACCTTCCAGAGCTCTTCATTTACATCCTTCATAAAGCCGGCTATTCTCTGACGTATGGTTCCAAAGTAATGATCATCCAGCTCCTGACCCTTTGGCGGCATGGCGCCGAAAAGTGTACGCCCTGTATAGATTAAATCCTTCCGCTCCTGAAACTTTGCAGCATCCACAAGGAAATATTCCTGCTCCGGCCCTACGGACGGCGTAACCTTCTTTGATGTAGTATTCCCAAATAGACGCAGAAGCCTTAAGGACTGCTCGTTAATCGCTTCCATAGAGCGAAGAAGCGGGGTCTTCTGGTCAAGAGCCTCTCCCGTATAAGAGCAGAATGCAGTCGGAATACAAAGAGTTGCGCCTGCCGCGTCATGCCTTACAAAGGCCGGCGACGTGCAGTCCCATGCAGTATACCCTCTTGCCTCAAAGGTAGCCCTTAAGCCTCCCGAGGGAAATGATGAAGCATCCGGCTCTCCTTTAATCAGTTCCTTACCGGAAAAGCTCATCAGCACTTTACCGCTTGGAAGCGGCGCTGAAATAAACGAGTCATGCTTTTCCGCCGTAACTCCGGTAAGGGGCTGGAACCAGTGCGTATAATGTGTCGCGCCCTTTTCAATGGCCCATTCCTTCATCTCATGTGCAATAACATCCGCAGTCGCAAGATCTAACTCCTTGCCTTCCTCAATTGTCCTCTTAAGCTCCTTGTAAATCTTCTTCGGAAGCCGCTCCTGCATAACTGTATCATTGAACACATCTTCTCCAAAAATCTCTGTTACTTTAATTGGTTCGCCCATGTTTTCCTCATTTCCTTTCTTTGTGTTTGTCGTAAATAAGGCGCATCCCCCGGAGGGTTTTCTGATATAGGGAACAAAGTTTTCTATATCAGAAAAAGGCACTCCATCCTATGGTGGAACGCCTTTGTTCTTATTACGCATGTTAGTATAACTCAATCAGACCAAAAAGGCAAGTAAAATATCAAAAAAATTTACGCCTTTCCTACTGATCCGAATAACTCCATCTTCTCTTTTACTTTAGCAATAATTGCCTCATAGCCCGGCTTTAAGAGCTTACGCGGGTCATATCCCTTGCCCTCGCGATCCTTGCCTGCCTCAATGTATTCGCGTGTAGCATCTGCAAATACTAACTGGCACTCCGTATTAACATTAATCTTAGCAACGCCTAAGTCAATCGCTTTTTTAATCATGTCGTCCGGGATTCCTGTACCGCCGTGAAGAACTAACGGCATATCGCCTGTAAGCTTCTGAATAGCGTCAAGAGTCTCGAAGCTTAAGCCCGCCCAGTTTGCAGGATACTTTCCATGGATATTGCCGATGCCTGCTGCCAGCATGTCAACGCCAAGATCAGCAATCATCTTGCACTCATTCGGATCTGCACATTCACCCTGTCCTACAACGCCGTCTTCCTCGCCGCCGATTGCTCCTACCTCTGCCTCAAGGGACATTCCCTTTTCCTTGCAGATTTCGATTAACTCTTTTGTCTTTGCAACATTTTCTTCGATAGGATACTTGGATCCGTCAAACATAATAGATGTAAATCCTGCCTCGATACATTTCTTACATCCGTCATATGTTCCATGATCCAGGTGTGTAGCAACCGGAACTGTAATTCCCATCTCGTCAATCATAGCCGCAACCATATCCTGTACGGTCTTAAAGCCTGTCATGTACTTGCCCGCGCCCTCAGATACACCTAAGATAACCGGGGACTTTGTCTCCTCAGCCGCTGTAAGGATAGCCTTTGTCCATTCAAGGTTGTTAATGTTGAACTGGCCTACCGCATAGTGGCCTGCTACAGCTTTTTCAAGCATTTCTTTTGCTGAAACTAACATAGATAACTCCTCCAATTTCTTCACCGGTATGGTATTCCTGCCGATGGTCATAATTTTGCTTTTTTTATTATACCTCATTGTCTAAAAAAAGACAAGATTACTTTTCGTAATCGTCCAGAATCTGGGCGGCCAGAGCGCATAATCCCAGGCATGGACGGCTCTTGTAGTACTCCTCGGTACGTACCGCAGGCTCCTCTAAATCCTCGCCCTTCTTAAGGCCCAGAAGCTCCCGGCAGATAATCGTCCCCTTTTCCTTCTCAAAACGCTCTGCAATATACCTAATCACAGCATATGTATTCTTTTTCGCTTCCGAATCAGCCACGTCATCATAGCCGTACATCAGGCCCGCAGCCATAAAGGCCCCCGTCAGGGCGCCGCATACCTCCCTAAGCTTCCCCATGCCGGCCCCAAAGCCGGAGCTTAAACGCACCGCCGTCTTATGGTCTATATCATACATATCCTCAAATGCCAAAAACACAGACTGCGCGCAGTTATAGCCTTCTCTGAATAAAGCGGCTGCTTTCTCTGCATGTGTCATCTTTAAATTCCTCCTTCCACTACCCTGTCTACAGCTTCTCTTCCCATTCCTTTTCACGGAAACCGGTCAGCACAAAATTATCACCTACAATGATTGGACGTTTTACCAACATTCCGTCCGTGGAAAGAAGGTTATACTGCTCCTCCTCACTCATGCCGGGAAGCTTGTCCTTAAGAGCCATACTCTTATACAGCATACCGCTTGTATTGAAAAACTTTTTAAGGGGCAGTCCGCTTTTTTCGTGCCACTCCCTTAATTCTGCTGCCGTTGGATTTTCCTCCTTGATATGGCGGGAACTATACTCGATATTATGGCTGTCCAGCCATTTTTTCGCCTTCTGACAGGTCGTACATTTGGGGTATTCTACAAATAAAACCATGTGATCACTCTCCTTATTTCATTTAATAAAAAAACTCCCTAAGATTCACCCCTCTTTGACAATAATATTAACTAAAATTCTTTTTCCTGTCAATTACCGCTGTTCCCAAACCCTGCTCTCTCCTTGTGTTACTGTTCACTCCCGTTCACAGTAACCTTCGCAAATCCATTTAAAATTGCCTTCGGCAATGGGATTTGCTCACACCTGAATCACTTTCTTACGGTCTGCGCAGTAAATGCGCAGACCTGTGAACAGTAACCTCCTTGTTCTCCGTCAGGACAAAAAGCATCTACAATTTCACCCATTCTATATCTTCTTTAACAGGATATGTATTCACCAGTGTATCATAATATGCTTTATCCACTTCTTCCCCATCATCAGCCATACACTCTTCGCTCCTGCTGTACATAGGGCCTAAACTACTCCCCGGATATACCCATACTCCGTCTACAAATTTTGTTCCTGCGGATTCTCCGGCAAGCTGATAAAAGAGGGTTCCGTACCATGCACTGCCATTTTCTTTTTGTATTTTCATTATTACATTATTGGTACAAACGAAGTAGAATGACTGGATTCCCATATCCCCAACATCAAATAACCTTTGAGGTGTTCCCTGTATGCATGTATAAATGTCGTAGGTAGTATAAGAAGCCGGATTTCCTTCAGCAACATCCGCAATAAACAATTCTTCCACACCATTGCCATCTATATCTGTCAATGCATAGCTTAACCCTGACGGAATTTCTCCAATCCCTCCAAAAACATTCATATTGACATTGGGATAGGTTTCCGTAAAATCATCATCACCGCCAGTCATAAGCATGCCTTTCTGTGCACGGTATTGCTGCAGGATATTTTCGTAACATGCCTCTGCATCAAAGTTTTCCTCTGTGCCTGTGTCATTTTCTAATTTCAAGCCTATTTGAAGCCCGTACCCCTCCAATTCCTGAAGCTTATACCACTGCATATCTGATTTCAGCGGATATTTGTTCTGCATTTCCTCATAAAACGCTTTTGTTGCTTCCAATACTCCCAATCCGCCGTAATTCTGCTCAAAGTAATGTCCTCCGTCCTGTCCCGCGCCTTCTTTTATGGTCATTTCAACGGAATTTTCCCTTAACTCATAATAGGTTACATTATTTATGTCGGCTCCGCCACTGCCATTTTCTCTTATCAGTCCATTGTCACATATATAATACCGCACACGCTCCCCGATAAAATTCTGTTCGCCAAGGGGAGTTACACCAAACCCTGCCGACACTGACAATTGTTTTGCACTTCCAGCTTTATATCCATATAATTCCATCAGGATATAATTCGAGCTGTCTCCGTCAAGAAAGTATCCGATAAACAGTTCAGGAATTCCGTCACCGCATAAGTCTGACAGGGTAAAATAGAGAGGCTCCGAACACCCATTTCCAAAAAGCAATGAATTCACATGCGGATACTGGCTTGCATCCCCTGAATATCCTCCGGCCTCCGCATCCTGATATTCCTTAAGGACAGAAGCATAGTATTGCTCTGCAAGAGCAAATGCCTTGAGCTTTTCCTCATAATTTTTAATTACCTCTACGTTTGCCTTCTCGATTTTATTGAGTTCCTTTTCATAATTTGAATCAAAAACCTCCGGCTCAACCGTTCCCTTATACCAACTCTTTTCTTCAAAATATTCCTTATACTTTTCCTCTGTAAAAATCCTGCCATGCCGTGCAAAAATCTCATTTCTTGCAAAGCCAAGCTGTTCTTCTGTCAGGCTTTCCATATCTGCATCTGTCAGATATTCCTTGTCACTATAAGGGAATATGTACTCTTCTTCGTTAATATCGTCTTCCTTTATTTCCTTCCCGGATACTTCTTGTGTATCGGTAACCTTAGCATCCTCTGTTTCCGGCTTTTTACCGCGGAAATAGAAAAATGCCAGAGCCATTATAAGTATAACGGCAATTACTGCACTTCCAATCAGAACATATAGCTTAAAGTGTTTCCCACGGTTTTCCTTATCATTTTTCCCGGAACAGACCTCCTCTTTTTCCGCCTGTCCTTTTCCTGTGTCTGCCCCGCACTCCGGACAGACCAAAGTATCTTCTTTTAATTCTTTTCCACACTGACTGCAAAACATTATAATTCTTCTCCCATTGCTTTATTTAATTTTGTTATATTCTCATCTTCTAATAAAAACATCCCCTGTCTAAATTCCAAAACTCACTATCTGCTGGTTTCTGTTCTGTAATTTCTCCTTTTTAAGACAGAGAAGCCGAAGCCTCTCTGTCTGGTTATACCCTAACCCGGATAAACCGGAAAAGTTTTTTTGCATTTCCTCCAAATTTCAAG
>CATBDC010000074.1 GCA_949502235.1 uncultured Lachnospiraceae bacterium | reverse complement strand
GATTCAGGTGTGAGCAAATCCCATTCGCGAAGCGAATTTTAAATGGATTTGCGAAGGTTACTGTGAACGGAGTGAATAGTAACAAGTAACACAATAAAAACAATAAAGGAGGCCAGGCTATGGTAGGGATTATCGGAGCAATGGAAGAGGAAATTGCTGCATTAAAAAATGAAATGGAGAATGTGGAGACAAAAGAGTATGCATCTATGCTGTTTTACAAAGGGAGCCTATGCGGGCAGGAGGCTGTTGTGGTGCGAAGCGGCATCGGCAAGGTAAATGCAGGCCTCTGCGCGCAGCTTCTGGTGGACAGGTACGCAGTGGACACTCTAATTAACACCGGAGTTGCGGGTTCGCTGGATGCAAAAATTAATATCGGTGATCTGGTTATTTCTTCAGATGCGGTACATCATGATATGGATACTACCATATTCGGCGACCCGGCAGGGCAGGTTCCGAGGATGGACACATTTTCGTTTCCGGCGGATGAGAGGCTTATTAAGCTTGCGCAGGAGGCAAATGAGAAGGTAAATCCAGATATCAGTACACATGTAGGAAGAGTTGCCAGCGGCGACCAGTTTATTTCATCCAGGGAAGCAAAGGAACGGATTGTAAATACCTTCGGCGCACTGTGCGCAGAGATGGAGGGGGCAGGAATTGCCCACGCGGCGTACCTGAACAAAGTTTCGTATGTCATCATTCGGGCGATTTCGGACAAAGCCGACAACAGTGCGGTCATGAACTATGCAGAGTTTGAAAAGCAGGCAATCGCCCACAGCATAAGGCTTGTAAAAGAAATACTTGCGCAGATGTAAAAAAGCGGAAATATTTATTCTGACAGTGAAGTACAGATTGTGACAGGCAGATGTCGGAATCTGGGAAACAGTTTTTAAACCCTCCTCATAAATTTACGCTATAATTCATAGCAAAGGAGGGTTTTATTATGCTGGAAATCTTATTGGACAAGTACATCATCTATGTGCTTATAGGGGGAGCTGCCGTTTGCGGCATAGTAAGCAAGCTGATTGTCAGCGTTACATTAAAGCGTCTGGTAAAGGCTTCGGGGAATATGAATAAAAGTACACATCCGCTGATGCGCCTTGTACGTGCGAAATTTGAACATGTTTGTATGATCAGCGAGAAGGTGGAAAATGTGAGGGTGTTTGTGGACAAGTATCTATATGAATACCGGGCTGCCGGAATAAAGCTTCACAGCCTAAGAAGGCTTGAGAGGGCATCATCGGGGGCATGCCTTATCCTGGGGCTTTCAGGAGCAGCCCTTCTATACACCAGATACGGGATGCAGGAGGATGTGCTGCGCATGGGTGCAGCGGGCGCGGCAGCGGCGATTTTCGTATTTCTGATCCATCTTACTACCGATGAGAATTACCGCCTGGAAATGGTGCGCAATTACATGGTAGATTATCTGGAAAATGTCTGTCAGCACCGCTACGAGAAGACATACCAGAAGGAAATTAAGGTAATGGCCCCAGAGGTTCCTGTTCCGGATTTCGGAGAGGTAAATGATGAGTTTGAAGAAGACAGCCAGAGAAATGTGCAGGAGCCGCTAAGGCCGAGGCCGGGCAGAGAGGTTCCGTCTCCGCGGACCCAACCGGAGATTACGCCGCCGGTTATGCCAGAGCCCTATGAGGTGCCGGATACAGCCTCTCCCATACGGGGGATCCGTTCGCTTAAGGAAGACATGCCGGTACGCGCAAGAGAGAACTATGAGGAGGATCCCTTACTTAGGGCGGCAAAATACGTAAGGAAGGAAAGTGAAAATATGACTGCCAAAGCGCCGGATCCGAAACCGGAGAAAAAGGAAAAATCCCGGGATATAGAAAAAGATGTGCTCATCCGTCAGATTCTGGAGGAGTTTATGGCTTGATTAACGCGGCGGGATTTGTTAAAATGGACATATATATGTATTCTTAAGAGGAAGGAAGGATCGTTATGGGAAACAAAGTAACGTTTGACTATTCAAAGACAGATGCATTTGTCAGTGCACATGAGATGGAGTCAATGAAGAAAATCGCTGAAGCCGCAAAACAGGAGCTTCTTTCAAGAGAGGGAGCAGGAAATGATTTTCTTGGGTGGATTGATCTTCCGGTAGATTATGATAAAGAGGAGTTTGCCCGCATTAAAAAAGCAGCGGAAAAGATTAAATCAGATTCTGAGGTGCTGATTGTGATCGGTATCGGCGGCTCTTACTTAGGCGCAAGGGCAGCTATTGAATTTCTGAGACATAATTTCTACAACATGGTTTCAAAGGAAATCCGCAAGACTCCGGAGATTTACTTTGCAGGCAACAGCATCAGCAGCACATACCTTAAGCATCTGATTCAGGTAATCGGAGACAGGGACTTTTCCGTAAATATTATTTCCAAGTCCGGTACAACAACAGAGCCTGCGATTGCATTCCGTGTATTCAAGGACATGCTGGAGAAGAAGTATGGAAAGGAAGAGGCGGCAAGGAGAATCTATGCTACCACTGACAAGGCCAGAGGAGCCCTTAAGAAGCTCTCAGACGAGGAGGGCTATGAGGAATTTGTTGTGCCGGATGATGTAGGCGGACGCTTTTCAGTTCTTACAGCAGTAGGCCTTCTTCCGATTGCGGTCAGCGGAGCAGATATTGATAAGCTGATGGAGGGCGCGGCAGCAGGAAGAGAGCTGGCGCTGAACCAGAAATTCGAGGAAAATGACGCCATGCTCTATGCGGCAGTACGCAACATTTTGCATAGAAAAGGCAGGGGAGTTGAGATCCTTGCAAATTATGAGCCAAGCCTTCATTATGTATCAGAGTGGTGGAAGCAGCTCTATGGAGAGAGCGAAGGAAAGGATCAGAAGGGTATTCTTCCGGCATCGGTAGATCTGACAGCAGACCTTCACTCCATGGGACAGTTTATCCAGGACGGAAGCCGCATTATGTATGAGACAGTTCTGGAGGTAGAGGAATCTGCGGAAGAGGTCATTATAAATGAAGAACCGGTGGATCTTGACGGATTAAATTATCTTGCAGGAAAGACCATGGACTTTGTAAATAAAAATGCCATGAACGGGACTATTCTTGCTCATACAGATGGAAATGTGCCGAATCTTCTTGTCAAGATTCCGAAGCAGGATGAGTATTCCCTGGGACAGCTTTTCTACTTCTTCGAATTTGCATGCGGCGTAAGCGGATATATTCTTGGTGTAAATCCGTTCAACCAGCCTGGCGTTGAGAGCTATAAGAAGAACATGTTTGCCCTTCTTGGAAAGCCGGGCTATGAAAAAGAAAGAGAAGAGTTATTAAAGAGACTGTAATGGGCATACTATGTGAGAAGCTTAAAGATTACAGTAATTCAGATTACTATGGTTTCCATATGCCGGGACATAAAAGAAACCCGAAGTTTTCGGACGTACTGCCTGCCTGTGAGATAGACATTACAGAAATCAGCGGATTTGACGATCTGCACCATGCGGACGGGCTCCTTAAGGAAGCACAGGAGAGGGCAGCAGAGGTTTTCCATGCCAGTGAGACTCATTTCCTTGTGAATGGCAGTACGGCGGGGATTTTAAGCGCTGTTCTTGGTGTGACAGATAAATGTGACAGGATACTTGTGGCAAGAAATTGCCACAAGTCTGTCTATCATGCCATCTATATGAATGAACTGGAACCAGTATATATTTACCCTGGATTTGACAGCGGATTTCAGATGAACACGGGAATTTCCGCTGCAGATGTAAGAAAGGCCCTTGGGAAGGAGCCGGGGATCCGTGCGGTGGTTCTCGTATCGCCCACCTATGAAGGCGTAGTGTCTGATATAGAAGGGATTGCGCAGGCGGTGCATGAAAGAGGGATTCCCCTTATTGTGGATGAGGCTCATGGAGCTCATTTTGGTTTCCATCCATATTTTCCGGAAAATGCAAATAAAAAGGGAGCGGATATTGTGATTCACAGTGTCCACAAGACCTTGCCCTCATTAACACAGACAGCGCTTCTTCACATGAACGGCAGCCTTATAGACCGGGAGAAGGTGAAAAGATATCTCCATATGCTGCAGTCTTCAAGCCCGTCCTATGTGCTGATGGCCGGGATAGACTCCTGTGTGGGGCTTTTAGCAGAACAAAGGGATGAGCTGTTTTTTCCTTATGTAAATATGCTAAGGGAGACAAGAAAAAGGCTGGGAGGATTAAAAAGGCTCCAGATATTTCCGGGAGAAGGGAACTATGACCGTTCAAAGCTTATGATTTCCACACGCAATACGGATATAAATGGAAAGGAATTAGAACAGCTTTTCCTGGAGAAATATCATCTGCAGATGGAGATGTCAGCCGGTTCCTATGTGCTTGCCATGACATCAGCGGGAGACAGCCGGGAGGGCTTTGAGAGACTTGAAGAAGCAGCGGCCCAAACAGACGAAGAGATAGACGCCCGCATGAAGGACACGGACATGCCGCCAGAAGCTCTGCCTGAAGAATGGAAGCCGGTAAGGCTTATGAAGATCTATAAAAGTTCCGATATTTTAAATATAGCAGATGAAATGAAAAACGGGCGAAGAGCCGGGCGGATATTAAGCCTTAGCCAGGAGGAAAGCGCGGGGTACATTGCTCTGGAATATGCCTATCTGTATCCCCCGGGAACACCGCTTATCGTGCCGGGCGAGCTTATTACAGAAGAGGCGGCGGGGCTTCTTGGCAGATATAATAAGGCAGGGTATTCTGTGGAAGGAGTCTCGGACAGGGGCAGAATTCTGGCACTTGATACAATGGATAAATAACTAATTTACAGGGGACATAACATGGGAAGCTTTAAGGACGTAGTAGGACATAAAAGTATTATAAAGTATATACAGGACGCGGCAAGGGAGGACAAGGTATCTCACGCGTATATTATCAATGGCGATAAAGGCTCCGGCAAGAAAATGCTCTCAAGGCTTTTTGCAATGACCCTTTTGTGTGAAAAAAACAGCCAGGAGCCCTGCAATGAATGTCATTCCTGTATTCAGGCAGAAAGCGGCAATCACCCGGATATTATTACCGTATCACACGAGAAGCCGAATTCAATCGGCGTGGACGAGATAAGAGAGCAGGTGAATAATACCATTGATATCAGGCCGTATAAGGGACCTTATAAGATCTATATTATTCCCCAGGCAGACATGATGACAGTGCAGGCGCAGAACGCGCTTCTTAAGACCATTGAGGAGCCGCCATCCTATGCGGTTATTATGCTGCTTACGGAAAATGCGGACATGCTGCTTGCAACCATTAACTCCAGATGTGTTATGCTGAAGCTTCGTAATATTAAAGACGTACTGATCCGGAAATACCTGATGGAGAGACTTAAGATCCCGGATTATAAGGCGGATATCTGTACGGCATTTGCCCAGGGGAATATGGGAAGAGCGATTATGCTGGCAGACTCGGAGCATTTTAACGAGATACGCGAGGAGGCCCTTCATCTTCTGCAGCATATCCATGACATGGAGCTTAGTGAGATTATAGAGGCAGTGAGCCGTGTGAGTGAATATAAAATTGAAATTACAGATTATCTTGATATTATTATGATCTGGTATCGGGATGTCTTATTATATAAAGCAACACTGGATACGGATAAGGTAGTACTGAAGGATCAGATAAAATATATGAAGGAACAGGCAAGGAAGAGCTCCTATGAGGGAATAGAGCTGATTCTTAAAAGCCTTGAAAAAGCCAAGTCCAGGCTTCGGGCCAATGTGAACTTTGACTTGGTTATGGAGCTTTTGTTCCTTACAATAAAGGAGAACTAATCTATGACTAAAGTGATAGGAGTAAGATTCCGTCCGGCAGGCAAGATATATTTTTTTGCGCCGGGTAAGCTGGAGATCCGGACAGGTGATAAGGTTATTGTTGAGACTGCCCGGGGCGTTGAATTTGGTTCCGTTGTTTCAGGACCTAAAAATGTGGAGGATAAGCGGATAACACAGCCTTTAAAGTCTGTTATACGAATAGCCACGAAGGAGGATATAAGGAAGGAAGAGAAAAACAGGGAAAAGGAAAAAGAGGCCTTCGAGATCTGTCTTGATAAAATCCGTAAGCATGAGCTTGATATGAAGCTGATTGATGCAGAGTATACTTTTGATAATAACAAGGTGCTTTTTTATTTCACGGCGGACGGGCGTATTGACTTCCGGGAGCTGGTAAAAGACCTTGCCAGTGTATTCAGGACGAGGATCGAGCTGCGCCAGATAGGGGTGCGCGATGAGACGAAAATCCGCGGCGGTATCGGCATTTGCGGGCGCCCCTTATGCTGTCATACCTATTTGTCAGAATTTGCGCCGGTATCTATCAAGATGGCGAAGGAGCAGAATCTGTCCCTGAATCCAACAAAGATATCCGGCGTGTGCGGAAGGCTGATGTGCTGTCTTACCAATGAGGAGGAGACATATGAAGAACTCAACAGCCATCTTCCGGGAAACGGGGATCATGTGACCACTCCGGACGGGCTTAAGGGTGACGTACATTCTGTAAATGTGCTCCGTCAGCTTGTAAAGGTTATCGTAACCCTTGATAATGATGAAAAGGAAATCAGAGAGTACAAGGCGTCGGCGCTGCGCTTTAAGCCGCGGCGGAGGAAAAAGGATGTAAAGCTTACAAAAGAAGAGCTGGCAGAGCTTAGGGCGCTGGAAGAAAAGAATGGAGCGTCAAAGCTGGATGATGAATAAGGAAATGTTGGTTTTGCCAGGAGAACGCCTGGATGATCTTCAGATTAAGGGATATAAGATCATTCAGAATCCGGGGA
Source organism: uncultured Lachnospiraceae bacterium (assembly GCA_949502235.1). GTDB lineage: Bacteria > Bacillota > Clostridia > Lachnospirales > Lachnospiraceae > CAPEBR01. The sequence continues at coordinate 796 of CATBDC010000074.1, read as the reverse complement.
GATTCTGCTTCGGGATAGACGCGGTTTTTCTGTCCTCGTTTGCAAGGGTGAAAAAGGGTGAGAGGGCATTAGACCTTGGCACCGGAACAGGTATCCTGCCGATTCTTCTTGAGGCGAAAAATGAAGGAGAAAGCTATGCGGGGCTTGAAATCCAGGAAGAAAGCGCCGGCATGGCAAGAAGAAGTGTCTGTTACAATAAGCTGGACCGTAAAATAGAGATTATAACGGGAGATATTAAGGAGGCAGCCGGGGTTTTCGGCGCGGCCTCCTTTGAGGTTATCACGGTCAACCCGCCGTATATGATTGGAGAGCATGGAGTTAAGAACGAAAATGAGGCGTTATATATTGCAAGGCACGAGGCTCTTTGTTCCCTTGAGGACATTTTAAGGGAAAGTGCGAAGATACTTACATATAAAGGAAGGTTTTACATGGTGCACAGGCCCTTCCGCCTTGCAGAAATATTTACCCGTATGTGCGCGCATGGAATTGAGCCTAAAAGGATGCGCCTTGTACATCCATATGTGGATAAGGAGCCGAATATGGTTCTTATAGAAGGAATGAGGGGCGGAAGGTCAAGGCTCACTGTAGAGGCGCCGCTTATCGTGTATGAGAGGAATGGAGAATACACAGAAGAGGCTCTTCGTATGTATGGGGAGATGAAGCAAAGATAAGGGCGGGAATAAAGTAAGTGAGGCTTTCTGAGAGATAGAAAACAAAAAAATAATAAAGTCCAGTGCAGGGGAGGCCCGGAGCTGGACTTTTTCTGATACAGTTTCTCTTAAAGTTGGCTGCTTTA
>CATBDC010000073.1 GCA_949502235.1 uncultured Lachnospiraceae bacterium | reverse complement strand
GCGGACAAACGGTTTTCAAGACCGCCTCGTTATGACCACTTCGATACCTCTCCATCTGTTTTTCTTTTTGTCACATTCATCCGCGACAATATGAATTCTATCATACAATAATTTACCCGTCAATATTTAATTTTCAATTTTTTCAAAAATGCCGAAGCCACCTTTAAATCTTCTGGAGTTGTAATTTTTATATTCTCATAGGACCCCTCAAACAGCTTTACCGGCACCTCCATCATCTGCTCTACAGCCATGGCGTCATCTGTCACATTGACAGCTTCCACCTTCATCAGTCTGGAATAGGCCTCTGTGATCAGGGAAACCTCAAACACCTGGGGAGTCTGCACCATCCACGTATATTTACGCTTCGGCGTATTTACGATAAAATTCTCCTCATCAACCACCTTGATCGTATCCTTGCTCGGCATCCCCGCGGCACATGCCCGGCAGCTGGAAACCGTATCGTAAGCCCTTCTTAAAATATCTTCATCCACAAAAGGCCTTGCCCCATCATGAATAAACACATAGCCCTGTTTCCCTGAAACGGCTCTAAGTCCCTGCCAGACAGAATCATACCGCTCCCGTCCGCCATATACGATGTCCTTTACTTTAGAAAGCTGATATTTTTCTACAATCTCCCTGCGGGCGTATTCTCTCTGCCCCTCTCCTACAACAAGTACAATATCATCTATGAGCTGTGAATCCTCAAATGCTTTCAGGGAATAATAAATAACCGGCTTTCCCTCAAGCTCTATATACTGCTTCTGCACAGAGGTTCCCATGCGCTTTCCCTGGCCGGCAGACAATACGAGTGCCGTACAGTGCATTTTCTCCTTCATTTTTACACTGCTCCTTTGTATCTCTCCCCAAGCTTCAGATTCGGGACTGCATTCAAATCCCACCCGTGTCTTGTTCCATTCTTATATTCATAATATGCCGCCGCGCCAATCATAGCAGCATTATCGGTACAGTAAACCGGAGAAGGATAATAAAGCTTTATTCCCCGTCTTTCACATGCCTCCTGCATGGCGGCGCGCAGTGCGCTGTTTGACGCAACTCCGCCGGCAATGGCAAATTTATCCGCATGATACTCCTCTACTGCATGCATGGCCTTTTCTACCAGCACATCCGTAACCGCCTTCTGGAAGGAAGCCGCAATATCCGCCTGGCTGTACTCCTCTCCCTTCATCCGGCAGCCATTAATATAATTAAGCACAGATGATTTTACGCCGCTGAAGCTGAAATCATAGGGAGCCTCCTCCACATGGGCGCGGGGAAATGAGACAGCCTCCGGATTTCCTTCTTTGGCCGTTTTATCAATCTTCGGCCCTCCGGGATATCCAAGGCCGATAGCCCTGGCCACCTTGTCAAATGCCTCTCCTGCGGCGTCATCTCTTGTTCTTCCGATAATATCAAACCTCCCATAATCCTCCACCCTGACAAAATGGGTGTGTCCCCCTGACACTACAAGAGCCAAAAAAGGCGGCTCAAGCTCCGGATTCTCGATAAAATTTGCCGCAATATGGCCTTCGATATGATGCACTCCGATTAAAGGCTTCTTAGCCGCATAGGCAATCGCCTTCGCCTCGGCCACGCCTACAAGGAGCGCTCCTACAAGACCCGGGCCATAGGTCACGGCAACACCGTCTATCTCCTTAAGCGTAACCCCTGCCTCGGAAAGCGCGGCCTCTATCACCTGGTTAATTTTTTCTATATGCTTTCTTGAGGCAATCTCCGGAACCACGCCCCCGTATAATGTATGCAGCGCAATCTGTGAGTAAATAATATTAGACAGGACCGTCCTTCCATTTTTCACCACTGCCGCTGCCGTCTCGTCACAGGAGCTTTCAATTGCCAGAATCAGCACATCCTTTTCCACGTTCTCATTCATATTCTCTACAACCCTTTATTCTGAAAATACAAGTTCCTTAAAAAACCGATCCTTTGCTGCCGCAGCAGCAGGGAATATCTTCTTCACCTCGTCCATATACTCCTCCGGCTTTGTAAGCGATGGACTATAATGAGTAAGCCACATTTCCTTTACCTCTGCCTCCTTTGCCAGCTGCGCCGCCTCGTAAAAGGTCATGTGCTTATACTCCTTTGCCTTCTTTTGTTTATCCTTTTCTCCATACATGCCTTCACAGATAAACAAATCCGAACCCTTTGCATTATTTTTAATTGACTCTGTCGGGCGGGTATCTGTACAATAGGTAAGCTTAATTCCTTTTCTCGCCGGACCTAACACCATATCCGGTGTATAAATCCGTCCTTCTTCCTCCACCTGTTCTCCCTTTTGTAAAATTCCCCAGTACCTCTGTGGAATCCCTGCCTCATTTGCCCGCGCCACATCAAATCTGCCTGCACGGTCTACCTCTAAGGTATAGCCGTAGCAGAGCACATTATGATTAACCCGGAAAGCCCGGAGACGGTAACCGTTCATCTCAAAGGTCTGCTCATTTTCTGAAATTTCCATATATCTGACAGGAAACGGAAGCTCCGGCGCAATCACTCTCAAAGCATTGACCACCCGCTCAAGCCCCTTCGGGCCGATCATCGTAAGCGGCTCCGTGCGGTCTGCATTGCCCATAGTAAGAAGCAGTCCCGGCAGGCCGCTTATGTGGTCGCCGTGATAATGGGTAAAACAGATAACATCAATGGGCTTAAAGCTCCATCCCTTTTCTTTAATGGCAATCTGTGTTCCTTCCCCGCAGTCAATCAATATGCTGCTCCCGTTGTACCGCACCATGAGCGCCGTAAGCCAGCGGTGCGGCAGAGGCATCATCCCGCCTGTTCCTAACAAACATACATCTAACATAATCTACCTCAATTTCCGATTTTAATCTGAAATCCTTTTATCAGCTCATCGTAACATTCCTCACAGAGGTCAAACCGATCCATCCGGTTATCCTTTGACGAAAAATAACCCCAGCGCTTTTCCACCTGAAGCACATCGCCCTGGGGAACCCCTTTTACAACCGGAATTACCTTTCCGCATTTGTTACAGATGATTTTCTCGATTTCTTTTGTCTCTTTTACTGCTGTATTATACTGGCGCATACAATTCCTCCCTGGCATCTTCCAAATGTTTATCTCCTTGTTACGCCTACATTATATCTGCTGCCACGTATGATTACTAGTGGAAAGTGCTGTCAGAGCTTCCAGTTGTTATACAATCTTATAACTCATCAGTATAGCATCTTCTGTTGGATTTACATAGAATTTTTTTCGGATTCCGTCTTTTTTAAAGCCATAACCCTCATAAAATGCGATTGCAGGCCCGTTGCTTTCTCTTACATCTAAAAGAAACCTGTTCACGCCTGCTTCTCTGCAAAAGTCCTCAAGCTTTAAAAGCATCTCACGGGCAGCCCCTCTGCGCCTGAAGGAAGCTCTGACCGCGATGCGGGCAATCTCGCCTTCATCTGCGGCGTAATATAAGATCACATAACCGGCCAGCCTATCATCCGCCCATGCGCCGAAAATAACCGCCTGGGGCTGTTTTAATGTTCCCTTAAGGCTGTTTTCACTCCACGGATCCGGAAAAATGTCCCGTTCAAGCCCTGCAATTTCTAAAATGGCTTTCCCGGCTGCCTCTATTTTTTCTATACGGAACATCCTAAAGCGCCTCTATGTCTCGTATAAGCTCTGCCACTGCCTCTTCCTTAGTCGCCCAGCTTGTACAGAAACGGACAGCGCTGTGCTCCTCATCTACTGCTTCCCAGAATGCAAAGGAATACTTTTCCTTAAGCTTTTCGATATGTCCGGCAGGCATGATTGGAAACTGCTGGTTTGTATAGGAATCATACCGAAGCTTATAGCCCTTCTTAAGAAAAGCCTCTTTAAGCTTCATGGCAAGGCCAACCGCATGCTTTGCAATATCAAAGTAAAGGCCGTCTTCAAACAAAGTATCAAACTGGATACCGAGGAGACGCCCCTTGGCAAGCATTCCGCCGTGCTGTTTAATCAGATAGCGGAAGTCCTTTTTAAGCATGGGATTTGTAATTACAACCGCCTCGCCAAACAAAGCCCCCACCTTCGTGCCTCCGATATAAAAGACATCTGTAAGCTCTGCAATATCCGCAAGGCTTACATCCGTTTCCTCTGCCATGATGCCGTATCCCATCCTGGCTCCATCGAGGAATAAATAAAGGCCAAGACCGGTACAGGTATTTTTAAGCGCCTGAAGCTCCTTCTTACTGTATAAGGTTCCGTTTTCTGTAGGATGGGAAATATACACCATCCCCGGCTGAACCATATGCTCATGATCCGCATCTGACCAATGCAGCTCATAGTATTTGCGCACCTGCTCTGCCGTAATTTTTCCGTCCCCGCTTGGAAGCGCCAGCACCTTATGGCCGGTAGCCTCTACCGCGCCGGTCTCATGGACATTGATATGCCCTGTTTCTGCCGCGATCACTCCCTGATAAGAACGCAGCGCAGAGCTGATAACCGTAAAATTCGCCTGCGTCCCTCCTACAAGGAAATGTACATCTGCCTCCTCACAAACGCACAAGCTTTTAATCCTGTTCCGTGCACTCTCGCAATATGGATCATTTCCATAGCCAGCTGTCTGCTGGAAATTCGTCTCCTCCAGTCTTTTTAATATGGACGGATGTGCGCCCTCTGTATAATCACACTGAAACTGAATCATAATAATTCCTTCCTCTCTTTTTCCTTTCTTTCTCTTTCTGCCTGGGACATGCGCAGATAATCAGGCCGGTGGTCAGCCGCGCTCTCAAGCCTCCCCGCGCTGTAATACCGAAGCGCCAGAGCTCCCACAGATGCCGCTCTCTGCCGGTTCATATTTGCCGGAGCAAAGGAAATCTTTCTTCCTGCCATGATCCGTTCTGTAAGTGCCTCCCGAAAGACCGGCACGCCGTCTCCGAGAAAAATAATCCTCCTGTCATAGTGATGAAGCTTTTCTCCCAGCTCTTCAATGCTCACCGCCATCTGTTCCTCCAAAACAGCCAGCCTGTCCCCGTCAAATTCAAAAATACCTGTATAAACCTGCCCTCTTCTGGCATCCATAATCGGGCAGACAATACTGTCCGTACCGCAGAGGTTATAGGCCAGGCCGTGAAGAGTCGGAATATGAATCAGCGGCTTATCTAGAGCCAGCCCCAGCCCCTTTGCTGTTGCCGAGCCGATACGAAGCCCTGTAAAGGATCCCGGCCCGCCTGACACAGCAATGGCATCAATGGTATTTAAATCAAGCTCAATCATTTTTGCCGTCTCATCCAACATAGGCAGCAGGGTCTGGGAATGTGTTTTCTTGTAATTCACTGTATACTCGGCTATTGTTTCCTCATTTGCCAGACCGCCCTCCACAACCGCCACACTTGCCACAAGAGAAGAGCTTTCAATTGCTAATATCCGCATATGCTGATCCTCCGATAATCGAATCCTTTTTCCAGATCCTTTTCTATCCTTACCTCCGTATAGTGAGCGGGAAGCAGCTCTTCTATCAGATCCGCCCATTCAATCAGGCTTACTCCCTCACCGTAGATATAATCCTCATAGCCAATCTCATCCATCTCCGATATATCACCGATGCGGTAAACATCAAAATGATAGAAGGGCAGACGCCCTTCCTCATATATCTGGACAATGGTAAACGTAGGACTGTTTACCGGTTCCTCTATCTGAAGCCCTTTTGCAAGCCCCTTTGTAAACACTGTCTTTCCGACCCCCAGATCGCCCACCAGTGTGTACACATCTCCCGGTTTTGCTTCTTTTCCCATCTTTAGCCCCAGCTCATAGGTTTCCCGTTCACTGCCAGTTTCTTTTATCATCATATCTCCACCTTAAACTGTGAATAGCTGCCTTAAACTACCTCAAACCGGTATCCTGTTTTTGTGCGGTATGTTTCGCCCACCCCAAAAATAGGGCTCTCAAAATTATAATGATGTACCGCATCCGGGAAATACTGGGATTCGAAGCAGGCCGCTCCTCTCCTCTGATAAGCCGTACCGCCCTTCCCGATCTCTCCGTTTACAAAATTTGCGGTATAAAACTGCATGCCGGGACAGTCAGTATAGACGCTCATCTTAATCCCGCTCTTTTCAGAGATCATCTCTGCCGCCTTCCGGTATCCATCACCGCTTAGTACATAATTATGATCGTACCCCTGTCCATTGCGGATTGCCTGACAGTCACTCTCAATGTCCTGCCCCACCTTCTTTGGCGTACGGAAGTCCATAGGCGTACCCTCCACCTTTAAGATTCTTCCTGTAGGAATCAAGTACTCATCTGCTTCTGTATAAGCATCTGCATTAATCCACACCTTCTGCTCTAAAATGCTTCCTGCCTCCTGTCCGTCCATATTGAAATAGCTGTGGTTTGTCATATTCAAAATAGTATCCACGTCTGAAACGGCCTCGTAGTCTATCAGCACTTCATTTTCCTCTGTCAGAGTATAGGTCACAAAAATTGTTACATTTCCAGGATATCCCTGATCCATATGAGGACTGAAAAGGGACAGCTTAATCCCGTCCTCCATAAGCTTATCCACCCGCCACATTCTCTTCATGAAAAAGTCCGGTCCGCTGTGAAGGTTATTGTTATTATTATTTTTAGCAAGAGGATATTCCTTTCCGTTAATCTTAAGAGAAGCTCCTCCGATACGGTTCGCGTTTCTTCCTACAATCGCCCCTAAGAACAGGCCGTCATCCGCTTCATAGCCTGCCGCCGAATCATAGCCTAATACGACATCCCGCTCTGTGCCATCCTTATCCTTTACAATGACTGACACGAGTCCCGCGCCGTAATCCGTAACTGCCATCTTCATCCCATTTCCGTTTTCAAAGGTGTAAAGATATGTCTCTTCCCCGCTTTTCACCTTTCCAAATCCTGTCTTCTTGTAACTCATAGCTAACCTCCAATCACAATATTCTTCACCAACTTGCTCTTTTACAATAGCATAGACGGAAAATTCATGCAATGCAATTATAATAATTTTAAGAAAACAATTTGGGTTTAAAGGTTAATTATCGCCGCGGAAGAAGGCTTAGAAATGTTTCATTAGGAGTTGTAGAAGCATTACGAAGGGGATATAATTATTGAAGAAATTTGCGATAACTCGCAAAAACTTTCAATAGGAAGGAATGGATGAACAGCATATTATAGATAATGTACGCAGCCGGACAGAATTGGAGGAACTTTTGAACATCCTCTCATCAGCTATCGGTTCCCTTACAAATCCGACAAAGTTTTCGGCTACTTTCAAGAGTGTCAGGCAAAAAAACATCAGTAACGCAAACATTAAAAAGTATATCGATTATCTTTGTGATTCCTTCCTGATTGACAGTGCTGTCCGATATGACATTAAGGAATTCCAGATAGGGCTAAGATGGAACAGGAACAGCGTTCCCTGATGCTGACCGGCGATAATAGAAGTATTGAGCGGAGATGATGATATGTGTGAAGAACTCCAAGCATTTGGATAAGATTTATGGTACAATGAATCTGGTAACAAATAGGAATTATGAGAGAAGCAATATAGAAATTAAGGAGAAAAATCAAGTGAAAAGAGAACTTGGGATTGCAAGATGTGGATTAGCCTGTTGTTTATGTCATGAAAATATTACTTGTAATGGTTGTAACTCTGATGAGTGCAAAGATAAAGAATGGTGTGAAAATCGAAAATGTTCTATTGAAAAAGAAATATCAAACTGTTTTTTATGTGAAAATGACTGCCATAAAGGGCTATTATCAAAAATGAAGCCATACGGATTCACAGTATTTGCTAAAAGGTATGGGCTTGAAGCATTACTTGATTGCCTTGAAAGGAATGAGAAAAATGGAGTTATTTATCATCGGGAAGGATTGATTGGAGATTATGATAATTTTGATGAGTTAGAAAAATTGATTGAGTTTATAAAAAGCGGCGTATGATAATTCGTATTTGTCTGAGTGAATTATTTGAAACCATGATTGAACCACAGTAAAAAATAAATCTTGAAAAAGATAATGCGGCAGTTTCCTAAATATAAAAAGGGCTGTCGCTATTTTGGGGCAAAATCGAACCAAAGACCAAAAGACAAGCACCGTGGAAATGTGTATAACTTGCTATTCC
>CATBDC010000072.1 GCA_949502235.1 uncultured Lachnospiraceae bacterium | reverse complement strand
CTTATGCAGAAATTTTGCCATTTTGCGTCAAAAAATATTTATAAGTGGCCTAAATATCAAGCAGTATGAGTTAAAAATTTTTTTAGATATACAAGGAAAATTATAATTAATGACACTAGCAACATTATCAGATACAATATAACATTTGTGTTGTCCCCGGTATTAACATTTCCTGCATTTGCATTTGCATTTGTATTTATTGTACCCGTCTGATTTTTATCTGGCGCCGCTGTTCCCTTTTTTACCGTAATCCTACAGCTGGCCTTTTTACTGCCCACCGTTGCTGTAATCTCTGCTTCACCTGCCTTTAATGCTGTTAGTTTACCGTTTTCCACAGAAATGATGTCCGAATCCGAACTTTCCCATATAACCTCTCTTAAGTCCGTAGTATTATCAGGGTTATAGATGACCCGCAGCGTGTCTGTCGCCCCAACCAGCATCTCCTTAATCACTTTGTCAAATGCTATTGAATCGAGTGCTATTTCTTTTACTTCAATTTCCGTAGTGACAGGATATTCGCCCGTTATGCTCCCATTTCCATCTTTAAAACTAATAACCGCCTCAATGGCCGCCTTACCTTCCTTCACACCTACAGCCCGGCCTGTCTGATCGACCGTTACAATTTTATTGTCAGAGCTGGTCCACTCAATTGAATAAATGTCAGTAATCTGGTTATCTTCCAGAACCCTGTCTATATTTAGAAACTCTTTCATGGACACGCTCTGGCCTTTTAATAGCTGTTCAAAGCTTTCAAACACAATCTGTCCGCCCAAAGCGTCAGTAATATGTTTCTCAACAACAGTTACTTTCACTGTTGCCGTCAATGGATTTTCTGTCTGCGCAGTTGTTGCAGTAATCTCAGCTTCTCCGCTTTTTACACCCGTAACCAATCCGGTATCCCGGTCAACAACCGCAATTTCTTCATCACTGCTTGTCCATATAACAGCTTTCCCATCTGTCGTATCTGCAGGTTCATAAAGCATTTTAAGCTGTAGTGCCTTACCCTTGATCACTTCTACATTTTTATTACTGATAGAAATACCTGTCATCGGAACCTTGACATTGACCTCACAGAAAGCTTTGACCCCGCCTGCCATTGCAGTAATCGTTGCACTGCCGCCTCCTACTGCCGTAACAGCTCCATCATTTACTGCTGCCACTGCTTCATTACTGCTTGTCCATGTAATGGTACTCCCGGCATCCATATTGTCCAATTCTGCTGTCAATGTTTCTGTACTTCCTTTTTCCAAATCCAAAATTACTTTGTTTAATGTAATTCTTGGACCTGCGTCTGACCAGGTATTAGTAAATATAAGCTGTGCCTTGTCCGGCACAACCGACCATGAAGAACCACTGTCTATACTTTTTTGCACAGAGCTAAGGGTTGCAGATAATCTATTTCCTTCTCCTGCCGTTACAGTAACTGTCAGCTTATATAAGGAATCATCCGGAACTATCCCGCCGTCAGCTGCCTCATATTTTTCTTGTTCCACAATATAGTCATAGTCACCTGGATAGCAGAAAGTCATATGGGGCGATACGTTAAACATGTGACGTGTTACTTCGTAGCTTCCAAAGCAGCTTAAGTTTACTTTATGAAGACTAAACTCTGTAATGGAGTAGAAGTATTTGTCACAACCAAAACAATGAATACCAAACTCTGTCTTCTGTACTGCTTTTAAACTATAGGGAGAAGTATACCCGCTTGAAGGGGTTATTGTGAAAGTATCCATATCTACCAATTCGATTGGGTCGTCAGAGCTTTCACGAGTATACCCTTGCATTCTTGGGGCATCTTTACTCTCCGGAGTTATTTTGTAAGAGAAGGAATCCCCGTCTTTAAACTCTCTGCCTTTTATGGAAGCTGCTATATCTGTTTCGATAGAGTAATCTACTGGAACATAGTCGTAAGAGTTTGTAAAATTCAAGCTTGTAGGAGTTAGACTAGTTACACCTGTGATTAAAGCTCTATCCGGAGTGTACCCGTCTGCTTCTCTTTGTGAAATCTCATACGAAAGACCCGTTGGCATTTTAGCTATTGCCAGCGTTCTACCCATTTGTAAACTAAAAGCTGCCGAACCGTCAATTACTTCAAGTTCTCCCGATTCTTCTTCGTCACCACCCCAAGTTTTGGTGTATGGAAAAGAGCCTGAAAAATTTGCTCCATTCTTTGTAAGCTTTAAATCATAAGTGAACAACTTACTTGTATCAAGATACTCATCACTTGTGGCTATGGCAGTTACCTCAAACCTAGAAGCTTCGTAATATATCTTATGCGAAGTTGCCCCTGACTCAATCGATGAGTAAGTCTCGCCGTTAGCACTAAGCAAAGAAGCTGTTACCCTTACCGTTTGTTCCGGAGCACTAGCTTCACATTCAATTGTAAAATGCAAATCTTCTCTGGAAGCTATTGAGTCTGCAGAAAATACAACTCCGTTATCTAAGATTGACATTGTATAACCTGCAGCTCCTTCAATTGAAACTGCATTTGAACTTTTGGTTCCCACATAATACTGCGCTTCTTCTGGCAATGGAGTTAAACCATCCATCAAATTTAACCTTGCAGACACATTTACAGCTTCAGAGTCACTATTGTTTCTTAGACGAATGTTATACCCTATCGTGTCGCCTATTTTACATTCTCCTGGGTAACTGTCTGAACTTGCTGGTGAACTGGTTAATGAAATTGCAACTGTACTAATTTCATCTGATTGAGGAGAGATTTTTTCATTTTTTGCAGACTTTGTTTCAGTATTTAACTCATCTGCGTCTTCATCTATCTCCATAGCATCTTCTAAGTTCCTGTCTCCCTCGTCATTGTTTTTCTCTGAACCAACGTATGCCTCATCCTGTTTTTCTTCCAAGCCCCCATTTGTTTCCTGCTGGTATTCTGTTATGTTTGCTGCACTTGTGGTAATACTCGATACAAATGTAAATACTATAACACAAATCAAAATACCGAGCCTTTTCATCTTCATTTTTATCCTCTCCTTTCTTTTCGAGCTCTTTTCTATATAGCTGCATAGATATTTTAAATCGTTTTTCCTCTATTGTCAATCTAAACTATCTTTTTGATAATGAAATATCTTTTTGATTATTGTAATCTCATAAAAATTAATGAAAAGAGGTAAAAAAATGCCTAAAGAATTGTTTTCATTAGCAGATAGAATTAAAACATTAAGAGAAAGTGCCGGATTAACCCAGGCTGAAGTTGCCCGTCAGCTAGGGATATCCCGTTCAGGAGTTAACGCCTGGGAAATGGGATTATCTGTCCCCTCCACACAATATATTGTAGAATTAGCAAAATATTTTAATGTTTCAACAGATTATCTATTAGGGATGAAAAATACAGCGACTATTTCAGTGAAGGGACTGTCACAAAAACAAGTTTCGGCTCTGCTTGATATAATAGACTGTTTTAAAGATAACCGGTAAGATTCTAAACATGACAGAAAACACACCTAAACTTAGGTGTTGTTCTCAAATTGTTCTCAACTGTTCTTTTACCTATCGGGAAAATACAAATATTAGAGGGATAATTAGAATGTTTCTCATGAATTCTAACAGACTACAAAACACGGAATCTCATATACTAATCAAATTACTCTGCTTGCTTAAGAATCTTAAAATACTGACTTTCATATAAAAAATCCTCCCTAAGATTTACTCTTAAGGAGGAAAATCAAGTGACTCCGAGGGGAATCGAACCCCTGATTCCAGCGTGAGAGGCTAGCGTCTTGACCGCTTGACCACGGAGCCGTATTTTATGTACGACTGCTTGTCTCGTACTGGACTAGTATAACAGACTTTCTTTAAATAGGCAAGCACTTTTTACAAAAAATTTTAAAGTTGTCACGAAATAAATTATCCCGGATCATCTACTTCGTGACAATCTCTAATTTCCAAATACAATCTTTTTCATCTGTGACAGAATTGCTAACTTTACTCTGTCATTCAAATATGCTTTATTTAAGCTCTTTTTCGAATATGCCAAATAAGTATCTTCAGATTTCTCAGTAAGCAGCTTTGTAAAAAATCTCTCCCAACTAAAATACTCACGGCTCTCAATATACTCATACGGATTATCTAAAATATGCATGATTTCCCTGTCATTTAACACATCCGATAAAAGTATAAGCCATTCAAAGGATTCCGGGAGGTACAGCACCAGATTTTTCCTCCTTTTCATTAATTGAATTACTTTGTCAATTTCTGAGCCAAAGGCTGCCCCGTCTGCTATAGCAAGTATTTTTTCATCTTCTCCGGAATTTAAAACATGAAAAAGATTTGATTTCCCACCAGCAGTATCACATTCCAGATTATAGTCAGAGCATACTCCGCAAAAAAACTGATAGCCCGAATTACTATCTTCCGCAACTATCCTTTCAGGTTTAACTTCCTCACGTAACAAGTCTATGCCATATATCCTGTAAAATTCATGATAGCTCTGCTTCAGCGTCCCTGACAGCACATAGCATTTCTTATCACAAACCAGCTCTACAGGACTGCCGGACGGATTATTTGCATACTCCTGGACCATATCCACAAGAGTAGTCTTGCCAGTAGCACTGTCACCGCGGATCACAGTAATATTCCGCCTCAGCTCAAATTCATAGCGCAGACGTTTTGTATAAACAACAACTCTGTGTATTCCCTTCATCTATCTGTCTCCCTTAAACAAGCTCCCCTGCAGCAGGCACCAATTCATCCATTGAATGTATAACCCGATTCGTATTTAAGATTCTAATCTCAAAATCATCTTCTCCAAAATCCAGCAGATGGCGGAGATTTATCGTCCTGTCTTCTTCCTCTGCTATCCTAAGAAGCCATTTTGCACAATTATCCCCGCAGGTTGAGGCATTAAACACCTTTTCTGTATTAAATTTAACAAGAATCAGTGTCTTAACACCTCCAGACAACTCAACCGGCGGTATTTTCCCTAAAACCGGACTGTCAATTACCCCGCTGTCCATAACAACAGACTTGTCCACATCAAGAATCATCTCTTTTACAAACGGATCCGTAATCCACTCGTCCTCATAATCATATTTGAAATAGGCCGCCGTGTTATACACAGCCTCCTCCATATCTCCGTAAAATACATTAAGCATAGGACAGCCTCTCCCCTCTACTCCTTCTCCATAAGCTCTTCGATATGTTCTTCCGGCACCATAATCTGAAGCTGCTGCTTCAGATTCTCTATCTCGACATAGTCGTGTTCCCCGCCAAATTCCCCGTCAAGCGTCCACGGAATCTCCTCCAGTGATTCAAACGTAACATCTCCTGTCTTAAATGTATACATATACTTTGTATCTATCTGCTCGATCAGAAGGGCGGCAATAATCTCCTGAAGCTCTATAGGATTGCGGGGCTTCTTTATAAGTGTAACCTCAAACAGGCCATCGTCAAATACAACCTGCTTTCCCACCATACTTCGGAATCCCCCAACGGATCGGGAATTCGTAACCATGCCAAAAATAAACTCGTCCTCAACCGCATCGCCGTCATGGCACACCTTCACCCTGTAGGAAGGCACGCTGAAAATCCGTTTTGCGCCTTCCAGAATATAAGCCAGATGCCCCAGAACATTTTTCATAGACTGGTCAGTCTCGTAGGAAACATCCGTAAAAAGACCAAATGCGGCAATATAAACAAAAGTGTCCCCATTAAACCGTCCCACATCACAGGAAAATATGGTTCCGTTTACCGCATTATCCGCCGCCTTAAGAAGACCCTTCGGAATATGAAGGCTGTTGGCAAAATCATTTGTCGTGCCCGTAGGAATATAGCCGATAGGATTTCGCTTCTTTCTCTTCATCATACCGGAGACCACCTCGTCAATGGTTCCGTCCCCGCCGCTGCATACGATAAGGTCGTATTTTTCCGCGTCATACTCTCTTACCTTTTTATATGCGTCTCTATAAGACTGAGTTGGGTAAATTGTCACCTCATACCCAGATTTTACAAATATATCAACAATATCCGAAACCTTCGGCCTTAAAAGCTCCTTCCCCGCATGGGGATTATAAATAAACAACAGTTTCTTCATAGGGTCCCTCCTTAAACAAATATAAAAAACAAAGTTTCCTATATGACAAAAAGGGCATAACCGCTGCCCTTTTTCCTGTTACTGTTCACTTCGTCCGCAGCAACCTGCAAAAACTTTTTCCTGCCATATATGTAACGCATTTAGTGTGTCGCGAAAAACGCCTCCACACCCTCTACAGCATTTTCTTCATCCGCGCCGTCTGCAACTACTGTAAAAGTAGTTCCCTTTGCCAACACAAGACTCATCATCCCCATAATGCTCTTTGCGTTAATCTGCTTATTATCCATCTCGATACTGACCATACTTGAATACTGGCTTGCCTCCTGTACCAAATGTGCTACTGGACGCGTCTCCATATCAAGCTCCGACTCAATCGTGACAGTTCTTTTCGTCATATTACTGCTCCTCCTTATTGTTCCCTTAACTTATCTGCCAGCTCACTTAACTTACGCAGCCGGTGGTTTACACCAGATTTACCGATAGGTACGGACATAAGGTTCCCCAACTCCTTAAGTGCTGCTTCCGGATTCGCAAGACGCGTAAGAGCAGTATCCCTTAATCCCTCCGGAAGTTTATCCAGACCAATCGTGTCCCTGATGTATTCGATGTCCTCCACCTGTCTCACAGCTGCATAAACCGTCTTATTAATGTTAGCTGTCTCACAATTGACCTTTCGGTTCACGGAATTGCGCATCTCTTTTAAAATCCGGACATTCTCCAGCTCCATAAGTGCGACATGCGCCTCCATGACATTTAAAACATCTACAATCTGAGAGCCCTCCTTCAGATAGACAACATATGTCTTCTTTCGCTGCACAATCTTTGCCCCCAGACCGAAGCTGTTCATCATACCCTTAAGATATTCCGCCTGCTTTTCACCAGCACACACAATCTCAAAATGGTAAGATTTCCCTGGATCGCTCATGGAACCCGCGGCAAGAAATGCGCCTCGTATATATGCTCTCTTACAGCACACAGCCTGAACAATCGTATCCCTGACTGCCAGCAACTCTTTTCCTTTAAAATATAGGAAATAGGTTATACTGCCCTTTGCCATGTTTCTGCGAATTGCGATATCAGTTCTTATATTAAATGTTTTTTTCATTAATGTAAAGCATTTTCTCGTAACCTGGAAATTTTCCGAATGAAACCTAACAGTACACACGCCTTTTCCATCCTCCGAAAACTCCCCGCACATATGCAGAATTGCCGAAAGCTCTGCAAGACTGCAATGTCTTGCTTCCTTATACTGCCCCGACAATTCATTCTTTATCTTCCCCGAAAATGACATAAAGTATTCCTACCTTGCCTTCGTAATTGCATCCTTTCCAATATCTCTGTGCTCAATCCGTATTCCATAATTATCCGTTTTTTCCAGTGCCTCATAAAGCTCATTTGCAAGCGTTACCGAACGGTGCTTTCCACCGGTACATCCAATTCCGATTACAAGCTGTGTCTTCCCCTCTGCAATATAATTAGGAATCAGAAATTCCACCATATCTGTCAGCTGTTTCAGGAAAATACCTGCCTTGTCATTTTTCATTACATAGTCTCTTACCTCAGCGTCATTTCCGCTAAGAGGACGTAACTCTTCTATATAATAAGGGTTCGGAAGAAAACGTACGTCAAAAACCAGATCCGCGTCACCTGGAATTCCATATTTAAATCCAAAGGAAAGCACAGTAATGTACAGATTGTTATACTCCTTATTCTGTACATATATTTTATTCAGTTCACGCTTCAGCTCTCTTGTAAGCATATGACTGGTATCGATAAGATAGTCCGCTTTTTTCTTAAGAAATCCAAGACGTCTTCTTTCCTCCTCAATTCCTCTGTCCACTCTCCCGCTGCCCCCTGACAAGGGATGAAATCTTCTCGTCTCCTTATAGCGCTTAATAAGCACATTATCACTGGATTCCAGATATAGTATCTCATATTTCACAGATGCCCCGTCAAGGCCTTCAAGCACATGCTCCAGCTCCTCAAAGCTGTGCCCGCTCCTGATATCCACTCCCAGGGCCACCTTATTCATCTCTGTACCCGGAACAACCAGAAGCTCCGCAAACTTAGGAATCAGAGGAACAGGAAGATTATCCACGCAAAAATATCCCACATCCTCCAGCATCTTAAGAGCAGTGCTTTTTCCGGCGCCTGACATACCTGTAACTATAACAAACCTCATATCAGAAATCTCCCAATCTTCTTACTTCAGGCTCAAGTAACACCCCTGATTTTTCCATCACACGCTCGGATACCTGCTTCATAAGCTCCATAATATCCTTCGCCTCTGCGTTTCCAGTATTAATCACAAAGCCGCAGTGCTTCTCAGATACCTGCGCTCCTCCTGTGCGATATCCCCGCAGTCCTGCATCCTCTATCAGCTTACCGGCAAAATACCCCTCCGGACGCTTAAATGTACTTCCTGCACTTGGATATTCTAAAGGCTGCTTTGAAACTCTTTTTTCCCGCAGCTCTTCCATACGTTTCCGTATACTTTCATGTTCTCCCTTTTCAAGAGCTATCACGGCTTCCAAAACCACATAACCTTTTTTCTCAATAACACTGGTCCTGTATCCCATATCAAGCTCTCCTGCAGGAATTACAGTGAATTCTCCTTCTGGAGTAAGCACCGTAACCTCCTTAAGAACATCCTTCATCTCGCCGCCATAGGCTCCTGCATTCATCATACATGCCCCGCCAAGGGTTCCCGGAATACCCGCGGCGAACTCAAATCCTGTAAGCCCCGCCTCAAGGGCGCTGCCCGCTATCTTAGAAAGAAGTGCACCGGCGCCGGCAGTTATCTGGTTTTCGTCCACCGTAATCATGCTCATCTCCCTGTATATCTGGATAATGACACCGCGGTATCCTCTATCCGAGACAAGAAGATTACTTCCGTTGCCCATAATATAATACGGCATCCCTTCACTTTTACACAATACAGTTATATCCCGAAGCTCTTCTCTTGAACCAGGCATTACAAAAAAATCTGCCGGCCCGCCCACGCGGAATGTAGTGTGCTTCTTCATGACTTCATCCCTAAGTACCCGCTTTTCCGGTATTATCCTGATAAGCTTCTCATAAAACATCTGCTCCATACACTTCTCCATTTTTGCTGCAGTTTAAGTCTGCACAGTACATGCGCAGGCCTGTGAATAATAACAAGTATGTTACTGTTCACTCCGTTCACAGTAACCTTCACAAATCCATTTAAAATTGCCTTCGGCAATGGGATTTGCTCACGCCTGAATCACTTTCTTACGGTCTGCGCAGTACATGCGCAGACCTGTGAATAATAACAAGTATGTTACTGTTCACTCCGTTCACAGTAACCTTCGCAAATCCATTTAAAAT
>CATBDC010000071.1 GCA_949502235.1 uncultured Lachnospiraceae bacterium | reverse complement strand
TTTCCACAGTAAGCCTTTTGTTGCTGGTACTAACTTAATGACATTGGTTCACTCCCGTTCACAGTAACATTCGCAAATCCATTTAAAATTGCCTTCGGCAATGGGATTTGCTCACTCCTGAATCATTTTCTTACAGGTCTGCGCAGTAAATGCGCAGACCTGTGAACAGCAACATCTATCTTTCTCATTTCTTCATTCTCAATATTTTCCCATCTTCTACCTCTACCATAATCGCCCCATTATCCTGTGTCGAATATACCTTGCTTCCAACATCCGCAAGCCTCTTCACCGTTTCCTGGTGCGGATGCCCATACCGGTTCCCCTGTCCTGCCGATATGAGTGCATATGCAGGCTGTACCTGCCGGAGAAATTCTTCAGTTGATGAGTTCTTTGAACCATGATGTGCCACCTTCAGAACCTCCCATGTACAATCCAGATAGCTTTCTTCTAACTGCTTTGTAAGCTGCATTTCTCCTTCTCCCTCTACGTCCCCAGTTAAAAGCATATCGAACCCTCCATACTGCACAGCCAATACCATAGATGCCTCGTTGCCTGGTTCCAATCCTGTACTGCCTGTCCCCGGCGCGGCATTTTCTCTTGATTCGGCATCCTCTGATTTTATTTCCATATTCCCTGGCTGTATACATGTGAGCACCATCTCCCCTTCTCTGATACTCTGTCCCGGCTCTATCACCACTACACGGATTCCATGATTCCTTGCTTTTCCTGCCAATTCTTCTAAAGCCTCATCCCACGCCTCCTTCACCGGTAGGACCAATGTTCCAATCTTCACACCGATATCCTGTCTCTCAATCAGTTCTTCCACACCGTTCATATGATCACTGTCTCCATGGGATATCAATACATAATCAAGTTTGCAGACTCCCTGGGATTTTAAGAACGGCTCCAGCCTGTACTGTCCCACCTTCTTTACGTCACTGCTCCCGCCATCTACCAGATAGGTATTGCCCTCCGGTCCTCTCATGAAGATTCCATCTCCCTGCCCCACATCCAGAACCGCCGTTGTAAGCTTCCCTGTCTCTCCAAAACGAGTCATTAAAATCATAATTCCCAATGCCCACAGGGAAAACACAGCAATTTGTTTCTTTTTCCTGTTTTTACTATCTCTGCTAAACTCAATGTGACTAATTGATGCTACATTACCGTTAAAGCTTCCAGATTGACCTTCTCTTTGTTTTCTTTGATTTCCCCGGTTTCGCCAATCTGCCTGATTGCCCTTTTCTTTCTGTTCTTCTTGCGCCTTCACTGATAAGATCATATATCTCAACAAAATCAAACCCAAAAGCAAAATCCCATAATATACCGCAATCTGCCACAAATCAGGCCTTCCAATCACAAGCCTCGCTCCCGGTAAACGGAGCGTTATCTCACAGCCCATTTTATAAATCCACAAAATTTTGCTGCACATCCAAAACAATACAGCGGATACAGGAGCAAACCACAGCGCAGACAAGCTTCCTGTCATTCCCAGAAATAATAATACAGACATCAACGGGATTACAAAAAGATTTAGAATAAAAGAATAAAGCGGAAATTCAAAGAAATAATAAAGCAGAACCGGAAGGATGACCAGATTGATACCGACACTGGCCGTCAATCCCTGCAAAATCACCTGCCGTACATACCCCCAGACTCCCATCAGATACCCCGTCTTCATCTTCTGCCCGTTACTGTGTAATGCACGTATGGATATGCCTTCCTGTACCACCGGCACCACAGAAAGAATCGCCAGCACCGCTCCAAAGGACAGCCAGAATCCTCCGTCATACAGACTGAGCGGCCGCCACAACAATACTACAACCACCGCCACAGAGAGCGCTGTCGGGGCATCATAATGCCGCCCTGTCATGTCTGCTCCCACCCGGAATAAAAACATCACCAAGGCCCGGACCGCAGACACGGTAAACCCAATCATCAAAATGTACAACACTAAAAATAAGATGCCGAATACCCCGCCGACCGGATAAGAGCCTGTAAGCCTCCGCAAAAGCTTATACAGCCCAATTCCGACAAAGGAAAGATGCAGTCCCGAAATGGCAAGCACATGGCTAATCCCGTTGACCTGATAAAGCTCCCTGATGTCCCCATCCATCCCGTTTTTTTCCCCAAGTATCATTGCCGCAAGAACAGCCCCGTCCTTTTCCGGCATATTTTCTTCAATTGTATCTTTCAAATCCTGCCGCAGATTATATAATCCGTCAAGGAATTTGGATTTTTCGAGATCCGTCGGTTCTGTCTTTGCTGCCCAGACGCGGGCATGAATATTTTGTTTTTCATAATAAAGCTTCTGGTCAAAATTTCCCGGATTACGCGCAGACTCGAAAAAGGAAAGCTCTCCCTCTGCCCTGATTTTCTGCCCTATATGAACTGCTGCCTTTTCTTCATCATAAAGGATAATTCTGGATTCTTTTATGAATTGCTCCTGATATTTAATAGAATTATTTTTCAGATATAAAATTTGATATGTATCTCTGTTTTCTTTGTTGTATACTTCACCTTCAAGAAAAACCTCTTCTCCTTTTGGCACGTACCTTTCAGCCGGGGAAGGGAGAAGCTCCTTTAAAAAGCTTCTCCCTCCTATGTGAATCACCGCGCACATGATGAGAAAGAGGAACAGACATACACTGCACAATGGCCTGTTCTTCATGTAACTACTCCTCAATAAGCTCCCCGTCTCTTGAAAACGGCTTACTCAAGTCTATAATTTCCTGGTATGCAATATTTGTTTCCCCATTTACCAGTATCTGTACCTTGCTTGCCGCGCCGCCGTCAATAATGGAATTGACCAGTGCATATACGGCAACCTTGGGATTTACCTGCTCTGCTATGCCAAGATAACCCTCGTCAAAATTTACATAACACACATTTTCTCTTACAGAAACACCCAGGATCTTTGTTCCCTCGGGTATAACCGCCTTGTTTTCCGGAACAGAAGGTCCCTTTATAAGCTGTTCCACAATAAGCTTTTCTATGGAAATATTACTGTTATAGCGCACGCTTTTTCCTTCCGGTGACAGTCTGTCCCCTTCGCTGTTGGAAAAATATAAGGTCAGGTTTGCCGTCTGGTAAGAATGAAGGGATGAGCCGATATTCTGTACAAAGTCCTCTGCCCTCATATATCCGATTTCTTTTCCCGAGCTGTCTGTAAGCGGATTTCCGCCGGCATAGAAACGGATATAATCCACGCCGGCGATCTGAACCAGCGACTGCACAACTGCCGCCCGCAAAAGGAGCTGGGAGGATACATCCAGCCCGGTATACTGATCATTAAAATAAAGCGTCAGCTTTGTTTCCTTGATCTCCCAGCCTTCAACCTCCACTCCGCCGATAAATACACTTTTGCACTCAATATCCTCCGGATCCTCCGAAAGAAGCTTCAGTATCTCTTCGATTCTGCCCTCCACCGTATCTGCCTTCAGGGCATAGGATTCCTCAACAAGCTGTGTCTCCTCCGTATCCAGATAATAGATGCGCACTTTTCCCACCTCCGGCTCCTTTCCCCTTCCGCACCCGGAAAATGTCATGATGGAAAGCGCCAGAATCAGACACAGAGCTTTATGTTCTCTTTTTTTTCTTCTCATTGTTCTTCCTCCCTATGACACATATGTCAGGGGGATACGGACAGTAAATGTCGTACCTTCGCCAGGCTGACTGTACACCTTTATCGCTCCCCTGTGCATGACAACAGCACTCCTTGCAATAGACAGGCCAAGCCCTGTTCCGCCAATTTCCCGAGAATGAGACTTGTCTACCCGGTAAAACCGTTCGAAAATATGCTCTGTCTCCTCTGGCCTGATGCCGATTCCTGAATCAGCCACCTCTATAAAGAAGGATTTGTGATCTGCATTCAGTGAGACATGCACCCAGCCGTTTTCATTATTGTATTTGATCGCATTTTCCACAAGATTGCTGACAGCCAGACTAAGCTTCACCTCATCCACCTCCGCTGATACGGGACGGAAGCTTTCAAATACAACCTCTATATTGCGCTGGGCGGCAATGGGACGGAGACGCTTTAAAATCCGTTCCATAAGAGCATTTATATTTTCTGTCTTAATATTTACTCCGCTGGCTCTTTTATCCATTTTCACAAGAGACAGAAGATCATTAATAATCTTATTCTCCCGCTCTATCTCCTCTGACAGATCCTCCATAAATTCCTGGTAAAGCTCTACCGGCGCATTCTCCTGTATAAGAAGGGCGTCTGCCAGCACCTTCATGGAGGTAAGAGGCGTTTTCAGCTCATGGGAGACATTTGAGACAAACTCCTGTCTTGATTCATCTAACACCTTAAGCCTTCCAAGCATCTTATTAAATGCCTCCGATAAAAATACAGTCTCGGCATAGGCATTTTCATGAAGATAATTGTCCTCGTAGCCTTCTGTCACTGCTTCAATGGAGCTTGTGATTCTCCGAAACGGCCTTACTGCCCCTGCGCCGGTAACAACCGCAAAAATCAGCAGAATAAGCCCTGTTACAATCTCCATGGTATGTGCCCGCTTCTCAAGAACAAGAAGACTGTCGGCAATTGTATCTGTTGACACGCTGACTAACATAACACCCTCTGTCATGTCCGCAGCGCCTCCTGTAATCGGAGAGGTCACCTCTATATAACGGTTTCCTGCGTCATAATGGCTTGTTCCTTCTCCCGAAAAACAGCGGATAACATTTCCTGAAACAATTGTTTTTCCCACATCCATCCCATATGTATCTTCCACAATGCGGAATTCCTCATCGATAACCATCACCCGTCCATTATAGATATTCGACAGCTGGACAAGCTCTGTTCTGACAATATCAGATGTCTCACCCTCCTGGTCATATAGATCGCCAAGCTGGTTACATAGAATTGTACATTGATTCTGTATATCAGCAGTTCGTACATCCACTGCTCTCTTCTCATAGCTGTTAAGAATCACCGCCTTCAAGACAATCATTGGCAGCATGCCTGCAAGAAACATAAGGATAATAAGCCGAAAACGGAGACTCTTAAATATACTTTTTCTGAAATAATTCCTAACCCCTAAAATAATAACCCACTCCCCATTTTGTATGTACATACTTCGGATCGCTGGGATTCTTTTCCACCTTTTCCCGAAGCCTTCTTATATGTACATCCACTGTTCTTGCATCCCCCGGATATTCATAGCCCCATACAATGTTAAGGAGATTCTCCCGGCTGTATACCTTATTCGGATTCGTTGCAAGAAGTTCGAGCAAATCAAACTCTTTCGCTGTCAGATTCACTTCTCTGCCATCAATCACTACACGCCTGCTCTCACAATCTATACTCATACCGCCTTTCACAATCATCTTCCCGGATGTCTTCGCATGATCACGTTTTCCGGTTCTTCTTATAATTGCCTTAATCCTTGCCTTTACCTCAAGAATATTAAAGGGCTTCGTTATATAATCGTCAGCGCCGTATTCCAGTCCGAGAATCTTATCCATATCGTCCCCCTTTGCTGTCAGCATGACAATGGGAACATCTGAAAACTCTCTTACCTGGCGGCAGACCTCAAATCCGTCCTGCTTCGGGAGCATCACATCAAGAAGGATCAGATCGTATGTATGCTCCTTAATAAGCTTAAGTGCCTCCTCGCCATCATAAGCCGCATCCACCTCCATGCCGTCCTGTTCCAGACTAAAGCGTATGCCTTTTACAATCAGCTTTTCATCATCAACTACTAATACCCGTTTACTCATTTTTAGTCTCCCCTGTTATGTCTTAACCTGGTCTTTTACCTTATTAAATACGCCCTCCTTGATTCCCTCAATCTCCTTTAGCTCCTCGATAGAAGTAAAACCGCCCTTTTCCTCGCGGTAGCGTAAAATAGCCTCTGCCTTTACTTCTCCGATTCCGCTAAGTGTCATAAGCTCTTCCTTTGACGCCGTATTCAGGTTAACCCGTCCGTCATCCGTCTCCTCCATACCCCGGGCATCCACGTCCTGCCCGGCTGCTTCCTCCTGTGAGGGCACATAAAGCTTCTGGCCATCGCTTACCTTTTCCGCCTGATTTAAGTAAGAAACCGCCGCTGTCTCCTTCATGCCTCCCGCCGCGTTAACCGCTTCAAATACCCGGCTGTCCGCCGGAAGTTCATACACCCCGGGAGAATACACCTCGCCGCATACATAAACAAAAATGCTCTGCACGCTACCGGTGTCCTCTTCCTGCTCTTTTGAAAACGTCTCTTCTTCTGCAGGAAGAGATGCCTCCCGGAGCTTAGAACCCTCATCTGAATGGGGACCGCATCCATTTAGTCCCAGCACAAACATGATGAGTGAGAGTGCTGTAACAAAAAAGGAGGGGAACACAATCATTGACCCTGTCTTTCGCATAAATATCCTCCTTTACAATCTTCCTCGGACTGTAAATACCCCTCTTACGCTAAGACAAGTTTATTGTACTATTTCCACTGGAAAATTGCAACTCCAATCAGCGCAATTCCCATACCAATTATTTTTCTCCACTCAAGGGGTTCCTTATCAACCCCGAAAAGTCCCAAAAGTTCGATCACATACGCCACAATCAGCTGCGCAATGACAATAAGAAGGGCGGCTTTTGCCGGTCCTAACTGCTCCATGCTTTTAATAACCGTCAGTGTAATCCCCGCGCCGATGACTCCCCCCAGAAGCACATATTTGGGTTCAACCTTTGAAATAGTCATCACATTGTCCCGCCCTGCGATAAACCATGCCGCAAGGCAGACCGCAAATGCAGTAAGCTGCACCCACGTATTGCTGACCCACATCCCTGTTGTCTTTGTCACCTGTGTATTAAATACTCCCTGTACGCTCATGAGAGCGCCGGATAAAAGGGCAATAAAAAAACCAATCACCTTCTCGTATACCTCCATTCTAATTCTGATTTAAGAAGCTTATGATGGTTAATATATCCAATAGGTAATTGTTCTATGCCTGCTATTTGCCCCTATTTTCTTTTTTGTCTGCAGTAATCTTTACTTCGCCGCATTTGCCGCTATCTGCACTGCATCCCACACACCGGCAAACATAGGCGCATATCCGAGATCCAGAAATCCAAGCTCCTCTGTGGTCATTCCCCGGTCAATGGCGCAGGCAAAGACGTCAATTCTCCACGCCGCTTCCTTTTCCCCCATAATCTGCGCCCCGAGAATCCGGCGGCTCTCTGCCTCGTAAACAAGCTTTATCGTAATCATGGAAGGATCCGGATAGTACCTGGCATGGCTCCTGGCCTGGACGGTTTTCGTCTTATAGGCGAACCCGGCGGCTTTTGCCTCTTCTTCTGAGAGTCCGGTTTTCGCAAGCTCTAAACCCATACAGCGAAGCATGGATGTGCCAAGGGCCCTGTCAAAGCAGACCTGCTTTCCCAGCACGCTGTCCCCTGCGAGACGGCCCTGCTTATTTGCATTGGTGCCAAGCGCTATATAAGCCGGTTTTTTCGTCACCCGGTGGATCACCGTCCCGCAGTCTCCCGCCGCGTACACATCTTCCTTTGAGGTCTTCATCGCCTGATCCGTCAGGATTGCGCCATTCGGAAGCTTTTCAATATCCCCTGCAAATCCGGTATTCGGCGTAACCCCCACCGACAGGATCACAACATCTGCATGCCAGGAGCCTTTGTCCGTAACCACTGATGTAACCTCCCCGTCCTTTCCTTCAAAGCTCTTTACAAATTCCCCTGTCTGTACAGAAGCTCTATGCTTTCTAAGCTCTTCCTCTGCTGCTTTCCCAAACTCCTCATCAAACACATTTAAAATCCGATCTGCTGCCTCTATAATACGCACTGATCTGACCTTCTGGAGAAGGCACGCCTCAGCAAGCTCTAATCCGATATAGCCCCCTCCTATAATCACCACATCTCCTCTTTTTTTCAGGAGTCCGTTTTTCAAATCCTGTGCATCCCGAAGGGTTTTCAGGCAGAAAATATTCTTAAGCTCTGTTCCCGGAACCGGCGGGAGCTTCGGGGAAGTCCCGGACGCGATAACCAGCTTGTCATAAGAAACTGTTATCTCGCCCTTTTCGGCGTCAGATGCATACACAAGCTTCTTTTCATAGTCAATCCCTGACGCCTCACAGCCTGTCCATACGCAGATGCCGGACTTCTCAAATTCCGGCGCCTTGCGGATGCGGATCAGATCAAGCTCTTCGTTAAGCCCCGCCACATAGTAGGGCAGTCCGCATGCCCCATAGGATACCTCCCGGCTTTTTTCCAGAACAATTACCTCCGTATCAAAAGCTTTCCTTTTGATACGTGACGCGGCGCTCATGCCCGCCGGATTGCCGCCTATTATTACGACTCTCATCTTATACTTCCTCCATCTCAAATACCGGCTTTGTATAGCCTTCAAAATCCTGCCAGCAGACCCTTAAGCAAGCTCCGCACTCCGGCCCGTCCCCTTTTGTTCCCACAAGATTTGAAACCATCCGGATGCCTTCCTTTAAGTCTGCCTCGCACACCACATAGGGAAGCTTTTCCGAGAGAGAGGGATGAAAGGGCCTGTAAAAGGTTGTATAAGAATACAGGGTTCCTTCCCCCGAAAGCTCTGCGATCTCCGTCTCCTCGCTTAGACAGTCCGGGCACAGATAAGCGGCAGGCCAGCGGAGCTTCCCGCATTTTTTGCACCTCTGGGCCGTCAGCTTATGCTCCTTTGCACCCTCCCAGAAAAATCTCGTATCCGCGCTGATTCCCGGAGCGAAATATTCATTTTGCATATTATCCCATCCTTTCTAATATTAAGGAGGCATGGCTCTGGAATACGCCTCCGTTGTCACTGCACATAATAAGGCGGGGGAACTTCGTTCCCGGATAAACTCCCAGTTGGCGCTCCCCACACCTTCCCATGAGCTGCATGACAGCCTCGCTTACCGGCGTAAGTCCCATAAAATACGCCTCCGAAAGCATGCCCCCGGATGTATTCACCGGAAATTCTCCTCCCGGCCCCAGACGCTCTTTTTTCAGAAATTCCTTTTCCTCCCCTGCCTGAAAGAAACCGTAATCTCTTAAAGTTGCCTCCACCGTGTAGGTAAAACAGTCATAAAGCTCACAGGCGTCAATATCTTCCTTCGTTACCCCTGCCATCTCAAAGGCCTCTCTGCCTGCCCTTGCTGCTGCCGAATCCGTATCCTCTGCGCACATCCGGTAAGGAGACAGGGGCTGGTTCGCGCTCCCGAAGCCCCGGATCGTGACTAACGGATGGCGGTTCAGGGCTTTTGCACGCTCCGCTGTTGTAAGGACAATAGCACGTCCGCCGTCAGAATTCGGAGTCGCATCCAGAAGGCGTAAGGGCTCCGCCACCATAGCCGCCCCGTAGTACCCTTCTTCATCCAGCGTCTTTTCTTTCATGGCTGCAATGGGATTCAGATTCGCCCATCTGCGCTGTGCGATGGCAATCTCCTTCCAGGCCTCCTCCCCTGTTCCAAACGCCTCCTTAGCGCGCTGTGCCAGCATAGCATACTTTGCCATTGTACTTAAGTCGCCGTACGCAGCCAGCTCATCGGCGGCCTTTCCTCCTAGTATAATAATGGTGTAGTCAAGAATGACTACTGATTAATAATTACAAAGCC
>CATBDC010000070.1 GCA_949502235.1 uncultured Lachnospiraceae bacterium | reverse complement strand
AATCACTTTCTTACGTACTTTGCAGTAAATGCAAAGTACTGTGTGAACAGTAACTACTTTTCCTTCAACCTTTCCGTCTTTGCTTCGTCAAGATCATAGCTGCCTTTCAAAATGCCAGTCAACGAATCCGTCAGGTATGACACAGCAACATCCTTCGGAATAAATCGCCCGACTTCCTGTCCGTTCTTCGTCACAATGACCTCCTTTCCAGACAAGACAAGATCCAAATACCTTCCAAAATTGTTCTGCATTTCTGTTGCAGTCACGGTAATCATAACAGCACCTCCTTGCTAGTTTGGGTATATCATATTTTGGACATCTTATCAAGAGGGACTAAATGATTCCACTCCGCTAACCATAGAAAAGCTATGCCATCATAATGTTGAACGATATAACGATATCTAACAGGGCTCTTTGTGCCATACACATATCGCATGTTGAAACCGGAAGTGCTATAACCTGAGTTTTACAGTTTTGGAGAAAAAATCCATAGTTCTATAGTGAAATAGCCCGGAAAAATCAATCTTTTTCGGGTTTTTTTATATTTTCTATTTACGTTATGCTCTTTTTATGCTATAATAAAACTATACTTTGTTCGGAGGTTTCCATGATTAGAAAAGACAAAAAGATTTTTAAAGACGGCTCCATAAAAACTCAGATTCGTGTTACTCAGGGCTACCGCCCCTATCCCGATTCTCCCCCTAAACAGAGAACCATCCAAAGCTTTGGATATCTGGAAGACCAGCAGGACCTTGACCAATTTTGGAACAGAGTCAATGCCTGCAATGACAGCCTGAAAAAGAAACGCGATCTGCGTATTGAAATTCCTGTTTCCGAAATGATGTATTCCGAAAACAACCGGATCCTCAACTATGGATATAAATTCCCAGAGGCTGTTTACCGCCTTCTTAATATAGAAGATTTCGTTTCCCGTTTTCAAAAACGGTCCGGTTTTCGGGGGAAATATTCTCTCAATGAGGTGTTTCGCTATCTGGTCATGGATCGGATTCTGTACCCCTCCTCCAAAAGAGAGGCCGCTTCCCGTCTTCTTAACTATTATGGCCTGAATTATGAATGGGAACTGCCGGAGGTTTATCGTGCCCTCGACTGCTTCAACCAGTTTTTTTATGAACTTCAGGCCCATCTTAACACCCGGGTGAAAGAAATTACTGGCCTGGAACTGGAATACTCTTTTTATGACGTGACCAATTACTATACCGAACAGGACTTCGCCGGCCCAGACGAGACTTACCAGGACCGGAATCCGGTGACTGGCCCCGCCCTCGGACAGAAAGGCGTATCCAAGGAACATCAGCTGACACCGATCATTCAGATGGGGCTGTTTATGGATGGGAACGGGATCCCGGTCTGTATGGATTTATTCCGTGGAAATATGAGTGATTCCGATACCCTGAAAGAAAATCTGGACGGGTTCAAAAAGGAATATAAGATAAAGCGGACCATTGTTGTCGCTGACAAAGGGATGAACTGTTCCCACAACATAGACCTGCTGTGCAGCCAGGGAGACGGATATGTATTTTCCCAGGTTTTAAAAGGAACGAAGGGAAAACGTTACCAGAAAGACTTATTTGAACCGGAAGGATGGCATGTATCAGGAGACGGCTCTTACAAATGGAAACTGATTGAGGAAGAATACAAAGGGAAAGAGATCCGGTTTGAACAGCGGGAAGGAGAAAAAACAGAAATCCGCAAAACCGTGGTAAGAAAAAGGAAGGTGCTGCTGTACTGGTCAGCCGCCGATGCCAGAATGGCGGAAAAAAAGCGGGAGGAGAAGCTGGCCCGGGCCCGGAAGTCTACCAAAAACAACGCTTACGCAATTCAGCATGGGAAAGACCGGTATGTGACAGAACAGACGGTGATGAAGGAGACCGGAGAAATCCTAGAAAAGGACCAGATTGCCAAAATCCAGACCGTAGATACGGAAAAAGCAGAAAAGGACGCAAAATTTGACGGATATTTTGCAATCATAACCAGTGAGATGGATTATGATGCGGCAAAAATACGGGAAACCTATCATGGTTTGTGGAGGATCGAGGAATCCTTCCGGATCATGAAATCAGATTTTGATGCGCGTCCGATTTATGTTAAAAAAAGAGAGCATATCCGGGCGCATTTCCTGATCTGTTTTACCGCGTTAGTGATCATCCGCGTCATCCAGTACTTTATGGGAGAGAAAAGACTGTCGGCAGAACGGATCGCGGAGGTGCTTAGGGAAGCAAACTGCCTGATAGAACGTGGAGGATATGTTCGTCTGTTGGATGTGGGAGGAAAAATCAAGTATCAGGAGAGGAAAGATAAGAAAACGGGAAAAATGGTGCCAACGCTGGCGTTCAGTCAGGAAGATCAGGTGGCAGCTGATTACCATCTCATTCAGGAAGCCTTTGGAACAGAATTTTATTACGCCTATTCAAAACAGGAAGATTTTAAAAGATTCTTTCAAGATATGAATTTGGTAAAAAAAGCATAACACAGAAAACGCCCTGTATACCCGCTATTTTCGGGATATACAGGGTGTTTTGGGCTTATAACTGTAAAACTCGGGCCAAACTCACTCAACGGCTTTTCCTTGCCGCAGTGAGGGCAAATACGGGTAGGCTCACTTCCATTGTAGCCACTTGATTGAATAATTGGTCTTTTTTTTTATTTTCCTTTTTTTCAGGTTATAACGTACCTAATTTAAATTGTTGATAAATTACTATACAGAAAATGAGGTGAATGTTATAATTGTATTGGCACAAAAAGATTATCATATTGAGGGAAACTTGGCAAAAAGGACAGAAGCAATATGGAGAAAATCTTAAGAGGGATCAGAATACTTTTAATCACAACCGGAACATCAATTCTTATCATCTTTGCAGAAGCTGGCAGTAATCCATTAAATAGTACTAACGCAATAAATAATAATGTCTCTCACTCAATACTGACTCCTCCTGCAGGAACGGCATCAATCTGCGGCGAAGTTATTCACGTATATGACACATACGGATATTGCCTGACAATCCAGGCAAAGGAGGATAATTGCTTATATGATGTTACTGTTCCTGATTCGGACAAAGCAAAAAAATTTGAACCTGGGGATCTTGTAACCGTCTCCTATAGCGGGGAGTCCCTTGATTCGAACCCGGGGGTTCTGCTTGGGGTCACCTCTGTCGAACGGGAATAATGTAAAGCAAGTCAAGACAGCAAATCAGAAAGTTTCAGCTCTATATGTCGAAAATTGTATTATTTTGTGAAGTTTTCGACTTGCAAGTCTGAAACTATTGACTTTTCCGGATTTTTGGATATAATATAGAAAAGAAAACAGAAGAAAAATTCCAGAGATATCTTCAGTTTGGCGGTATGCCTATTCTGAGAGAATACCAGTTTAACGAAACGAGAAGCAATCAGGCGCTGGAAGGCATCTACTCCACTGTCGTACTGCGTGATATTCTGCAACGTAACAATCAGGCGGATCAGGGAATGCTGCAAAAAATCATACTATTCCTTTGCTCCAACATCGGCAGCATCACTTCGCCTAACAGCATCGGCAATGTCTTATCCAATGAAGGTGATATCCAAACCAGAAAAGGTAAACATATTGCAGGCAAAACAGTAGATAGATACATCTCCATGCTTCGCAGTGCATTTATCTTCTGCTCCATCGGAAGATATGACGTGAAAGGCAAACAGCTGTTAAAAACATTGGGCAAAAATTACATTATTGATATGGGCTTCCGCAATATGCTGCTGGGCTATCGTGATGCTGACAGAGGCCATATCATTGAAAATATTGTATTTTTGGAATTGATTAGACGTGATTATCGTGTTTATATCGGCAAATTCGGAGAAATGGAAATCGACTTTGTAGCTGAAAAACCAAACGACAAACTTTATATTCAGGTAACAGAAAGTATGCAGTCGCCGGAAACCCGCGAACAAGAACTCAGATCGCTGCGCATGATACCTGACAATTACGAAAAAATCATATTGTCAATGGATAGAAGCTATATCAACTCCTACGATGGCATTAAGTCCCTGTATTTGATTGATTGGCTGCTGTCGTAATTTTTGTGAAACCACTGGGCCGCCTGTTCTTTTATGGCAGGCCTGTCTATAAGGCGTACTATTTCATAGTCCATTGCTGTGTCTCCCTTGTCTCCTGTCAAATGTAACCGCAAAATCACCTTATTTCATATCAAGCTCAACCGGGCAGTGATCCGAACCTGTCACTTCTGTCAGAATCTTCGCGTCTATGAGCCTGTCCGCAAGGCTTTCGGAAACGCAGAAATAATCAATTCTCCACCCCGCGTTTTTCGCCCTTGCGCTGAACCGGTAGGACCACCAGGAATAGATTCCTTCTGCATCAGGATAAAAATGCCGGAAGGTGTCGATAAATCCTGCCTCCAGAACCTCCGTAAATTTCTGTCTCTCCTCGTCCGTAAACCCCGCATTTTTCCGGTTAGTTTTCGGATTTTTAAGGTCGATTTCCTTATGGGCAACATTCAAATCCCCGCAGAACACCACAGGCTTTTTCTCCTCCAATGCCTTAAGATATGCCAGAAAATCCTCCTCCCATCTCATGCGGTACGGAAGCCGTAAAAGCTCATTCTGAGAATTAGGCGTGTACACAGTCACGAAATAGAAATCCCCGTATTCCAGCGTAATGACTCTTCCCTCATGGTCGTGCTCTTCTATCCCGATTCCATAAGATACTGAAAGCGGCTCCTTCTTTGTAAATACTGCTGTTCCAGAGTACCCCTTCTTTTCGGCATAATTCCAGTACTGGAAATATCCGGGAAGGTCAAGCTCTAATTGGCCTTCCTGCATTTTCGTTTCCTGGATGCAGAAAATATCTGCGTCCGCCTCCTTAAAAAAATCTATGAATCCCTTTTGCACACATGCACGAATACCATTCACATTCCATGAAATGAATTTCATTTTCTGTCCTCCATTTATCCCAAAGAAAATATCTAATAATATACCTTCCGCAAAAACAGCCCCTTTGCCGGGGCGAGAAATCCCGCCGAACTCCTGTCCTCCGCGGCAATGATAACCGGAATCATATCCGGTTTGCGTTTTCCCGTTCCCACCTCAAGGAGGGTTCCGGTAAGGATGCGCACCATATGGTACAAAAATCCGGTTCCGTAATAGGTGATCCGCACCTTATCCCCGGTACTTACAATCCTGATATTTGTAATGCGCCGTACTGAATCCCTGCAGTCCTTGTCATCTGTAAAACTGATAAAGTTCCTCTCGCCCACCAGATATGCCGCCGCTCTTTTCATGGCCTCCACATCAAGCTCTGCAGGATAGTGATAACAATATTTTCTGGAAAATACATCCGGCTTCTCACGGCAGTCAATATAATATTCATACTTCTTCCCTTTTGCACTTTTTCTGGCATGAAAACCGTTTTTCACCAGCTCCGCCTTCATAATACGGATATCCTCCGGAAGGTAACGGTTCAGGGATTCCTTTAATTCCTGTTCATCATACAATTTTGATAATTTGACGCTTGCAACCTGCCCTCTGGCATGTACCCCGGCGTCTGTCCTGCCGGAGCCGTCCACACGGACACGGTAACCTACCAGCTTGCCGATGCTCCACTCCAGCACAAACTGTATCGTATTATCCGTGGCGGCCTGACGCTGCCAGCCCTGATAACGGCTGCCGTCATACGAAATTGTCAGCTTATATGTTCTCATAGTACACCTTATTTTAACAGCTTCTTCAGCTCATCCATAAATGTATTTACATCCTTAAACTCTCTGTAAACAGACGCGAATCTTACATATGCCACCTCATCCAGGGTTTTCAGCTCTTCAATGACAAGCTCTCCGATTGTGCTGCTTGAAATCTCCTTCTCCTCCAGACTGAATATCTTTGTTTCAATATTATTTACCGTTTTCTGGATATCCTCTGCCGATACCGGACGCTTATAGCAGGCGCTTAAAATCCCTGATTCAATCTTGCCCCGGTCATACTGCTCCCTGTTATTATCCTTCTTAATTATAATAAGCGGAATTGTCTCAACCTTTTCATAGGTTGTAAAACGCTTCCCGCACACATCGCAGGAACGTCTCCTCCTTATAGAGTTTCCATCCTCCGCCGGCCTTGAATCAATCACTCTCGTATCCGGATTTGCACAATATGGGCACTTCATACTTTCCGCTCCTTTTCTTAATGTTCTGAAAGGCTGCTGTCTGTTCTGTTCACAGCAGCCTGCAAACCACAGCTTCTACGAAGATTATAGCACAGAATTTGTATGCAGTACAATAACTTTACCCTTCTTCATGCATTTCCACAAGAATAATATCCGGCCCTATTTTCTTTATGCACTTATACGGAATAATGTATTCTGAACCGTCACTGAAAAATCCACAGAATTTCCCCGTTTTCGGAATAATAATCGCCTCAATGCAGCCGCTGCATTCATTAATAATCAGGTCAACCACATATCCTAACTTTTTGCAGTCACAGGCATTAATCACTTCTTTATCCTGCAGTTCACACAAACGCATACTGTTCATTCCCCCATCCGGACAAAATCCGCATATACTACTTCTTCATAGTATATGCGGATCTCTCTCGTCTGGTTCTGATTTTCTTTACTCTTCAATATCAATTACAGAAACAGGGCAGTCGTCCCTCGCCTCTTTTGCAGTATACTCATATTCCGGCGAAACATCTGCATACGCCTCAGCCACGCCGTCATCATTAAACCGAAATACCTCCGGGCAGGCAGCAATGCATGCCCCGCAGGAAATACAGCCTTCATTTACCTTTGCAGTCATGGGAATCCTCCTTCATATCTTTTCAGGTAGTATTCCCGTTTTTTCTCTCTTCATACATTTATCGTATCAGCGTTCCCGTCTTTCCCCGCAGTGCGTCTGAAAGTCTGTCAAATGAAGTGATAAGGGCGCTTCTCCCCTCTTTCCCTTCTATAAAATCCACGGATGCACGGAACTTCGGCAGCATATTATATACGCCGAAATGCCCGGCCTCCATATATTCCTTAGCTTCCTTTACAGAAATCTCGCCGAGCTCCTCCTCATCCGGCCGGCCCATATTAATCTTTACCTTTTCTACACTAGTGAGGATAATTAGCTGATCCGCACCTATCTCCTCTGCCATCTTCCCGGCTGCCAGGTCCTTTTCGATAACTGCGCTTGCCCCCTTTAGATGATTGTCCTGCATAAGAACCGGGATCCCGCCCCCTCCGCAGGCAATCACGATCTGATCCGCATCTAAAAGAGCCCGGATAGCGTCAATCTCTATAATACTCACCGGATTCGGGGCAGATACGATTCTCCTGTACCCTTTGCCCGGCTCCTCTACAACATAATTTCCTTTTTTGCGCTCAATATTTGCCTCCTCTGCGTTCATATACCTTCCGAGAACCTTGGTCGGCGTGTAAAATGCCTCGTCATAGGGGTCTACAACTACCTGCGTAAGTATAGTGCTGATTGTCCTGAAAATTCCCCTGTTTAAAAGCTCCTCACGGATAATATTCTGCAGGTCGTACCCGATATATCCCTGGCTCATGGCCGAGCACACGGACATGGGCGCCGCCGTGTAATCCTCATGCTGCTTTGCAAATTCATTCAGCGCAGTATGTATCATGCCTACCTGGGGCGCATTGCTGTGGGTAATGGCAACCTGATATCCTTCTTCTATCAAATCCGCAATTGTAACTGCCGATTTCTTAACCGCAACCATCTGCTCCGGCAGTGTAGTTCCAAGTGCACGGTGTCCAAGTGCTACAACAACTCGTTTCTTCATAATCTATATCCTCCCTGGAAACAATTTTCGTTATAATCAACAAATACTGCAATATCAATAAAATTTGTACAATATAGTATCAGTGAGAGTTATACTGGAATAAATCTTCTCCAGTTATTTCCTTTGCATCAATCATCTGATAGTGACGTTCATTTTCCTTAACAATTCTTCCATCTTCAACAGCAAATTCAAACATAGCGACAATATTAGATGTAATAAACTGGCAGGCAATAGCACGACATATTAATTCAGGATATTTCTGCCTGCACAATTCTATATCCTGTTCAATTTGTGTAATACCCAGTTTGTCAGTACCACCCTTTGCCTGTACCGGCATAATAAACTGACGGCCTTTTTTGTCCACCCCAACATATAATTCGTCCGTTTCAATTTGACCAATCCCATCTACGGTTGTTCTTAAATGGTTTTGGAGAGAATAACAAGTTATCCCCAAAAAGATGTCTATTAATCTATTGTAGCGGACAATAGTAAGCAAAGCCTGTTCGTCAGACACACTATATTTCTTTACTATACTTGGAGTTCCGTCTGGAATCTTTATTGTAGCTAACATAATATCAGGCTCTATAAACTCCCTTCCTTCCTCCAAAACAAATTCATAATGAGCTTTTCCGGTACTTCTTATACGCCAATAGCAGCCATCAGGAGCTGTTTCCAATATTTCGCCGGGTAATTTTTTCGATATTTATAACTATAAACTATATCGCCCAGATTTTTAGCTGAATTAATGTTTAGCTCTTTGGCTTTTTGGATGAATTCTTCCCGTTCAAAAGCGATAGATGTCTTACCTTTTTCATAGTGTTCGAAAAAGATTGAACGAATAATAGAATCATATATTCTCATATTACTATTCCCCTACATATTTTAAAATTAGAACATTTTCGTTTAGCCAAGTATCTGTCCCTGTAGCATAACGTTTTCTGAAAGGTTCAATTCCCTCAACTTCATATCCCTCATTTTCTGCGACTTCGGCTAATAGCTCTGCAGTTCTTATAGGTATTTTAAAATAGGACGCTTGATCTCCCACCACATAAGCCAACCTTGCATTTTTTGCTAATACTGATTTTAGTTCTTGAAAATGCTTTGCCATTCCTCCAAAATAAAGTTTTACTACACTGGAATATAACTTTTCGAAACCAGAAGTTTTATTGAGCGCTATACGCCTTTCTTCAATAGATTGGCTTAATGCTGTTATAGAAGAAATATTTGCAACGTATTGTGAATCATTATCTGTCTTATAAACATTTTTAGTATTTGAACGAATAAATTGTTTCTTAACTGACCTTAATTGTTCTTTGCTATTTATAAATCCCAAAAGAACGGACTCCAATCTCGTTGTCCTTGAATAATCCTTTTCGTTTGGATATGGCGGAGATGTAATAATGAAGTCCACCTTTTTCCTAATCGGCAAACTACTTATTGAACGGGCATCGCCATTAATAATAAACGAAGAAACATCATTTTGAAAAGAGTATTGTCGGATATCCTTTTGCATAATAAGAATTTGGTGAAGCCATAGCGGAACAACATCTACATCATAAATCTTCTTTCTACTAATACCTACCTCCGGACCAAATTTTAAATTGCTATAAGAATACACAATATTCTTCGCTAAAGCAAGAAGAAAATAACCCTCATACCGCGAATGTGCTGCCAAAATTGCATCTCTCAGAATTAAAGCCTGACTTAAAGGCTTCTCAGATATAGAATTTTTTAATATCAATTTGTTTTGTTCTTCTGTCAAATATCTTAATTCTACGCAATGATCTATCAAACAAGCTGCCTGATATGCAATCTGTTCTGCTTCCTGATACATCAGGAAAGTATCCGCCTCCCAATTACACTTCGTTGAACTTGCAAAACACGTAATCGGGTTTGCTTCTATACC
Organism: uncultured Lachnospiraceae bacterium; assembly: GCA_949502235.1. GTDB lineage: Bacteria > Bacillota > Clostridia > Lachnospirales > Lachnospiraceae > CAPEBR01. The sequence goes on along the minus strand of CATBDC010000070.1, from coordinate 386 downwards.
AATAGATACAATTCCACGCTTTTTGCATTCAACATTTGTTGTTCCTGTTCCACAAAACGGATCTAGTACAATATTTCCATGTTCTATTCCGAATTTTTCAATATATTCTTGAACCAGATGCGGTGGAAAAGATAAAACAAACCTATACCAATCGTGCACAGGTGCATCTATATTTTTTACCTTATTTTCGTTACTCACACTAAATACCCCTAACAATGTGATTTATTTATTATAGCATATAAATGGGTACAAGTCTACTAACTAATTTTGACTCCTTGATAATTGAATAGACAGAATTTAAAAAGAAAAATCGGGGTAACAGGATTCGAACCTGCGACCTCACGGCCCCCAGCCGTGCGCTCTAACCAAACTGAGCCATACCCCGA
>CATBDC010000069.1 GCA_949502235.1 uncultured Lachnospiraceae bacterium | reverse complement strand
GTACTTGAAATTTGGAGGAAATGCAAAAAAACTTTTCCGGTTTATCCGGGTTAGGATTAAACAGGCAGTTGTCATTTACGTCAAAGGTCGGTATTTCGCCCCTATAGGATTCTGAAAGAGCCGTAAAATCATCCCAGCTTATCTTTCCATTCATGTCCTCATATTCTGCCTTGAGCCTCTGTACAATAAACATTCCGGCCGAATTCCGAAGCAGTGTCGTCCGCCCGAAGGCCCCGATCTCATTGGTCAGCTTTGACGCGTATACCTTTTCATTTATGATCGGAGACGGGCACTGGGCTCCGATAAGCGCCCACGTTCCGGAGCTTACAAACAAATATTTTTCCTCCCTGGATGGAATCGCCATCACCGCACAGGCAGTATCATGGGACGGGACACACACTACCGGAATATCATAAGTGATCCCGGCCTCCTCAAGGATTTCCTTCTTTATATTTCCCACAAGCCTTCCATGCTCCCCAATCTCTGAAAAGATATCCGGGCTCACGCCTGCGTAAGTACACTGCTCCCTGCTGATCTCCATCTTATGAACCTTCAGCATCTGGGAGGTGGATAATTCACTGGGCTCATTCATCTTTCTTCCTGTAAACAAATATACAAATATATCCGGCACAAGGAGGATCTTTCTGGCCCGCTCTGCTGCAGAAGGCATATGCTCTCTCATTCCCCGCAGCATATATACAGTATTAATTTTATCACATAAAATTCCCGTACGGAAGAACATTTCCTTCTGTTCACTTTCTGTCTGCCGGCTCATCTGCTCCTCGCCGATGGTATTGCGGTAGCATAGAGAGTTCCCGATAAACTCATCCTTCTCGTCTAGCAGCCAGAAATCGATCCCCCATGTGCAGATTCCCACAGAATCAATCCTGTCCACTTTTTCTGCTGCAAGCGAAAGTCCTTTCTTCATAGTTGCAAATATCCGGTGCATATCCCAGTAATAATAACCGTTTATCTCCAGTATTTCATTAGGCTCCATTAACACCAGTTCGCTTTTTACCCTTTTTCCGTCAAAATGGCACAGTATTGTACGGATACTGCTGTTCCCGCAGTCAAATGCAACTAAATTTAAGCTTTTTTCCATTTTCCTCTCTCCTAATTATTTTTACGTGTACGCACAATCACGGCCAGTAAAATAATGACCCCGTAAAGCGCAATTACAATATAGGAATTTACCCTCAATATATTAAGCCCTGTCGCCATGCACTGGAATAAAACTACAGCCCAGAGAATACCTGAAACCCTTCCCTTACCTCCGTTAGGATCAACGCCGCCAAGCACGGCAATTAAAATCGTACGCATCAGATAATTGGCCGCTGCCCCCGCAGAAGCGGAGTTAAGGCGCGAAGACATAATAACTGCCGCAATTCCTACATATGCTCCTGACAGCATATGTGTCTTTATCAAAAGGGCTGTTTCGTTAATCCCTGAATATCCCGTGGCAGTCTGATTCGAGCCATACATCTGAAGCTTTGTTCCAAAGGAAGTCATCTGCATAATTACAATGAGCACTGCAGACGCCAGAATAAACAGGATAAACTGCGCAGGAATCCCCAATATGCTTCCATTTCCGATAAAGCGGAAGGACTGGGGATATCCCGACAGCGTTCCGCCCTTTGTAATACCCAGACTGATACCAGTAAGTACCATCTGCATACCCAGAGTCACCAGCATAGCCGGAATTTTAAATTTGACTACAATTACGCCGTTAAAAAAGCCTACGGCTGTACATACTGCAATGCAGATAACAATGGAGGCCAGCATAACCGGAACACTTTCCTCACCCTTTTCTATATTTGCCGCCATAAACATAGACATCAGTATTGTTGAAAGATTGGCAGAGGCTATGACCGAAAGGTCAATTCCGCCTACCAGCATAGGGAGCATCATCGCCAGTGTAAAAAGCCCGATCTCCGGTATCTGTCTGGCAATCGAGGAAAATGAGTTCACAGACAGAAAATCCGGCTTCATAATGGTAAAAAATATAATACACACAGCCGTCAGGATTACAAGCATACGGTTCTCATAATTCATCACCTTTTTCATTCTGCCGCACCTTCCTTTCTCTCCTGTTTTTTCGCCGCCAGGACTCTCCAGCCAGTGATACAGAAGCTGATTAAAATAACCGCCCCGATTACCAGATCCTTCCAATAGCTGGATACTCCCACGAGAATCATTCCATTGCTTAAAAGGGCTACCAGTACAATACCAAGAAGAGTTCCGAATACCGAACCCTTGCCGCCGGATAGTGAGACGCCGCCTAAAACTACCATGGCCAGTACATCCATCTCGTCTCCATAAAGAGCCTCAATAGATGCCTGCTGTGACAGATAGCATTTGATAAGAGCTCCTGTTCCCGCTGCCGCGCCCGCAAATCCATAGACAAAGAGATGCACGGAAAGAACACTCACCCCGCACCGTTTCGCTGCCTCAATGTTGCCGCCTACAGCATATACCCTGCGCCCCATCTTTGTTCTTTTCAAAATAAACCAGGCGGTAAGAAGCGCTGCCGCCAGAGTTCCTACGGACACAAAAAGAAGTGAGGCTTCTGTCTTCTGCGAAAACCATCCGGGAAAGCCGTGAAGCCTCACTCCGCTTGTAAAACGCATCATCAGCCCGTAGATGATATTCATAGTAGCAATGGTGATAATAAGCGTGGGCACCTTAAGTCTGTTAACCAGGACAGCATTTATAAGGCCTAAGCCTGCTCCTGCACCAATAGAAATGATATAAATAACCACAAAATTTCCGCCCATATTCAGCATATATAATGCCATCAGATATTGGGCCACAGCCGCAACAGCCATAAAGGAAATGTCAATGCCGCCGGAAATAATGACAAAAAGACACCCCACTGCAATGACTCCGTATGCGGAATAGCTTGTCAGCATATCAATAATGTTGTCAGGCTTTATTGATTTACCTCCGGTCGCTGCCGCCAGAACAATTGTCAATACGATAACAACACATAAAAGCATAAATTCATAGCTTTTAAAAAATTTGTTCTTTGCTGTTTTATTATTCATCAAGCACCTCCCGGCCAAACTCGCCCTCCGTAATCGTACTCGTATTAAGCTCCTTTACGATTTTCCCTTTATGCATAACCAGGGCACGCGGACAGTTATAATAAATCTCTGCTGCCTCGTCTGAAATCATAATAATGCTCATTCCTTTTTTTGCCAGCTCCCTGATAAGCTCGTAGATTGTATTTTTTGCCGCTATGTCAATCCCGTTGGTGGGCTGATCCAAAATAAGAATTTCCGGCTCTGTAGAAAGCCATTTTGAAATAACGATTTTCTGCTGGTTACCGCCCGACATTGCAGATGCATTGATTTCAGGAACAGCGCTTTTTATATGAAGCTCATCTATCCATTTCCGTGTAATGCTCCTGGCTCCTTTTTTGTCTATCAGGCCAAGCCTGTTTTTTAGCTTTCCGATAATGGAAATAATCGTATTATTTTCTATACTCTGGTTCAGGACAAGTCCCTGAAGGAGTCTGTCCTCGGGAACATACGCTATTCTTTTGGCAATGGCATCTCTGTTGCTCCTAAAATGTACTTCCTCTCCATGAAGCAGTATCCGTCCTGATTCCGGTTCATTCATACCGAAAATAGAGCTTGCAAGCTCTGTCCTTCCTGCGCCTAAAAGTCCGATAATCCCAAGAATCTCACCTTTCTTTAAAGAAAACGAAATATCCTTGTACTGTCTTCCGCAGGTGAGCCCTTCTACCTCAAGAATCACTTCATCCCCACAGGCAGTAAACTGCTGCTGATAAGATATTTCCTGGCCGCTTATCATATGTGCGAGATTCGTTTCATCCACATCCTTATTTTCAAAAGTGGATATTATTTTTCCGTCCCGCATAACCGTAATCCGTTCTGCAATCTCAATAATCTCATCCAGCTTATGACTAACAAACATGATAGTCATGCCTTTTTCCTGGAGGCTCTTTATGATTGAGAAGAGAACATTTACTTCCTTTCTGGTCAATGAAGATGTGGGCTCGTCCATAATAAGAATCCTCGCATTTGTAGCAAGAGCCCTGGCAATGGCAACCAGCTGCCGGTCCGCAATTGACAGCTCTTCTACCAGGCTTTCCAGTTCAAGCTTTATGTCCATACGGTCCAGCACTTCCTCCGCCTGTTTAAAAATCTGCGGCCAGCTTACACCTTTTATGCTTTTATCCTCATGTCTGTCAAAGGCAATATTCTCTGCTACTGTCAGATTGGGAAACAGGCTTAAATCCTGATAAATCACACGGACTCCGTTATTCATGGCCTGTCTTGCAGAACCGCCGCGGCACTTCTTCCCATCCAGAATAACCTCGCTTCCCTCGTCCACATCTATCACGCCGGAAATCACTTTGATCATCGTTGATTTCCCACATCCGTTCTGACCGATTAAGCAGTGGATTTCTCCGCGGTTCAGATCAAAATCAACGTCCTTTAGAGCGTGAACACCGCCGTAATGCTTATTCACATGTTTTAACCCAATGATTTTTTCTTCCATGTTACTTCCTCGTTGCTTCCTCACATTCATTCAGTTTTCACTTTTGATACTTATGAAAAAGAGAAGTGGAAGCAGCATGCCGCCACCACTTCTCTTTATGCAGTCACATAAAACTAGAAACCAAACTCCTCCCAGTTATCTGCTGTAATCGTAATTGGATTGTCAATCCAAAGTGTCTTATCCTCCAGGGAAATATCTCCCATATCTTCAATGGAGAAGGATTCATCAATTTCCTTTCCGTCAAGAAGGTGCTGTGCTATATAGCAGGAAGCGTATCCTGAATCAGCCGGGTTCCAGAGATATCCTGTTGTAATTGCTCCGCTCTCAAGATATGTAGACCCTTCGCTTGGGATAATATTTCCTACAACTGTTACCTCCCCGATACGGTTCTGCTCGGTCAGAGCCTCTGCAGCGCCAATCGGTCCCTGGCTTCCGAAGCAGATAAAGCAGTTGAGGTCACTGTATGTCTTAAGAAGATCCAGAGTCGTCTCACGAGCCAGGGCAGAATCCTCGCCGCATGCGATTCTGTCTGTACACAGCTTCATATCCGGATACTTATCAGCCAGATATTCCTCAACATGGTCTGCCCATGCATTGTGAAGAGGAACGGTAAGGCTTCCTACAAACAGGGCATATTCCCCGGAACCGCCGCAGCTCTTTGCCGCGTCTTCTGCAACCAGCTCTGCAAATGCATCGTTAATAATCATCTCAACATCATAGTCTGCGCCCACCTGATCCGGTGATTCCGTGGTCACTACAACGATCCCCTTATCCTGCGCTGACTGAAGAACACTCTCTAATACGGTCGCATCGTTCGGCACTACACAAATTGCATCCACACCGGAATTGATCAGGTCTTCAATGATATTCACCTGTTCTGCGGCATCAGCTGTAGATGGTCCTGTTACGTATGCATTAACATTGTGGTCTTCTGCGAATTTTTTAACGCCATCCTCAAAAACGCTGAAATAGTCAATGCCCACTACCTTCACAACTACCGCAATTTCATACTGGTCATCAGAGCCCTTTGATTCCTCTGATTCTGCCGGCTCACTGCTCTTTTCTTCTCCTCCGTCTCCGCCGCTGGAATTGCTGCAGGCTGCCAGGCTCAGTACCATAATTAAGGTAATGAGTAATGATAACACTTTTTTCATAACTTTCTCTCCTTTCACATGTTTGTTATAATTATGTTATTTAGTGTTATGTTATAACATTTTATATCATAAGTCAACATTTTTTAACATTTTTCACAAATTTCGGTGTTCTGTGGACGGAGTGAACAGCAACACGAAGTGAATCTGTATTGCCTGCGTCTTTAATTCATGATAAAATTCAAGAAAGAAAATGAGAGGAAATGTGCTATGGGAAAAATATTCAATGTAAGTGCGGACTGCAAGCCAAACCTGCATTATATGGTCGATATTACCGAACGTCTTCAGAAGATAAAAGAATTTGTAGACAGGGGAGAATATTTCACAATTAACCGCGCGCGTCAGTATGGAAAAACCACCACACTCCGGGCGCTGAAAAGATATCTTATAAATGAATATGTTGTAATCAGCATGGATTTTCAAAAACTGGGCACAGGCGCCTTTATAAATGAAAATGTGTTCTCTCTTAAATTTGCAAGGTACTTCCTCAATGTATTGAAGTATGCCAGGCACTCGCCTGAAAACGGCATGGAAGATGCTGTACCAGACAGCGTGAATCATGTGCTTCTGGAATTAGAGGAAATCATCCGGACAGAAAAGGGAAGTTTTAGCCTTTTCGAGCTCTTTTTATTGTTAAGCCAGTTTTGTGCCAGTTCAGATAAACCAGTAGTCCTAATCATCGATGAAGTAGACAGCGTTTCAAACAATCAGGTCTTTCTTGATTTTCTCGCGCAGCTTCGGGGATACTATATTGACAGAGATGAGACTGCTGCATTTCGGTCGGTAATTCTGGCCAGTGTATATGACATAAGGAATCTGAAATTAAAAATCCGGGACCAGGATGAGCATATTACAGACAGTCCCTGGAATATCACGGCTGATTTTAATGTGGATATGAGCCTTTCCGAACAGGGGATTGCCGGAATGCTGGAGGAATATGAGCAAGACTGCCATTCAGGCATGAACATACAGGAAATAGCGGCGCTGCTCTATGGCTATACCGCCGGATATCCATATCTCGTATCCCGCCTTTGTAAGCTGATTGACGAACAGATTGCTGGAAGCAAAGAATTTCCTGACAAGACGGCTGCGTGGACGAAAAACGGCTTCTTGGCGGCAGCCCGTATCCTTCTTACGGAAAATAACACCCTGTTCGAATCCCTTGACAATAAACTGCTTGACTTTCCGGAGCTTAAAGAGCTGTTAAAAAACCTGCTGCTAAGAGGAAAACCTGCTGAATATGTTCCTGGTGATATGGGAATCCGCACAGCGGTTATGTTTGGGTTTATTGTATTAGAAAATGGAGTTGTTTCCATAGCTAACCGTATCTTCGAGACACGGCTTTATAATGGATTTCTTGCAGAGCAGTCCCGTTATATTCCTGCTTCATTATCTGGGGAAGATGTAAAAAACCAATTTATTTCTAACGGACATTTGGATATGGATTTGGTGCTTCACAAATTTGTTTCCCATTATACAGAGCTTTTTGGTAATAGCAGCGAAAAATTTCTGGAAGACAATGGACGTTGTATTTTTCTGCTCTACATGAAGCCTATTATTAATGGGACTGGAAATTACTATATTGAAGCACATACAAGGACGAACCGGAGAACAGATGTCATTATTGATTTCCGCGGGAAGCAATATATTATAGAATTAAAGATTTGGCACGGTTTAGAATATAATCACAGAGGTGAAGAACAGCTCAGCGAGTATCTTGACAGCTATAAGCTAAAACGGGGCTACATGGTCAGCTTTAATTTTAACAAAAATAAAGAAGTGGGAATAAATAAAGTACTGCTGGGGGATAAGGTGCTGATTGAGGCTGTAGTATAAGAGTGCTATCTGGGGACAGGGCAAACTGAATCTGGGACGGGATATTTTGAAAAATACCCCGTCCCAGATTCAGTTTGCCCTGTCCCCGTTGTCCCCTAGCTTCTCATTGCTCCGTCTACTGAAAGAATCTCTCCTGTTACGTATGCTGCCATATCGCTTGCAAGGAATAAAAATGCATTTGCAACGTCCTCTGGCTCTCCTACTCTGCGAAGAGGAATCGCATTGATTAATGGCTGAATCATCTTCTCCGGAAGTGCTGCTACCATGTCTGTCTTTGTAATTCCAGGTGCTACTGCATTTACGCGGATGCCGCTCGGTCCCAATTCTCTTGCAAGAGACCAGGTCATGCCGTTTACGGCGGATTTGCTTGTTGGATATGCTACTCCGCTGGGCTGTCCGCAGAGGCTTACCATTGAGCTTGTGTTAATGATGCAGCCGCCGCCCTGCTCCTTCATAATCTTTGCTGCTGGCATAATTGCATTGATAATTGCGCTGACATTTAACTGCATAATATTTTCAAAGTGCTCTGCCGTGTAATCTGTAACTGGCTTGCTGTCCGATATACCTGCATTATTTACAAGAATATCGATCCGTCCGTATTTTTCCTTTACTTTTTCGATTGCTGCTTCTACTGCTTTTGCGTCCTTAAGGTTCGGGTAATCTCCGCTTACCTCCCAGTCCGCGTTTTCTTCCTTTAAAGAGGTAAGCGCTTTTTCTACTGTCTCTTCTCTGGAGCCGAAAAGCACTACCTTTGCCCCGTTTTCAAGATACTTTTTAACGATTGCGTATCCGATTCCTCTTGTACCGCCTGTGACTACAGCTATTTTCCCTTTTAACATGTGTGTTCCTCCTTCATATGATAAACATGTCTATATTTTAACATTTGGGATAAGGAACGTCAATTGGTTACTGTGAACGGAGTGAACAGTAAATATTTCGTTAAGATTTTACAGTGTATAGCCGATATATAATATAAGAGTGTGCATGGCGGCACATAAAAACATAAGAGTTTGGTAAAGGGAGTGATGAAAAGGAATGAGTGAAACTATTACAAAAATAACGGAGCTTAATCTTCCGCGTACAATCCACCTGGTTCCCATGGATCATATAAGCGGTTTTGATGTCCGGCCGGGATTTTATGAGACAAACGGCGCTACAGCTATTCCAGGCGGAGTTAATTTTACGGTGTATTCACATAATGCAACTTCTATTGAGCTTCTCCTGTTCCGCAGGGAGGAGACGGAGCCTTTTGCGATTCTCCCATTTCCGCAGCATTACCGGATTGGCAATGTATATTCCATGATTGTTTTTAAATTGAATATTGAAGAATTTGAATATGCCTACCGAGTAGACGGGCCTTATGATCCCGGAAAAGGGCTGATTTATAATAAAAATAAATATCTTCTTGATCCTTATGCAAAAGCGGTTACCGGCCAGAGCCGCTGGGGCGCCACTTCTCCCCGGGGCCAGCATTATAAGGCCCGCGTTGTAAAAGATGATTTTGACTGGGAGGATATGAGAGCCCCCCTTCTTCCTATCGAGGATCTGATTATCTACGAGCTTCATGTACGGGGCTTTACCATGCATGAATCCTCTCTCGTGGCTAAGCCGGGCACATTTGCCGGACTTATGGAAAAACTCCCTTATCTCATTGAGCTGGGAGTAAATGTTGTTGAATTAATGCCAATATTTGAATTTGATGAAATGCAGGACTACCGGGAGGTAAATGGGGAAAAGCTGTACAATTACTGGGGATATAATACAGTAAGTTTCTTTTCTCCCAACACCAGCTATACGGCAAGCAAGGAATATAACCGGGAGGGTAATGAATTAAAAAAGCTGATACAGACCTTTAACCAGCATGGAATCGAGGTTTTTCTTGATGTTGTGTTTAATCATACCGCCGAAGGAAACGAAAAAGGACCATTCTTCTCATTTAAGGGTTTTGACAATAATATTTATTACATGCTGACTCCGGACGGAAATTATTATAATTTCAGCGGGTGCGGAAACTCTCTGAACTGCAACCACCCTATTGTCCGTCAGATGATATCTAACTGCCTGCGCTATTGGGTTACCACCTACCGTGTTAATGGCTTTCGTTTTGACCTTGCTTCCATACTGGGCCGCAATGAAGACGGCTCTCCCATGCATGAGCCGCCGCTTCTTCAGTCTCTTGCATTTGACCCTATTCTGGGAGATGTAAAGCTGATTGCCGAGGCCTGGGATGCCGGCGGACTGTATCAGGTGGGCACTTTTCCGGCATGGAACCGGTGGGCAGAATGGAACGGCCGGTACAGAGATGATATAAGAAGATATCTTAAGGGTGATGCCGGGCTTGCACAGGCAGCCGCTCTGCGTATTTCCGGCTCAAGAGATATTTATGAGGTGAATTCCAGGCAGAATGCATCTGTAAATTTTATTACCTGCCATGACGGATTTACTTTGTATGACCTGTTTTCATATAATGAGAAGCATAATGAATCAAACGGATGGAATAATACAGACGGCGCGAATGATAATAACAGCTGGAACTGCGGAGCCGAAGGAGACACGGATGATCCTGAGATCCTGTCTTTAAGGAAACGCATGATCCGCAACGCTTTTGCCCTTCTTATGGCAAGCCGCGGGATCCCCATGTTCCTTGCAGGCGATGAGTTCTGTAACACACAGTTTGGAAACAACAATGCATACTGCCATGATAATATTATTTCATGGCTGGACTGGAGCAGGCTTAACCAAAACCGTGACACCTTCTCTTTCTTCCAGTACATGATACGTTTCCGCAAGGAGCACAGGCTCCTTCGCACCAATGTAAGCGGCGGGGCATGCGGTCTTCCGGATATAAGCTTCCACGGCACCTCTCCCTGGTGCTCACAGTTTGCCGAGTATGACCGGTATGTAGCGGTCATGTTCGCAGGCCAGGAGCCGGGTACCGGACCCCAGGTGATCTATGTTGCCTCTAACGCATATTGGGAGGACTTAGATGTTGTACTTCCGGAGCTTCCCGCCTCTATGTGCTGGGAAGCGGCTGTTGATACATGGAATAATGAACAAAGGGTCTATTCAGTCACTGGAGGCTGCATCACAATTCACTCCAGAAGTGTTATGATATTAGTAGGAAAATAAAGGTTACAGTTCACACGGCAATGTCATTAAGTTAGTAACGAACTGCCTGAAATGGTTAGATTCTTTTTATAA
>CATBDC010000068.1 GCA_949502235.1 uncultured Lachnospiraceae bacterium | reverse complement strand
ATTTCCAGGGTTGTAGAAGCTCCGATTGAAGAAATTTTTATTTTTGAATAAAAATATTTCTTTTAAAATATGGATATGCGGCGCCGAAAGGACAGAAATCGGAAGTCTTTTCGAGAGAAGGATTATGCAGATATTCCCCGGCAGTTATTGGAACATGCTGAAGATTGGAGAAGTGAAAACTTCCTCTATGCATCGGTTTTAACAGTAGCACAGGCGGCAATCTTGAATTGAGACCGTTATCAACTTCGATGAGGATTGTGGAGGAAAGCTTAGAAATTTGAAAAATCAGAAATGGATTTTCTGACAGATTTGGCTATGTATAATAGGTTGTTGAGATAAAATGTGAGGGAGGAAAAGTTATGGCACTAATTAAGTGTCCTGTATGTGGGAAAGAAATAAGTGATAAGGTTAGTATCTGTCCGCATTGTAATTTTGATATAGGAACTTATTGCAGAAAAATACAGGAAGAGAAAAAAAGAAAGAAAAAATCAAAAAGGAAGAAGAATTAAGAAATAAAAAGGAAAATATTAAGTGTCCTGAATGTGGAATGTTGGTAAATAAAAATGCAGAATCATGTTCCTCATGTGGTTATCCGATTCAGAAGGAAAAAAATAAGAAAATAAAAATACTAGCTGGAGTATGTATTACGGTAGTCTTATTAGCAATAGTGTTTCTTATAAATATTGTAGTCAAGAATAATTCTGCTGAATCAAAAATTATAGGAATGTGGAGTTGTCCGAATGGTAATGCAATTTGGAATTATGAATTTAATGATGATTATTCTGGAAGATTTGTTGGATATGATCCAGAATCAAGCTTTCCCGCATTCCATTATAACTTTACTTGGTCTTATGATGAAGAAAATTCGGAGGTTATTATAATAGATACTGAAAGAAATGAAGAGAAAAATAGTTTTAAAATTTTGAACTTTGAGGAAAAAGATACAATTGAGGCGGAATTTCTTCTTGATGAAAAAATACTAACAAGAGAATATTTTAATTATGATGAAATTGTTGGAAGTTATGGATCATATGCGGATTCAGAAAATCAGAAAAAATATTGGCTTAGTGGTAGTGAGCCAGAAATTGGAATGTCTGAATTAGATGTGAAGATGTCTTCATGGGGAGAACCTAATGAAATAAATAGAACTGAAACTAAATATGGTGTAAGAGAACAGTGGGTATATGACGATGGTAGATATATTTATTTAGATGATGGTATTGTGACATCAATTCAAGAATAATATAATATCTAAAAATAGATAAAAGGATTACGGAAAGTAAATAGGTTCTTTCTGAACTTTGGGTATTTTATAATAGACAGATATCAAAATATCTGCCTATTATTTTTGATATTGTATTTCTCAAATTAGGGTATATATGGTAAAATATTCTTATCATATGACGTTTGGATGTGGATGGCAGTGAAATACAAAGAAACAACAAATTATTTTTTTCTCTTAGATGAAAATTATTATGTTTGTGATCATAAAGAGGATAGGGAAACGCTCCATATATTTATTAAGTCAAAAAGAAATCGATGCCGTTGTCCAAAATGTGGGATGGAGAGCAGAAAGTTACATGCCACATATGAGCGCACGTTACAGGCCCCCTATCCGCTGCAAACAGACATTTCTTCATGTGAATGTTTATAAATATGATTGTTTGAACCCAGGGTGCGACTGCATGGTTTTCATGGAGGAACTGCCCTTTGCAAAAGCATCCCAAGTAAGGACAGATGCTCTCAATATTTCTGACAACCCGGACGTAGAGGAAGTGGGGAACGATGATGTGGTTATCCGCAAGGGGCAGACCTATGCCACTGCCATCTATGACCTGAAAGACCATCACCTGATTGCGCTGCTTGACGGGCGAGAGGGAGAGTCTCTGAAAAAGTGGCTCGAACACCTGAAAGATATCTTTAAGGAAGAATTGCCCCAGATTCAAAAATTGATACCTGGCAATGGCGATTGGTAATATATTGTGGCTTTAACCATGAGGGGACTTTGCAAGAACCGAGCGAGGAGGTGGCAAAAGCCGGGAAACATCTCGAAATTCCAGAATACATCATGGTTTTTGTAAGTAAGGATGGAGAATATGCTGCTCATTGTGGAGTGTGGTACAATGGCGGAAATACAGCATATATAGAGCCTGTCGCAACAGTCCCCGAACATAGGGGTAAAGGTCTTGGGCGGGAAGTTGGGATTTCGGGAAATTTAATAAAGCTAAGAAATGGAGGCAATAGAATATGGAACTTGTAAAATTGACACACGAAAATATAGATAAGGAACACATCTGCTGTGCTATATCAAATAACAAGGATATCCAGGTCATGTCCAAAAAGAACTGGCTGAAAGACAGGCTGGACGAGGGGCTTGTATTCCTAAAAGGCAATGTCCGGGGGAAATGCTTCATTGAGTATATCCCTGCGGAATACGCATGGGCGCCTGTTAAAGCAGAAGGATATATGTACATCGACTGTCTGTGGGTATCCGGGCAGTTTAAGGGGCATGGATACTCGAGCCTCCTGTTGGATGCGTGTATCCGTGACAGCAGAGAGAAAGGGAAAAAGGGTCTTGTGATCCTGTCCTCCAAAAAGAAGATGGGGTTTCTCGCTGATCCGAAATATATGGTCTATAAGGGCTTTCAGACTGTGGATACGGCAGAGCCTTATTTTGAACTGATGTATCTGCCCTTTGAGGATGCGGCCTCCCTTCCACGTTTCCGGGATAGTGTGCGCAGGCATGAAGATATGACAGAGGGATTTGTGCTGTATTACACAAACCAATGTCCCTTTACGGCGAAGTATGTACCGATACTGGAGAATATGGCAAAGACCAGGAACGCTGCGTTTAGGTCCGTACATATTCAGACCAGAGAGGATGCGCAGGATGCGCCATCGCCCTTTACAACCTTTTCCCTTTTCTATGACGGACAGCTTGTGACTCATGAGATTCTGTCGGAAAAGAAATTTGATAAAATCTTAGTGAATAAAGGATTGTAAACCGTTACCGTTTACACAGGACTTTGCATTTACTGCAAAGTCCATGAAAAGCAAAGAAAAGAAAAGATCCAATCTATCCGAGGTTTCTTTCGAGCTGGCAGAAAATGAAGTGGTAGGACTGATCGGGCTGAACGGAGCCGGGAAAACTACATTTCTGAAAGTGCTGTCCGGCCTGCTTCCTACTTTCTGTTCAGATGGTATCTGCTTTTGCGCTTTCGGGAATACCTGACCTAGTTGGGCCTATGCTATAATTCAAACGATAAATTCTTTTGGAAAAAGGTGTTTTGATGAACGAATACATAACAAATCGGGTACATGATTTGTACTGGAAGGAAGATATAAATTGTGCAAGAACAGCCCTCGTCTGTTTAAGCGAATTATTTGAAATTACCATTGAGCCGCAAACAATTTGGTCTGCGGTTGGACTGCATGGCGCAGGCGGATATAGAGCGCAATGTGGTTTGGTGGAAGGTTCGCTTATGTTCATAGGGATTTATCTTCATGGGCTGGGAAAATCAGAAGATGAAATCGTATCTGCCTGTTATAATTTTGCGTCTGCTTTTGAAAAGACATTTGGGTCATTAAGATGCCTTGAACTGCGTCCTTCGGGGTTTTCAGAAAGTGATCCGCCACATCTATGTGAAAACCTGACTTGTAATGGAATTGCGTTTGCATACCAATATATTTTAGGGATTACGAAACAGTAAATTTTACTTTACGCCAATTTCACAGCCAGTGCCACAAAGAAGTACCCGCTGCGAATATCCGCAAACACCTCTCCACCCATAAGTGACATCAGCCGAGTCCCCGCTTACTGCCTTTGAGAGCTCCGCTATCGTAAATTTCTCCTTTCGGTACGCTTTTAAGAATACTTTTAATGATTATTTTGAATAATAAAATGCGGGAACTCTTCTGATACGATATTTCCATCCAGATCGAGGAGTCCAAAATCCAGAGCCTTGTAGTTCCATAATGCATGTCCTATATGGTTTTCATCGAGGATAAAAAGCAGATCCCTTATCCATTTGACGGCTTCTGATGAAGGAGCAGAATCTATGACTCCGTATTCTCCGCAGTAAAGAGAACAACCGGTATATCTGACGAAATCTACAGCATCTTTTAAAAGCTTCTCCATAAGTTTTTTATCATTATTGTATTCCTTAGCAACAAGCTGGTATTTCATCAGATATTCCGGATGAGATTTCAGGTATTCAGCAAAGCTTGAAATATCCCCGGGGTAGGTAACTGTCTGGTTATAGTCTTTCATTTCTTCGGAAAAATGTGCTTTCTGATGGGTAAATACCTGGGGCTCATAATAATGGAAGTTATAAAATACCGCCGGGTCTTTACATCTGTTAATGGCTGATTGGTGAGAAATTCGTACTGCGACAGCCAGCCGCCTAAGTTTATTCCATTGTGAAATGTCTGAAATATCATAATCAAATTCTCCTTCTAAATGTATAGTAATAAATGAAGTGTACCTTTGGGTGGGTATACTGCAATACGCTAAAGCGCTCACACAAAAAATGCAATAGTAATTATTAAACAATAAATATTGTAAAAATTAGACATTTATTATTTGAGGTCAGTTTGTGTAAAAAAATAGTGTAAAACACATGTAAAAAGCAAGGTATTAGAACGTCAGACACATTTTGTATAATAATTACATCATAAAAAAGGAGGTTGAGAGAGAGGATGAAAAAGAAGAAAAAAGAAACAGCAGTAAAAGAAAAATTTTCCTTGAATCTCATGTGGAGGCAGAGGTATCTCCTGTTGATGTCAGTGCCTTTTGTAATCTGGCTCATTATCTTCAAGTATGTACCTTTGTGGGGCTGGACGATGGCATTTCAGGAGGTAAAGCCGGGCACATTTGCATTACCGGTATGGGAACGGAGGTTTGTAGGATTTGACAACTTTGTGAAGGCATTTACCGACCGGTTATTCCCGCAGACGATGGTCAATACCATTGCAATCAGTATCCTTGGCATTGCAATCGGGACAATCTCATCCATTCTGTTTGCGCTGATACTAAATGAGCTGTGCTTCACGAAGTTCAAGAAGCTTACGCAGACGGTTTCTTATCTTCCGCACTTTGTATCCTGGGTTATCATTGCAAGTATCGCAAAGATGCTTTTCAATGACGGCGGTGCAATTGATACCATGTTAAACACGAAGCTACACCTGATGTCTACGAATTCGTGGGTGTTCTGGGTTGTGGTCTGCCTGATCAATGTCTGGAAAGAGATGGGGTGGGATGCGATCATCTACCTTTCCGCAATGGCCGGTATCGACCAGGGGCTTTATGAGGCGGCAAAGGTGGACGGAGCCAACCGGTTCCAGCGGATCTGGCATGTGACGCTTCCATGCATCAAGCCAACGATCATTGTTCTTTTGATCATGAGCATCGGTTCGGCGCTGAATGTAGGTATGGAACGGCAGATGCTTTTAAGCAACAGTGTGGTACAGGATCATGCAATGGTTCTTTCCTGGTTCGCGTATGTCCGTGGTATCGGCAATAACAACTATGGACTTGGTACTGCAATCGGTGTGTTCCAGTCAGTCGTTGGTGTAATCCTTCTGTTTATCGCAAATAAGGTTGCAGGCCTGATTGGCGAAGACAAGTTGGTATAGGAGGCGGAAAAATGGCAAGAAATGATTATACGATTAAAAGTTCAAAGGGTGAAAAAGCCTTTGACTATGTACTGCTGGTACTCTGTCTGTTTCTGATTGTGATAACAGTGTATCCGTTCCTGAACGTACTGGCAATCTCGCTGAATGATTCCATGGACACCATGAGGAATGTGAATTTTATCATTCCCAGGAAATTTACACTCAGCAACTATACATACATATTTAAAGAAAATGATCTTGGCGCGGCGTTTACGATGTCTGTGGTTAAGACAGTGGTAGGAACTGTAATAGGCGTGATCTGTACGGCGATGCTTGCCTATGTGCTCAGCAGGAAGGATTTCTACTTTAAAAAACCTTTTACCATTTTATTTATCATCACAATGTATGTCAGCGGCGGCCTTCTTCCGGAGTATCTGCTCCTGACTAGGACACTGAACTTAGGGAATAACTTCTGGGTATATATTATTCCCGGTCTGATCTGGGTATACAATGTGATCCTGATGCGTTCCTTTATCGAAGGGCTGCCGATTGCGCTGCAGGAAGCGGCGAAGCTTGACGGTGCCAATGATTTCACGATCTGGCTTAAGGTAATCCTGCCGCTGTGTACGCCCACCATTGCAACCGTTGCCTTATTCCTTGCGGTTGGCCAGTGGAACAGCTTCATGGATACCTATCTGTACGCAAGAGAGCTTCCGACTCTGCAGTATGTGCTGTATCAGATCATGGAGCAGGCAACTATCCAGATTGACCCGCATCAGACTTCTCAGCTTGCGAATGCAGTGTCACCCATGTCGGTGCGTATGGCGATCACAATTGTTGCCACAGTACCAATCCTTGTGGTATACCCATTCCTTCAGAAATACTTTGTCGGCGGTATGACACTGGGAGCAGTGAAAGATTGATGGCAGGACAGCCTGATATAAAAAATATTTTTATAAAATAAGGAGAAGTTGTATTATGAAAGCAAAAAGAGTATTGGCCGTATTATTGACTGTATCTTTAGCTGCAGGTATGGCGGCAGGCTGCGGTAAGAAAAAAGAATCCAGCAGCAAAAGTGAAGATGGTGTAACGGAATTGACATTTTATAACGCCGATCTGCAGGAAGATGATCCATGGACAGACCCTGTGGCAGAAGCGCTAACGGAAGCAACCGGTGTGAAGCTTAAGACAGACCATCCGGTAGGAGAGGATAAGCAGAAGATTTCACTTATGATTGCAGAGCAGAAATTCCCGGATATCATTTATGCAAAGGGCGATGCGGGAAGCCTGATTGACGCAGGTGTATTGATTGATATGACAGACCTGATTGAAGAGTATGGACCGAATATCAAGAAAATGTATGGTGATGAGTTTGACAAACTGAAATATTCTAAGGACGATCCTTCCATTTACCAGTTATGCTCCTATGATATGGGAGGAACGAAGTTTGAAGACGCAGGTACGGCGCAGATTCAGTTCAATGTTTTGAAAGAAAACAATTATGAAGTACCGAAGTCTCTGGAAGAGTTCGAGAAGATGATCAAGGACTATCTTGCGGCTCATCCGAAAACAGAAGATGGGATGGACAATATCGGGTTCAGCCTCTCAGCTTCTGACTGGCACTGGATGATCACACTGGGAAATCCGGCAGGATACATCGCAGAAGGCGCTCCGGACAACGGACAGTGGATGGTGGATGAGGACGGTAACGCTACCTTCAAGTTTACATCCGAGAAGGTACGGGAATATTTCAAATGGATGAATAAGATGTATAACGAAGGAATCCTTGATCCTGAGTTTGCGACCCAGACCCATGATGATTATATTGCAAAGATTGCATCCGGCCGCGTACTGGCTCTCTTTGATACCCAGTGGGATTATCAGGACGGAGAGAAGATCTTAAAGCAGGACGGTAAGCTTAGACAGACATACTGCGGGCTTCCCCTTGGTATGGACGAATCCGTAAAGGTTCCGACCATGATGTATCAGGGGCTTGCTACCGGGCAGGGAGTCGGTATTACAACGGCATGTGAAGATCCTGAGACTGCAATCAAATTCCTGGATTACCTCTGCTCTGACGAAGGCCAGGTATTGATCAACTGGGGAATCAAGGATGTGAATTATAAGGTTGACGAGAACGGACACCGTTACCGTGAACAGGAAGAGATTGATGCGTCAAGCAATGACAAAAACTATGCGAAGACTACGGGAGTTGGTTTCCACAGCTATCCATTCCCGCGCTATGGCGTAGGTGTGGAGGATTCTACAGGGAGTTCATACAGGCCGGACAGCAAGGAAGAAGTACTTGCCAAATATAATGAGGAGCAGAAGGCAGCGTGCGCTGCATGGGATGCAGAGATTCTGTTAGATATCTTCCCGCAGCAGGATGAATTTGAAACTCCGGATTTCCCGCCGCTCTGGGCAATGTCCAAACCGGTTGAATTTGATGAGATTGGAAACAAACTGGACGAGATTTCACAGTCCCAGTTAGTTGCATGCGTAACGGCGAAAGAGGCTGACTTTGATAAAACATATGACAAGATGCTCAAAGAACTGGAAGATTCAGGAATGAACGAAGCGGCGGATATGCTGACGGAGATTATTAAGGATAAGATTGAAATATCAAAGTAAGCAATTGATGCTTTGTCTGAGAAGATAACAGATAATGAGGACGGCCACAGCTCCGGCGTTACCGGAGTCGTGGCTTGTTTTTCTAATGAGAATGATGTAATCCTGAAACGGGAAAGAGAGAAGAAAAAATATTACTGTCCGGAAAATCTTGACGGCGTAGAACAAAATTTGATAAGCTGTATGAAATGGTTTCAGGAAGATACGCAAGAAATTTGTAAATTAAAGGGATTGGATTATTCCGCATATTTGGGAGATATTATTAGCTTGAATCGGGATTTGAGAGAGAGGTAAGATTATGAAAAAACGTTCATGTATTTTGTATTTTTTTATACTGGTTTTATCATTAACGGCGTGTGGGGCAGATTTTGACGGCAGCCGAACAGGGAATCATAACGAGTTTATGATGGACTATAAAGTATTTAATAAAACAGACTCTCAAGACTTGATTGTCGAAAAAGAAGATACTATCCATGCAGAAATTATTGTTGAAGGCGGCAGCTTATCATTTAGGATTCTTATGAGAGATGAAGTACCTGTCTATGAAGGTGAAGATGTCACCTTTTCTGATGAATTTGATATTGAAGAAAGCGGAACGTATACAGTTTCAGTAACTGGCGAAAAAGCGAAAGGAAGTGTCAGCTTTATAGTAGTTACGAATCAATAGGCAAAAAAATCTTATTCATATTTTTGGTCAGAGATTTTGCAAAACGCTGTTTGCCTCCACTTTCTACTATAATGCTCTGCATCCTTTGCACGGCAGCAATATAGCAGACTGGAAGCAGAAGCCCCCCATATCATTAGTAAACAGAAGTCCGCGCTATACTTTCTGACAGCTTACTGCAGAGGTTGGCGTGGTTCCACGGGTCATTTCCGGCGAAGAAATTTGAAAAAGGGATAGTTCCATATGAGAGCTGGGGAACGTGAAAACGATGCTTGACAATTTATGTTTTGTCTTGTAAAATTTATTTCCAACTGGAATTTGTACTGCAGGTTTGAGTTAGGAGGACATTATGAATATTGAGTATTTGAAGGATAACGGGATAGATATTGCAGTCGTTTCCGGTGATGAGGTGGTAATTGTTGATACGCAGTCGGCTCTGGATCTGGCGATGACTGTAAAGTATGAGACGGGCGCAGAGAGGATTGTCATTGATAAAGCTGTAATATGCGGGGATTTTTTCATTCTTAGTACGGGTATGGCGGGTGAGATTCTCCAGAAGTTTATGAATTATCATGTGAAGGTGGCTGTTTACGGGGATTATTCGCACTATACCAGTAAACCGCTGAAAGATTTTATTTATGAGTCAAACCATGGGAAGGACTTTTTCTTTGTATCAACGAAGGAAGAGGCTGTGCAGAGGTTGACAGTGACATAATAACAGACGGGTACAGATTCCAGTTTTTCTGTGGGTTGATTCTGAATGGGAAGGAATTAAAATGTCTGAAATATCATAATCAAATCCTCTTTCTAATGTAGAGCAATAAGGATACACAGTGCCCTTGCGTATACTGCACATTATTTTAACGGCGTATATCCCGTCCCCTCTATAATATCCTGTCCCTGTTTTCCCTGTATCCATTCCACCAGTTTTTTCGTATTCTCGCTTGCATCGGACCTTGTAACCGCATAGAACTCTGAAGCTAACGGATAGCTTCCATTCTCAATATTCTCCGCCGATGGCGCCGTCCCGTCCACACGCAGCAGCCTAATCTGGCGGTTCTTTATCATTTCCGCCGAATAAAAACGAAATGAAAATCCGATAGCGTTCTTATAATTTTTATAATCCGCCGTCTTCTCGATAATTCCGGCCATCATATCCACTACGTCTTCTTTCGGCGCTTCCATCAAAGCCTTTCCGTCCATCAGCTTCTCCAGCGTGCTTTGGCTTCCGCTCCCGGCGCTTCTCTGGAACGCCCTGATATCTCCCAAGCCGCTTACCCCCAACTCGTCCCATCTCGTTATCTCACCGGAATAAATCTGCTGAATCTGCTCAACGGTAATCTCCTCCAGGGGGTTCTTCGCATTTACAAAAAATACAAATGCTTCCTTTCCAATGGGCGTCAGTTCAAATTCTACCCCCAGACTTTCCGCATATTCCATTTGTTCTTCGGAGGGAGCCGCCGCGAAAATCACATCCGCCTCTCCCTCGGCCAGGTTCTGATATGCCTGCGGTGTCTTGGTACATCGCAGATATTCATCTGTGTATACGTCATATCTCTCCTTATCCAGAACTTCTCTTGGATAAACCATTCTCGCAAACGATGAATAGATGGGATAAAGCGCAGTCGCGCCGTCCATCCTGGGTATATCCTTTGTAAAAGTTATATCCGGCGCTTCATCGGGAATGTATACTTTGCTGTCTTTACCGTAAGGCGCATAGGTATAAAGGAGGCTGCCGCTTTCATCTATGACCGGAATACTCCTCTGATATATGTCGTACGCCGCATTCCCGCCAAGCGCTATCAGTAAAAGCGCTCCGGCAGCACAGAGCGGCACATAAACTTTCTTCTTCTTTAAGATCCCCCACAAAAGGCAGAGAAATAAACACGCCAACAGCACCGCCATACCCGTAAGTATCGCGACATACCTGTCTGCAGCTACTCCCAGCATCATCTGTACCAAAAGCCCCGCAATGCTTATACCCAAAAACGATACCGGCAAAAGGAGCAATAGCAGGCAGACCGACAGAAGAATCCTCCCCAGCGTCCGCTTCCCTTTCCTTAGCAGGACGAAACCAGCCAGCAAAACACCGACATATAACAACAAAAACAAACCTATCGCCAACAGCAACTTCTTCTCCTCCTTCTAACTCTAACATGCAGGATGCTGCACTTTTGTGTGTTCATAATTATAGTATGATGTGGGTGTCAAAAGTCAGACTTTCCACTGACTTTTAACGCACAAAAAGT
>CATBDC010000067.1 GCA_949502235.1 uncultured Lachnospiraceae bacterium | reverse complement strand
TTTCAGGCAGTTCGTTACTAACTTAATGACATTGGTTCACTCCCGTTCACAGTAAAAATAAAAATAAAAAATTTTTTATTTTTATTGCATATTATAAATTATCTGATATAATGAAGTATAATAACTGCATGAAAAAATATACAGGAGTTGATCTTGTGAGAGTAAAATCCAATCTGGATGAAATTTTATATCATAAAATTATTGAAGCTTTAATCCGCGGGGAATACTCCATCGGCCAGAAAATATTACTGAATGATCTTTGTGAAAAATTTGAAGTCAGCCGCACGCCCATCATACAGGCCGTAAAAATGCTGAATAAGGATGGAGTTCTCACGATTATGACTAACGGCCGTGTCTATGTTCCTGAATACGAATATGACACGGTAAAGCAGACCTGCGAAGCCCGGATTCTATTGGAAAGCTACGGACTGAAACAGCTTTTTGCAGAGCAGGATGAAGATGTATTCTGCCAGCGTCTGGAATTGATCCGGACTGCTGCCGCACAATGCGAGCGGTATCTTATGGAAAATAGAAATGTCGAGCTTGCGATGGCTGACTTACATTTCCACAAGATGATTCTGAACGGCACGGGCAATGAGATTCTTCAGGAGCTGTATACGGGTGTCCAGGGGCGGTTCATTGTCGTAAACTATCTTGCACGTCCTTTTAAGGAACGGGATTTTAAAGGAACCATTAAAGACCACGAGCTTCTTGTAGAATACATAAGCTCCCGCCAGAAGGAGGCTGCTATTGCCAAGCTAAAAGATCACATTAATGGTGTAATTGTAAAATATAATAAATAACGCGGAAAAAGGAAGCCTTTCAGGTTTCCTATATAAAAAAGAAATAAAAAATTTTTTATTTAATATTTAAAATTAAAAAAGGAGAACAACATGAAAAAAAGCTTTACATGCGAAGCATTTCTGAATTTCAAGTTCATAAATGATCCGCAGCTGTCGCCGGACGGAAGTCTTACCGCATTTCTTGTAAAAAAAGCTGACATAAAGGAAAACAACTACAAGAATACTTTGTATTTACTTAACAACGAAACCGGCAGTGTCTGGCAGATGACTTCCGCCTGGAACATCACCTCTTATTGCTGGGAAGATGAAAAAAATATTCTCTTCCCCACGGCCTCCGGCTGCAGCACTCTGAATATTGACAGTGATACTGTCAGTGAAAAATTTCCGCTATCTGTAAAGGCTGATCGTCTTCTTCCTGCCGGAGGCGAAAGCTATGTGCTGACCGCGTCCTTTGATGTGGACGCGCCGTCCCCGGAGGGGTTATCAGAAGAAGAATATAACCGGCAGCTTGATGTCTACAAGAACAGAGGCTTCGAGCATATCCGTGAAGTGCCCTTTACACTAAATGGAGCGGGCTTCGTAAATGGAAAAAGAAAAAGAATCTATTTGTACAATAGCCGGCATAATCAGCTTGAACCCCTCACAGAGCCTATGTTCCACACTGCCGGCATAAAGGCTGCGGACGGAAAGATTCTTTATATCGGCCAGTCCTTTGCAGATATCAAGAGTCTGAAAAACGGCGTCTATATTTATGATGTAGATAAAAAAAGCCATACATGCCTTTTAGAGCCTGATCGTTTTTTAGTAAAAGGCTTTGAGCTTTATCAAAATCGGGTGATTCTGAACCTGACAGACGGCGCCTCCTATGGCAACGGAGAGAACGGAGATTTCTATTCTATTGATATAGAAACAAAGGAACTAAAGCTTCTGTCGCCCCATCAGGATCACTGCATCGGAAATACGATTACCTCTGATGTAAAGCCGGGTCTTGGACAGACAACAGTTGTTGACGGAGATTATCTTTACTATACCTCAACCGTAGAGATGGCCGGTATCATCGAAAGGCTGAATCTTCTTACCGGAGAGCAGACCCGGCTGACAAAAGAAGGCTCCGTAGATTTTCTGGATGTAAAAAACGGCCGGCTTGTGTGCGTTTCCTCCTGCGGATGCCTCCTTCCTGAGCTATACATACTTGAAGAAGATTCTTTAAAACAGAAAACGCACCTGAATGATTTTATACAGGAGGAATATAAGATATCTGTACCTGAATATATAGAATCACAGGGAAGCGCCCCCTTCCCTATACAGGGATATATCTTAAAGCCCGCAGATTATACGCCTGGGAAAAAATATCCTGGCATACTGGCTATTCACGGGGGACCGAGACTTACCTACGGCCCGGTGTTCATGCACCAGATGCAGCTTTTTGCCGGACAGGGATATTTTGTTTTCTTCTGCAATCCGCGCGGCTCCGAAGGGCGGGGGAATGAATTCGGCGATATACGGAGACGGTTTGGTGATATAGATTTTACAGATTTTATGGAATTTACGGATACTGTGCTTGACAAATATCCTGATATCGACCGGGAGCGCCTCGCCGTGGAAGGCGGCAGCTACGGCGGCTTTATGACAAACTGGATCATCGGCCATACAAACCGTTTCAAAGCCGCCTGCTCCCAGCGTTCTATCGCAAACTGGACCGGCATGGAAGGGACAACAGACATTGGGTATTACTTCTGCAAGGGACAGACCGGCGCATCGCATATGGAAGACCATGAGCTGCAGTGGAAACAGTCCCCGCTTAAATATGCGGACAAGTGTACCACACCTACACTTTTCATTCACGGCGACAGCGACTACCGCTGCTATATGCAGGAAGCCTTTCAGATGTTCGCGGCTCTTAAAATACACGGATGTCCCGCAAAGCTCTGTCTCTTTCAAGGAGAAAACCATGAGCTTTCCCGCTCTGGGCGGCCAAAGCAGCGGCTTAAGCGGCTGGAAGAAATGACAGACTGGTTTCAGGCCTATGTAAAAAAGGAGGGATAAAGAATGAATGACAAATTTGTTTCAGCAAATGATTTATATGAATTTCAGTTTCCACATGACATCTGCTGCTCTCCTGAACACGGGACTCCTGCTTTCCTTCTCTCGGAAATGGACGCGGAAAATGACGGCTACCGGCACGACATCTGTATGTTAAATCCAGACGGCAGTTATGACAGGCTCACACAGACAGGCAATATAAAAGACTTCCGCTGGCTGGCTGAAAATGCGCTTCTGTTCAGGTACACAGATACAGCGCAAAAGGGACAGACTGATCTGTATAAGCTCTCCTGCCCAGATAAAGCTATAGAAAAGCTCTTCAGTATCCCGGCGCAGACAGACCTTCCGACACCCCTTGGAGCATCCAAATGGGTAATTAAGGCAAAGCAGAGCACCGATCCTCATATGGAGTGCAGTGATCGTGCAAAAGAGGGCGTTGATCTCTTTACATTCACCGATAAGCCATTTATAAGAAACGGAGAAGAATTTACTGACAGAAGAAGAATCCGCCTCGGCATCTTTGATGAAACGAAGGGAGCTATAAGCTATATTACGGGGAAATACTATGAGACGGCAGGCTTTGATATAAGTCCTGACAAAAAACAGATCCTCTACTTTGGGGAGAATTACAAGGACTGTGCCTCATTATTTCACAGCCTTTACCTTTATGATATAGAAAGTGGACAGACAGAAGAATTAATTGCAGAAGGCAGATATCAGATCAGTATTGCCCGATGGCTTGCCTGCGGGCAGATACTTCTTCATGCCTCACCCTTAGACCGTTCCGCAACTCAGAACCACGACCTTTATCTGCTGAACCCTGACACCAGGGAATTGCGCAGGACTGCATGTCCTGACGGCATGTATTCCTCCCTGATAGACGTGGATACTGCCTACGGCGGCGGCCAGACCCGTAAAATCACCGGAAACACCATGACCGCTATCCGGCTTCAGAGAACACATACCGCCCTGGATAATGTGGACGGACAGACTGGAGACATCCGTCAGATTGCCCTGACAGACGGCCTGACCTCCCTTGATATTTCCGGGAACTACTGCTTCTGCGTTATACTGGAAAACCATGAGCTTCCGGAAATTTACCGGATCCACATGGAAACAGGAGAAAAGACAAAGCTTACCGATTTCTCCGGCGAATATCTTAGCACCCATAAAATTTCCGTGCCGGAATATGTAAGCTTTACAGCAAAAAACAATGAAAAGGTGGAAGGCTTTATCATCCCGCCTGTTGATTTTAATAATACAAAAAAGTATCCGGGAGTATTATACATTCACGGAGGCCCAAAGTGGGCATACAGCAAGGCTCACATGCACTTATTCCAGTGCCTTGCCGCAAAAGGAATGTATGTGTTTTATTGTAATCCCCACGGAAGTGATGGATATGGGGAACGTTTCCTGGAAATGGTCAGACAGTGGGGACAGGTGGACTATAACCATCTGATGGAATTTACCGATGAATGTCTGCGCAGAACTCCCAATCTAGACGAAAACCGTCTGGGAGTGACTGGAGGAAGCTACGGCGGTTACATGACAAACTGGATCATCGGGCACACAGACCGCTTCAAGGCGGCCTGCTCCCAGCGCAGTATCAGTAATCTGGTTACCACAGCTCTGACCAGCGACTTAGGCGAGCGGGTTATGAAGCAGTCCTGCGGAGACTGCAGTCCCTGGAAGAACGAAGAGATTCTGTGGGATCAATCCCCCCTTAAATATGCCAAAAACGCAACAACACCTACCCTGTTTCTGCACAGCGATAAGGATTTCCGCTGTTTTATGGGAGAAGCCTTCCAGATGTTCACAGCCTTAAAGCAGTCTGGTGTTGAAACTGAAATGTACCTGTTTCACGGAGATTCCCACTCGCTTTCCAGAAGCGGAAGGCCTTCTCACAGAATTGTGAGAGTGGAGGCAATCATACAATGGTTTGAAAAATATTTATAGAAAACATGAGAGGAGAAATATCATGGCTGATATGGTTTTATGGTTCAGTGTAGTATTACTTTTATTTACAATTGGAGATCTTATCGCAAACGTTACAAAGGCAAAAATATCCGCAGTATTTGTCACTCTGCTTCTGTTCCTGATTCTCTTTGTGGCAAAGATTATTCCATCAGATATCATCGAGCGCGCAGGCATGACAGCTGCTGCAAGCTGGAGTGTGCCGATGATTATGTTCAGTATGGGAACAATGCTGAATATCCGGCAGTTTATTGACGAATGGCGTACTGTATTAACTGCATGGCTTGGTATTGTGGCTGTTATTATCGGTGTATCCTTATGTATACCTTTCCTCGGAAAGAGTACCGTACTTGCCAGCATACCTGTCATTAATGGAGCACTTCCGGCAACCACAATTATGACACAGGCAGCTATGGAAAAGGGACTTGCCCTTGCCGCCGCTACGGCTACCGTTGTATTCGCCATCCAGAAATTCGTAGGCACTCCTATTGCCTCTCACGCAGCACTGCAGGAGGCAAACCGCCTGCTGACAGAATACCGTGACGCAAAAGAAAAGGGAGTCCGCTTAGAAGCGGAAGCTAAAAAAGAAGCTCCGGAAACGGAAGCTGTAAAGCCGGTAAAATTTGCAAAGAAATATGAAAAATATTATTCTACAAATGTATGCATATTTTTAACTGCATTTTTCTCCTTAATCGGGCTTAAGCTTTCAGAAATCGTACATCTGAATTACTCCATCGTGTGCCTGATTATTGGTGTTGTTGTTACATGGCTTGGAATCGTACCTGAAGATATTCTTGAAAAGGGCAAATTAAAGGGCTTCATTAACATGGTAGTATTTGCCGCGGTAATTCCTTCACTGGCTTCCATCTCCCTTAAGGATCTGTTAAGCCTTATTGTACCGGTTGCTGTTATGTTTGCAGTATCCATTCTCTCTATTTTTGTTATGATGAAAATACTGCCGGCATGGAAGATTGTAAATTCTAAACCGCTTGCGTTTGGTATCGGCTTCTGCCAGATGTTAGGCTTCCCGACCACATACTTGATTTCAAATGAGGTCAGTAATGCGGTAGGCGAAACCGAGGAGGAAAAAGCATACCTGATGTCAAAGATTATGCCTAGATTCGTGGTAGGCGGTATCTCCTGCCTTGTATCAGTAATTGTGGCGGGATTTATGGCTCCGCTGCTATAGATACTATAGAAAATAAATGTTACTGGTCACAGGTCTGCGCATTTACTGCGCAGACCGTAAGAAAGTGATTCAGAATTTTAAATGGATTTACTTATCACTGCCCTCTGTCATTTCCAGATATTTCTTAAGCCTTCTTAGCATACTGCCTGTCATAACCTCATCATAATGCATTCCTTCATAAGTCGGATGCAGAACCGGATACTGCCCTTTCGTTTTCAGCATAAAATGATTCTCTATCATCCATTCAATAATCACCTTCATATCATCCCTCGGAACATCCTTAAGCCTTCCGTACTCCGGCAAATGATTCAGACCCGCACCTGATATTTTACGATTATCCTCTGCTCCCTGCAGAGTATCCATCAGGATGGTCATGCCATAATATCTTCTCTCACTGATATGGGAGAGACAGTTAAGCGCCGTGCAGACAACATCGTTTAATTCATAATCCCGGTAAATAACCGGAGGAAGCTCCGCTTTTCCAATGCTGCCCTTAGGTTCCGGTTTACCCATTTGCTGCTGCGCCTGCGGCTGTGG
Source organism: uncultured Lachnospiraceae bacterium (assembly GCA_949502235.1). Lineage (GTDB taxonomy): Bacteria > Bacillota > Clostridia > Lachnospirales > Lachnospiraceae > CAPEBR01. The sequence continues at coordinate 4,786 of CATBDC010000067.1, read as the reverse complement.
CTTCCTCATCTGCTGGGGCTGTTCCTGCGGCTTCTGCGTTTGCTCCGGCTCTGGCTTATACTTCATCATCTCGTAATATTTAGCCTTTGATATGGAATGATTGCATCCGGTTCCGTCCCTCTTATAGTTGCTGCAGCCAAGAAAATACTGATCACCTCTGCCCTTCCTCACGACAAGGTATCCGTCCCGGCACTGCCCGCACTTTATAATAGAAAGCTTCCCGCCCGCATATTCATTTGTCATAAAACCGCAGACTTCAGGCTCATTTGTACAGATATAAAGCCGCAGTCCGTATGCATTTTTATACCGGTACTGCATGGGATATCCGCAGATGGGACACGCCTTTTTCCCGAAATTATTGTTCTGAACCTCCTCATTCCAGCTGCCTTTCAGTACAATGTTTTTGTAATCCCTCTTTATCTCCAGCAGAAATTCCGAAGGGTTCTGTTCAGGGGCAATAAAGTACACCCGGTTCTTGGTCCGTGTCATTGCCACATAAAACAACCGCCGCTCTTCCGCATAGTCAATAGAACGGTCGCCCCTAATCACCAGGGCCAGAACCGGGTCATCCTCTATCTTAGATGGAAAGCCATAGGTTTCATTGCGCCCGTTCACCACAATGACATTGTCATAACCCAGCCCTTTAGAAGCATGGGCCGTCATAAACGTAATATTCAGTCCTGGATATTTTACAGACTTAAGCTTGCCTCCCCGGTTGATATACTCAAACAGACCCGAACGCTCCAGCCTCTCCCCGTCAAAGCCAAACCTTCCCAGAAGCAGAATGGAAGAATCCTCCTCTTTCCCTTCTGCCTTATTGTACTGTACAATCTGTCCCAGAGCCGTCTCGATAGCATGGGCGATGGCATAATTTATGCCGCTCCTGTTATCTGCATTTCTGTCTTTCCTCGTGCTGTCGTAAGTATAAATAATAACCGGATCCTCGATATTTTTGGGTGATTTCAGCGCCTTGGTTATCTGTTCTGCATTTTTCTGAATAAAGTTACCCGCAATATCAATAACCTCCTGGGAATTGCGGTAGGTTTTTGTAATCTTAAGAAGCTTCGCATACCCCATTTTCTCCGCAAATTTTGTAAACAGGGTTATATCTGAGCCGCTAAAGGCATAAATAGACTGCCAGTCGTCTCCCACTGCTATAATCTTCGCATCCGTAACCTCACGCATGGCTTTCACCAGATCAAAACGCTGCCTGGAAATATCCTGATATTCATCTACAATAATGTATTTGAAATCCAGCTTCTGCTTCATTTCCTCTACTTCTCTCAAAACCTGCGCCGACTCATTAATCATATCCTCAAAATCAACAGCATTGTTTTCCTTCAGATAACGCTCATATTCCAGATAGCAGTCATGGCAGATATTTAGAAACAGCTTTGTCCGCTCGTTTTTAGTTGTATGGTACATGCGGTTAAATTCCTCCGCCGTATAGCCGTTTGTCTTAAAATTAGTGATAAAACGGCAGATAAGATTCAAAAGCTTTCTGATGTAACGGTTTTCCTCAGATGCCACAAGCTTTTCCAGTATCTCCTTATTTGAGCGGGACTTAAGCTCAAATCCATGTTCCGTGAGGATTTCTTCCAGATGCTCTTTCAGGCTCCTTTTATCCTTGTAGGAAGAAAATGTATATAATAGTTCCGTTCCATGCCGCCTGTGCAGCAAAATCTTTTCATTTACCGCCTGTTTATACCGTTTCAGCTCACTGGGCGTATACCTTGTGTTTTCCCCCTCCTCCGTAAGTCCGAAATGCTCCAGGTATGCCGTCCTTTCTCCCTGCTTCATGATAAAATCAGGCGTGTACGGCTTCCTAGAAAGCAAAATATGATACTGGTAAATAGGCTCGTATTCGTAATCAATGCCGTTCAAATACAGAAAATTGGCAATCTCCACCTCCTGGTAAGAGCGCAGGATTTCATTCTGGATGGTCACCATCTTTTTCGTCCTGGTATCCACAATCTGCCGTTGGAACTCATTCAGGTCACTTCGCATTGTGGAAAAATTGGCTTTGGCAATCCGGTTAAAAAACTGGTTTAAATCATCTCCTTTATAAGGCGCGTCAAAGTAGGATGCAAAGAATAAAATCAGATTATTCACCAGACTTTCATTTTTAAGAATATTACCTCTGAAGTAATCCTGAAGCACAAAATACAGCCTTGAAGAATCCACGATATTCAACTTCTCGGGCGAATGTTTATTTAAAATGGCATTCCCCGTGGAGTGGAAGGTTGCAATCGGACAGTCTATACCCAGATCTTTATTTATTTTTTCCCTAAGCTCCTGAACCGCTTTATTTGTAAAGGAAATCACGAGAATCTGCTTTGGATCCACTGCCCTTTTCTCCACAAGATAGCGGACCTTGGCGGCCACGGTTGTCGTTTTTCCCGCGCCCGCTCCCGCAATTACAAGGCAGTAATCCTCATCTGTAAGAACCACCCTTCTTTGCTCCTCATCCAGCAGAATCCGCGGGTCAACATTTTCTAAAATATGGTCAAAATATTCCTTGTCCTTAAAAAGCGCTGCTTTTATAAACCTCTCATTGTGGGCCTCCACCAGTTCATCTATCTTTTCATATCTCTCTACCGTTTCATGTACATCTGAAGATTCCAGATTGTTTCTCCTGCAATAACTATCTATAGATTCACTGTCGATCAAAACCTTAAAATAGTGAATAAGCCGCTCGTGCTCTTGTACATACTCCTTATAACTGCTCCTGGCCGCATACTGCTCTGACTCAAGAAGCCTGTCTATGAATTCCTTTAAGCCCAAAAGCTGCTCACACTCGGCAGAACGTTCCGCCAGATATTCATTTACAGAAGCCTTTGTCCTTTTATTCCGCTTAAAAATCCATTCAAATAAACTCATAGCTGATACCGCCTGTCCTTATCTTTGTGCGTTTCAGTTTAAGTTTAATTCATTTCATTCTAATTGGCAATGTTATCTTTAGAATATGCCTCCTTAATCTTATTATAAATCGCGGTTCCATCCTTCCTCCCAAAGTTTTTCAGTATTATTATCATTATATATTTCAGACATGAATTTGAAATTCAAAAGTTATGTTTGCTTAGTGGAAAAAAATGTGTCAGAATATAAACACATAACTTTTATGGGTATTCATGGAAAGGGGCATACGAATGATATATGAAATTCTGAACACCCACAGGGCAGCACCACTCTTTAGCGGATGGGAGGAAACACTTATCTGGTCCTGCCTGCAGGGTGTTATGGGAAAAATCTATGCAGACGACAAAGACAGGCCTGCATCAGCAATGGCCGTTCTTGGAGATTTTACTTTTTTTGCGGGACATCCGTCTTTGGAGCTGGTATCCTATAAACCTGGCTGGTGCAGGCAGGATTTTATGATTATGGTCCCGCAAAATAAGCTCTGGCAGAATATAATTACTGAATTTTACAAAGAAAAGGCAAAGATCATTTCCCGCTATGCCATAAAAAAAGAACCTGACATTTTTGACAGGGCAAAATTAGAAAAAGCAGTTCTTTCTCTGCCAAAGGAATATGAAATTTCGATGATCGATGAAAAGCTTTACCAAATGTGCAAAGCCGAACCATGGAGCGTTGATTTGGTATCACAGTTTCCGGATTATGAGAATTACCGTAAGCTTGGGATCGGCGCCGTAATCCGCAAGGATAACCAGCTTCTCTCCGGTGCCTCCTCCTATGCCAGATACCGGGAAGGAATCGAAATCGAAATTGATACGAAAGAAGAATACAGACGCAGAGGGCTCGCTTTCGCCTGCGGGGCAAAGCTTATATTAGAATGTCTAAAGCTGGGATTATATCCAAGCTGGGATGCACATAATAAGGGTTCTGTAGCACTGGCGGAGAAACTGGGCTACCACTACAGCCATACCTATACGGCTGTTGAGGTATGGCTGTAGTGAATTACGAACAGTCCCTCTTGCAAATCCATTTAAAATTGCTTTCGGCAATGGGATTTGTTCACACGTAAATCATTTTCTTACGTTCTGCGCAGAGCTGTGAACAGCAGCCAGTTCTTTCTCCAAAAACTGCCTTATATATGGATTATTTTCCTCACTCAATGCAGGCTGAAACGCCATATAACGGCATTTTTGATACTGCTCGCCATCTAACACAAACGTATATCCCCTGAGACATTTCGGATTACAGTCATCGGGGTTGATAAGCCGTTTGCAGACGGAGGCTTTCTTGATTTCCTTTTTTACCTTTTCGGGCAGTGTATCAAGAAAGCTCTGGTATTCCCCTATATGTTCGGGATAAATGCGAAGCTTCATCCCCGTTTTCCGGGATACGAAGGCTGCCAAAGTCCTTTTGCTGCTGTTTAACACATAGGATACAACATAGCCGCTTTTTTGCAATTTTATATCACACTTACAGCCGTTTCCTGTCAGATACTCGTTGATTTGGCTTGCAAAGCCACGGAAGCGCTCATCAACTGTTTCCATAAACATATTAAATTTATCGTCCATAGGTCCCTCCATTATCCCTTTTTCTTTAACACGGGTATCCATACCTCGTATTGTGCGTTCTGTGGATCGGCATTTAAGTATACTTCGATATCGGGAGCGTCTGCATATTCATATCCAGAAGCCGGAAGCCACTCCATGATAATCTTCTGCTCCAATTCCTGTATGGACTGGTTTGTACCCGTTCCAGAAAAGATTGCCCAGGTAGATGCAGGTACAGTATATTCTTCAAACTCATTACTTGTTTTTGTACTGGAAACGGCAATAAAATATTTCCATTGTTCTTCATCATTGCAGGCACTCAC
>CATBDC010000066.1 GCA_949502235.1 uncultured Lachnospiraceae bacterium | reverse complement strand
AGCCACTTTAGTTCTCTAAAGTGGCTTTTCACATAAAAAGGCTTTCGGAGAAATCTCCGAAAGCCTTGATTTTACTGAATAAATTGTAATTACTCAATAATCGTAGCCACACGACCAGAACCAACAGTTCTACCACCCTCACGGATAGCGAATGTAAGACCCTGCTCCATAGCTACCGGATGAATCAGCTCAACTGACATCTCTACGTTATCGCCAGGCATACACATCTCTACACCCTCTGGAAGGTTGCAGACACCTGTAACGTCTGTTGTTCTGAAATAGAACTGCGGTCTGTAGTTGTTAAAGAATGGTGTATGACGTCCACCTTCATCCTTAGTCAGTACGTAAACCTGAGCTGTAAATTTCTTGTGGCATGTTACAGAACCTGGTTTAACAAGAACCTGTCCTCTTTCAATCTCTGTTCTCTGAACACCACGCAGAAGAGCGCCGATGTTATCACCAGCCTGAGCCTCGTCAAGCAGCTTACGGAACATCTCAACACCTGTTACAACAGTCTTTCTTGTCTCCTCATGGATACCGATAATCTCAACTTCATCAGATACATGAAGAACACCACGCTCTACTCTACCAGTAGCAACTGTTCCACGTCCTGTAATAGAGAATACGTCCTCTACAGGCATAAGGAACGGCTGATCTGTAGCACGCTGCGGATCCGGGATATAATCATCAACTGTAGCCATAAGCTCCATGATCTTATCTCCCCACTCTCCTTCTGGCTCCTCAAGAGCCTTAAGAGCAGAACCTTTGATAATCGGGCAGTCTGTAAACTCATATTCCTCTAACTGCTCTGTTACTTCCATCTCTACTAATTCGATAAGCTCATCATCGTCTACCATATCACACTTGTTAAGGAATACAACGATATAAGGAACACCTACCTGACGTGAAAGCAGGATGTGCTCTTTTGTCTGAGCCATAACACCGTCAGTAGCAGCTACTACAAGGATAGCGCCATCCATCTGAGCAGCACCAGTGATCATATTCTTAACGTAGTCAGCATGTCCCGGGCAGTCAACGTGTGCATAGTGACGTTTGTCTGTCTCATACTCAACGTGTGCTGTAGAAATAGTAATTCCACGCTCTCTCTCTTCTGGTGCCTTGTCGATATTATCAAATGCAACCTCTGCATTTCCTGCTACTCTCTGGGACAGAACCTTGGTGATAGCAGCTGTTAAAGTTGTTTTACCATGGTCAACGTGACCAATAGTACCGATATTACAATGCGGTTTTGTTCTTTCAAATTTAGCTTTTGCCATTTTGAATATCCTCCTTAATTCTAGCGCCTCTAAGGCAATTTTTGATTATTTTCGTTTGCTCGGCTAACATTGATTATATTTCAAATCTGCATGTTTTTCAAGCCTTTTTACTATTTAATTGCTTTTAATTTTTGTTTGACAACACTTTTTCCTGTACAGACTTGGGAACCTGTTCATATTTCTCAAAGAACATGGAATAGTTTCCGCGTCCCTGTGTTCTGGAACGAAGGTCTGTAGAGTATCCGAACATCTCGGAAAGCGGCACAAATCCGCGTACAATCTTTCCTCCGCCAAGGTCATCCATACCTTCGATACGGCCGCGGCGTGAATTAATATCGCCGATAACATCGCCCATATATTCTTCCGGCATAGTTACCTCAACCTTCATAATAGGCTCAAGAAGCACTGGTTCAGCCTTCCTCATAGCATCCTTAAATGCCAGAGAGCCGGCAATATGGAACGCCATCTCACTTGAATCGACTTCATGATAGGAGCCGTCATACACATTTGCTTTGATACCCACAACTGGGAATCCTCCAAGAAGTCCTGACTGCATAGCCTCCTCGATACCCTCGCCGATCTTCGGAATATATTCCTTCGGAATCGCTCCGCCGACTACGCTAGACTCGAAGAAGAAGGTCTCCTCTCCATTTACATCCATTGGCTCAAACTTAACCTTACAATGTCCGTACTGCCCGCGTCCTCCAGACTGCTTTGCATACTTGCTGTCAACATCAACTGATCTAGTAAATGCTTCCTTATATGCAACCTGAGGAGCGCCTACATTTGCCTCTACCTTAAACTCCCGGAGAAGCCTGTCAACGATAATCTCCAGGTGAAGCTCACCCATTCCGGCAATAATTGTCTGCCCAGTATCCTGGTCAGTATGTGCACGGAAGGTCGGATCCTCTTCAGCAAGCTTTGCAAGAGACTCTCCAAGCTTACCCTGGGAAGCCTTAGTTTTAGGCTCAATCGCAAGCTCAATAACCGGCTCCGGAAATTCCATGGACTCCAGGATTACCGGATGCTGCTCGTCACAGATTGTATCACCTGTTGTAGTGAACTTAAATCCAATCGCAGCTGCGATATCGCCGGAATATACCTTAGAAAGCTCCTCCCTCTTATTTGCGTGCATCTGAAGGATACGTCCAACACGCTCCTTCTTGCCCTTTGTCGCATTCAGAATATAAGAACCAGAGTTCATTGTACCTGAATATACCCTGAAATATGCCAGCTTTCCGACAAACGGGTCTGTCATAATCTTAAATGCAAGTGCTGAAAACGGCTCTTCATCAGAAGAGTGTCTTACTACATCATTTCCATCTGCATCCACACCCTGAATCGGCGGAATGTCAAGCGGAGAAGGCATAAACTCTACAACCGCGTCCAAGAGCTTTTGAACTCCCTTATTTCTATACGCTGTTCCACAGCATACCGGAACTGCCGTACACTCGCAGGTTGCCTTTCTTAAAGCTGCCTTTAATTCAGCAACAGACGGCTCCTCGCCTTCTAGGTAAGCCATCATCAAATCATCATCCAATTCGCAGATCTTCTCAACCAGCTCTGTGCGGTAGAGCTCCGCATCGTCAGCCATATCCTCCGGGATATCGATGATTGAAATATCATCACCCTTATCATCATTATAGATGTAAGCCTTCATCTCGAAGAGGTCGATAATTCCCTTGAATTCATCCTCTTTTCCGATTGGAAGCTGAATACAGATTGCATTCTTTCCCAATCTTGTCTTAATCTGTTCTACTGCACCGTAGAAATTAGCTCCTAAAATATCCATCTTATTGATAAATGCCATTCTCGGTACATTGTATGTGTCTGCCTGACGCCATACATTTTCTGACTGCGGTTCAACTCCGCCCTTAGCACAAAATACGCCTACTGCGCCGTCAAGTACACGAAGTGAACGCTCTACTTCTACTGTAAAGTCAACGTGTCCCGGGGTATCAATAATATTGATACGGTGCTCTAATTCGCCTTCTTTTGGCTTGCAGTTTTCCTGCAGTGTCCAGTGACATGTTGTAGCAGCGGAAGTAATCGTGATACCTCTCTCCTGCTCCTGAGCCATCCAGTCCATTGTAGCAGTACCTTCGTGAGTATCACCAATCTTGTGATTAACACCGGTATAATACAAAATACGCTCTGTTGTTGTTGTCTTTCCAGCATCAATATGCGCCATAATACCGATATTTCTAGTTCTCTCTAACGGGTATTCTCTTCCTGCCATTGCTGCCTCCTAGAATCTGTAGTGTGCAAATGCCTTATTAGCCTCTGCCATCTTGTGCATATCTTCTTTTCTCTTCACTGATGCGCCTGTATTGTTCGCTGCATCAAGAATCTCATTTGCCAGTCTTTCTTCCATTGTCTTCTCGCCTCTTTTGCGTGAAAACATGGTAAGCCAGCGAAGTGCAAGAGCCTGTCTTCTGTCTGCTCTTACCTCAATCGGAACCTGATATGTTGCACCACCGATACGTCTTGCCTTAACCTCAAGCAAAGGCATGATATTATTCATAGCCTCCTCAAATACTTCAACTGCCGGCTTATCGGATTTTGATGCAACTCTTTCAAATGCTCCGTACACAATCTTCTGTGCAACACCCTTCTTACCATCTAACATAATGTTATTGATAAGCTTTGTTACCACTTTGTTATTGTATAACGGATCTGCTAATACGTCTCTTTTCTGAGTATGTCCTTTACGTGGCACGATCCTTCCCTCCTTAAACATTGTATTCTGTCAAGAACAGCAGATAAGCGTGAAACGGATGATGAAAAGTTTCCTTTTCAGGTTTGCTGTTCTGCCTGTCCCCAACAAATTTGATTTAATTCATCGGTACTCACATGTGTCGTTCTAATGATACTGTGCAGTGCATGGACATATTATAATCAATCTATGTCTCGCAACTTACTTCATCATAGTTCTGTTTGTGAATATTCTTAAATGATAGTTCTTCGGGCCTTACTTCTTAGCGTCTTTCGGTCTCTTAGCACCGTATTTTGAACGTGCCTGCCTTCTCTTCGCAACACCTGCCGTATCCAGTGTTCCTCTGATAATGTGGTATCTTGTACCTGGAAGGTCTTTTACTCTTCCTCCGCGGATAAGAACAACACTATGCTCCTGAAGGTTATGTCCTTCGCCCGGAATATAGCTTGTTACCTCGATACCGTTAGAAAGACGAACCCTGGCAATCTTTCTAAGCGCTGAATTAGGCTTCTTAGGTGTAGCTGTCTTAACAGCAGTACATACGCCTCTCTTCTGCGGCGCTGACTCATTCGTTGCCCTCTTTCTAAGAGAGTTGTAACCCTTCTGGAGAGCCGGAGCTGTAGACTTCTTTACAGATGTCTGACGTCCTTTTTTTACTAACTGGTTAAATGTTGGCATTTCTCTTTCACCTCCTATGATAATAATAAGCTGCATTCACATCTGAATGAATTGGCGCACAAAAACAATATGCATCCTTGTGCACGCTAGATTAGTTTATTACGAATTTGCACAGTTGTCAAGGGGTACAATATAAAATTTCTATCCTTTTATAGCCCCAGCTTGTCCGCAATCGCTGTCATTTCTTCCAGCGCAACATCAATCAGGTCATCAAGGCTAAGCCCTGTAAACTCGATACATTCCATATAATCTCTATTGGCGCCTGCCGCAAACCGTCTCTCATTAAAACGCTTCATAACAGACTTATGCTTAACACTTGCCACCTTCTTATCCGGGTAAATCTGCGCTACCGCCTTTACAAATCCACTCATAGGATCCGCTGCCAGTATGGCATACTGAAGCTTCGTCTTAGCCTTAACTTTACTTTTGGGGTTATGCGCGCAAATTGCATCAAACAGCACCTTATCCTCAATTCCTTCCTTTTTAAGTATCTCAACAGATGTAGGGCCGTGGACACTCATATCGTGCTGCCAGTCACACTGCTCCTCATCAAGATCATGGAGAAGCCCCACAATCCCCCAGTACTCTACATCATCCGGCGCAAGGCGTTTCGCCAGGCCGCGCATGATGGCCTCTACCGCATAGGAATGGGTTATGTAGTTTTCACCTTTCATGTACTTCATTAAAATCTCATGTGCCTGTTCCCTGTTCATGGTAAATTCCTCCTATTTTGTTATTTAGATTATTTCAAACTTTTCTATTCTGCATTCATGCTTTTTATACTAGAAGAGTTTTGCTTGACCAGCGATTGTGCAGACATGCATTCAGCCAGGCCTCCCTGAAACATGGAAAATCAAACAGCCTTCTTTCTTTTCTGAGGCTTCCTTTCACATCTACTGCAGTATCATTCAACGCTTCCATATAATCCAGCACCTGCTCCATAGCTGCCAAAATACACTTATAACCATATTTCATAAAGTATATCCTTTTTCATCGTTTTAATCAACACTTAATAATCATTTTATTATTCACATTTGTGATTAATAAAATGACGGTTCTGCATGAAGCATCACCGTCATTCTATAATAATTTCTCTATTTACGTTTTCTTCTCACCGCAAACACAATTCCAAGGACTGCCGCCGCTGCCGCGAAAAGGACAATATACAAAATTACCTGATTTGTATCACCTGTTGCTGCACTCTTAGTTCCTGTTCCTGTTGTCGTTCCTGAAGTCGCACCGCTGCTTCCGGTTGTTGCGGTCCTTCCGGTTGTACCGGTGTTCGTCCCTGTTGTACCGGTATTGTTTCCATTTGTGCCAGTATTGTTATTCTGGTCATTCGGGTTTGCCGGATCATCTGGATTCGTTGGGTTATCTGGATTCGTTGGGTCATCCGGGTTTGTCGGATTATCTGGGGTAGGTGTTACCTCCTCCCAGCCCACTGCAAACGGTGACAGACCCGTCACTGTAACCGAAATTCCATTGTCTGTTGTTTTAACCTTTTTACCAGTCCAGCTTTCGATTTTGCCCGGCTTTTTACCATTCACTTTTTCTGAAAACATATGTGCCACAGTATAAGCGCTATTGTCTCCGTCTCTTCCTTCTGGATAAGGAAGGGTAATCGCAAGTTTACTTGGAAACTCTTTATCATCTACTAATTCCCAGCTGTATGAATCTTCTGCCTTTTTATAAAGCGCCACATCATAAACTTCAATATTCTCTTCTGGTATAGCAGAATTCAGTTTTAAAATAGCCTGCCGCAGTTCCTCATCAATTTCAGAAGAATCCTTCTCCAGAGATTCCGTTGGATACATTGAGAGTCCTTTTTCAATCTCCAGCTTATACGTCTTTCCGCTCTTTGTAAACTCCTCTGTAAAATCAACTACACTTTCTTCCGGGATTACAATAAAATCACATGTTACAGTCGCCGGTAAATAATCTTCTGTTCCTGACGCTATGGCTCTTATAGTCGTACGTCCTTCACCTATAGCATATACATTGCCTTCCTCATCTATATCAACAATGTCTGGATCCTCTGTCTCATAAATTACCGTACTTCCTTCTACTGCTACAAGTCCCAGTGAGAACTCATCTGATTCAATTATCTTTCTGACATCATACTCTAATTTGAAGCCCGGCTGCTCTTCCCTGATGGGAGCCCAGCCAACTGCAATCGGTGACAGGCCATTTACCAGAAACTTTAAACCGTCCGTTGTCTTCTCAATCGCATCATTGGTTCTGATTTCCATTTCACCTGGCATCTTGCCATTTATGGTTTCTGTAAACATATGCACGGCGGCATAGGACGTTTTAGCCGCCTTATCAGAGCCTCTGCCTTCCGGATAGGGGACTGTGATCTCAAGTCCGTCTGCCGGGAACTCCACTTCCGTATCCACAAGCTCCCAGTTAAATTCCTTGCTGGCTTCCGTGCTGTTTGCGTCAGACGGTCTTCTATACAATCTTATATCATAAATGCCTATATTTTCACCTATCGCCTTATCAACATCGTCTAAAATACAAGTCTTCAGACGCTGTTCAATTTCCGCCGTTCCCACACCCGGAAGATTTGCGAAAGACTGTGAAATCCCTTTTTCTATTTCCAGCTTATACCGATAGCTGCCCTGTGTAAATTCATAAGCTGTAAAGCTTGCTGTACTTTCTCTCGGAATCACTGTAATATCACAATGTATCGTTTTTCCCCTATAGTCATCATTTTCCGGCGCTGTTGCCGTGATTGTCGCACGTCCTTCACCTACTGCACGAACCACTCCATTGTCGCTTACATTGACAACATTTGGATCGCTGGTTCTATAGATTATATCACCTTCTACCGGAGATTTTACAGCAAGTGATGTTGTTCCAGACAACGGAAGTTTCATAGCCTCATACTCAAACTTAAAGCTGTCTTGATCATTTCTGATTGGTCCCCATCCAACTGCAATTGGCGATAATCCTGTTACTGTAAACTGAAGCCCGTCACTTACCCTCTCAATATCTGCGTCTTTCCAGCCCTCTGTATCACCTGGATTATGACCATCAATTCTTTCTGTAAACATATGAGCTATCGCAAAGGATGTTTTATTTACTTTATCCTTTCTGCTCTCTGGATATGGCATGGTGATGTCAATACCATCGGGAAATTCATCATCGGTATCCACAACTTCCCAATCAAAATTTCTATCACCCTCTGCATCATCAAGATCGATCAGCCTTCTAAGCAGTGTTACATCATAAAACTCAATATTCTCATTTGGAATAGCTGAATCACAGTCGTTAATCTCTTTCTGTAAATCATCTTCGATTTCAGACCAATCCTTACCTGCAATTATAACAGGTTCTTTCTCTTTAGCATTCCTTTTCTCTATTTCTAACTTATACTGATAGTCGCCTTGTTCACCTGCCGATAAAGTAGTAATTGTATTATCTTTTGGAACTACTTTGATTGTACACTCTATTGTTTTCGGTTTATATTCTCCTACCGCTGTTGCTGTTGCTGTTATTGTGGCACTCCCTTCTTTCTTTCCAGCGGTTATTTTTCCAGTTTTCTTGTCGACATTAACAATCGTATAATCACTTGACTCATATTCTACATCGCTTCCTTCTACTGCCTCGGCAGCAACAGACCCTTCTTTACCTCTTTGCAGTTTCATTACCTCTTGCTGGAAACGAAATTCTTCCTGTTCCATCCTGTCAAGAACCTCTACTGTAACAGTGAAAATATAGTTTTCATAATCCCTTAAGCTTTGTATTGATACCTCTATTTCCCCTGTAGAACCCGGCAAAGTACGATCTTCCTTTACCGTATATATTAATACAGAGCCATTCTGCGACTCTGGTTCCGCAGATTGAATTACATTTAAGTTTATAGGGCGAGCGCTAACAATGCCTGCATCAGATGGCATATATTTTGACAAATCAAGTTTCTTTGAATTCCCATACCGGGTTTTATCCGGTTCAGGCAGTTGCTTAACAGTCCATTCTGCCCTTTTTATAGTATATGGTACTCTTTTTTTAAGTGTATCCTCATTCCACCAATATTTCCATGAAGTCCGTAAGGGCCTAATTTCAACATATGTCGTATCAGCAAACTCACTAGGCTCCATAGAATTATTATCAGTTACTGTTGGATGCGTCTTATTACTTCCATAATCAATAGTATAATCAACGTTAGGAGTCACTACCTGCCCATTCATCCTCACTTCTTCGACTGTAGGATAGAATTCAGCTCCGGTATATATATATTCGTCCTCATTTAGGTCTACTTCTATGGCATTCATATCAGTAAGTACTTCGTGTACATAATAATAAGGAACACCAGATAGAGTAGGATTCTTTAATACATAATTACTTACTCCTTCTCCCTGTAATGATAATTGTACATCCACCTCTCCTCGATCAGGACTATCCGCTGTTGGTTCTGTCCAATTTGTTATCTGTGGGACAGCGGTGACAGTACTGTTTGGCGCTGAAGTTGAAGCTGTATTTGCAAGCTGTACTTTCGTATTTTTTCTCTGGACAAATCCATCTATTGTATCTGTTCCATATGTGCGGTCATATTTAAGTCCACCCGAACCTGACCCTATACTTGCCGTGATTTCCCTACGTTCAATAATCTTCTGTCCTTCAATAAGACCATTTACTGCTGGCTGAGATGCAGACACATACCTTATATAGAATTTTTGTGCCCCTGCCTCTGGATAACTTGCGCCTGTTTGTATTTGCAAATTATATGTTAAGTCAGTTACTGTATTGGTGTCACTAGCCTTATATGAAACCCTTGTACTTGTGGGACTACAACGTAATATACTGGTCCACAGATTGCCAAATACCTTTTCTCCTATTTCTTCTGTTAATGCCTCAGCCACCTCCATTGGCGTAGCCGGATTACCATCTAACAACCATGCTCCAGTAGTATCATCAATTCTTGCCGTTGGACTTGACGCCGCCTGCGCTGCCGTCATTGTCCTTGCCTGACGCATTGCCGGCTGTGCAGCCACCTGCTTCTGTTCCGCTTCCTTCTTCTCATTCTCCTGCTTCACAGCCTCTTCTGCTGCCTTTGCCTGCTCTTCTGCCGCCTTCTTCTGCGCTGCAAGCATTTCCTCAATCTCGTCTGTTGCAAGCCATGAGCCGTCTACAGCCATATAAGCTTCCAGCGCCCCGCCTGCGCCTGATGCCAGGATACACGGAATTCCGGCATTGTCGCACAGCATCTTAAGCGCCCGAGCCGTATTGTCTTTGCTGGAACCCATGCTCTTTGCCAGTACCTTAAGATTATCTTTAAAATATGTAATCGCGTCTGCCGTATTGTCACTTGCAAGTCCTGCCAGTACTTCCTGAAGGCTTGTATCGCGCTCTGTCATGACCGCACGAATAGCTTCGGCGCTCTGGTACTTTTTGCTTCGGATATCATACTTTCTTCCATAATTCTTGAGAAGAAGATATACCTGATAGTTATAGTAAGCCGCTCCTGTTTCGTCTGTCTGTTCCGTAAGCACACGGGTAACCTTGAGACTGTCCTTTAACCAGAACACTCCCGGATAATCCAGGCGGAACGCATTAAAAGCCTGACAGATATTTTCCTGTATAGCTTCCCATTCCTCGTCTTCCATCTTCGCATCATATGTAAGGTTCAGCACTTCAATACCATTAAAAACATCCTGCTTTCCGTTGCTGTAGCTTACTGTAAGCGCCTGTTCCTCTGTAAAAACGCTGTCCTCAATCAATATATCGTCAACACCATCATTGTCAGAGCCTGCAGCCAATGTATTATACAGGTTCACAGCAAAATCCGGGAGCTCCATACGTCCGATCCAGCTTCCGCTGTCCGGGGCCTCGCTGAAATATCCCCAGTCCATATCTCTTATGTATTCGGACGGCTTCAGAGTCGCACGCACGCCGGATACTGTTGTCTCCGGCTCCTGCCACTCATCCTGGGCGTTGTCCTCCTGAGCATCATCCTGTCCTATATCATCCTGGACACTGTCCCCCTGGGTATCATTTCCCTGGAAAAACTCATCCTGGAAGGCATCGTCAGGAAACTCTTCCGCTGACGCCGGAATCACAGCCGTTCCGGCTGTTAACATAGCTGCTAACACAAATGCTAATGTTCGTTTTACTGTCTTCTTTACTTTCATCTACATTTCACTCCCTGTATTTTATTGACTGTCACACTTTATGCTTATCGCACATTGATCTATTTTATTCGCTTAAATTCCACAATGTTAATTATATAGTCAAAAAAAAACACTGTCAACACCCTGAAATATTTTTCACATTTAGAAATATATGGGTTGGTTGGGGAACAAGGTTTCCTGCATTACGAGAAACAGGCAGGCGGCCTGCCTGCCTACTCTACCTTAACATCCAGCCCCTTTACCGTCTGAACCTCCGGCCGGTTCATCTTATAGGCTGCCTGTGCTTTCGCACGCTTAACCTTCATCGCCTCCGGTGAATTCTCTGCTTCTGCACGGGTCATTTCCCGCTCCTCCATCACAGATCTCGCTTCTCTTTTTGCAACCTCTGCTTCTGCCTGTCTGAGTGTCTCTGTTCCTGCATCCAGAATCTCTTGTGCATCGCCGGCATCGTCTTCTTTTTTCTCTGCTGTCTCTGCGTCTTCCGGTTTTTCTTCCGGGCGAAGCTCTGCTTCCTCTGCCTCCTTCAGATCCTTTTCTGCCTTCAGGCGTTCTTCCTCTGTCGGCAGCTTTGCATACTTTCCGCTTTCTACAAAGGCTCTTGTCGTCTCTTCTATCGCCATATTCTTCCGGTGCTCCTGCATAATAAGCTCAAGCTTCTTTTCCTCCGGAATCACAGGGTTATTCTTAATGCTGTTTACAGCGCTGAAGGAAGCGGCTGTATGAACCATCTTCACACGCTGAACCTCATCCTTCGTCTTGCAGCGCTTTAATTCTCTTTCATAGCTTTCCTGCTCCGCTTCAATCTGCTTTACCTTCTGATACTTCTGCGGATCATGCTTCTGCAGGTATTCCATCTCCTCCGCAGTCAGCTTCTGTCCGCTGTTGAGCTTTAGATCAATCTGGCTTGACATCTTCTTGGATCCGTCCGCATTGGCTTTCCTAATCTCTTCTGCCTGCCTGCTTACTGCATCCAGCTTTGTACTGCCATCTGCGGTGAAGTCACCTGTCTCCTTCTTTTTCTGCCATTTCATCTGCATTTCCATATTTTTAGTATATGTATTCAAGCTTTGAACTGTAAAAAAATTCAACCAAAGCACCTCCTCCTCATTAAGCCTGCATTTCCCTTATATTTTATATCGGCAGAAGAATGGGAAAACTTAATTGCCAAACCTTAAATCTATATGAATATTTTCTGCCATTACTGTTCACACAGTACTAACCTAACCCGGATAAACCGGAAAAGTTTTTTTGCATTTCCTCCAAATTTCAAGTAC
>CATBDC010000065.1 GCA_949502235.1 uncultured Lachnospiraceae bacterium | reverse complement strand
ATAAGCGGCTCCCAAGGATTAAATTGGTGGCTCTCAAGCATTAGAATAATCACTTTAAGAAAGGCATTACCTGACCGGTAAGGCTTTCTATCCGGTCTATCTTTTCAAGCTTTCTTTCGGCAGCGGCAGAGCCAAGCTCTTTTTCCGATTCGCATACGTTTCTTTCACCCTCCCGTCTGGCCTGTGCCTGGTAGACAGTCCGTGTACCTTCAAGCCTTGTGGACATTTCTGTAAGCTCTGCAGTGCTGTCATCTGCCTTATTAGAGGCATCTGTGCCCTGTGGTTTTCCATAAGAACTGCCCGTTTCCTCCTCTGGCTTCGCCTGCTTTGCCATCTCTGCCGCTATCTGTTCGTCCAGCTTATCGAGCTGTTCCTCATATTCCTCCATCTGTTCTTTAAGGCCCGCGGCCCCGTTTTCATCCTCTAAAGTACGTTTTATAAGGGCATCTTTATTCATCTGTATCAATTCCCGCTGATTCATGAGATTTGTTAGAAAATTAGCAGACTTCCCCTGCGGGGAAATGGCTGCCGTGTCTGTACGCATAAATATTCCTGTCTGCCGTCCTTCATCAGGGCGGTTTCTGCCTGTGCTGTTATTGACAGCAAAAGCGTTAAATAAATGTGTTGTCTGTCCTGTGTGAATCCGCATAGTTTCATCCTCCTTATTTGCTTCGTGCAGCTCTTTGTATAAGTGTCGGCGGTTTTACAGAGAAAATCATCCTATTGATGCAGACGGCCCATTTTTTGCTGCGGATGGCACAGGGAGCATCACGTTTAGTGTAAAGCAGTCCTCATTTTGCAGACTGAGAACCCCTTCACACTGCTCTACAACGGATTTGATATTCTCAAGGCCCACCCCATAGGTATGAATCCGCTTGGAGGAGAGAAGCTTACCATGATGCAGGGGCGCAGGCTTTACGTTGGCGTTTTTGATTTCCAGTACCCAGTATTGCCCGTGTACTGCTGATTTCATCTGTATCCACCCGGGGACGCCGGTTTCCTTCTGCCCGCGTTCACAGGCCTCAATAGCATTGTCCAGTGCATTTGACAGCAGACAGCAGATATCAACCGGCGCAATCTTATCCTCCCCCGGTACAGACATCTGGATAGAAATATCAATTCCAAGCCTTACGGCCCGCAGGTATTTGGGATTCAGAATTGCGTCTGCGTAGATGGAGCCTGTATGAATCGTGCTGTCCCCCTGGCTGGCGCTAAGCGTTAATTGTTCAAGATAATGGTCTGCTTCTTTTATATTTTTATCCTTTATAAGCTTTGTAAGGCACAGAACATGATTTTTCATGTCATGGCGCATTTTTACGAATTGTCCGTACTGCTCCTTGAAGGCGCTAAGCTCTTGTCCTATCATCTGATACTGCTGCTTTGCAAGGCGCTCCAAAAGCCGGCGCTCTAAAAAAAGGACACAAAATACGTACAGGCCAAGCCCGGACAGGGCAATCAGGCTTAAAGGTACAGAAGCTTTCCAGATATCGCTGCTTTTAAAGCCGTCTGCTCCGATAAACATTTTATACATCATATCATTTGCAGCATAAATAAACAGGATAATGTACATCAGGTAAAATGCGTCCCGGTTCATAAAGTCACGCCGGAGCAGGGAAAGCTTCCGCTGTAAAATTTCCAGCATCAGATACTGCACAAGGGCGGACAAAATACTGGCGTAAGCTCCGGCGTCCTCAGGATTCTGGCCGTTTACCATTGCGGCCGCATAAATGAGCGGGAAAAATACATTGAAGGCAACCGGCGGTACGCAGTAGAGCCATGTGACAAAAAAGCCTTTTTTGATGAGGCTGCCATGAAACAAAAGGCTGCACAGGGCAAGGGAACAAAGACAGCTATATATAAGATTTCCACGTCCTGTTTCCGCCAGGGCAAATCTTACATTCA
This sequence comes from uncultured Lachnospiraceae bacterium, assembly GCA_949502235.1. Classification (GTDB taxonomy): domain Bacteria; phylum Bacillota; class Clostridia; order Lachnospirales; family Lachnospiraceae; genus CAPEBR01. The sequence goes on along the minus strand of CATBDC010000065.1, from coordinate 10,618 downwards.
GCTGTCCGTATAGGAGAGTTCCCAGGTAAAACCATACATATCCATAGGTGAACTTAGCTCCCAGCATTTTTTTAAAGAAACGGTACCATAAAAAAGTGTCTGTAAATCCCCGGAGAATGGTAATAAAAAGGTTCAAAATATATCCCCGCTTTCTTTTATAAATTCCATAAATACCAGTCCGAAGGAAGGATATCTGCGTTTTGACAGAGGGATACTTTCGTTATTGTATAACGTGATTTCTCCCTTATCATATTGTTTTACATGCTGCAGATTTACAATGTAGCTCCGGTGGCATCGAAAAAACATTTTTGGAAGCTTAAGCTCTTCCATTTTCCCGTAAAATGCTACTGTTTCCTCTGATGTGTGGAGATAGATTTTACGGTTCAGCACCTCAAGATAGAGTATATTTTCCAGGGGAACCCTCTGGATGCGCGTTCCCTGGCGGATGGCAATCGCCTGACTGTACTGTGTTTTTAGAGAGGAGCATAATTTTACCAGCAGCAGCTCAAGCTTATGAAAATCAACGGGTTTTATCAGATAGTGAAAGGCCTGTACATCATAAGCTTCTACTGCGTATCTGGGATGGGCGGTGATAAAGATGATGCTGCTTTTATCTCCCCGGCGGCGGAGCCGTTTTGCTGCCTCAAGGCCTGATAATGGCGCCATCTCAATATCTAAAAGAAGAATATCAAAGGCTTCTCTGTCAAACAATGCTCCGGCACTTGTGAAGGATTCCATATGATGGGAGATACAATGTTTTTCTAAAACAGCTTTTACATAGCCAGAAAGCTGATTCAAAAGTATGGGCTCGTCCTCACAGACTGCGATTTTAATCAAACGGGTTTCCTCCCTTCTCCTTGTTATGCGGAAATGTTATTCAACGGACGGAAGTTTTAAGATGCCCTTCCTAACACAGACTTAGGCAACACTCCGGTGAACTAACCGCTAACTACGACTTAAGGAGTTCAGGAGAGCCTTCACTCCTAAGTCTTCGTAAGCGTTGGATTTCACCTCCGTTAAAAACGCCTCCTGATGTCTGCTTATAGGAAGGGCATCTTAAAACTTCCTGTGCATCGAAAATGATTTTCCGACAGCACAGATGGAGATTTTTCCAGTCTACAGGCAGTCCGGGGCGGTTCTTTCCCACGCAGGCTTAGGAGACGCTCCGGCAGGCCAACGGCAAACCGCCTGTGTACTGAAGATCCAGTTCCAATGCACAGGAAGTTTGAGGATACCATTCCTATAAGCGGACGTTAGAGGGGTGTTCCTAACGGAGGTGAAATCCAACGCTTACGAAGACTTAGGAGTGAAGGCTCTCCTGAACTCCTTAGCCTTCGTTAGCGGTTAGTTCACCGGAGTGTTACCCCGTTCGCGTTAGGAATGGTATCCTCGAACTTCCGTCCTTTGAACGATATTCCAGTTCACTCCGTTCACAGGTGACAAATTTTTCCGAATTTATTATATCATTATAGTAAAAGGAGGATGAGGATACAAGACAATTGCCCAAACGGGCTTTTTTTTGATGTGAATGGGTTACTGTATGCTGTTTTTTATGGTAGAATTGATTTGAAGTGAAAAATGTGGAGGATGCGTTTGTGGGTAAGATTTTCAATATCAGTGCGGACTGCAAGCCTGCGCTTCATTATATGGTGAATATAGAGAGCAGGCTTAATGAGATAAAGCGGATGGTAGACCGGGGAGATTATTTTACGATTAACCGCGCCAGACAATATGGAAAGACAACAACCTTAAGAGCATTAGCCGGTTTCCTTGAAAGGGATTATGTTGTAGTAAGCCTGGATTTTCAGATGCTTGGAGCCTCAAAGTTCAGGAATGAGAATACATTTTCGGCCGCATTTGCGAATATTTTTGTCAGGGCTTTGGAAGGGCAGCAGTTATCAGAGGATTTCATACAGGCAGTATGTGCATTAAAGGAGGAATTAAGAGAAAACAGAAGCGAATTAGAGTTGATGGAGCTGTTTTCCTACCTGAGCGATATATGTAAATGTTCAAAGAAGCCAGTAGTACTGATGATTGATGAAGTGGACAGTGCGGCGGATAATCAGGTTTTTCTTGATTTTCTTGCACAGCTTAGGGGATACTATATTAACAGGGATGTGAGTGCGGCTTTTCATTCTGTAATTCTTGCCGGTGTATACGATATTAAAAATATAAGGCGGAAAATAAGGGGAGACGGGGAGCATAAGTTTAACAGTCCGTGGAACATTGCCGTGGATTTTCCGGTAGACATGAGCTTTAGGGCAGACGACATAAAGGGGATGCTTAAGGAATATGAGGCTGACAATAAGACCGGGATGGATATAGAAGAGATAGCACAGCTTATCTATGATTATACATCGGGATATCCATTTTTAGTGTCTAGCATATGTAAGTTGATAGATGAGAATGTTTCCTGCGGCAACAATTTTGGTAACCCTGATAAGAAGGGCGCTTGGATGAAGGAAGGAGTCTTAAAGGCAGTCAGAATTCTTCTGGCAGAACAGAATACATTATTTGAATCTCTCCTCCACAAGCTGGAGGATTATCCGGAACTGGATGTTATGCTCCGGGAACTTTTATTCAGGGGAAAGGAAATTCCATATGTTGTTGGGGTGCGTTCTGTTGAGACAGCGCTGATGTTCGGATTTGTCAGGAAGGAAGATAATAATGTGGTGATTGCAAACAGGATTTTTGAAATACTGTTATATAATTTCTTCCTTGCAGAGCCTGCCCTGCAGCAGGAGCGTATATATGATGAAGCCCTTAAGGACAAGAACCAGTTTGTCAGAAACGGGCGTCTGGACATGAAGCGGGTACTGGAAAAGTTTGTGCAGCACTTTGATGAGATATATGGAGACAGGAAGCAGTCCTTTGTAGAGGAGGATGGCCGGAGGTACTTTCTTTTGTATCTAAGACCGATTATTAATGGAGGCGGAAATTATTATATTGAATCGCGGACGCGTAATATGGAGCGTACGGATGTGATTGTAGATTACAGAGGAGAGCAGTTTGTAATTGAGCTTAAGATATGGAGAGGAAATGCATATCATGAGAGAGGAGAGGAGCAGTTAAGTGAATATCTCGAATATTACCGTTTAGACAAAGGATATATGTTAAGCTTCAATTTCAATAAGAAGAAGGAGACTGGTGTGAAAGAGCTGGCAGTGAAAGACAAGATACTTGTGGAAGCAGTTGTTTAAAATAAGAGAAGGAGAGGTAATAAGATTGTGTCAGGACATATTATAAAAGTAACGATAGAGGATACACATCCCCCGGTATGGAGAAGGCTTGTCATACCGGATAAAATCACCTTCGGGGATCTGCACCGTATTTTGCAGACCGCTTTTCAGTGGGAGTATGCACATATGCATGATTTTTCCTTTCCGGGCTCGGATCTCCGTGTTGTGATGGAGGAAGACGGCTATGGAGAGAATGTAACAGAAGATAAGGCTTTTTTGGACAAGCTGTTAACATCCTGTAAATTTATCCGTTATACATATGATTTCGGTGATGACTGGAGACATAAAATTGTATTCGAAAAGGAGGATAAGAGCTATAACGCCCGCTGCGCCATGGTAATAAAATATAAAGGCGACAGCTTTGAGGAGGACTGCGGCGGTGTCTGGGGCGGAGATGACGAATACAGAGTGCCCTTTGATATGCAGGCAGTAAACGAAAGGCTTCAGGGTATGAACTTTCCGGTCAGGAAGGAAGAAAGGGGAAGTCAGGAGCTTTTGGATGATATTGAATTTGAGAAGATGTATAAGGATCTTAACAAAATGAGCCTGAAAAAGCTGGACAAAATGATTAAAAAGATGGCAAAAGAAAACCCTCTTTCTGAGATGGAAAAGAAGTTAAATAAATGGGATCTTTTGTGTGAGACAATGGACATGTCCGGTAAAGCCTGCCTTATGAAAAATGTAAGCAGGCAAAGCAGTGTGGAGCTGTTAAGCCAGATGAGTCTTAGAGACATAGAGAACATGTGTAAATATATAGGAGCAGAGACAAAGGAGACAGATGATATCCGCCAGTGTGCCGAAAAATTCCAGGATAAATTAAAAGGCTCTCCCTCCTGCCTTGCATATGTTTTTGAATGGGAGGAGCTAAAAGAGCTGATAGGTCTGATACACGCGCCTAACAGTGAGTGCAGCAGTGTACCGGACAGGAATGTTGTAGCTAAGGCATTGATTTTGGGGTTCTTTGATTTGAGCGAGGAGCATGTAAACCGAAGCCAGTATACTGTTCTCCGTCAGACAAAGGAGGTGCAGGAGCTGATAGACAGCTATACACAGAATGAGTGGAAACGTATCAGCAAAAAATGCGGCAAGGTGGCAGAAGACGTCAATCATCTGATGAATATGTACAATATGATAGGTATGAATACCCTCTGTAAAAAATATCAGGAATATTTTGATGCTTCGGTAAACGAGGAAGAGATAAGGCGGGCAGTATACCTTTGGGGAACCTTCTGCGGAAAGCTCATGACAGCAGAACTGGAGGATGGAGAAATCTATGCCGTCCAACATTTTATTGATATGAACAGAGTCATGTATGAGCAGCAGGAGGAAGGCATAGACACAGAGTACCGGGATTTTTCTCCGAAGGAACGTAAAAAATTTTTAAACGGCTATGGTGAGATGTACCCGGTATGGGCGGAGTATTATGATTTTCTGGCAGAACATTATGACATGGATGACGATGAGGCAGAGGAATATCTGCAGGTAGATTATTATGATGTTAAAAACGGGAACGGAGCAGAAGTGCTCTGGGAGTCGGCCCATGCAAGTATTGATTTGACGTCCATAGAGTGTTATGTAAGCTTATGGGTCTTTTTCATGGGGGCATGCCTCACAACAGGGCTTCCCAAATATAAAGGCTTTTCAAGGGAAGAGTATGCCAGGATAAAAGAAATTCCTCTTACAGAGGCTGGTATTTATGATGCCTGGCAGCCGATAGATAAAGTGACGAAAAAGACTCATTTATACGAAATGCCGCTGGAAACCCAGCTTCGTATTTATGAGGCAGTGAGAGAACCGGAAGGCGGAAAAAGGGCCCGGGCGCTGGAGGCCTTGCTTCAGGAACTGGATATTGAAAGCTATGAGCTGGAATATCTGCTTTGCGGCGCCCTGGTTGATATGGAGGAGATAGAAAAGGCAGAAAAATATGTCAGAAGGCTTAAGCTGGCCTACCCAAAGGATGAAGCAGTGGATATGGTTTTAGAGGCATTAGATTATGTGAATTCAGTCAGACAGATGGACGAAGATTTTTCCGTTTGGGATATGATGGAAGGTAAAGCACCGAAATCTAACATAGTGACATTTAAAAGAGAGCAGCCCAAGGTGGGGCGCAATGACCCCTGTCCCTGTGGAAGCGGAAAAAAATATAAGAAGTGCTGCGGGAAGTTAAAATAAATATAGGTCTTATTCGCCGGTCTTAAGGGACGAGTACATGGCAACGCCGAGTATTACGGCTCCGCCCACAAGCTCCCGTATGGCCGGTATTTCCCCCAGAAACAGCAGGGCATACACAATCCCATAAACGGTTTCCATTCCTGATATGATTCCGGCAGTCTGTGCCTTAACTCCCTTCTGCGCGGAAACATAAAGGGAGTAGGCAAATGCCGTACAGATAAATCCCACAAACGCCACGCCCGCAATATCCTGCATATGCCAGGCTGCTTTCACGATAAAAAATGCCGGAAAGAGAACTACGGCAGCAGTGCCCTGTTCATACAGGCAGATGATTCGTCCGGTATACCTGGCAGAAAAGTAGCGGTTTGCCAGCGTCATGACCGCATAGGTAAAGCTGCAGATCATCCCCCAGATGATCCCGATGGTAGTATGATTCTCCATAGAGAATTCCGGAATTGTAATCAGGACGCCGATAAAGAGAATAACTGCGCTGAAAACACTCTGCTTTTTTAATTTTTCATGAAAAACAACCGGCTCCAAAAAGGTCAGAAACAGCGGGAACGTGGAAAATGTAATAGTTCCAATTGCTACTGAGGACACCTGAATGGACTGGAAAAAGGTTGTCCAGTGGACGGCCATGACAGCGCCGGTGAGGATAATCAGGACGTAATCCCTCTTTGAATCAAGCCTTAAGGAATCCTTTTTCACGACCGCAATCAGAAACAGCAGGATGGAAGAACAGATGACCCTTCCCAGCGCTACCAGGACGGCCGGTATCTGAACATACTGTGCAGTAACGCCGGACAGGCCGAAAAGCATGACGGCAATATGTAAGTATAAGATATTTTTGTTAAAATGCTGCTGTGTTTTCATGAAAATCTTCACCTCATAATGTTTTACCATTGTTACCAAAAGATGTAAAGCACATTGATCATTCAATAAGGCTTTACATCTTGGTTTTATGTTTGTTTAGTTGTCGATTAATGGCGGTCTCTGATAAAGCTTGCGCTCTATTAATTTACGTTCAAATTCAATTTCCTGTAAAACAGGTTCACAATTTGCTTTTTTTGCTACTCTTTCTAATCGGTCTAACAAATCTAATCTTTCAAAAAGATTAACATTGATTTCTTTTTCACCCGGCATATTCTCACCTCACTTTTATATAAATGCCGTTTACGTGGTACTTTCATTATATCAATGGGTACTCATGGTGTAAAGTCTTTATTCCAGGCCAGTAACACAGATTTAGTTCAGGTTTAGTTCACAGATTTAGTTCACCGGCCCGGAGTAATGTCTTGAGCGGTAATCCTGCGGCCAACAGGAAGTGACGGGAAGCTTTATGGCGTGCCAAAGGACAAGGATATTATAGGACTTCTTTATAACAAAGAGCTATTTGATGCTGCCGGGGCAGCGTACCCGGATGATACCTGGACATGGGATGACCTGGAAAGCGCCTCAAAACAGATTTATGATAAAACAGGCAAATATGGCTACATGGCATATTCCCATGACCAGATAGGCTATTGGAACTTTGTATACCAAAACGGCGGCAAAATCTTAAATGACGATGGCACAAAGGCGGAATATACAGAAAAAGCAACGTCTGATGCGATTAAATATTATGTAGAGCTTCAGAAAAATGACTGGTGTCCTACACAGGAACAGTTTGCAAATACGGGCGCGGCGGAAATGTTTTTCTCTGGTGAGGGCGCTATGTATTTTGCGGGCAACTGGGACTTAATTAACTTATGTACAACCTATGAGGATATGAATGGGAAATGGGATGTAGCCGTGCTTCCGATGTGCCCGGATCCGGCGGAAGGTGAGGGCCGTGCATCTATTTCCAATAGTGTATCCTATGCAACAGCTGCAGAGGGGAAGAATAAAGAGCTGGCTATGGACTTCCTGAAATTCTTAGGCTCCGGGGAGGCACAGAGGATTCAGGGAGAATCAGGCGCGGCAATCCCGGCCTACAACGGTCTTGAAGACGCATGGGTAAAGAGCTTTGCGGACAAAGGCTATGAACTTACTCTTGAAAACCTTATTGAGGAATTTGATTACAGCGTGAAATACGTAAATAATCCTTCCAGGCCCTCCTGGGAGCCGAAGGTGGAGCAGACAATGCTGGATATTTATGCAGGGGCTGTGACGGTAGATGAAGGCATTGAAAAAATGCAGACAATGAGTTTTGGCGGGCGACATGGAATACAGTACTGTTCTGTATCCTGACGGTGCCGATAGGTGTGCTCCTTACACTGGTAATTGCAATTTTGCTAAATGCAAAGATAAAAGGCAAAGTGGCGTTCCGCGTAATCTTTTTCCTTCCTATGGTGGTGGCTCCGGCAGCAGTAGCAATGGTATGCAATTGTGGCAATCTGGAGTGCCCTGGGGTATGACGCAGTGCTTCTGCTGTCTGGTATTCAGAACATTTCCAAAAGCTACTATGAGGCGGCAAGCCTGGACGGCTGTACTAAGCTTCAGCAGTTCCGGTATATTACCCTTCCCATGGTTTCACCTACACTGTTTGTAGTTTTAATCATGCGTCTTATGGCATCTCTCAAAGTGTATGATTTGCTGTATATGATGGTAGGAGAAGGAAATCCGGCGCTTAGCAAGGCCCAGTCGCTGATTTACCTGTTTTACCGTGAATCATTTATCTCCGGCAACAGAGGGTACGCCTCTGCCATTGTAATCTGGACCGTGCTAATTATTTTTATACTTTTTTGTAACAAAGCGCCTGGCTTTCTAGTCTAACTTATAACAGAGGAGGTGAGATGCCGTGGATTTTGAAGAGATATATAATACGTATTTCCGGGAGGTTTATCTGTTTATTCTTGCTATGAGCAAAAATACCGAGATTGCCGAGGAGATTACGCAGGAAACATTTTTCAAGGCATTGAAGGGCGCCCATAAGTTTGAACACGCCTGCTCTGTGAAAACGTGGCTGTGCCAGATAGGTAAGAATACGTATCTGACATATTTAAAGAAGCATAAGCGTCTGGCCCCGGAGGAGACGGATTTTTCGGAAACATCCTCCAAAGGATTAGGAGAGGGGATGGAGAGCCCGGAAGAAATCTGTTTAAGAAGGGACGGAGCACTTTCTATTTATAAGGTTCTGCACTGCATCGAGGAGCCTTATAAGGAGGTTTTTACCCTGCGCACCTTAGGAGACTTATCCTTCAGGGAAATCGGAGAAATATTCGGCCGGAAGGAAGGGTGGGCACGTGTCACGTATCATCGGGCAAAGCTTAAGCTTCAGGAGCTTTTAAAAGGAGGTATAGAAGATGAGTAGGATTCCATGTAATGTTATCAAGGATTTAATGGTTCTTTATGAGGATGATGTATGCAGTGGGGAAAGCCGGCAGATGGTAAAGGAGCATATTGAAGAATGTGAGGAGTGCCGTAAGCTTTTTTTAATGACAAAGGAAAAGCTTCCAGACATTTCCCTCGGAGAGAACGGGGAAGAGGTAAGAAACAGCATTGATGAGCTTAAGGAGGTGTCCAGGCGCACCTGTAAAAAACTGGAACGTAAGGTTACTTACCGCCATATTCTTATTGTATCAGTGGCCCTTGTTGCGGCGATTCTAGTATCCTCTGTATGGACGGAATGGCTTAAGTATGAGGTAAATGTGGTGCCGAAGGAGGATGTGGAGATTACAGAGCTTTATGAGCTTGAAAGCGGGGATATCTACTGTACATTTGAATGTAAGGAGAACTTTATGTATGTGAATCCCAGCAGGCTTAGAGTGCCGGAGGGTATGGGGTTTCAGGATTGTGACGATGGATGGCAGGAGATTTATTTCCAGTATTCCAGGCCCTTTGGCGAACGGCCTGTGATTGAGGTGGTTTCTAACAACCAGATCAGTGTCGTTTTCTCAAGGGTGGATACGTATGGAATGATAAATGAAGACGGAGAATGGACGGCTCCGGACGGATATACACATAAATGTGCTGCTATTTATTATGGCAGGACAGACAAAGAAGACACGCTTCTTGTATGGAAGGAAGGACAGGAAATAAAGCCTGCGCCAAAGGAGATTGAAAACCGTGTCAGAAGGAACGGGATTATGCTTGGGCAGGGGAATCACTACGGGAACGTTATTATGCTGGTTCGCTAAAAATAGGCGAAAGAGAGAACCGTTTTCCTACAGCCGCTTCTCGAAATTTCCATCCACTGAGCACCCTTCTGTAAATATCATAAATGCATTAGGGTCTATGCTGTGTACAATGTGCTTGATCTGATTCACCTCGTATTTTGAGATCATGACAAAGAGAATATAGGAGGTTTTATGGGTATAGGCTCCTTCCCCGTCCCAGTTTGTGACACCACGCCCGGTCTGGGTCATAATTGCATCAGAGATGCCGGTTTTTTTAGTAAATATCATAACACTGGTATTGATATTCTGGATATGCAGCTTATCTACCGTCAGGGAGAAAACCGTTGCATAAATCAGAGAATAAACAACGATTTCGATATTATAGAGAAACAGGCAGATGGCATACACAATAAAATTAATAAGAAGGTTAACCTTTCCCACACTTAGGTTCGGATATTTTTTTGCACAGCATACGCCGATAATATCCGGACCTCCTGCGGTGCTTCTGGCGCGTAAAATAATGCCGCTTCCGCAGCCGGCAACAATACCGCCGATAATACAGGAGGTAAGGTAGTCCTCAATAATCGGTGTCTGCGGTACACGGACCAGCACCAGGCAGAGACTGATAACGCCTACGCCGAAAAGGGATTTCAGGGTGAATGCCCTGCCCATAACACGGTAGCCCAGATAGAACAAGGGGACATTGAGGATAAAGTACAAAAATCCGGCAAGATCAAGGCCCGCCGGTACCGGAATGTTAAGGCCCATAACCAGAAATGTCCGGATAAGCTGCGCAATACCCATAAAGCCGCCGTTATATAAGCCAAGAGGGGTGATAAGCATGTTAAGTCCGATGGCGTAAATGAGACTCCCGGCGGTTGTATTAATAATCTGAAGAACGGTTTCCTTCTTTTTATTAGACAGGTTTTCCATTGCACTTCCTCCTAAGTATATGCAGAATAAAACAAGGTTAAATATTCATGATGTAAGAGCCAAAAGGTTACTGTGAACAGTAACGCCAAAAGAATGACACTTGTATTATATTCATAAAAATAATATGATGTGGGTGTCAAAAGTCAGACTTTCCACTGACTTTTAACGCACAAAAAG
>CATBDC010000064.1 GCA_949502235.1 uncultured Lachnospiraceae bacterium | reverse complement strand
CATTTACTGCAAAGTACGTAAGAAAGTGATTCAGGTGTGAGCAAATCCCATTCGCAAAGCGAATTTTAAATGGATTTGTGAAGGTTACTGTGAACGGAGTGAACAGTAACATATTTTAAGAGTGCAAAAAAGGAGTGATTTTTAATTGGACTCGGGTGACGCCACGCAAATTATTATTTTGATTGTCTTATTGGCTCTCTCTGCATTTTTTTCTTCCGCAGAGACTGCTCTTACGACTGTAAACCGTATTCGAATCCGTGCCCTTGCGGACGAGGGCAAAAAAAGTGCAAAAACCGTATTAAAAATAACGGACGATTCCGGCAAGATGTTAAGCGCTATTTTAATTGGCAATAATATCGTGAATCTGTCCGCCGCATCTCTTACCACTACCCTTGCTTACAGCTTCGGCGGTCCCTGGGTAGCTGCGGCAAGTGCTCTGCTGACTGTCGCGATTCTTCTATTTGGAGAGATTACTCCGAAGACAATCGCAACCATTCACGCTGAGAAGATGTCCCTTATCTATGCTTCTGTCATAAACGTTTTCATGAAGATTATGACTCCTGCAATCTGGATCATCAACGGGCTGTCCTTAGGCGTGCTGTTTTTGCTCCGCATTGACCCCAACGACAAGAACCGGGCCATGACAGAGACAGAGCTTCGTACGATTGTTGATGTAAGCCACGAGGACGGCGTGATAGAATCTGACGAAAAAGAGATGATATATAATGTCTTCGACTTAGGCGATGCAAGAGCTAAGGATGTCATGGTTCCACGCGTGCATGTAACCTTTGCCGATGTAGAGAGCACATATAAGGAGCTGATTGACCTTTTTCAGGAGGATAAATTTACAAGACTTCCTGTCTTTGAGGAAACAACCGATAATGTAATCGGCACCATCAATATGAAGGATCTGCTTCTTTTCGACAGCTCAAAGGAATTCCATGTAAGAGACATTTTAAGGGAAGCATATTTCACATATGAGTATAAGAATATATCCGAGCTTCTCGTTGAGATGCGTCAGGCTTCTTTTAATATTGCAATTGTTTTAGATGAGTATGGAGAAACTGCAGGGCTTATCACCCTTGAGGACATATTAGAGGAGATTGTGGGCGAGATACATGATGAGTATGACGACAACGAGGAGGATTTTGTAAAAGAAATCAACCGTTTTGAATATGTTATCGAAGGCTCCATGAACCTTGATGACTTAAATGAACGTCTTAATCTTTCTCTGGAGTCTGAAGATTACGACTCTCTGGGAGGCTTTATTATAGAGCATCTTGACCGCCTTCCTGAGGCCGGAGATTCCGTTACAACAGATGATGGTATCAAGCTTATCGTTGAGACTCTGGACAAAAACAGAATTGAAAGTGTTCATGTATATCTTCCTGAACCCATTATGAGTGATTACGAGGAAAACCAAGATTAAAAAGTATCGGCAGCTGCATCCTGTGCAGACTGCCGATACTTTTTTCAAAGGAAATAGGTGATTTATTTGATGTTGCTATATGTTTTCGAGCCTAGCTTACAATGACAGTCTGGTATCCTGCCCTTTTAAGCCTCTGTTCCATCTCCACTGCATCTGAAAGCTTCCTAAAGCCGCCCACCTGAACTCTGATATACGGCCCGGAATCATCAATAAAGGCCGGAAAATCCTGTTCCAGCAGTTCATCTAAAAGCCTCTGTGCATTATTCCAGTTTCTGAACGCCCCCACCTGTACCTGATAGTATGGATCCTCCGCCGTCCCGGACACATTTAATGTATCCAGAATTCCTCTGGCAATAGCCTGGGCTATGTCGTCAAAGTTGTTGTCAAACAATTGATTGTCCACATCAGAATTAATAAACCCGGCCTCCACAAGAACCGCCGGCATATTTGTTCTCTTAAGTACAACAAGATTCGGACGCGCCTTTACGCCCAGATTAACAAAACCCACAGATTCGAGCTGATCGGCAATATCCTGCGCCATCTCATACTTAATTCCAGACAAATCATAAACAAGGGTCTCTACACCTGATACTTCATTATCTGTTGGAAATGAATTCCGGTGAATTGACACAAAGAAATCCACTCCCGCATTATTTGCCTCCATTGCCTTTTCATAAGGAGACTCATATACATCCGTTGTCCTTGTATATTCCACATCAATCCCGTTATTTTGTAATATTTCTCCAACTGCAAGTGTGAGCCTTAGGGTATCGTCCTTTTCCTGTCTGCCGTTATAAACTGCTCCCGGGTCACGGCCGCCGTGTCCGGCATCGAGCATAATTGAATATGGCATAAGCTGCTCCTGGTACTTTTTGTACTATAATATGCTAGAAAAGAATATCTGTGAACGTGACTGTCTTGCAATTTTTCTCAACTTACATCATCAAAAGCTTTTCCTTTATCCTCCAAATCAATATCAATCTGGACTCCTAAAAGCTTACTCTCGGGAGCATCGTCATTTAATTCCAAAATAATATTACTTCTCACAATGTCCTGATATTCCTCTTCTGTCATCATAGACTCAAATGACAGCAATGCATCTTCATTAATAGAACATATATACTGGAAATTGGTTATCTGACATGTCTCAAAAGCAATCCTAAACAATGTTTCCCTTTGCCGCGGATCCATATTGGCGAACATTCTGCTATCATGAGCCACAAACTTTATCTTACTTTTCTGACAATTCAGCAGCAGCCAGTCAAAACAAAACATCCTTACCTCATTTACGCCGTCCGAAGAATCATCCTCAATTCGTGCTTCCAGTGTATATCGAAGCGTATTTTCCCCCAAATTATTTCTGATGACCAGTCCACTTTTTTTCTTAGGATAAAATCGTTTCGCATAACTCCAATACGCATTTTTCAAATCATCTAAATATGTATTTTCCTCCTCCAGATAAGCATCAGCCGCTTTATCCTGTTCTATCATTGATGCCCTGATATCCAATTTGGTATCTCTATATGCCTTCAGTATCCTTTGGTATTCCTGTATTCTGTTCAAATCATTTTGCAATGAAGACAACTGTTTTGTCAGGACTACATATTCTTCAAGCGCTCCGTGGGAATTAAGATAATCCAAAAGCTCATCCATTCTCTTTCCCAATGAAGTTATCTGCATATCTATTTCCTTTAATTCTCTTTTGTACCGAGCTAGTTCTTTTCTAAGACGTGTATTTCTCGTTTCTAAAAGCTCACCATGGAACTTTGTAACTTCATTAAGACTTTTCTTTACCATCTCCGGAATTTCCACTTTGGCAGCTTCATATATTTTAAGTAGTTTTTCCTCTTTTACCTTGTCAGTTTCCTTCGCTGAATCTTCTATATTCTTTATATGGTTGCTGACAAGCACCCTTTTATTTTCAAGTTCTTTTTTTTGATAGCTTTTTTCGTCAGCCTCCAACTCAAGTTCATGGTAGTTATTTGATACTTTAAATTCTAATATCTCTTTTTCCAACATACTAATCTGATATTCCAGATCAGCGGCATCAAGCTCCGCATCATTTTTTCCCAGATAATACTGCCGAAACAAAGGATCATTCTTTATTGCCTTTTCCGTTGCCGCCGCTGCCACCTGTCTGTCCCGCAGTTCTTTTTTTGCTGTCACTAAGTCAATATCAATTCCTAACAGATAACAGTTATTTAATATTTTGCTGTAATCAGTTTCCCGAGGTACAAAAGAATCAAAAGAAGAATAACTGCTTCTGTACCGCCTGATAAATCTGGAAAACAAAGTGGACCATGTCATATTAGCCGGCATAGCTATCTTGCCAAAACATAATTCAAGCAGTTTCCCCTGAACTGCTTTCGGCTTTAGCAGTTCGCCATCGAAATCAATTTTGTTCTGATTGTTCGTGGAACGTGTACAATAATGTTCTATATCATCAATTTTAAACCGTAATGTAAACTCCCAATCGGGAATCTTTTTTGAAAACGAATCAATCTTTCTTGAGCCACAGCAAAAATGAATTAAATGTAACGTCAAGGATTTACCTACACCATTATATGTATTCCCGTCATTTTCATTATGGGGAGCCACCTGCTTACCTACAATGATATTTATACCATCTTTAAAAACAACAGGATGAAAGGATGCTTTATTCGCCCTCAGACTGAGCAGCTTCATAGCACAATAACCCCCTTTCATTTCTCTTTATTGCTCCTATAATGAACAAATAATCCAGAGCCATTATAAACTGGTCAAAGGAAAATTTTACCGCATATTTTTTATTTGCATACGAATCCTTATAATATTCCCACAAATCATCCACTGTTGCAGGTACGCTTAATTGCTGTAAAAGAAATCCACCAAATCCAAAGAATGATTCATTGACAGACAATTGTTTTCTTGGCAAAATCATATATCCTCCTTTCCCGGCTCCATATTTTCCACCTTAGCCCGGCTCCTCAAAAATATCACAGCTTGAAAAATAGTATGCCATTAATACTTCAACACATGCATATATAGCCACTGTTCTCTTTGGCGATGCATTTTCCAATATATAGTAATATCTGCAATCTGCTGAATTTTCTTCCCTATCCGGTATCTCCTCACATGATAACAGATACAAAGAATGAAATTTCTTCTGCAATAATTCTTTTATTCCCGGATTCTCATTAAAATATTTTTGTAAAATTCCTTCCTGATAGCTTCCTGTAGTAAGTTTTGCTCCAACCAAATCACTCAAACCGTTAAACAATATCTTTTCATCAAAATCGGGAACAATTAATTTGTCTGTCCCGCCTTCCGGTAATTCTATATTTAGCAGATAATTGACCACTTCATTCAAAGCCTCAAACTCTATCATTCCAGTTGATACATCTGGAATAAATCCAACTACATCAAAAATTTCTTCTTCATCCAATTGTCCAAAAACCTTTTCCAAATCCTTCGCTGTAAATAGCTCTATTTTGATATCTGCGTACTCTTTATTCAACTCTTCTGCCTCTTGTATGATTGGAGGAGGCAGTCCCTGATATCTATCATTAATAACAAAATAATATTGTTTAATTTTACAAGTATTGTTCCAATTCTCATAAAGGCCTTTAAAATCATCTTCCAACTTTTTTACAGCTTCATTAATTGTTTTATTGATTGTAATGTCTTCCGGAGAAAAAGCCTGATAATATGTACCCGTTGTAGGAATAAATCCATCGTTTTTTCTGTCTCCAATATTACCATACGCCTTAACTGCCTGAAAATCTGTATTTGCTTTCGTCATAATAGAAACAAAAAAGTCTTCAAATGCCTGCCCCTTAAACTGCAAAACCTTAACCTTAAACAATACTTTTGCAATAAATTTATCTTCTGCTCTCAATTCCACAGTCCTTTCTCAATACTGAAATGCCCCAGTCTGAACATATCCTCTGGCTTTAACCTCCTCATTAGTTTCTCCCTTTTCGTTTTTCTTTATTATAGCATTTATATATCATATTTAAATCTTTTTTTCAATTTAATATATTCTAAATATGTTTTAATCCATTCAGCCTATCAAATTGTCCCCAGAGTCCATCCATTAGATATTACCGAAACGGACAGGGAAGAATCCCTTCCCTGCCTGTGTTTTATTCTATAGGTCTTTTTCCTCCTCATCTGGCTCACCGGCTTCTAACGCGGCCTCTGACTCTTCCTCCGGCTGTGTCCGGCTGTCTCTTAAGCCCTGCTTTACACCCATGACCGCCAGAACTGCTCCTATAACAGAAAAGGCAAAGATAGCAATAATCATAATCACTTTTTCCGTTCCAGACGCTTCCGGCAGCCCTTTAAAAAGACCGTATGCCGTGTGTATCAGATATAAACCTGCCATTACATGAACAACATGGCGCACTGTATTTCTGCTGTTATCATCCATCACGCATTGCTCCTTTTATTTATCCTCAATCGCCATAATCATGTCTACCCTCGTCTGATGCCTGCCGCCCATGAATTCTGCTGCCAGCCACTCATCAATAATCATCTTTGCCATCTCGATACCTACAACTCTGGCGCCGAACGCAAGCACATTTGTATTATTATGCTGTCTGGAAAGCTTTGCTGAATAGGGTTCAGAGCACACTACGGCACGGATTCCCTTTACCTTATTTGCCGCAAGAGATATCCCGACTCCCGTTCCGCAGATAAGAATTCCCAGATCCACCTCCCCTGATACGACTGCACGTCCGACTTTTTCGCCGTATTCAGGATAATTGCAGCTCTCGGATGTATCTGTTCCGTAATTTACAACCTCGATTCCCTTTCCCTTAAGATACTCTGTCACCTCATTTTTCATTTCAACCGCGGCATGGTCATTTCCAATTCCTATTTTCAAAATATTGTCCTCCAATCTTCCATTTCGTCTCTTTTTATATTATAATAGTTGGGAATTTAAACTGCAACACAGAAACCAGATTCTGAACATATAAGAACAAAAAAAGGGGAGGAACATTATGATTCAATATATTGCAAGCGACCTTGACGGAACACTTTTGCGGAACAATGCCACAGAGTTAAACCCTCTTATATTTGATCAGATCCGCAGGCTAAAGGAAAGAGGAATCCTCTTCATTGCCGCAAGCGGAAGACAGTACCACAGCATCCGCCATCTGTTTGCGCCTGTAAAGGATGACATTGCCTATGTGGCAGAAAATGGCTCCCTGTGCATCTGCCAGGGCGAAGTTATCTCCCGGGGGCTTATCGGACGGGAGCTGGGGCTTAGGATTATCGATGCGGGACGGGAGTATAAAAACTGCCATCCCCTTGTTTCCTGCGAGTCCACGGCATACACCGACTCAAAGGACGAACAGTTTGCCAGGCAGATGAAAGAGCTTTTCCACAACAAGGTCGAATATATCCCTGACCTTTACGATGTAAAAGAGCCCTTCCTGAAGCTGGCCATGTGCGATTTTAAGGGCACCGACATGCTTATGAAATACTTTAAAGACCGTTTCGCATCCGAAATCAGTATTGTAACCTCTGGAAATATCTGGGTGGATTTTATTGCGCCAAACGCCAACAAAGGCAGCGCACTGGAAGGACTTCTTAACCACCTGGGGCTCTCTGCCAAAAACGGCATTGCCTTTGGCGATCAGTATAATGATGTAGAAATGCTGGAAGTCGCAGGCACAAGCTACGCCATGGCAACCGCGGCTCCGGGGATTGCATACTATGCAGACTATGTAACCCGGTCAGTAGAAGAAGTGGTGGAGGATGTATTGGCGGCGGTGTAATATTTACACCACCACCAGCGGCACCTTTGCTTCCTGTGCTCTTTTTATATTTTCTTTCGATACTTCATTATCCGTTATAATCTTATGTACATCTCTGATGGGGCAGATTACCGATAGATACCCTCCGCCGAATTTACTGCTGTCTGCCAGAACATAAACCTTTTCCGAAACATTAAATATTGCCTGTTTTATCTGCATCTGCGGCGTTGCGATTGAGGTGATTCCCACATCAAAATTAATGCCATGCACCCCGATGAACGCCTTATCCACATGAAACTGCTCAATATTGTGGGCCGCCGAGTCTCCCATTGTGGCAGCAAGATGCCCGCCCACATAGCCGCCTACCATATAAAGCTCCACATGCCCCGCACCGGCAAGCTCATTCCCCACAAGCAGGGAATTCGTGACAACAGCGATCCGTTTTTCAGGATGAAGCTTGATATATTCTGCAAGATAAAAGGTACTGGAGGCGTCATCAAGAATAATCGTGTCCCTGTCCTCCACAAATTCATATGCACCCTTTGCGATCCTTCTCTTTCTGTCCGTGTATCTGTAAATACTTTCTGCGGAATATTTCCTCTCCAGACCGCCTCCAAGCTTCATGGCACCCCCGTGGGTCCGCTTAAGGAGCCCCTCTGCATCCATACTTTTGATATCGCTCCTTATAGTCACCTCGGAACATCCAAGCTCCTTACTCAAGTCCGCCACACGTACCTTTCCCTGTTCATTCAGTTTTTGTAAAATTATCTGTCTGCGTTCCTGCATATCTTCCTCCAAAAGATGTAAAGATACATATGCCTAGCGCATCCTCACCCGGTTCATACCAAGATGCCTTGCAATCATCTGAAAAATGTCTGCAAACTGCTCTCCAAAATCCTGCTTCGGAATAATAAGCGCCCTGTCAGACCCATAATAAATACCTATTGTCTTAGGCGTTACAACTGCCCTCTGAATCTGCTCCCAGGAATAATTCCTCTCTTCCTCCCTAAACGCTGCCGTAATTCCCTCCTCGTCTGAAAAAGTATACTCTACGGGATTACTATATTCAGGATTGATCTCCACCTGCTTTTTCGCTCTTGCCTTAAGCTGAAACGGCATGCTCCCCAGGAAAATAACAGAAGCCGCAAGGTAAAATACAACACTTACCGGACCTGTCTTCCCTGACACATACATAAAGACTCCCACAAATGCAATGGCCAGCCCTAGTATGTTTATTAAGAATCCGCTGAATTTGGAATATGCATGAAACAAAAGAAAATCATATAAAAATTCCTTTGTCATATGTACCGTTATTTTATTCATAAGTCCTCCTTTACATTTCCTCCGGCTGCCCCGGAAGCCTTTTGTAAAAAAGTCCCTTTATATCTTAACATATAAAAGGACTTTTTTCACTTGATTACGAAATATTTTCGTTTTTATTATTTTGCTGCTACTTTGCTGTACGCCCATCCTTCAGGACTGTAAATACCCTTCTGCTTCTTCTGCATATACTTGTCAAATGCCGCTGTGATGAACGGGCATAGGAACAAAGTAATAATGGATGCTGTCGCGCACTGTGCAGTTGCCATACTTACATACGGGCTCATGGTCGGGTCAGCCTCTGCAACTGCTGCCGGAGTCATGGCAGAGTTAAGAGCCGTTGTACCGATAGCAGCGCCCATTGCATTTTTCTCTTTCTTCGGAAGAAGAAGATTGATAATGAAGAAGAACAGTACAGCCGTTGCCGCTGAAATAAGACCGAGCACTATTCCTGACGCGCCTGCCGTAAGAATTGTCTTAACGTCTGTCTTAGCGCCTATGGAAATAGTCATGAAAAATGTTACAATCGGCTGTGCATTTTTACATGCGTCACGGAAGCCCTTGTCAAGATTTCCCCAGATAAATCCGATTAACAGCGGTACTAATACTGCAATCAGTGACTTAATCGGGATATTTGCAAGTCCGGTTGCTCCAAGTGCAATCAGTGTAAAGAAGGGTCCATCGTTTAAGGACAGAATGGAAATTGCTCCTGTATCTGTCGCATTACCAAACTGTGAGGACAGAGATATGTACAGGGAACCGTTAGAGTTTGTAATCGCAGCGATTAAAACGAACGATGCAATCCCAAGGAAACCCTCCGGCCCGCAGACCTTCCCCACGATGAGGCCTAAAAGTACGCCAAGTAAAAATTTGGAACCAGTCATAATCACGCCCTTATAAAGAGGCATTCCCACCTGCTTAATGTTAATCATAGAACCGCACACAATCAGGAAGAAGCCCATCATACAGGAGTTCCCTTCATAGAAGAGGGCTGTTACATAGCCTCCTATTTGGAACACCTGGGGTACAAAGGTTGCCAGAAGTACTGCGATTACAAGCGGAATAATAACAAGTCCTCCGGGCAGATTTTTCATCTTGTTCAGAATATCAAGATCCATTTGTTTCTTTTCACTCATTTTTGTTTCTCCTCTCTTCTCTTAATATATAAACGGCTTCCTCTCCCGCCGCTTATTTTCATCATACAGGAAACCTTTGTTCCTGATTTACGTTACTATGCATTCCATTCACAGTAACTGATTTACTTCCGCGCCGCTTCTCTGAATAAACGGTCCACGATATCACATGCCGTATGATCATTTCCTGTAAGCCCGCCCTTTCCTACAACCGGAAGTCCGTCATAGCTTCCCACAAGCCTTCCGATATCTGTCTGCGGAATCACATAGTCCAGCACCTCAATACATTCCACGCCCAGCTGATGGCACACATTTACCATCGTGTCTCCTCCGGTTGTATAAAGGCCCGCAATTTTCTCTCTTCCCACACGCTCAAGCACCTGCATAATAATCATGCCAAGTCCGGCATTAATCCGGTCCGCACTCATGCCGCCGGCATAATGCCTTTTATTATCTTCCTCGGCCAGATTGAGAAGCTCACCGTGAAGCGCTGTCTCAAAAAGGATTGCCCGGGGCTGCTCGCTTAGATCCAGAAGCTTCACCGCACGCTCTACCGCCTTAGAAACCTCCTCAAGTCCCATGTCTCCCCCTTCAATCAGCGCTACCGGATCCACACTGATTCTCATATGCCTTGGATCCTCGCACAGAACCTCCATCTGTTTCTTCGTAACAGGCGTTGCGCTTCCTGCCGCAATAAGAACCGTTTTTCCCTTTTCGTCTGCCTTTGGCGGAATATTTGGCTTCTCCGTACTGATAAGGCTTCTGTGGTATGCAAGCTTTGAAGTAAACGGACCCGGATCCACGCTCACTACATTCCAGTTGAGGGCTATACATGCCTGGGCAATATTTTCTACATCCTCTAAGGTAATGGCGTCCACAACAATAACCTCGCAGCCCGCCTTTCTCTGCTCTGTCAGCGCATCCTTGATAGCCTCATCTCCCTTAAGAACGCTGTCTAAGGTCACAAGCCCTACCTTTCTCTGTGTCTGCCCGGAAAGAAGCCTGGGAATGTAGTTTTCCTTAACAGGAGTTCTCACATCCTTTGCAACCGGCGTATTAATAAGCGCCACACCGTCAATAATAGAATATCCGCCAACCAGAATCCGCCGGGACTGGGGCATAGCCGGAACAACTACAGCTACCGTCCCTGCCTCAAGCTGGTCAAGCATGGCATCTATCTCAACACCAATTCCGCCCCTCATGGTGGTATCTGTCCGCTTCTGGAAATATTTCACACCCATATTTTTAAGAGCGCGGGTTGCGTCCTTTACCTTTTCATACGCTTCATTTGCCGGAAGCGGACGGCTGTTGCTGCTTATGATAACCACATCAAGCTCATCAAGCTTGCTGGCATTAGATGCCGCCTCCACATTGAAAAATACTGCTGTTCTCGCCTCACTTCTTGCCAAAAGCACTCCCGTAGTGGTTGCTCCTGTAAGGTCGTCTGCAACTATTCCGATAATCGGCATAACTATCCCTCTCTTTCCATTTATATTCTACTGTGCATCCCTTTCATGCTGCTTTGCCGCATATTCAGCCACTACCTTTGTCGACTCAATCAGGCTTACACAGCCTGCAATACCCTTACCCGCAATATCAAATGCCGTGCCGTGGTCAACAGAGCTTCTGATAAACGGAAGACCGAAGGTCAATGTAACAGACTTCTCAAAATCAAGGGTCTTGCATGCGATATGCCCCTGGTCATGGTAAAGAGAAAGAATCGCATCAAATTTACCGGACTTTCCAATGTTAAATACAGAATCTGCCGGACACGGGCCTACTGCATTGATTCCCTTCTCCTTTGCCGCCTCAACTGCCGGTCCGATATCGGTAAGCTCCTCTGTTCCAAACAATCCGTTGTCTCCGTTG
Source organism: uncultured Lachnospiraceae bacterium (assembly GCA_949502235.1). Taxonomy (GTDB): domain Bacteria; phylum Bacillota; class Clostridia; order Lachnospirales; family Lachnospiraceae; genus CAPEBR01. The sequence goes on along the minus strand of CATBDC010000064.1, from coordinate 3,923 downwards.
TGGGGATTTAAGCCTGCAACTGCAATAAGCGGATTCTCGATTCCAACCTTGCGCAGCTCCTTGTCAATATTGATAACATTTTCTAAAATAACATCCTTCGTGGCATAATGGCACGCATCTACGAGAGACATGTGGCGGCTTACAAAGAATACTCTAAGCTTGTGGCAGGAGAACATAGTCAGGGCGTACGGGGAATTGGTCACATTCTGGTAAATCTCCGTATGTCCAGGCTCCTTTACGCCTACGAGCTTGATTGCTCCTTTATGTATGGGGGATGTGGAAACCGCATCAATCTTCTTTGCCATTCCAAGCTCGATAGACTTCATAATCCAGTCAATCGCCATCTGGCCCGCAAGCTTCTGTTCCTTTCCCCACTCGATAGAATCTGTGTCATAATCGCCGGTCTCAAGCATGTCGACAGTTCCGTATTCATACTTCGCTTCCGCCGGGTCTGTAATCATATTGTACTTTAATTCCTTTCCCAATACCTTCGCTGCTCTTTCCATAATCGCGCGGCTTCCGATAACAAACGGTTTGCAGCAGCCGTGGATTTCCTCTGACAGCATGGTTCCTACAACAATCTCCGGTCCGATACCTGCCGGGTCTCCCATTGTAATTGCGGTTACTGGTCTGAATTTCTCACTCATCTTTTTCTTTCCTTTCTTTTTCTTTTATTTTCGTTTTTGTTTACGCTTTTCTTTGTTTGTATTTATATATTATATCATTTTTTTATATTTTGCAACCCCTTTTTGGAAGTTCAGTACATATTTACATTTTAATAATATCAGTTTTGTACATTTTATAATATGTTTCATGCTATTTTTTTCGTTTTCTTTCGTTTTTTCGTTTTTCTATTTTTAAAAACACACTTCGAACACCCTGTGTGATGAAAATCCATTTCCAATGCACAAAAAGTGCGAACTTCCATAACTCAAAGCTATTGACGCCATATGTGACGCTCTGCAGGATGTTTCCTTTACACCTCCTGTACAGTTTTATGAAAATCCAAAAATAATGCTGAATGATCCGCATATTTCTTCAAATATAAAGCGGATACAAAAAAGCCTTCCTGTGCAATACCGTTCTGGCGTGCCTGCAGATGGCTGTTTAAACCTTGACGTCAAGATGGAAACCGGCACAGGCAAAACCTATGTATATACAAAAACAATTTTTGAGCTGCACAAAAGATATAAAATAAATAAATTTATTATTGCCGTGCCCTCTCTTTCAATTAAAGCCGGAACTGCGCAGTTTTTAAAGGATGACTATGTGAAGCGTCATTTCACCGACAGCTGCGGCTACGGCACGGATATTGAGACAGGTGTGCTCGCTGCTCCAAAGAAGAGAAAAAAAGGACGCACCTATTTCCCATCTGCTGTCAGTGACTTTATCAGGGGATCCTGCCAGAATACAAAAAAGATCTATGTACTCCTCCTTAATATGCAGCTTTTAACAACCGGAAAGATGCTTACAAGAAATGATTATGACTATGGCGCAGAGGGTTTTTACAGGCCCCTTGACGCTTTACGGGCCACAAACCCTGTGGTTATTATAGACGAGCCCCACCGTTTTTCCCGGAGCCAGAAGGCCTTCAAGGTAATTACAGAGGAAATAAAACCTCAATGCATCCTCCGCTTCGGCGCAACATTTCCCGAGGCTGTATCCGGCAGGGGAAAAAACAAGGCTTATATAAAGGATTACCAAAACCTGTTATATGATCTTAACGCCTGCGCCTCCTTTAACCAGGGCCTGATTAAGGGGGTTGCCAAGGAGCATTTTGAGCCGGTCTCCAAGAAAGAGGAAAAAGTAAAAATTACATCCATAGACAGCAGGGATGCGGTTCATATCCAATACAAAAAGCGGGATAAAACAACGAAAAACCATACTCTCAAAACCGGGGAGTCTCTGTCTGTTATCAGTGACGCCTTTGAGGGCATCCTTGTTTCAGAAATAGACAGGTCGACAGTCACATTTTCTAATGGCATCACCAAAACAGCAGGTGAAGAGCTTGATGTGGACATTTATATGACCTCTTATCAGGAGCAGATGCTTAAGCTCGCATTACAAAGACATTTTGAAACAGAGAAAGAGAATTTCTGCGGACGGAATTTCAAGATTAAAACATTAGCGCTGTTCTTCATTGACGATATTTCCTCTTACAGAATTAGTAATGATGGTAAAAAGCCTTATCTTCTTACTGCTTTTGAGAGGCTTTTAAAGGAACAGATAGAAAAGGTTATGGAGAGCCTAAAGGAACAGGATTCCGAATACCGGAGGTATCTGGAGGCCAGCCTGGCGGATATTTCAGCATGCCATGCAGGATATTTTTCTCAGGATAACAGCGATTCCGATGAAGAAATCGCCAGAGAGGTAAATATAATCCTAAACGGGAAAAAGCAGCTCCTTTCCTTTAAAAACACAGACGGCAGTTATCATACTCTCCGTTTCCTGTTTTCAAAATGGACATTAAAAGAAGGCTGGGATAACCCTAATGTGTTTACCATTACGAAGCTGCGTTCAAGCGGCAGCGAAAATAGCAAACTGCAGGAGGTCGGACGAGGGCTCCGTCTTCCCGTGGATGAAAATGGCAACCGCATTTCAAACGAAGAATTTCAGCTTAATTATATTGTAGATTTTACAGAAGCAGACTTTGCGCAGAGGCTTGTTGACCAGATTAACGGGGAACTGCCCGAATCAGCAGAAATCACTGAGGAAAGGCTTGAGGCTGTGGCAGAAAAGCTTGGGATGACCTCTGACGACCTGTTTGATGCTCTGTATCTTAAACATTATATCGACAGACACAAAAATATTAAGCCCGAAAACCGGGATGCTTTTTTCGCGGAATATCCCGCCTTTTCCTCTGGCTTATTATCTTCTGGCAAGATCAAGGACAGAAACAAAGAAAAACCAAAACCCGTAAAAATCCGAAAAGCCGCCTATAGTGAAATAAGAGAGCTTTGGGAAGCTATCAACCAGCGTTACCTGTTATTCTATGATGATGACTTAAACGATGAGATGCCGTCTGTAATTCTCTCCATATTTGAAAAACCCGGCATTTTTACAGACCTTGTCATGCGCAGTGAAAGAGACGTTATCGAAAGCTCCGGCAAAGAAATGAAAATGGTCCGGGAAACTGGCGTGCAGTATACGATTCATGCCACTATCCCCTACCATGTTTTTTTAAAACGCATTTCCAGTACTACAAATCTGCCGATTGAAATACTGCATAGCGCTCTGTATACATATTCCCAAAAGCATGGCACCGATTTTACAGCCTACATCAACGAAAACTCTGCTGCTGCTTTCTGCTCTGAATTTTCTGCATGGAAAAATAAAAATCTTCAGGGCAGATTCAATTACAGACGAAGCAATACTCCTCCCGGCGCAACAGCGCTGACCTACGCAGACGGCACTGTCCGCACTGAAATAGCCCAATGCAGGATCGGCACCCGGATACTTGCAGGCACGCCAAGCGAAAAATACCTCTATGACACATTTGCGTATGATTCACCTCTGGAACGGGATAATATTACTGCCGATATTGATGAAGTTATTGTATATGGAAAAATCCCCCGCAGCAGTATTGCAATACCGACCATCACAGGAGGCATGTACAGCCCTGACTTTATGTATATCGTAAAACACACCGATGGAAGCAAGGAGTTAAATATTATTGTAGAAACAAAGGATGTGGAAGGGAAAGTCGCTCTAAGAGATACCGAGAATATAAAAATCACATGCGCAAAAATCTTTTTTGATATGCTCACAGCAGATGGCTATACCGTTTACTTCAAAGAGCAAATCGGCAATAAACAAATGGCACAAATAATAAACGAAGTCATCAGGGAAGCATAATACAGAGAGACACAAAGGGGACAGGTAGGGGACAGGGTTTTCCGAACCTGGGACGGGGTAAAATTAAT
>CATBDC010000063.1 GCA_949502235.1 uncultured Lachnospiraceae bacterium | reverse complement strand
TAAACCAGAAAGAATATCTGATGAAATACGCCAAAGAACACGGTTTCCCTAACCCGAAATTCTACATGGACGACGGCTATACGGGTACGAATTTTGACCGCCCAAGTTTTAAGGAAATGTCGGCAGACATTGAAAAAGGGCTTGTAAAAACGGTCATCGTCAAAGACTTATCGCTCTTCGGCAGGAATTATATTGAAGTCGGCTCTTACTCCGGCATGAGAAAAGGACGGGAAACGAACACAGCAAATCGACATCTACTATTCCTATATCGGGATTGTGGACATCCCCACGGACCAGGAAATGCGGGAAATGGAACAGGAATATATGCAGCGTACCAAACGTCAAACCGCCTAAATACAGGCGTGGCAGGAGAAAATCTATGCTCCTGCCGATACATATCTATTTTTATCCCTATCTGGTTTAACCCATGAATACCTATTCTAAGAATGTACAGACTTTGGACGAACTCAGGAAACAATACAAAGACTTGCTCCACCCCGTACTCTCTCCCATCCTCCATCATAAAATCCGGATTATCCCTAAAGAATCTCCTCCGTTCTTCCTTAGCAAGATTTACCGTATATTCCTCATAAAAATCCAAATCGTCACCCATGATAAAGTCAGAGAATCTCTGCAACTGTTCTTCTGACATGCATATTTCACTTGGTTTTGGCACACCAGATCTCAATATTGCTATCCTCACCCCACATTGAATCATTCTCCGTTTCTAATATTTTAGAGTTTATTACTCTAAGATACAATAATTCAGAGGTGAGACTATGAACTACAGAGACCGTATCCGTGCTTTACGTGAAAATAATGACTATACTCAAACAAAAATAGCAAATATCTTAAATATCGGTCAACGTACCTATGCAGACTATGAATACGGTAAAACCCGAATTCCCGTTGACGCTTTAATCAAGCTGGCCAAATTCTATAATGTGGATATGAATTATATTTCTGGTGTAAGCAATAAACGAAATAAATTCCCCATGGAATAAAATTATGATTGATGATTCTCCTTTTTGTTCATAAATATTTACTCCAAATTTTTAAATTATTTATAGATGGGATATTTGTCAGTATGTTGTGAATGATGGGGATCGGGTGTTGTGATATAAGCCTCCTTCATATTTTGATACTCTAAATAATCTATAAGTCTATCACATTCTTCAACATATACGAGGGATTTTAATAAATTACAATTTGTTAAATATGTAACTTGTTCCTCATCAAATTTTGCAAACATTAACTTCGCTCCTCTTAAATCTGTTTCTCTTAAATCTGCTTCTCTTAAATCTGCTCTTCTTAAATCTGCTTTGCTTATATCTGCTTTGCTTATATCTGATCCTATTAACTTTGCTCCTCTTAAATCTGCTCCCCTTAACTTTGCTCCTTTTAAATTTGTTCCTCTTAAATCTGCTCCTTTTAAATTCAGCACAAGTTGATAATTATATTTTAAATACTTTTCAATATAACTGTGAAATCCTATATTATTATTCCACAAATGTATAAATTCAAGCATATTTCTAAAAACATTCATTTCGCAATCCATAACATTTTTATAAGGTTCTTTAAAATATTTACTTGCATGATAGGTCATTCCATCTTGTAGCATAATTTGAAATGATTCTTTTACTTTATCAAAATTATCTCGTAGCTTGCTTTTTGAAATTTTGATTTTGAGATACTCCAACATATTTGGAGATAAAATATAACCTTTTAAAAATTTCCCACAAACACGTAGCAAATCTTCTTGTGAATCTATCGCCTCATATATTAAACTAAAAATATATTCTGCAACAAAATATTCATAAATAGACCGATGTACAAAATATAATTGCTCTCCTTCTTTTCCTTCACAATGTTTCAGATTAAAAAAATTCCCAATTAAAAAGTCGCTTTCTATATCTTCATTATCATTCATACTTTTTTGAATAGTTTTACATTGATTAAGGTACTCTTTTTGGGGGATACATGCTTCATCAGAGTTATTTTCAAACATCCATAATGCAATATTTCTTGACAATTGATGTATTTGTTTTTTAATTACATTTATTCTATGTGGACTTTCATATTGTCTTCTTTGAAAACATCTCCCATAAATTCCCCCTTCTAACGAAAAAACCTGGTCATACACATCTACAATAGAATAATTATCTTCAATAGAAATATTTAAAGCCAATACAATATATAAAATGAGTGGAATTCCTAGCACTTCTTGATTCTCATAAATATTTTTTAAAGTATATTGAGCTATATTGCTCCCTGTTTTTTCTTTAAAAATCGTAAAAAAGCTCTTTATCTGATACTTATTCCATGATTGCAAAGTAATATATTTACATTGAATACTTTCTATATCCTTAATATAATTTACTCTACAAGTAACAATTAACGAGAAACATTTAATAGTATTATTCTTCACTAACTCCCAGTACAGTTGATCTAATATTTCTTTCCTATCATCTTTTACACTAATTTCATCATAACCATCAAGAATTAATATTTTCTTATTTAATTCCTCATTTGATAATCCCAATTCCTTTAATATTTTTTCAGTTATATTTTCACTTTTCCATTCTACTTTTTTTAAATCAGAAGCAAAACGATACACTAAAATATCATCCACTTTTTCAATAAAATGTGCAGTTATCCACGTAATCAGTGTACTTTTCCCAATTCCAGGTTGCCCCAGAATAAGAAGCATTTCATTTTGGCTTCTCGTTTCTATATACCTTGCCAAAAATTTCTTTAAATCTGTAGATTTTTTTTTATTATTCCCATAAATAAAATGTGGTAAATGAGTATCCAGATACACGTCACTTAATTTGACATTTACACCATCATTTTCATCCCATTCATCAAAATCATTAAGAAACATATTCGCATTCCACTTATCTACATATTCTTGTGTTCTGTTTTCCTTTTGTATATTGCTTATCTGATTTTGCACTAATATCTTTAATAATATATCTAAAATCATCTGACTATAAGAATCTAACTTATTAAAATTCTCTTTTAATATATTAAACTCCTTTCTCATTTCTTCCCTAGTATCATCAACAGTATTACTTATCTGTATCGATATTTCTTCTACAAACCCTTCGCTTTCACGTAATAATTTAATTAATATTTCTGAAACAGAAAGCAAAGACTTTTTAATATCACTTTCACACTCTATATATGTTTTATTTTTATTATATTCATTCCACAAAACACTACACAAATTCAAACTGTCATATTTACATTGTCTAAATGTTTCATCCGTAATTTCAATATATGAAAGCAATTCTTTTATTTCAGCAACTATATATGCAATATTATCTTTTTGAATATCCATAGACCTCATTTTTTCTTCTGAGAGAATATTTTCAATTTTAGACTTCCCATTGTTAATAAAATCATTAATCTTTCTAATACCTTTTTCTGAAACACTATCTACAGCAATTCCAATCAATTTATTGGATAACTCATTTTCCACCTTACATTTGACTACTGACTTTATTATTGCTGATATGATACTAACTGCAATACTCATATGTTATCCCCCTCGTACAAAATATACTATAATTATAGTATCAATAACTTCATACATCAAGCAATTATATGATTCGTCTCAAGTATCAACACTAAATGTACAAAAGTCCACAGAGGGAATATGTTTCCATCCAAAAATAATTAAGTACCTACAATATACCTTATACTCTCCAAAAATCGCAAAAAAATAAGGCATACCAAACTTTCACATCCAATATGCCCTATAATAAATCAGCAATAATAACTAATTTCCCCAAAATATTCATACCACTTTTGCATGATCTCATTACTGTTTGCTTCAATAAATGCTAACAGCTTTCTTAAATCTTTGGCAGATATTTATGAATTGTTGTTTCAAACTAAATGCTTTTCCTCTTTTCGTTATCCATATTTTCGTTGAATTTGCTCTTGGATTATGTTTCGCAATATGAACATGAACCGACTCTGTTGGTTTATTCTCGTTTGACCAAAAGGAAATAATATAACCACCGAACTTAAAAATTTGAGGCATTTGCAAATCCTCCTTAATATCTTTAACTTCAAGTGTGTTTAACACTTTATTTAATTCCATATCGCTTCTTCCTTCATATTTCTTTTATGAAACTTAGATTTCATCCATCAATTCTTCTGCCTTAATGGTATTATATCCCTCATAATAATAACTTCCCTATTGTCTATCTGATCTGTTAATGCATTTTGTCGCACCTTTTATAGATATGGATAGCACGAGCAGTAAAGTCTGTATCACCTCAAGTAAATTCCATGCTGATTTTATTATAATTATGAATTATTTCTTTTTATCTTTTTTGAATCAAGCTATAAAAAAGATTGGTTTTATTCTTTCTTCCATGTCAAAAAGATTCCAATGATTGCACCAATGGACATAATGGGTGCTACTCTGACAAACAACCATTCAAATGAGTGAAATAACACTCCGAGAACGGCGGTTTCAGGCTCACTATAATCCCAACCCAGGTAAAAGCTTTCTAATGCCAATAAGATTGCAAAAATTGATGCTATGACTACGAACATTGAGATAAAAATCCAATGTAGAATTCTTTTTCTTGTGATTTTTCTCTGTGCAAGTTATCAGAATCGGGAACTGACAGTCCCTGCTCCCATTTAGAAATTGTTTGCCGCACCACATTCAGCTTGACAGCAAGTTCCTGCTGGGAAAGTCCTTTTGATTTTCTGATTGTTTTAATATTTTCTTTGAGCATTAGGGATAGCCTCCTTCTTTCAGTTGTTACCACTATTGTAAGGGAAACTGTCCGTTGCCACAAGCAACGCATTTTAACATTCAAGTAAAATGACAAATTCCCATATTCTCAGTTCTATATTATAAAAGAATCTTGTGGAAATTATGTACGCATCAAAATATCAAGTTTGCCATTCAGAAAAAGTCTGACAGGTAATCTTCACTTGCTCTGCCAGACTTTAGTGTTCATTTTCTATTTTTCTCCCATTAGGGCATTTTCAACAGCTTTCTTTATGACAATACTTGAATTTGTTGCCCCTGATACTGCGTCAACATCTATTTTCTGTTCTTCAATGATTCTATCTACAACAATTTCTGCAGGGCTTCCGCGCCCGTTTTTATGCTCTAAAATATCAATATTTGTAATTACTCTATTCTGAACCGTTACCTCCACTTTTGCATAAATAAAATCCACATCATATTCTCCCACATAAACTCCGTCTGGGACATCAGAAATATCTAAATTGCTAAAAATTGTTTCCTTTACTGCCTTTTTATAATCTGCCACACTTTTCAGATAAGCAGCCGTAAAAATCAAACCAATAAGGAAAAGAAGAATTGCTGTAAACAAAATAATTCTTTTTCGGGATAGTTTCATTTTAGACACCTCTCAAGCTTGCAAGCACATTTCTCTCTCATAATGCTCTCTCCTTAGCCGTAATCGAATGATAAACAAGAGAAAATCCATAATCCAAAAACTGTTTTTTTGATAAACCCATTGACTTTATAATATATTCTTCTTTGTTTGCAGCAAGCTGAATGATTCCGGAAAGCATACCCCAAAAATTAAATATAGCAGGTATAATTTCCAAATCACTCCTTAAATCCCCTTTTTCCATACCAGATAATAAAAAATGTTTTATCTTTTCATTTATTTCTTCCCCAATTTGAAAGGTTTCCTTTTCCTCTGGCAGATTATCATGACTCTCAAAATCAATGTTGATTTTATCCAACACCATTCTAAAATAAAAAGGGAATTCTTCCTGATACTGTACCAGCCCGCGACAGATAAAGTTATATCTTGCTTCTGTGCTTTCGTGCTGTGCTAAAGCAGAGGATATATAGTCATAAAGTTTTTTCATACTATTCAATACTAAAATACTGACTATCTCCTCTTTATTTTTAAAATATACATATAATGTTGCTTTGCTGTATCCTGCGGCTTTCGCTATATCATCCATAGAAGTCGCGGCAATTCCTTTTTCCATAAACAATATGGATGCCGCAGACACAACGTTTTCCCGATGTACGCTTCTAGGCTCTTTCTTTCTCCGTCCCATGTACTCCTCCTCACAATAATTAAACTCATAGTTTAATTATATAGATAGTACTTCCTCTTGTCAATAAGGTTCTAAGATAAATGTTTAAATTTCTTTGTCTCTAATACATCAAGGCGCTTTATAAGAAATGTCTCCGTTGTCCCCATCCCTCTCCATTTCCCTCAACCTTTTATTAATCCTCTTAGCCTCATTCCTGTTAAACAGATAAAATCCTAACCTGATCGTCATAAAAATACCGCAGGAAGCTAAAAACTGCAAAACCGTATACAAAATCCTGTCCGGATAAAAGGGAATCCAGCCTAACGAGACAGCCACCGGATAGAAAACTCCCATTCCGACGCAAAAATGTATGATTGTCTTCACAAAACCAGAAAAACTATCGAATTGATAGATGACAGCCGTTGCACCACATGCAATTCCCACAAGCATTGAGCCCACCGCCTGCCTCCCAAAATCCTCGAAAATCTCTTTCAGAAATTCTTCCCCGCCTCCCACATAAAAAGACAAGCACATAATCACAAAGAAAGTACATCCTAAAGAAATACCGGATAATATATATTTAACAAATAATTTTAAAGTATGTTTCATTTTAAACCTAACCTTTCCTTAAAAACTTTCCGAAAATTCCTGGAAATGTAATCCGTAACTCCGTTTTTCATTACTACCTCCATCGTTCCATTAAACCCTGCCTCCACATGATTGATTTGATGGATATTAATAATCGATGATTTTGAAATCCGTACAAACTGAATATCAAGTATATTTTCCAACTCATACAAAGGCTTATCCAACATATATCTGTTTTTAAGTTTATCATAACAGACAATCTCCCTGCCTTCAGTGCGCACCAAAACAATCTCCTCTGGTTTCAGAAAAAAAGCTTTCTTTTCCTTTGCCCCAATCAATGTCAGCGAGTCCATCTCCTCTTTCTCCAGCAGAGAAATAATTCCCGCAATCCCATGGGTCATTCTGTTTATATAAAGAACCGCATATGGCTCTTTGTAATCCGGACTGATTTTACATTCTACTTTCATGCATGTGCCTCCTCTTTTAAGGTATTGCCTTTCTCATCAACCATTATAGCATAACAATGAGTGGGAAGGCGTGCATTTCAGACATGGAAATCGACCTCTTACACACCGTTTCCTGCCGCTTTCCCAAACCCTGTTGTATATTTTCCAAGTACGGACTAGAATAAATCCATCATAAAGCAAGGAGGACTTCATATGTCACAGGCAATTATAGGAGTGGAAAAACTAAACCTGGCATATAAAAAGGTGCCAGCGGTTCAAGATGTGTCATTCTCAGTCAGCGCCGGAGAGATTCTGGCAGTCATCGGTCAAAATGGCTCCGGAAAAACATCAACCGTGGAATGTATAGAAGGTCTGCGAAAACCAGACAGCGGTTTGATACAGGTTTTCGGAAAAGACCCCTGGCTTTGCCGCAGGGAAGTGTATAAAGAAATGGGCGTCCAGCTACAGGAAACAGAATACCCTCTGAAAATCAGAGTAGAGGAACAATGCCGGCTATTTGCAAGCTTTTACGAAAGACCCGCTGACTGGAATTTATTACTGACACAGATGGGGCTTGAGGATAAGAGAAAATGTCCGATACCCAAATTGTCCGGCGGTGAAAAACAGCGGTTATCGATTCTGCTTTCCCTCATGGGCCGTCCAAAGTTGTTAGTCTTGGATGAACTGACAACTGGACTTGACCCTGAGGTACGGCAGAATATGTGGATTAGCTTTGAAAATATTAGAAAAAGCGGCGTTGCTATTGTTATGGTCTCCCACTATCTTGACGAGGTAGAGGCCCTTGCCGACAAAATCCTCTATCTTGAAGGGGGAAAGCAGCAATTCTTTGGGACACAGCAGGAATTTCGGGAATATGTAAAAGGTCGGGTTCCCAAAGACGAATGGGGAGAAAACTTCTCATTGGAAAAGCTTTATCTAATGATTGCGCCAAAAACAACAGGACTTTCCATGGAGGGAATATTATGAGACAATTTGCAATGATTTGTAATATAGAATTTAGATTATTCGTACGAGACTTTTTTAGCTTTTTCTTTGCTCTTGTATTTCCTGTACTAATGCTTCTTTTGTTTGGCGGCATCTTTGGAAACGCACCGGTTTACGACGGGGCAGATATGGGAATCATGGATGTTACCGTACCGGCATACGCTGTAATGGTAACAGGGGTCACTGGTCTAATGTCCCTTCCCCTGACATTATCTGGATATAAAGAGAAAAAAATATATAAACGATTCGATGCTACGCCGGTAGGAAAGAAAAATATTATATCAGCGCAGATATTGATCAATTTTGTAATGACACTTGTTGGTATTTCCATTTTATTAGCCGCCGGAAAGATACTTTACCACATACAGATAAATGGGGATTTTCTTTCCATCTGCGTTGGAATATTTCTTTCCATAGGGACAATGTTTTCCATAGGATTTTTTCTCACGGCAATCGGACGGGATTTAAAAAGTACGAATATGCTTTGCTATCTTATCTACTTCGTCATGCTTTTCCTGTCCGGCGCAACGATGCCAGATCAGATGTTTTCCCATACTATGAAGAAGCTCTCCAGCTATCTTCCTATGACCCATGCAGTTGATTTGATGCAAGGAATTTTTTCAGGAGACAGCCTTATACTACACAAAAGGGAATTACTGATTCTTGGGATATTGGCTATGGTATGTACGTCTGTAGGGGCCGTCCTATACAGGAGAAAAGATTGGACATAATATCACATAAGTTCTGCCGCACTAAGCAAAAAATACAAGATATGGTCTAGTTTTTCGCTTAAGGCGGCAAACCCTAGTTTTACTCTCCCCTCTCGGATGCCCCTCCCCCTGCCATTCATACATAGTCGTCCCATTCTTCTGATTGTATTCTTCTACCACCTCCTTGATATCATCCGGCACATCACCAATAAGCCCTGTCACACCCATCTCCAAATACTGCTTCATCCTGTCCGTATCCGAAACCGTCCAAACATAGACGGGAAGCCCACGTTCTCTTGCCTGTGTCACAAGCCGGTTGCTTACTTGATTTTCCTCCGCCGCAATAAAATCAATCTCATACTACCAAAGCACAGTGTCGTCAATCTCCCCCGAACTTCCGAAGATACAATACCCTGTCCACCACTCTGGATATGCCTCCTTGACAGACAGTACGCTTAAATAGTCCAGGGACATAAACATTGCCTTTTCGCCAAAATCATATCCTTCCACCAGCTCAACAACTGCCCCTGCAAGTTCTTCTCTTTCATCACCGTTTACTTTCAATTCTATGAGAAATCCAATCTGATTTGGCGCCTCTTTTGCAGCCGAAAGCATTTCCTCAAGCGTCGGTATCTTTGCCGTCTCATCTTTGTGAGAAAAATCTGAGACAGTCAGCGCCTGAATCTCGTCAAGGGTCAAGTCCCTTACATTTACCAGCTCTTTCGCAAGCCTCCACAGATTTGAGTCATGCACCACAACCGGAACCCCGTCTTTGGTAAGCTGCACATCAATTTCTGCAAAATCCACCCCAATTTTATCCGCTTCTTCTACTGCCTTCACCGTATTCTCAATTCCGTAAATACTTCCCCGATGCCCGATAACAAAGGGCTTATGCCGAAGTGGAACCTGATAAAAATTGGACGCTGCATATACGATAAAGGCAATACATAAAAACACGCCTGCCGTCTGATAACGTTTTTTATGAATTCGCTTACTCTATCTCTCTTTCCACTGCAGCCAGTGCTTCTTCACAATAAACACAAGCTCTTTGCTGTCCCCTTCCCAGACGGGAGAAACCTCTACATGAAGGTTTTTACATAACATGATACATGTAATAGTTATGTAAATACACACTGCCATGGCAGCAGAAAAAAGGATAGCTTCAAAAATCCAAAACAGTTCTTCCACTCCTGCTGTCTTAAAACCATATAAACCGGAACAAGTTCTCCTTATATCTACATTTTTGAAAGATACGAGCTAATCGGAAACTCCAAAATTACCTCCGTTCCCTCCCCGGCCTTAGACCTCGCATAAATCTCAATGCCTAACTTTAAGCACAGCTTCTTACACAGATAAAGTCCCATGCCGGTCGAGCGTTCTGTCTTACGCCCATTACTCCCTGTAAACCCTTTCTCAAAGATACGGTCTAATTCTTCCTCCTTAATCCCAATTCCGTTATCTTTTACCACCAACCGTACGCCATGGCTGTGCTTTGTAAGCGCATCACTCTTATGCTTTTGGGAAGTATAAATCCAGATTTTCCCACCCTTCTTGCGACAGTATTTCGCAGCGTTTAGCACAAGCTGATTTAGGATAAATGCAATCCATTTCTCATCTGTATATGCCTTGTCCTTACAATCCACCTCTGCCTGTATCTGGCTCTGTATCAGATATCCCTTGTTTCTCTTAAGAACCACTACAGCAATCTCCCCCAGATTCGTCCTACGGATTACATAATCCTTATACACATCCTCCGACCTGGCATAATAGAGCGCCATATCCACATAATTTTCTATCTTCTGGTTTTCTAGGCGAATCCGGCGAACCACATCTCCCTGATTCTCCAGAGGATCACTCTTAAAATTCTCACACATTAAATCAATACTCGTAATCGGCGCCTTTACCTCATGTACCCAGCTCTCAATATACTCCCTGTACTCCTTTTGTTCATCCTCAATCTGTCGAATCCGTTCAATCACGGCCTTGTTGGAAATCCGAATCATTTCTCTGTAAAGCCCATCCTCCAGCCTATGGGAAACCGGCATCAATTCACCCAGAAGATACCGCTGATCCATCTTGTTTAATGTTTCCCAAAGTTCATGAAAATAGCGCCGCCTGCTGTAATACTCGTATCCAAGCCATAACATCAGAATCAGAATCCAAAAAATAAGAATCAGTACACAAAACTGAGGCTCGTATCCGGTAGCATACAAAAAACCTGCCAGAAGCAGCATACAACCCACATGCAGCGTCAGAAGCAGGAGCTTATCTATCAAATATTCTCTCATTTTCATATCCGATATCCCATCCCCCGTTTCGTCTCAATCAGGTCAAAAACTTCGATTGCCTTCAATTTTTCACGAATACGCGTGATGTTCACACTCAAAGTATTGTCGTCGATAAACACCTGATTATCCCACAAGTACTCAATCATATCCGCCCGCGAAACAATCTCTCCCTTCTTCCGAAACAACAGATGCATCATCTTAAGCTCATTTTTGGACAGCTCTGTCTGCTTTCCTTGAAAACTTATCGTACCTCTGGTGATATCCAGTTCTACCTCCTTATGGGTAAATCTCACAGGCTCTCCCTTCGTTTCCCGATGAGTCCTCTTTAGGACAGCCCCAATCCTGGCCAGAAGAATGGGCGCCTGAAATGGCTTTGTGATATAATCATCCCCGCCCTTCAGGATTGCTGTCAGCTCATCCATGGAATCCGTCCTGCTGGTCACAAAAATCACAGGCACCTCCGACTTGGCCCGTATTTTCGTGCAGATATTAAAGCCAGACTCATTTGGAAGGTTTAAATCCAGAAGCACCAAGTCCGGATTCATAGACAGCAAGGCAGAGGCCACGTCCCCGAACTCACAAAGAGCCGTCACCTGATAGAGTGCGTTTTCCAGCAAAAGCTTTAATTCCTGCCGGACTATGACGTCATCCTCCACGATTACGATATGCATACCATTCTCCTTTCTTTCCTCCGCCCTTCACTATAATAATCAGGGACGCAGTTCACTCACCACGTCCCTGTTATCTCTATTTCACAAGCAGACTCTTGCCCGTCATCTCCTTTGGCTGCTCCATACCCATCAGCTCAATCAGCGTCGGCGCAATATCTGCCAGGCATCCTCCCTCCCGAAGCTTATAAGCCGGCTCGGCATTTACCAGAATAAAGGGCACCGGATTCGTGGTATGAGCTGTAAACGGCTCGCCCGTCTCGTCGTCAATCAACTGCTCGGCATTTCCATGGTCCGCACAGATAAACATCTGTCCGTTTACTTCCTTTATTGCCTCATAAGCCTTTCCCACACACTCATCCACAGCCTCAATGGCTTTGATTGCCGCAGACTCCACACCGGTATGTCCCACCATATCCGGATTTGCAAAATTAATGATAATCACATCATACTTGCCTGACCGGATGGCGCCTGTCAGCTTATCGCATACCTCATATGCGCTCATCTCCGGCTTTAAATCATAAGTCGCAACCTTAGGAGAATTGACAAGAATCCTGTCCTCCCCTTCGTTTGGTTCTTCCACGCCGCCGTTAAAGAAGAAGGTCACATGGGCATACTTCTCTGTCTCGGCAATACGCGCCTGCTTCTTTCCGTTTGAAGCAAGGAACTGACCGAAGGTATTGGTAATCTCCTCCTTCACAAACGCCACCTGCTTATTCTCAATGGTCACGTCATACTCGGTAAAGCATACATAACAGGTCTTAACCCTCTCTCCCCTGTCAAATCCGGTAAATCCGTCGTCACAGAAGGTTCTGGTAATCTCCCTTGCGCGGTCTGGACGGAAGTTAAAGAAGATAATGGAATCATTGTCCCTGATGGTGGCAACCGGCGCGCCATCCTTTGTCACAACCGTGGGAAGCACAAACTCATCTGTGGTATCCTTATCATAAGAAGCCTGAATCCCCTCCGGTCCGCTTGCCGCCTTCTCGCCTTCCCCATAAACCATAGCGCGGTAAGCCTTCTCCACGCGGTCCCAACGGTTATCGCGGTCCATAGCATAATAACGTCCCATAACAGTAGCCACTTCGCCTACGCCGATTTCCTCCATCTTGGCAACAAGCTGCTCTACATATTCCTTTCCAGAGGCCGGAGGCGTGTCGCGTCCGTCTAAGAAACAGTGTACATACACCTTCTCAATTCCCTGACGCTTAGCCAGCTCTAAAAGACCATAAATGTGGGTATTGTGACTGTGTACACCACCGTCGGACACCAGCCCGTACATATGAAGCGCGCTGTTGTTCTTCTTCACATTCTCACATGCCGCAAGAAGCGCCGGATTCTTAAAGAAATCTCCGTCCTGAATGGCCTTCGTAATCTTGGTTAAATCCTGATACACAATACGTCCTGCACCCATGTTCAGATGTCCCACCTCAGAATTTCCCATCTGTCCATCTGGAAGACCTACTGCCATGCCGCTTGCATTTCCTCTGACAAACGGACACTCAGCCATCAGTTTGTCCATCACCGGAGTCTTTCCCTCTAAAACTGCATTCCCTTCTGCTTTCTCATTCAGTCCATAACCGTCCAAAATCATCAGCACTGTTGGTTTCTTGTTCATAATATATTAACACTCCTTCGCTTAATATGATATTGCTTATCTGAATAATCTTCTAAGCCATGCATCCGCCAGAGCCGCCCACTGGGCGCACTCTGCCTGGACTCCCGCGCCGCTTGCACGTTCTACGATAGGGCTTGCCAGACTCAGGCCATGCTCACCCTCTGGAAAAATGTGAAGCTCAGCCGGAACCCCTTCCTTACGAAGCGCCGCTGTCAGCATCAGTGAATTCTCCACAGGCACAGTCTGATCCTCCATGGTATGCCACATGAAGCAGGGCGGCATTGCCTCTGTGACCTGCTTCTCAATGGATACCTTCTTGGCCTCTGCCTCATAATTCTCACCCAGAAGCATCTTAAAGCTTCCCATATGGGCGTATGCCGGATCAGAAGTAATGACAGGATAACTCAGCATGATTCCCTTTGGCCTCATATCCTCTGCTTTCGCCTTAAGGGGGGAGAGCAGAAAATCCTGATTCCAGAATGTGCCGTAACATGCGGCAAGATGACCTCCCGCTGAAGAACCCTGCACCACGATTCTTTCCATATCCACATTCCATTCCTGGGCATGCTCACGAAGCACCTGGAATGCCTTCCCCACCTCCAACACCTGCGTCGGAAAATGAATGGGCGCAACCGAATAGCGCAGTACGCACGCATGATATCCCTGGCTTAAGAAATGAAGGGCTGTGGGCTCTCCCTCTCGGTAGCTGGTCCGCTCATAGCCGCCTCCGGGACAGATTATAATCAAAGGACGCCTCTCTATCTTTAAGCTTCCGTCATGGGGCGTATCCTGAATGTAGACCTGAAGCCTGGCGTAATCTGCAGACCCTTCCACCTGTACCGATATTTCTTTGTAAATCATAGGTTTCCCCCTTCGGTCAAAAGACTGTCCGACCGGATACTCCTCTGATCAGACAGTCTTTTTATAAATCTTACTTCGATTCTTACTTATAGTTTACAATCTTGCCAAAATCAGCCTTCAGAGAAGCGCCGCCTACAAGACCTCCATCAATATCAGCCTGGGCGAACAAATCTGCCGCTGTTGCCGCATTGACAGAACCGCCGTACTGGATACGGATTGCTGCTGCTGTTGCATCATCATATACCTCTGCGATACATGCGCGGATTCCTGCACAAACCTCCTGAGCCTGCTCAGTGGTAGCCGTCTTGCCTGTTCCAATAGCCCAGATCGGCTCATAAGCGATGACTGCCGTTTTTGCCTGGTCTGCCGTTACATTCTGGAAGCCAACCTTTACCTGCTGACGGATGAAATCCATGGTCACGCCCTGCTCTCTCTGCTCTAAGCTCTCGCCGCAGCACATGATTGGGGTGATGCCATGCTCAAATGCCTTTAAGACCTTCTTATTCACATCCTCGTTGGTCTCGCCAAAGTACTCTCTCCTCTCAGAGTGTCCGAGAACCACATATTTCACGCCTGCATCCACCAGCATGTTAGGAGAAATCTCACCTGTGTAAGCTCCGCTCTCCTCGAAATACATATTCTCTGCGCCAACCTGGATGTTGGTTCCCTTAGCTGCCTCAACAACCGGAACAATGTCGATTGCAGGTACACAGAATACAACGTCAACCTCGTCGTTAGCTACTAATGGTTTTAATTCTTCAACTAATGCAACCGCCTCGCTGGGAGTCTTGTTCATCTTCCAGTTGCCTGCAACAATTTTTCTTCTTGCCATGATATAAACTCTCCTTTAATCAATCATTTATTTAATCGGTATGTTCACCTTACTAGGCTAATACCTCGCCAAGTATTCGAGCATCGCCAAGCTTTTACTTATCATTTGCAGCCGCAACGCCTGGTAACTCTTTGCCTTCAAGGAACTCCAGTGACGCTCCGCCGCCTGTTGAGATGTGGGTCATCTTGTCGCCGTATCCCAACTGGTTGACTGCCGCCGCTGAGTCGCCGCCGCCAATAATCGTTGTAGCCTTTGTATCTGCCAATGCCTTAGCAACCGCCTCTGTACCATTAGCAAACTTCGGCATCTCGAAGCATCCCATTGGTCCGTTCCATACAACCGTCTTGGCATCCTGGACTGCGTCGCAGAAAATCTTCACTGTATCCGGTCCAATGTCAAGTCCCTGCCATCCATCCGGAATCTCGCCTGCCTTCACAACCTTGCTGTTTGCGTCATTGGAGAAATCATCCGCAATCACCGTGTCCACAGGCAGAAGCAGCTTCACGCCCTTTTCTTCTGCCTTCTTCAGCATATTCAGGGCATAGTCGCAGTAATCAGCTTCAAGAAGAGAGCCGCCAACGCTTCCGCCCTGTGCCTTTGAGAATGTGTAAGACATTCCGCCGCCGATAATCAAGGTATCTACTTTGTCAAGAAGGTTTTCGATAACAGAAATCTTGCTGGATACCTTCGCGCCGCCAAGAATGGCAACAAAAGGTCTCTCCGGATTGTTGACTGCATTTCCAAGGAAATCAATCTCTTTTTGCATTAAGTAACCAACAACTGCCGTGTCAACAAACTGTGTCACGCCCACATTGGAGCAATGTGCACGGTGAGCAGTTCCAAACGCATCATTTACGAATACATCACACAGAGAAGCCAAGTCCTTGCTGAACGCCTCTCCGTTCTTCGTCTCCTCGATTCTGTAGCGGGTGTTCTCAAGAAGTACAACTTCTCCATCCTGCATCGCCTCTACCGCAGCCTTTGCATTCTCGCCTACAACCTCTGCATCCGCCGCAAACTTCACATCCTGTCCGAGAAGCTCAGAAAGACGCTTTGCCACTGGTGCAAGGGATAACTCCGGCTTTGGCTCTCCCTTTGGCTTTCCAAGGTGTGAACACAGAATAATCTTTCCTCCGTCAGCGATCAGTTTCTTGATAGTAGGAAGCGCAGCAACCAGACGGTTCTCGTCTGTAATCTTACCGTCAATCAACGGTACGTTGAAGTCACATCTTACCAGCACCTTTTTTCCTTTTACATTGATATCATCTACTGATTTTTTATTGAGCATGTAAAAATGTCTGCCGCCCATATCGCGGGCAGCTTTCCCCTTTCTTTCATTATAAAAATACCCTATACCCATTACATAATCGAGTAGGGAAGACTTTCTCCCTACTCGCCGCGCGGCTCGTGCGCCGCCTCAGCGGCTTACTTCCTCTGCACCAGCCTGCGTATATTAAAAAAGGATCCGGTCCTTAATCAGACCGGACCCTTTGGGTATTCCAGAATTATGCTAATTCAGAGAAGTATTTG
>CATBDC010000062.1 GCA_949502235.1 uncultured Lachnospiraceae bacterium | reverse complement strand
TTCACTCCATGCTGAACCGTATGGTTGAGCTGGCTACACAGGCAGCTAACGGAACTTATTCTACATCCAACCGTCAGGAGATGCAGAAGGAAATTAATCGTCTTAATGAAGAAATTAACAGAATCAGTAAAACATCTAATTTTAATGGAACAAAGTTATTTACTGATTTTGGAGGTGCGGCATCTAAACAGATTGTTCTTCATGTAGGTGATTCTCATGAGACATCAAATCAGCTTGCAGTAACCTTCACAGGAATGAACTCTACAACTCTTGGATTGTTTGATCCGGATAAAGGAACAAAAGCTGATGGTTATAAGAAAGAGTTAGATGGTGATGGTAAAGCGGAGGTTGATGGCAAAGAGGCTATAAGTATAGGGCAGATTGATGTTACAAGTGCTGATGCTGCAAGACATGCTATTTCTGTTGCTAACGCAGCTATTGACATGGTTTCATCCATGCGTTCTGATTTCGGTGCTATGCAGAACCGTCTGGATCACACAATCAACAACTTAGGTGTTCAGCATGAGAACATTTCAGCTGCTGAGTCCCGTATCCGTGACGTAGACATGGCTAAAGAGATGATGGCTTACACCAAGAATAACATTCTTGTTCAGGCTTCTCAGGCTATGCTTGCTCAGGCTAACCAGGTACCGCAGGGAGTTCTTCAGTTACTTCAGTAATTAATTGAATTTTCATATGGAAAAAGCTTCTTCTCAGGAAGAAGCTTTTTTCACTGAATCACTTTTTTGCAGTCAGCGTAGCAAGTGCACGATCTGTTAAATAGTTGCAAATAAATATACTAAATTAAAAAAACGGGTTTTAATCATACATTCATCACACACTTTTCTCCATAATATAGAAATTGAGAATCATGTGTAAGTAATAGTAGGTTTTCATATTTTGCTTGTGTTATTAACAGACGGTCAAATGGATCATTATGTTTTGGTGCATCGCTAGGGCGTGATAAAGTCTTTAACAAGAAAATGTGTTCTGCCTCTATTGGGAGCCTTGTAAATCCTGTATCTTCACACAACTGGACAAATTCTTCTTCGGATACAGGCATGTTTTCTGGCTTGGTTATATGTTTGATTGCAACTTCCCATATGGAAGCTATGCTATAAAATATTTCATTACTCTCCTTTTCGAGAAGCTTTATCACTTTATTTGAAAGTTTTGACGTATCTGCAATCGCCCATAATGCAATATGAGTATCTAACAAAATTCGCATGTCTATTCCACTCCAAACATTTTTGCTATTTCGTCATTATTTTCATCAATATTATCCGGAATATTATATTTTCCATTTGCAATTCCTAATGTCCGCTTTTTTGCAGATGCCGATAAATGCATGGAAAAAGGCATTCCCTGTTCCTCAACACTTTGTCTTGCAAATATCCTCACTGCTTCTGCAAAGGATGTTCCTAGTTGCTTATACAATAATTCGACCTGCTCTTTTAGTTCCAAATCCATTCTTACTTGTAAAGTTGCCTCTTTAGCCATGATAAGCACCTCCTTTTTGTAATACAATTATAATACAAATGTCTTGCTTTTTCAATTCCTTTTTCCCTTTCTCACAAATGCGTCAAAATCAATTGCTTCAACCTCAAAATCTCCAAATCCTCCGGCAGGAGTGCAGTAAGCTGCTCTGTTACTCCGTAAGCCTCCGGCCACTGCCCGTTTTCCACAAGCCCCATAAGCATCTGCTTTACCTGTCCGCCGAGAGCCGCAAATTCTTCGGAGGCTGGCTGTACGGGTTCTTTAAGCGCTTCCTCCATATAATCGCTTAGACGGATTATGGCAGTTGACATCTGCGGGTATATATGAAGAGCCTTTTTTAGCAGTGCAATGCAGTCCATAATATTTCCGGTTTCAAGGTGCCCGAGTAATTTTTCCATTATAAAGGCAAATTTATACCGGCTGGGCAGCGCATAAAAATCTGGCCGGGAAAGGATCGCCGGATGATATAAGACACTGGCCTCATTGCGTATACATTCACAGTATTTCCCTAAAAGCTCCAGGAGCTTTGGACCTTCCACAATTCCACGGGTAAGCTGCTTCTCCAGGAAATACTGTTCTGCTTTTCTGGTAAAAAGCGGATGGTCTGGCATTAATAGGCAAAGCCTTCTTAAACGCTCCGGCATATCTGAAATCTCGGTCTGTTCTGCCATTTCCTGCGCACATTTATCCCATGTCTCCATGGAAAGCCGGTCTGCAAAAGATGACAAAGAAATATTGTTTCGTTCTGCCAGTTCTATGAGCTGACAGATAAATCCATCCGGGCAGTTTTCAGAGCAGATTTCAAAATAGTTTTCTATCGCTTTCGGCTCCTGATTTTCCTCGGCATACAATGCTTTTTGAAGAGTCACATATGGATTATCCGTATCAAGGAGATGGTATCCTTTCAGAATTGCTTTTTTAAGGAGGGGATACTCCTGTTTCCAATTTTCAAGGCTGCTGTAATGTGTACGGAGTTCGCCCTCCTTTTCCCATGGAAACCATGTAAGAAACTCTTGCATCTGTGCAGTTTCATCAAGGGCGGCGGCACAATGGAGGCCGGCGGTGAGAACCTTTAAGGTACGCTCCTTTGCCGTTTCAAATGTAATCGTTCCGCCGGTCTGGCGTTCTGCTTTTTCCGGATGTTTTTCTAAATATTTAATTTTCTTATGGAACTCTAAAGTATTGCGAAGACCTTTTTCATATTCCTTAACATCATGGCATAATTCCGCAAGGATAGCATAAAGATGCGCTTCTCCTACCTCGGGGACGGAGGACGTTTTAAGAAGCTGCTCGCCTTCCGTTAACGCCGCCTCCTTCTGTCCTGTGGCAGAAAGCAGGACTGGAAGATGTATCTGCAGCCACAGGGCATAAGTATTTGTTCTATTTTTATTTTCTAAAAGCGACAGGCTCAGGCGGCAGTATTCCAGGGCATTCTGGCAGTCTTCCTTATTATAGTACTCCAGAGAAATCTGCATACAGGCCTGGGGAGTCGGATCATCCTCAAAACGCTTAAGGAGCAGAGGAAGATTCCGGTCAGAGCGAAGCTGTGATTTTTCGACATACCCATAGTGATGCACATAAGCGGTAAGACACTTTTGCGGCAGGTCAAAGGGAGAAAGATTTTCATGTATTGCATAAATAAATTTTGTTTCCGGCTTCAGGCGGCACATGCGGCCAACACGGACATCTGTATAGGTTCTTCCGCTCCAGTCGCTGTAATTACGCTGTATATAAGTTGCAGAATGAAAAGCTTTGTATTCTCCGCTTTTAAAAAACCGGATGATTTCTTCGGCATCTTCAAACCATTCATCGTCATCAAGAAAAAGAAACCATTCACCGGATGCCCTTTTAAGACCCGCATTACGAGCTTTAGAAAAATCATCACACCATGTAAAGGGAATAATGTGAGGGGTATACTTTCCTGCAAGCTCTAAAACAGCCGGATCATGTCCGGTAGACACGATGATAAGTTCACTGTTTAATTCCCGGAGCAGGGGGATGATAGAATCAAGGCATTTTTTTAAGGTATCTATACGGTCTGATGCGAGCAAAGAAATGCTAAGCTGTATATTCATATGGACGATAACTCCTTTTAATTTTTACTTCTATTATATATTTCTATCATAGCATGAGAACTGCAGTTAGCCAAGTAATTTATGTTCGAGTCCTGGATGAATTACTGTTTACGTTACTGTTCACACAGTACTTTGCATTTACTGCAAAGTACGTAAGAAAATGATTCAGGCGTGAGCAAATCCCATTGCCGAAGGCAATTTTAAATGGATTTGCGAATGTTACTGTGAACGGAGTGAACAGTAACCTGTTTACAGTAGCAAAAAATCTATTGCAAAAACGGCGATAAAACCGTACAATATAAATAAAGAAGTATGCATAAGGCAAAATAAGACATACTAACAAAGGAGGTGTTTTTTATGGCAACTTCAAGTATCACGAAGAATTTTGTTATTTCTGGCAAGGATCAGGTTGAGATGTTTGTCAATGCGATTGAAGAATCTGCCAAAAACCGTCCGATCCGTACTCCGGTAGCTGTAAAATTTATAAAAGGAGAAAAAGAATTGCGGGAATTGATGAGATTTAGGGAAATGAAGGAAAAGGAGAGAATGAATGCTGATAAGTGACAAATTTTACGCGGTCAACATTCGTGAGTACCTCTCACTAGGGGATGATCCAGAAGCCGGAGAGCCTGCACTTGTTAAATTGCTCTCCGGATTTTCATGTCCGAAAAATCCGGACGTTGAACGGTTTTTGAAAAAAAGTGCTATTGAGTTTACAAAGAAGAATCAGTCGATTACATATGTTGTAATTTCAGTAAAAGATGGGGAGCTGTTGGGATATTTCACCCTTGCGTTAAAGCCTTTGACAGTTAAAGGCGAAACAGTGAGCAATACTACGAAAAAAAAGCTGCTTCGTGTCAGTGAGTTGGACAGGAAGTCAGATACCTATACTATGGCTGCTTACTTAATTGCACAGCTTGGGAAAAATTATACGAGTGATAGAGACAAAGAAATTACCGGAGAAGAACTTATTGAGTTGGCGTGGATGGTGATTGAGGAAGCTCAATATATGCTTGGCGGTATGGTAACATTTTTGGAAACGGAAAATGAGGAAAAGTTGCTATCGTTTTATCGAAACAACCGTTTTTTGCAGTTTGATACGAGACAAACTGCATCAGGCACAGATGAGCCTCATGAACTCGTGCAGCTTTTAAGGCTAATCTAAGTTTACACAGGAAGGAGCCCCAAACATATGAAAACACAATTAACCATATCACTACTTGTATCGGACCGCATAGAAACTCTCGGAAAATGCCTGGATTCCATTACCCCGCTGCTTCGGGAGCTAAATAGCGAGCTGATTATCGTTTATACAGGCAAGTCCCCGGATACGCTTGCGCTTTCGGAGAAATACACCTCACATATTATTCCCTTTACCTGGTGCAATGATTTTGCCAAAGCCCGCAATGCGGGGCTTTGTGAAGCGGAAGGGGAATGGTTTCTCTATCTGGATGATGACGAGTGGTTCGAGGACATATCAGAGATTATTGATTTTTTCAAAAGTGGAGAATATAAGAGCTACAATTCAGCCATGTATGTACAGCGCAACTACAATGACTGGGAGGGGAGATCCTATATTGACGCAAATGTAGGCCGCATGTGCCGGATGGTGCCGGATACAAAGTTTATTTATCCCATACATGAAAACCTTTCTCCCTTTAGTGAGCCCTATAAGCAGTTCCAGGCTTATGTTCATCACTATGGCTATGTGGAAAGAGAGGATGCACCGGATACGGCTCCGAAGTTCGAGCGGAACATTTCCCTGCTTCTGAAGCTTTACGAGGAGAAGCCAACGGCACAGAACTGCACCCAGCTTGTCCAGGAATATAAAAGTATTGATGACTATGAGACTGCAATACGCTATTGCCGGGAGGGGCTTAAGCTTGCGGCAAAGGAAGAGCGCATCCACACCTACGAGCTGTGGATGCAGGTGCATCTTCCCCTGCTTCTGTCCTTTTCAGGTGATAAGGAAGGAGCGCTTCGGGAAGGGGAGCTTCTTCTTTCAAAGCCCCGAACATTAGAGGTAGGGCGCGCCCATCTGTCTGCGATTCTCGCGGGAATCTGCTTTGAGCTTAAGGATTATAAAAAGGGTCTAAAGCTTGCAAGGCGTTACCATAAGGAGATGGCAAACCTGAAAAAGCATCCGGAGGCAGCAGTTTGTCAGAACGGAATTACGGTTACCTATGAAAGTGCAAAGGACCGGGCGCCAGGTGCTTATGTTGCCGGACTTTTGTGCGCGTCAGAGCTTGGGGAATTCTCTGCTGCAGGTGAGTTTCTTTCCTGGCTTCCCTGGGAGGACGCAGAAAAGATGAGGCCCCAATACCGAAACCTTGAGATATGGAAGCGTAACTATCCGGGGCAGATGGAGGAGATTTTAAAGGGCTATTATCTGCTGAATACGGATAACAGCTATGTAAAACTGCAGAAGCTTCACTATCTGGGATACAGGCAGCGGACAGCGGATATGGAGAAAATGTGGAAGAACTGCATAGAGGACTGTCCCGGCGGGTTTGAGTATCAGCTTGCAGAGCTGGCGGTTAGGAATGGATTTTCCATGTCTCCTTTCCTGGAGCGGATAACAGCAGAAGAGTGGGATGAGTTGATTCTGGTGCTGGAGGAGCATACAGCTGTGCCGGAAATGCTGGAATTTTGCGAGAGGCTTCAGGATGCGGCAAAGGAATATCCGGTTTACGGTCTGCGTCTTACAAGAACTTTTCTGGAAAAGCTGCTGGGAGAGAAGGAAATGGATGCCACGCGGGCATATGAGCTTTTAGTCCGGTATTGTGAATGTGTACTTAAGGAGGCAGAGGCTTTATATAAGGAAGAGATTGCATCTGATCCGGATTATTATGCGCTGCCTTATCAATTTAGATTTGCCGGAGTTATGAGGGAAGGGCTGGAAGCCTTTGGAAGGGAGGATTACATGGCATGCATCCCCCTCCTGAAAAAGGCTGTCCATATCTATCCCCGGATGTCCGGCGCCATAGGCTGCCTGACAGGATATATAGAAGAGAAGACGGCGCCGCCGAGGACACCCGTATCAGCAGAATTTGAGATGCTCGGAAGGCAGATAAAACAGATGCTGCCGGGTCTTATGGCGCAGGGCCAGTGGGCGGAGGCTTACAGTGTGGTTAACCAGCTTATGACGCTTCTCCCGGATGATTTAGAGGTACTTAAACTAAAACAGGAGATTACAGAGCATATGAGCTGAAAAAAGGTTGGTGTTCACAGGTCTGCGCTTTCAGGAAGTGAACCAGCAACCAAAAAAAGAACTGCCGGACGGCAGTTCTTTTTTAATTTATGTGCCAGACAGAGTGAGCAGCAACGGCCCGGCATTAGTATTTTGCATTATTATCAACAAACTTCATTCCCGGTGTCATCTTGCGCGGCGCAGGGGCCGAAGCCGGGGAAGAAAAATCTGATTCCTGTTCCGGATGTTCCGGTACGGGAACGTAATTGTCATAATCAGGAGCCGTATCCATCGGAGCCGGTTCATAGCTGGAAACAGGAGCCGGTGCTGCGGGCATCGGAGCTGCCGGTTTTTCTACCATAGTCGTTGCCATGCCCTTTAGGTGGAAACGATCTACGAGTGTCTTCAGAAGGTTAGCCTGGCTTGAAAGCTCCTCACTGGAGGCAGCGCTTTCCTCGGCAGTCGCAGAGTTGGTCTGAATAACAGAAGAAATCTGGTCAATACCCACAGTAACCTGCTGTATTCCTTCTGCCTGAACATCAGATGCTTCTGTTATAAGCGCCATATTAGAGGCGATCTGCTGTGCGCTTTCTACAACCTTTAATAAGGACTTCTGGGTATCTGCAGCTATCTGGTTGCCTTCTGACACGGCTGTCAGGGAATTACCTATTAATATAGTAGTTTCCTGTGCAGCCTCGGCACTCTTGGAAGCAAGGCTTCTTACTTCATCAGCCACAACCGCAAATCCTTTTCCTGCTTCTCCTGCGCGGGCGGCCTCAACAGCGGCGTTCAGCGCAAGAATATTTGTCTGGAATGCGATATCCTCAATAGTCTTAATAATCTTTTCAATTTCGCTGGAGCACTCATTAATCTTGGTCATAGCCTTCATCATGGACTCCATCTTGGTGTTGCTGTTATTAACCTCCTGACCGGTATCAGAAATCAATGTGTTGACATCACGAGAGTTCTTCGCAGTCTGGTTTACCTTGCCGGACAGCTCATTTAAGGTCGCTACTAATTCTTCAACGGCGCTTGCCTGCTCCGTAGTTCCCTGGCTTAACGCCTGAGCGCCGCCGGATACCTGCTCGGAACCGCTTGCAACCTGTGACGATGCGTCTTCAATCTGCCCCAGTGTATCATTTAGTGACTCGATAATCTTATTGCCGGAGTGCCTAATAGATTCAAACTCTCCTAAGTAATCCATATCCATCTCCACAGTCAGGTCGCCCTTTGCGAGAGAATCCATTCTGCTGCAGATGTGGGCGATATAGCCGGACAGTGTTTTCAACACAAAACGTAAGTTTTCGGCAAGTATGCCCAACTCATCCTTAGACGTATATGAAATCTCTGATTTCATATTTCCTTCTGCCATTGCCTTTACGGCTTTCTCAATCTCCCCTATCGGATATGTAATGCTTCTGATAATCCTGACAGCAATAAACAGGGTGATGACAATGCTGACTCCGGCCAGGCCGTATAAAATAATAGAGCAGACCTTTTTTGTATTCATGCCGGAATGATAATATTCGTCAGCCTTATCCTGGGCAGTGTCTATGATATCCTGGATAGCAGTCTGGAGACTGTTGGCGGCGTCCGCGTATTCGCTTGTCAGAAGCTCGTGGGCACTGTTGTTATCATGTGCATTAATATATTCAATTGTCTCGGCCCTGGCGGAGCGGGTACGTTCAGAAGCGGATGTGACGGCCTGGAGCAGCGCTGGATCACCTTCGTAGGACTTCTCCAAAGTCTCAAGAGCCTCCATGAGCTTTGCCGAGGACTTTTCAACCTCGCTCATAATTGCCTGAATCTCCGCGTCATTGTCCGTCAGGCTGGCACGGAAAACATTTGCCTGGATATCTCTCGTAGATGTCTGAGCCTCCAGTGCAGATTCCACCATCGGGTAGGGGGTCATGTAGAAATTTTCCAGTCCGCCTACAACACTGTTCAAACCGATGTGTGACGCAATGACCGCTACTATATAAAATAGCAGTATGATGGTGTATGAGAAGAACAGCTTGCTTCTCACTCTTAAGTTTTTAAACACGTTGAATTCCTCCTATATTTTTATTGTCATAAGTACATGTGTATATGAATATTTTATACCTGAATGAAAAGATTGTAAACATCATATTTTAGATGGAAAGAATTTTATTAAAAAAAATAGCAAAAAACTCTTTTCAAAAAAAAAGAATAATGGCATAATATACTTGCATATTTACTGCGACACGTACTATATAATTAATCGGCAGATTCTACTACATTCGTAAGGGAAGAACCGGGAATTTGTAAAAATAAAAATCAGGAGATGAATGGAATGGCAGATAAGTACACAGCTTATACGGATTTGTACAATTATATGAACCGCATTTTATCTGAGATACAGACAAAAACAGGGTATCAGACGGCGCAGACAGGGGAGGCCAGTTCTGCAGAGCCGGGCAAAAGCTTTTATAGTACCTTGACGGATGCAGCCCAGAAGCTCAATGCCCCTGCAAGCATGGATTCGATTTTTGAGGAGGCTGCAGCGGCCTATAATGTTCCCCTTGCCCTGTTAAAAGCAGTGGGAAAAGCGGAGTCGGGCTTTAATGCGGATGCTGTCTCACCGGCAGGCGCCCAGGGGGTGATGCAGCTGATGCCTGCTACGGCACAGGCGCTCGGCGTGGACAATCCCTTTGATGCCAGAAGCAATATTATGGGAGGGGCAAAATATATCGCCGAGAAGCTAAACGAGTACGATGGTAATATAGAGCTTGCCCTGGCGGCCTACAACGCGGGGAGCGGAAACGTGAGCAAGTATGGCGGAGTCCCTCCCTTTGAGGAGACGATAAATTACATTAAAAGGATCAAAGAGTATATGGGCATGGATCTTACCACAGGCCAGACTGTGGCAGCAGGAGGCGCAGGCAGCAGGGCAGGGGATGTGGACAGTACAGATAGCACGGCCGCACTTCTTTCTGCTAGAGAGCTTACGGAGCTTACGACTCAGTATATTATGGGTACGATGCATCTTAAGTTGCAGAATAAGATGGATTCTATCGGTCTTTCTATCGCGTCCGAACAGGACGATGAGGAAGAAGACAGATTCCTGTGATGTTACGTTACTGTTCGCGGGTCAGGAATGCGCGTAAGCTGCGCATTCCGTAAGAACGTGATTCAGGAGTGAGGGGCGATTTTGCGTAGCAAAACTTTAAATATCGCCCCGAATCGTTACTATGAGCGGCCTTCCACGCCGTGAATAGTAACGATATTACTGTGAAATATTGTAAAAATGGTAAAAAAACTTGTGCTTTTGGTAAAATAGGTGTATCATAAATAATGATGCACTTTTATCGAGAATGATAAATTGCGGCAACATTTGATATTTATAATAATATTGATTAAGGAAGTGATACATATTATGTTTGGAAATACGATCTCTATGGCGGAAAGAGCGCTTGACTGCCTGTGGGTGAAGCAGGAGGCCTTAAGCGACAACCTTGCGAATGTTGATACGCCAGGATATAAGAGGAAGCAGGTAAGCTTCGAGGAGATTTACAGGAAGAGACTTACTGCCGCCGGTGAAACGAAGAGCGACCGGAACATAAAGGAAGCGATACAGGGCATGAACTATAAGGTTACTTCCAGGGATGATTCGGCCAGAGTTGACGAGAATAATGTAAATGCTGACGTGGAGAATACGGAGATGACAAGGACATGGCTCCATTACTATTATCTCCTGCAGTCAGTGACCTCTGATATTAAGATGTATCAGACGGCAATTAAGGGACAGTAGAAATAAAGCGGTTCTGACAGAAAGGATTGATACATAATTATGGAAGAAATGTTTATTACTCCCATTCAGCTTATGAGCCCTATAAGCCAGATAGGCCAGATTGGCCAGACGGCGCAGGCAGGGGAAAAGATTTCGGGAGACAAAGTGAAGGGGCAGGAGGGGATCTCTGCCTTTAAAAGTATTTTTGAGAATGCGATTAATGATGTAAGGACGACAGATGACATTAAAGTGAAGGAGCAGTACCTGCTTGCCACGGGACAGACGGAAAACCCTCATTCTGTCCAGATTGCAGCGTCAAACGCCCAGCTTGCTGTGGATATGCTGGTAACGCTTAGATCCAAGGCCTTAGAATCTTATAATGAAATTATGCGTATCAGTTCATAAAAAGGTACAGCTTTTTTTGTGAACTGAGATTTTTCGCGTTATGCGGGCTGGTTCAGTACATTTAATCAAATAAAGATAAGAGAGTTTTTGGATAATGAAAGAAAAATTAGGGCAGAAGTTTGGACAATTTAAAGAAGCCGCCGGAAAGCTTGGCAGTAGGACTAAAAAATTAATAATTGCCGGTGTTGTAGTGCTGATTATCGGGGCTGTGGCCATAGCTCTTGTTCTGAATAATCAGCCGTATGCTCCTTTATTTACGGGACTGGGACAGGAAGAGGCAAGGACGATTACAGAGAAGCTTCAGGAGGACGGCATAGAATTTAAATATGACGGAGACACTGAAATCCTGGTGAAAAAGGATGTTTTGGATCAGACGAAGGCATCCCTTGTGCAGGAAGGCTATCCGAAAAGCGGGTTCACATACGATACGTTTAAAGATAACGCGGGCATGATGACCACGGACTCAGATAAGAATACCTATAAGCTGTATGAGCTTCAGGACCGCATAGGCTCAACCATACGTCTCTTTGACGGGGTGCAGGATGCCAAAGTAACCATCGCCTTAGGAGAAGAGAGCAAGTATGTGTTAAGTGATGATGACACGAAGTCCAGCGCAACGGCAGTTGTGACCATGAAGGACGGGGGTTCGCCTTCAGCAGAGCAGGCGGCTGGTATTCAGAGGCTTGTGGCGAAAAGTATCCCCGGCATGGAGCTTACGGATGTAGCAGTCTTTGACGGAAACGGCAACGATGTATCTGTGGAAGGAGACGGCGTTACGTCATCATCAAAGACAGGGTCGGATGCGGAAGAGATTGCGCAGGTAATAGAGAATCAGATTTCAAATAATGTTATGAAGGTGCTTGGTCCTATCTACGGCCAGAATAACGTAAGAGTTTCGGCAAGGGCGCAGGTCAACATGGAAAATCTGATTCGGGAGACCATTACATACAACACTCCTGAGAAGATAGATGAAGAAGATAAGACAGGAATTATTAACCATGAGGAGCTCTACAGAGAGGGAGCAGGCGGTACGGACGGAGCAGGCGGAGTTGCAGGCGCAGAAACCAATGCGGATGCTGATGAGTATAATACAGATAGTGAGATTGCTGACGGCTCGGCGTACAGCCAGAGCATTAACAGGGATTATCTTGTAAACCAGATCAAGGAGCAGGGTACGGTGTCACCGGGAGCGCTTGATGATCTTACTGTTTCGGTTGCGATTAATGCAGACGGCTTCGGTGACTTAAGAGAATCCCAGCTTCTTGCGCTGGTGGGAAATGCGGCAGGTATAGCGGCAGCGGATCAGCGGGAGAAGATTGCGATTGTGAGTGCGCCGTTTAATGACGGCACCGATGATTCGGATGAAAACGAGAAGACTGGTCTTGCAAGGATTATCGAGACGATACCGCTCTGGGCGATTATAGCGGCGGCAGTACTGCTTGTATTACTGATTGCATTAGTTATCTTCCTGATTGTAAGACGCCGCGGCAAGGAAGAAGAGGAAGGCGAAGAGGGTGTTCCCGAAGCGGTGGAAGGCCTGGAAGGCGAAGCAGCAGAAGGCGAGGGTGTCGAGGCACTGTTTGATCTTAATCAGGAGCTTCAGGAGATTAAGAACGACAGAGGCATGGAGCTTAAGAGGAGCGTCCGCGAGTTTGCAGAGCAGAATCCGGAGATATCTGCACAGTTACTGAAAAACTGGCTGAATGGAGGCGAAGGAAATGGAGAATAGCAAGCTGACATCCGAACAAAAAGCAGCGTCCGTTATTGTTTCTCTTGGAGCCGATAAAGCATCTAAGATTTACAAGCACCTGAGTGAATCTGACATAGAAAAGCTGACCATAGAGGTAGCGAAGCTGGGACATATAACGCCGGAGCAGATGGAAGAGGTTTTAGATGAGTTTTATAAGACCTGCCTGACACAGAAGGTGGTAACAGACGGCGGGATGGAATATGCCAGAGCCGTACTTGAGAAAGCCTTTGGCGAGAGTACGGCCCAGTCACTCCTTGAAAAGCTGTCCAAATCCTTAAAGGTACGTCCTTTCGAATTTGTGAGAAAGAGCAATGTGAAGAACCTGGTTTCCTTCCTGCAGCACGAGAGGCCTCAGACTATTGCGCTGGTACTTTCCTATGCCGATTCGGATCAGGCGTCCACGGTTATCAGTGAGCTGCCTAAGGAAAAGCGCATTAGGGTGGTGGAGTCTATTGCGAAGATGGAGAGCGCTTCTCCGGAAGCGATTAAGATTGTAGAGGCTTCGCTTAAGAAGCGGTTTGAGAGTATTCTTACTACAGAGGACTACACGAAGATTGGCGGTATTGATTATATTGCGGATGTTATGAACCATATGGACAGAGCCAATGAAAAATACATTTTTGACGAGCTGGGCAAGGAAGATGAAGAGCTGGCAGAGACAATCCGTAAAAAGATGTTCGTATTCGAGGATATTGTATCTATGGACAACAGATCTATCCAGCGCTTTATCCGTGAATGTGATGTTAAGGATATTGTATACGCTCTTAAGGGCTCCGATGAAAATATTAAAGAGCTTGTATTCGCCAATGTATCCAGCCGTATGGCTGAGAGTATTCAGTCTGACCTTGAAGTTACGGTTAATGTACGCTTAAGGGATGTAGAAGAGGCACAGCAGCGTATTGTTGGCGTAATCAGAAGGCTCGAAGAGGCCGGCGAGCTTATTATAGTCAAGAGCGGAAAGGATGAAATCATTGCCTAGGATTGTGAAAGAACCGGAGAAAAGCCAGGATATTAAACCGTTTGACTTCTTCGCTGGTTTTAAGATAAAAGAAGACGTACCGCAGGAGGAACCGGAGGAAGGGCAGGCAGAAGAGGAAGACGCCCAGGAGGAAGAGGAAGCAAGAGCTCTGGCCGAAGCGGAAAATGAGATTCTTGAGGAAGCAAGGAGAAAGGCGAACCAGATTCTTGCGGATGCCCGCGAGCAGGCGGAGCTTCTCAGGGAACAGGGCTACGGCGAGGGGAAGGAAGCCGGTTATGAGGACGGGCACAAGGAGGCTGTTGAGGAACAGCAGAAGATTCTGTTCCAGAGACTTTCGGAGGTTGAACGGAATTTCGCGGAGGTTCTGCGGGAGGTTTCAGTCGAGAAGGATAAGATTTTGGAGCAGTATATAGACGATTTGAAGCGGGTTTCCTTAGCGGTGGCGGAAAAGATTATCCAGACCAGCCTCCAGTCCAGCGGCGATATTGTTAAACGCATGATTCTTGCTGCTACAGACAAGATGAGAAAAAAGCAGTGGGCAAAGATTTATATTACAAAGTGTGAAACAGGTGTTTCCATGGAGGTTGACGCGGAATTTCTTGAGGCATTATCAGGATTGTCTGATAATATTAAGCTGATTACAATGGATAATGGGGAGGAAGGCACCTGCATTATAGAGCTTCCGGATGAGATTATAGATGCCAGTGTAGGCACACAGTTAGAAAACATAAAGGATATATTAAATAATGTAAGGGTTTAACTGAGGTGAGAAGGTATGTTTTCAAAGCTGCCTGAATTGATTCAGAAGTCAGAGACAGTAAGCTACATAGGAAAAATTGAAAATGTTGTCGGTATGGCTATGGAATCTTCGGGAAACCGTGCCAGCATCGGCGATATTGCCATGATTTATAATGAAGAAAAACACAGGCAGATACCGGTGGAGGTCGTAGGCTTCAGAGAAGATAAGATGCAGCTTATGGCATATGAGAATATCAGCGGCGTTTCAGCGGGGAGCTTTGTGAGAAATACAAAGAAGCGTTTAAAAATACCGGTGGGAGAATTCCTTAGAGGGCGGGTAATAGATGCCACAGGGAATCCTATGGATGATTACGGTCCCTTTCCATCACCAAGATATTATTATGTGGAAAATACCTATATCAACCCTCTTAAGAGGCCGCCTATCACAGATACGCTGGAATTTGGCGTCAAGGCAATTGACGGGCTGAATACCATAGGAAAGGGACAGCGTATCGGTATTTTCGCGGGAAGCGGTGTGGGAAAGAGTACGCTTCTTGGAATGATTGCTAAAAATGTTAAAGCTGATATCAATGTAATTGCCCTAGTAGGGGAGCGTGGCCGTGAGGTGCGTGAGTTTATTGAGAAGGATTTGGGTCCTGAAGGGCTTAAAAGAAGCGTTCTTGTTGTGGCGACATCTGATCAGCCGGCGATGCTGCGCATGAAATGTCCTCTTGTAGCTACAACAATTGCAGAATATTTTAAAGATCAGGGGAAGGACGTTCTTCTTATGATGGACTCTCTTACACGTTTTGCCATGGCGCAGCGTGAGATAGGGCTTGCAACCGGAGAGCCGCCGGTTGCAAGAGGATATACTCCATCCATATATGCAGAGTTTCCGAAGCTTTTAGAGCGGAGCGGGAAATTCGAAAAAGGTTCGATTACTGGAGTTTATACCGTGCTGGTGGAGGGTGATGATACCAATGAGCCTATAGCGGATACAGTCCGGGGTATTCTGGACGGTCATATTGTGCTGACCAGAAAGCTTGCCAATGAGAATCATTTTCCGGCTATTGATGTAAATGCCAGTATTTCCCGTCTTATGACAAATATCGTGCCGGACGTACACAGGTCGGCGGCTGCAAGGATGAGAGATATTTTAAGTGTTTATTCAAAAAATGAGGATTTGATTTCAATCGGTGCTTACAAGGCAGGAACCAATCCAAGGCTTGATGATGCGATTTCCAGGATCGATCAGGTAAATGAATTTTTGATGCAGAAGACTGATGAGAGTTTTTCCATGGAAGAATCATTAAAAATTATGCAGAGGATAGTACGATGAAAAAGTTCTTTTTTCCCCTTGACACGGTACTTAGCTATAAGGAGCAGGTACTAGACGGCTTAAAGGCCGAGCATGCAAAGATACTTTTGAAGGTAAGAGAATGTGAACGTGCCATAGAGGAGCTGGAGCAGCTCCATGAGGAATGTACGGCCGAGTTCCGGCAGAATAAGACGAATGGCATTAAGATAAGCGAAATACATACATATGAGAACTATCTGGAAGCCTTAGGTGTTAAGATCAGGCAGAAGCAGGAACAGCTTAAACGGCTTGTGATAAAGGAAGAGGCTAAAAGAAATGAGGTCGTGGAGGCCAAAAAGGAGACTTCATCCATTGATAAGCTTAAGGAGAAGAAGCTTAAGGAGTACGATAAGCAAGTTCAGAAGGAAGAGGAGCAGTTTATCGAGGAATTTGTCACTACCAGGAGAGCTATGGAAAAGCTTATCGGATAAAAGCGGGGTAATACTGCACAGCAGATTACTATATACATTATAATAAGAGAAAGGAGGGAAAGGAAGGATGGACAAAATCAGTGTGAAGAGCGCAGACATGAATCTGCGTGCGTCAGACAGTACAAAAGCTTCGGGAAGGGCTTCGGAGGTAACAGATGATTTTAGGAAGCTTCTGACGGGCCAGCAAAGCGACAGCCAGGAAGTATCTAAGGATACAAAGACGGAAAATAAGCAGGAGCCTGTAAAGGAGACCAAGGAAGAGCCTGCAAAGGATGAAAAGAAAGAGCCTGTAAAGGATGAAGCCCCTGTAAAGGACGCAGAAGAAAAAAGCCAGACCGCCGGTCTTCTTGCAGCATACCAGATGTCACAGAATATGAGGCCTGAGGTCATAACGGTTACCCCGGAGGTGACGGAGGAAGACGTGCCTGATACAGAAACTTTCCCGGAGGTTCAGACAGAGCTTCAGATGCCTGTAAATACCGCGGAAGAGAATGTTATGCCCGCAGAGACACAGCCGGCAGTTATTCAGAAGGCGGCAGAGGATATGAAAGCGGGTGAGGTAAAGGCGGATTCTGAAAAGCCTGTGGAGGTAATACAGACAGAGGCAAAGCAGGAGACGGCGCCGGTTCAGAAAAAAGCTGATGATACAGGAAAAGAGGATGCGCCCCAGACGGACAGCCGTCAGGCAGAGCAGACATCACAGCCTGCGCAGACACAGCCGGAGCCAGTAAGAACCCCAGTTCAGGAGACGAGACTCCAGGAGCCTGTAAGGATGCAAGTGCCGCAGCCGGAAGAATTGCCCCAGAAGGTGACAGACCAGCTTATGGCAAAGATGACAGAAGGTGTCAGGGAGTTTGAGATACAAATTGAGCCGGCTAATCTTGGAAAGATTGCGGTAAAGATACTGTATCAGGACGGTCAGGCCACGGTTTCTATCATGTGTTCTGAGAAAAAGACCTTTGAGATGCTGGGACGAAATGCAGGTGAGATTGGCCAGGTAATAGAGAAAAATCTCGGCGGTACTACTACAATTATTGTAGATAAGCAGGAAAATGACTACCTGAACCAGACAAGAGACGAGAACCAGAAAAACGGCCAGAATCAGGAGCAGGAACAAAAGGAAGGCAAGAAAAACCAGGACGCAGAGGATGCGCAGCAGTTCCTTCAGAAGCTCCGCTTAGGACTTATGAACTAAAAGGAGGAAGAAAGAAAAAATGGCAGTAGAATCAACCACATTAATGAGTGATGCGGCGAAATATCTTTACGATGCACAGAAAGCCTCACAGGCATCCGCCACATCAAGCAATACACTGACAACAGACGATTATTGGAAACTTATGGCAGCGCAGCTTCAATATCAGGATATGTCCAATCCGGTAGACAACAGCGAGATGATGAACCAGATGGTTCAGATGTCATCCATGAGTACCATGTCAAAGCTGTCGGAAGCAGTTGCTAACTTTTCAACAGTAACAAACAATCTTTCAACAGTAACTCTGACATCATACTCCACAGGCCTTCTCGGAAAAGAGGTTACTGTTGCGATTACCGAAAAGGATAAGGAGACAGGCGAGAGTAAGATTGTAGAAAAGATTAAGGGCACTGTAACAGGCGTAGATCTTACAGGCGCAACTTCTGTGTATGTAGACGGAAAGAAATATGAGCTGTCACAGGTAATGTCAGTAGGCGATGTTCCGGAAGAAAAAAAAGACGAGGAGCAGAACGGGAATAAGGCATAAGCCGGAAATTGTGAGAGCAGAGTGAAAGGCGGTATCATATTGATGAACAATGTGAATCAGATTACGAATGCCGGCACACTTAAGCTGCAGCATGCGCAGGCCGCATTGCAGGCGAAAGGAAATACTGGTAATCAAGTACAGTTTGCAGAGCTTTTAAAAAAAGAAGCGGACAGACCAAATTCCGTTCAGTTTTCCAAGCACGCGGCACAAAGAGTACAGCAGCGGGGAATCGAGATGACAGACAGCCTCCTTACAGACCTGAACCAGGCGGTGGCAAAGGCCCAGGAAAAGGGTGCGAAGGATGTAGTGGTTATCGGAAAGAGCGGGGCTTTTATTGTGAATGTTCCTAATAATATCGTGGTAACTACCATGTCAGGGGCAGAGATGAAGGATAATATATTTACAAATATCGACAGCGCTGTTTTAATATAAGCCGGACCATTTATGGAGGTTTTTGTATCTGTATGACTTGCAGG
>CATBDC010000061.1 GCA_949502235.1 uncultured Lachnospiraceae bacterium | reverse complement strand
GTTTTAAAGCATTTAATGCAATTTTGGTAAAAATTCAATTTTGCTCATTTATAGCATTTTACTATAATAGATACCCATTTCTATTGGCAACAATTTACTGCCTCAATTTTTCTGAAATTATAAATTGCAAATATAGCAGGCAATCTCATAGACTACCTGCCATATAAAATAAATAATATACTTTTTTACTATTCAAATTCTATGGTCCCAGGTGGTTTCGAACTAACGTCATAAAGCACCCTGTTCACCCCCCGCACCTCATTGATGATCCTGCTCATCACCCGCTTGAGCACCTCCCAGGGAATCTCCGCCGCCTCCGCGGTCATGAAGTCCACCGTGTTCACCGCCCGCAGGGCGATGGCATAGTCATATGTCCTCTCATCCCCCATGACGCCCACAGAACGCATGTTCGTCAGCGCGGCAAAATACTGGTTCAGCTCCCTGTCCAGTCCGGCCCTGGAGATCTCCTCCCGGAAAATCGCGTCCGCGTCCTGC
The DNA here is from genome assembly GCA_949502235.1 of uncultured Lachnospiraceae bacterium. Taxonomy (GTDB): domain Bacteria; phylum Bacillota; class Clostridia; order Lachnospirales; family Lachnospiraceae; genus CAPEBR01. Next base: position 18,312 of record CATBDC010000061.1, on the reverse strand, counting down.
ACCATCTCCACCTTCCCGGCAGTCACCTCGCCCATGATGCGAACCCCCAGCCCCGGTCCGGGGAAGGGCTGCCGGAACACCAGTTGCTCCGGGATGCCCAATTCCAGGCCCACCTTCCTGACCTCATCCTTAAAAAGGTTTCTCAACGGCTCAACGATCTCTCTGAACTCCACGCAGGAGGGCAGGCCGCCCACATTGTGGTGGGACTTGATCACCGCGGATTCCCCGCCCAGGCCGCTCTCCACCACGTCCGGGTAGATCGTCCCCTGCACCAGGAAGTCCACGGCCCCGATTTTCTTCGCCTCTTCCTCGAAGACCCGGATGAACTCCTCGCCGATGATTTTGCGCTTCTGCTCCGGCTCGGAGACTCCGGCCAGCCTGTCGTAAAACCGCTTCTGGGCATTGACCCGGATGAAGTTCAGTTCATAATCGCCCTGAGGCCCGAAAACCGCCTCCACCTGGTCCCCCTCGTCCTTGCGCAGCAGCCCGTGGTCCACGAACACGCAGGTGAGCTGGCTGCCCACCGCCCTGGACAGGAGCACTGCCGCCACAGAGGAGTCCACGCCGCCGGACAGGGCGCAGAGCACCTTGCCCCCGCCCACCTTTTCACGGATAGCTTTGATGTTCTCCTTCACGAAGGAGTCCATCCGCCAGTCACCGGCGCAGCCGCATATATTCCGCACGAAATTGTACAGCATCCTGGAGCCCTGGGCGGTGTGGAGCACCTCCGGGTGGAACTGGATGGCGTAGAGCCCCCGCTCCTCCCACTCCGCGGCTGCCACGGGACAGTTGGCGGTAGCCGCCACAGCCCGGAAGCCGGGAGCCATGCGGGCGATATAGTCAAAATGGCTCATCCAGCACACCGTGTGCGGCGTCACGTCCGCGAACAGCCGGGATGTGGTGTCCACGTCCACCTCTGTCTTGCCATACTCCCTGACTGCCGCCCGGGCCACCTGGCCGCCCAGCACATGCGTCATCAGCTGGGCCCCATAGCACAGCCCCAGTACCGGAATCCCCTGCTCGAACAGTTCGGGGGAGCAGGTGGCCGCCCCCTCCTCATAGCAGCTGCTGGGGCCGCCTGTGAGGATGATGCCCCTGGGTTTCCTCTCCAGGATTTTATCCAGATCCGTCTTATAAGAATAAATCTCACAGTACACATTGCATTCCCTGACCCGCCTGGCCACCAGTTGATTGTATTGACCGCCGAAGTCAATGACCGCTACCAGTTCCTTTTCCATACTTCCTCCTTTGCCCCGGACCATGTCTTCCTTTACGTTTCCCTCTTTATCGCTTCCCATTATAAAATAGGTCCCCGGACAAGTCAAGCCTGTAGCGAAATTGCGGCCCTCCGAAAAGTGTGCCAGGGACGCCTGACTGCCACAAAGAGTATGTGCAAAGAACATGCTGGCGCAAAAGGCCTTGTCATCCCTCGGATTTTATATTATATACCGCTTAACGATTTCACTTGCCGTGAAACCAGACTGCATAACGCTGACTGGTTCAATCGCATGATCACATTAGGCAGTATTCAGCGTTATGCAGTATAATAACGTCAACATCGGTTCTGGGAAGAGTGCGGCTTTGGCCGTATTGTCGGTGTCTAGGTGCAACCATAGAGAGAATCCCGTAGAACACGCGACAGCCGGTGTTATTTTTGCGCCCGCCCCCCTGTCGTCAGCGCCTTTTCCCGGCATTTCCAACATTTCCGCCGTCCTCCGCCCGGTTCCCGCCCTGCCCTGCCGCCAGATCCGCCAGCGGCCTGAAAGTATACCCCATCTCCTCCCATTTCGTCAGCAGCTCATCCATAATCTCCCCGTTTGTCTTCGAGGTGCTGTGCAGCAATACAATCGCCCCGGGATGGATGCGCCCTGTCAGCTTGGAGAAAGCCTCCTCGTGGCTGGGCTGGGCATCCTGGTTCCAGTCCACATAGGCCAGGCTCCAGAAGAAGGTGGAATATCCCAAGTCCTTTGCCATCTGCAGGTTCTCCTTGCTGTACTTCCCCTGGGGCGGCCTGTAGTACATGGCCAGCTCCCCGCCCGTGACCTCCTTGAACAGAGCCGCCACATCGTCCATCTCCTTCTGGAAGGATGCCTTATCCGATATCCTGGACATATCCGGATGATGATATGTATGGTTGCCCACGGTGTGCCCGTCGGCTTGTGTCAAGACATACATAAAGTATTTCAGCTTTGACACCTAACCTTTATATATTCTCTAAAACATTGAGACCTCACTTTCCCCTCTCTGCCAACAACCCATGCACATGTAGGCCATAAAAATCTCCTCTGCCCGCTTTCTTATACACACGCTTCCTGCACGGCCCATATTCCAACAGGTTCACCCGGTATCCGTTATAGCCGATGTCCGTTACATAGTCATGCCATCCCATCCTTCAGCACTCGCTCCTGACAGTTCCCCTCTTTCTTCCTTAATGCCCCGTACTCCCCTGCTATGTACGGGATGCTCCTCTCCTTGTACCATAAAATAAAAAAGTCTGTACAGAGGAAAGGATGCGGGTCATGAGCAGAACCACCCCATGTGTTCCCTTGTCTCTCTTCGTGTTATCCTTATTCCTGTTTCACATAAGACCTTCTCTCTTTTTTATGGGTGCGCGAAAAAATAGTTTTTGGGTCAATTCTATCAGCTTGCATTTCCCCATAAAATGGGAGGTTTTTTATATTTCTTTTTTAGCATCAGAACTGTAAAACATTTTATGGAATAATCCAAATGTTATCCTATCAAGCATTGTCTTCTCCCATTCTACTTCATAACTTAAATGCCATACGAAAACCTATATGATGCAAATTATCAATATCAACATCAGTCCCACAACTGTATCTTATATTACGACGGTCCGTTGCGAAAGAGCCATTCATAATAATTTTTCTTATCTTTGATGAATTATCACTCTTTTCAAATTTCTTTAATGTAACTACTGTTGTTTCTGTATTTGTCCACTCACCGATATTTCCGAGCATTCCACAGACACCACAGGCGTTTTCATACAATTCCGTATTATTTACGGTCTTGCCGTATAGCCCAGGATTATTCCTGCAGACAATATTCTCCGGGTAATAGGTATATTCATCACCCTTTCCGCAAGTTGCCGCATAAATCCATTCACTTTCCGTGGGAAGTTTAAATCCGTTGTTCTGCTTAAAAGTTTGTTCTCTATCATAAAAGCAGCTCTTGCCGATTTTTTCACTATAATAATTACAATACCTGATTGCGTCTTCCCATCCGATATAATATACAGCACAGTTACCCACCTGTCTTTTTTCTTCTTGGCTAAATGCCCTATAATGTCTCAAAAACAGGGGATTTTTATATCGCCATTCGGCATATTCTGGATCACTTTGCAAAAATTGCATAAACTCTTCATTTGTAACAGGATATTTCGCTATGGCAAACGGTTCAACATAACATTCTATCATATTTTTGCGTCTGTAGGAAATATTGCCGCCCCCAAACAAAATAAACTCAGCGCCATCTAATCCAGTCGCTTTACTATCAGCCAAAGTTTCTTCCAACACGTCTGCTTTCACATCAATAGAATATTTCTCCATTTTTTTCGAATGTCCATAAACATCTTTATACAGATATATAGGATATATCGTGTTCAAGCAATATGCTTCATCACCTTCCACAATCAGGAATTCACTTGAATCACTGATATCCATTTTTATAGCCTTTATCATCTCCTGATATACTTCAGCCAAAAATTCAGTTAAGTCATTTAGTATATATGCGCCTTCATGTTCATATTGATTTCTTGCATATACTACAAACTTCATCAATCCATTCATGGAACATATAAATCTTTTATCCGTTACCTCACTATATGTCCGATTATTATTAAATCGATATTCATTCATTTTCGCAAATAAGCGATTGACAGAATCATAATATCTATCCAGCCAATCATAATTCACAAATTTTTTATCCCAGCAGGTTCGCGTCGCATATCTGAATCTAGTATAAATATCACCCATTGCGGGCTTTTCCTTTTGGTATAATCCCCTCACATTTTTATTGCAGTTTTGAGAAAAAAGCGCAGCGCTAACTACATTGCAAAAATATTCGTAATTTAGAGCCATTTTATCCAAGCTCATTGGAATATAATTTTTATTATTTGCATCATAAAATTTCTTCAATAAGCAAGTTATCTGCATATTCATCTCCTCGCTTTTTAAGATTCCGCTTACACCAGCCGAGGTGTAAGCAGAAAATTTATAAAAACCGACAATTTCATTCAAAGCCAAAGCTTACCTTCGAAACTAGAGACAATCTGTTCTGCGTTACTCAGCCGGTCTTCATAAATATGTCCATTAGCTATAAAACATGTAAGATTGCCTCTTTTCACATTCAAATCTCTTGCCATATTACCACTTAACCAAAACAATGCACATAAATTACCATATGCATTCATAGCATTTTGACTCCTAAAAAAAGTTTTTGTATATAAAACATCATTTCGAAGCTTGAAATCAATAATATTCAGGCAAGGAATACGTGGCCCCGGATCATCCGGCAACAGCAAGGACATAGTAGCCGCCTTTGATTCCGGTTTGTTTTTTAAGCGCTCATAACACCATTGGTATTGGTTTACGCCAAGCTGATCATAAATCCGCTTTCCATAAGAGGCATTTAGTTCTTTTACTATTTCTGTTGATTGCATTTTTTTCAAATATAATTCTTTCAGATGCATATCCGCATATTTTTCTAAAATCGGATCATTCTCTGTATCATCTTCCACACACAAAACAGCATCCTCAAGTTCTAAAATTCTTTCACCTTCATCATGATAGTACTCCCCGTGTTTTATCACCGTTCTAAGATATCGAACCCAAGTGTCTCCTACAGTATTACCCATGACCACCGCTGCACAATTGTAACTCATAGTATTCTCCTTTCTGCCATCTTGGCACACAACTTCCTGAATCCATGATACCGGCAATCCTGCCTGATCCGTTTCCTGTTGCTCAAGAAAATAATACCATAAGCCTATCCACCTTTTGTAAAAGACGATTTATCTGCTTTTCTGGTTTGTCGCTGAACAAGCATAAATTCTCACACCTTTTATCGATGATTCAATTTGTTATAGATTCTGCTGTATCCGGATCCCATTCTCCATACAATATTGTTCGCATTTCGTACGCTTTTAGCAAGCACTGTTCAGCTTTTTCAAAAACTCCTTCCTCGCAATATAATTCCCCCAGATTGTTTAAGTATTTAGCGGTACGTGAGGGTTCTTCCTCAAAGTCCTGATAGACATCATCCAAATTATTCAGATTTTCCGCCATGCCGGCACATTCCTGATTATACAAACTGATAAATATATTATAAGACTTTAATAAACATTGTTCCGCCTTTTCCTGATTTCTCATTTCTATAAAAAGAATACCTAAATTATTCAGGCACTCTGTAACAGCGGGATGTACTTCACCGTATAATCTCTTACACATTTCGCAGGATTGCAAAAAACATTGTTCCGCTCTCTTTCCATATCCCACTTTATAGTAAAAGCTTCCTAAATCGTTTAAAGAGACTGCGACTTCGGGGTGCTCTTCTCCATACAATTCTTTAAAAATCCTGTGAGACTGCAATGCCCAACGCTCACCGCTTTCCAAGTCTGGCATAAAGACAGGCATGTCAACCAATATAACTGCTATCGGCTCCGAAGCAAAATCATATTTCACAAGATTATTTGCCACCGCATTCAGGAAAACCTCATTCTCAATTCTTACATCATCATCGATGTCCCATGTGAAATTTTCCATAATTTTCTCAACTGTTCTCAACAATTCTTCACACTGCGTCGCTTCTTTGTCAATACAGCGGACCGCAGTAATCTCCCCAATCACCGGATGCATTTTTATTATGTCATCATTTCTGTTCAGCCAACCACAGTCGATTAGCTTGTTCACTGCATCAAAATCTTCCAGCCCGCAATATTCCTTAAACAGCTCTCCTCTTATCCCGTCAATCGGCATGAGTGCCATATTGGCAAGGACATACTTTTCCTGTTTATTAAGATTCGCAATGTCAAATATTGCGGACATATGGTCAAACACCGTTTTTTTACTCTGTCGGTTATCTTTCGTCGAGCTCACCTTCTCTTTTCCACTCCCGAGCAATCCATGCTCTTTCAGTTTTGTAAGCATCTGGGCAGGAGTAAGAAATCCTGCCTTCGTCTGGCGGGCAATCAGTTCTACAGTCAAAGTATGTCCATCCACATAATCGATAATCTCCGAAATAGCAGTCCTTTCCCCACTAGCAATTTCTGAATCCGAGAATTTCTTCCCAACAGTATTGTTCGAAAAGTATTTCAAAAACAGTCTAACAAGATCGGCCCTATCCAAAAACACATCCAAATCATAAACATAGTAACCCCATTCTTGGACACGTGTCGTTATAAGAAATCTGCTGCCCACACTGAGAATTTCGTTGAGATGCTCCTGTTCCTCACCCTCAAGTTCAGAGTTATCAAGATTATCTATAATGAACAATACCCGCGAATCGCAGAGCTCCTTTAGTTTTCTGAGCTTACGCTTAAAATAATCTCGTTCCTCTTCTTCCGAATACCGGAAAAAATTGGCGATATGTACTTTGGAATCATCATTAATCAGCGCTTGTAAGCTACCATTATATGTCGTGAACATAATATTATCATAGTCTTTCCTGTATGCTTTTGCATAATTCTTTGCAAGTTCGCTTTTTCCAATTCCTCCAATCCCGCTTATAAACACGATATTATTATCCTGAAGTATTTCATGAATTTGGGGCAATTCGTAATCCCTTCCAATAAAGAACGGCTGGGGCACCCCTGGAGAATTTATAAGATAGGGCTCCCTCGGATCTGCCAGCTTTATAATCTTATCCAAATCCCTGAGCAGTTCCTCCGCACTCAGGTAACGCCCCTTCACCGAAGCGCGGATTGTACGGTGTAGGAAATCTGTCAACAACGAAAAAACCTTGGGATTCACACCCCGGAAAATCAGTGCTTCCGTATCGAATTCATACACGGCAAATGGGCGGCGCTCTTCTGGGGAGGAATGCCTGTCAAATATCTTGAAAAAAAGAAGTTCCCCTACTGCGTACAAATCTGTAGCCTCACAAATCTGTCGTCTCAGCGCCGGAGCAGTCTGTTCAGGGGCGGCCCATTCCCTGGTGTAAGACAGGCCGTCGGCGGCCCATACTTTTGAGCGTTCAATCACACTGTCAAAATCAAACAGCATAACCAACTCACAGGTATCCGAAATGGTGAAAATATTATCCGGTTTAATGTCCAGATGCAGGAAACCTGCCCTATGGTAGTTGCCGATGATCTGCGCCAAAGCCTTCAAACGGCGCAGAAGCTGATATAATGTCTCCTCCCGCAACCTGCTGTAAACGGTTCCGTGGAAAACTGTCATATCAATATACCATGTCCCATTTGCCTCAAAGATTTCCTGTATATTGGTGGTGCTATTTTTAAGTTCGCTTATACGGTGTATCGCAAGCTGTCTCTTGTATCCCGCCTGGAACCGCTGTAGGCCATTTTCGAAATCCTCACGTTCCTCTTCTCTCACAATAAGCTTACCGTCAAATGAACGGGCTGTGTGCAACGATGGCGGATTATACTCTTTCAGGATATGTTCTGTTACATTTCCCTCAAGATCCGTAAAATCTGCAAGGTAAACAGCACATGAAGATCCCTTTCCAATCATTTCTGCAATCTGATATCTACCCTTTCCATTCGTTCTAGGGAAAAATGTCCCTTCTTCCAGATATCTACCCATAAAACCTCCCTTTATTTATATATATACTCTCGGAATCTCTAAGCCTTATTTTATGCGGCTTCCAAGACCCCATTTTTATAAATTCCCCCACTTTTTTCAAAAAACTATTGACACACCCGCCTAAAAAATGCGGCGCTTCGCGCCCTTGATTATGAAAGCAATTCGTTCCGGCCCCGGCCGGTGCAGACTTTTTGATTGGGGGGCGATTTATTGAGACCTTGTAATCCCGGCGGTCATTCCGCCTACCAGCAACGTGTCCTGGCACAACTACGTAAATACTATCCAGATGCTGTTTCTTCTCTGTCTGCTTCCATTTGGGAAATTATGGAGAAGTTCTGGAGCCTTGACCTCTCCGATATGGATTCCATCATGGCTGACCGGTATTCCGACTTCGGCCCTGCACCAAGGCTTCCCTCGGACATGCTCCGCTCCATCCTGCTCTCTGTGGAGTGCAAGGTCACTTCCTATACAAAGTGGGCGGCTGACCTGAAAGAGAACTATCTCCATGCCATCCTTTCCGGCTTCCCTGTCGGCGACACCCCAGGTGTCGGCACTTTCTATGATTTCCAGAGCCGTCTCTGGATGTCTGATAAGGACAACCTTTCCGACCCTGTCCACCCACCGAAAGAAAAGCCCAAAAAGCCCGATAAGAAAGGGGAAAAGGCCCCGCCCGTGGAGAAAGTCACCGTAAAGGGGCTGCTGGAGCAGTTCGAGCTCCATCCCCCAACAGACCTGGCTCCCTGTGGACGGCTTTACGACATTTTTAAGGAGCTTTTTTGCCCGCTCTGTACAGGACGGGCTGGTCGACCTACGCAGCCTCTCCCTTGCCGGGGACGGCACCCCCGTCTACACTGCCGCCAGGGAACGTCAGAAGCGTACCTGCCACTGCCTCGAAGACGGCATCCGGGACTGTAGCTATCACCGTGTCTACAGCCAGCCCGACTGCAGCATCGGATGGGATTCCCACAGGGAATGCTGGTATTTCGGCTATGGCCTCTATATGCTCACCGCCTCGGATTCGGAAAGCGACCTCCCTGTCTTCCCTTTCCTAGGGCCCGCTTCCAGGCACGATTCCATCGGCTTCCTTTATGCTTGGTTCTCTATGGAGCAGTTCCTTCCAGAGGCCAGGGTCACAAAGCTGCTCCTGAACTCCGCGCATGACGTCATGCCTGTTCATGGATACTGCCGCAGGCATGACATCGTCCCTTTCATTGACCTCAATGCCGACAGGGGACGCCCGCCCGTATGCAAGGACGTCATGATGTGCCAACATCCTGGTGCTTGGAATCTGCCAAAGACGTCCCAGCTAAAAGATGCTCTTTAGGCAAACCGCTTAACTGAATAAGCAATACCATTATAAACCATGTCCGACGCAGGGCCTAGAAAACTGCGCGCTCTTTCTCAAAATTCATTCCCTTTGTTCCGTTCTGGACAATATTTACTTTTCAATGTTCAGCCCTCCGCTGGGCTTTGGTCGGCAGGCTCAAGATTCCGAGAGCCTATTATACTCGCTTTATTTATACTCACATATTGCACGCTTAAAAATCAAATAACTAGCGTCGCAATGTTCCCAAAATCACATTCGGTAAGCTGAACACTATCACCATATACATGATACAAATTCTCTTTCGTAAGACAACGCTCTGCAGTATCATGGTAAATGACGGTGCCGCCTTTTAACATTACAACATCACATCCCAACAATAAAGCATGATTCGGATTATGTGTAGAAAAAAGCACTGTTTTTTCCTCAACCGACAGCTGCCTGATAATTTTTAAGAGAAACGACTGATTTCTTAGGTCAAGTGCTGACATAGGTTCATCCAATAAAATTATCGGTGTGTCCTGCACCAATGCGCGTGCCAATAGAACAAGTTGCTGTTGTCCTCCGCTGAGTTCTGTAAACTCCTTATCAAGATACTTCTCTACACCCATTTTTTTTGCAATCTTTTCCGAAAACTCATATTCTTTTATGCCAGGTACTGTGAAGGCAGACAAATAAGGAGTTCTGCCTTCAACCATAAAATCCCTGACTTTGTAGTCAACTTGTTTAATTGAAGAAAGCTGTGGAACAACGCTTACCAGTTTAGCATATTCCTTAAAAGAATAGCTATTGATACTTTTGCCACTTACCATAATATGTCCATTATCTATTCTGTTTTGCTTTGATATACAGCTGAACAATATGGATTTTCCGGCTCCATTGAGACCAATAAAGGCAGTCAGACTTTGCGGCTTAATGGTTAAATCTACATCACTGAGTACAGTATTTTTCCATAGCTGAATGTTACGTGATTAATATCAATCATTTATTTGCTCCTTTTTGCCTGAACGAGTAAAACCAGTATAAACATTACCGCACCGATAAAGCCGCTTATTATCCCAACGGGTATCTCGGTCTTTATGATAGACCTCGCAAGAAGGTCACATATCTCGGTAAAGAGAATACCATATACTATTGATAGTAGCATTAATTTCTTCCCATCGTTCTGTACAAGCAGCTTCACGAGATTGGGAATCGCCAGTCCAATCCAACCTATTGTACCGCTAATACATATAGCAGCTGATGTCATAATTGTCGTAATGATGATAAGGATTTTTCTCAAAAATTTTGCATTTATTCCGTGTGTATATGCATCGTTATCCCCCGATCGGAGCATAACAATATTCCATCTATAAAGAAACAAAAAGGGAATGCCAACAGCAATCACCACAGCAGCAAATATCACTTGGCTCCAGTTCGTGTTATAAAATCCTCCCAACAACCAAAAGGTGATAGATGACAATTGGGAATCGTTTGATAAATATTTGAAAAGTCCTAATAAGGAATTCATTAAGCCACCTACGACAATTCCCGCGAGGATTAGTGATACCGATGTTCCACCATTTCTTTCAAAGAATTTAGAGGAAGCCGCTGTCAAAGAAACGGCACATACTCCGCCAATGAAGGAAAACAAGCCCGTCAGCAAAAATCCAAATCCGAAATAGATGGAAACAGAGGCACCCACACCTGCACCCGCTGAAACCCCAAGAATATCCGGTGACGCCATCCTATTTGAAAAAATCTCCTGGTAAGTAAGTCCCGCAGCACTAAGCGATGCTCCCACCAATACGGAGGCCAACAGCCTTGGAAGCCTGCTACGCATTATTATCATATATATCTGCGGATTGGTCTCTGGATTCAATAACGCACTTATTACATCTACAGGACTCGTTTTGTAATTACCAAGGCAAAGAGACGTTATAAAAAGAGCAGCAGCACATACAATACCGCCCGTCAACAACAATAGATAGCGTCGCTGATTTTTCATATAAATAGTTGCTTCATCCATCATTTTCCTTACCTCCCATCATTCTGTCCATAATTCAGTACCATCTGGAGCTTTAGAACGAAACATCAGTTCAAGCTGCTCGTCGGAAAAATCGATTTCGTAGTACTCAAGATAGAAATCATGTGCCATTTCTTTCATGTCAAAATCAACTTTATCGGGATACATACAGGAAAAACAATAATATATGAGCAAAGGATAATTGGTAGAACATGTATTCCACGCAGTTGCACCAGTCGGCTCAATAAATATATTACCATTTTCTACAGCCGTAACATTCTCCCACATTTCGTTGTCCAGAAGGTCGGCATACTCCTTAGTTGCATATGTCCCGCCGATAAAAATAATATCTGGATTTGTTGCAAGTATAGCTTCTTCTGTCGGCATAGCTTGGCTGGTTGCATCAGCATAATCTTTTGTAGCAAGAATTCCTCCTGCGTAAGAAAGCCATGCTTGATTATCGCCATAATATGTACGGAATGGGCCACGTCCTTTGTCGGCAAGGATTTCGTATGCAACAGGTTTGTCAATTTCTGCAATGCCAGAAAGCCTGTCAGACATATCTTCTCTAACGGTATTAAAGTTTTTGATCCATGCTTCACTTTTTGTCCTGGCTGTTCCGCCAAATATCTGACCAAGCATTTCAGCTGCTGCCACCACTTCATCAGGATTGTAATAACGTATCGTCAAGGCGCATATGCCTTTTTCTCTAAGCGCAACTGCGCGTTCTCTTGAAGGCACAAAAATAATATCCGTATTCATTTCAATAAGTGCCTCCGCCTCTGGTTCGTAAGAGTCCAAACTGAAAATGTTATCAAAACCAGGACAAAATTCCTTAAACCAAGGGTTATCAAGCGCCCTGAAATATGCTCCGATTAGTTTATCGCCCTGACCGAAAGCAACCAGCATATCTGTGCAAGAATCGGAAGTAGATACCACCCTTTCAATGGTCTCAGGTAATGTTACAGTATCTCCACCCATGTCCGTAATGGTTACAGGCGTTTCATTTGAGCGAGTTCCTTCTAATGGTGCATCACTTATATTGGCGCACCCGGTAAAAATCCCACTGATTGAAAATACAGTTATCAGTAAAAAAGTTAAAAATGTTTTTTCATGTCAATCTCCTTTTCGATTTTTTGTACTATTTGTCTCCTACTCACCAGTAACTCTAATTACTCATCTGCGCCATCTGTGTTATTGCCCTGAACTTCAATAACAAAAATGGTGTCATACATATCCCTGTTCCCTACTTGAAACTCATATTCCTCATCCATTTCATTATCCTCTCCTTTCCTCATTAATAATTCTCTGCACATTATAATCATGTACTTCTGATTTTTGTATTTGCCTCCTTCCTGTAACTTTTATGGCCTAATCATATCATGCGCTTTAAACGACTTTGTAAAAGACGTTTTAGTTTCTAACTTTCAGCACGGAATATAAAAACTGCCGTCCGCCAGGTATTACCTCTTGGGACGGCAGTTTTTGCTACATCCTTTTATTGATCGATTAATTTGCTCAAGACTTTCTCTAAAGCTATAATCTCGGGGTGATTCGCATCATATAGCTTTCGATAGATTGACAGCGCTTTATTAAAGTACTTTATAGCCAATTTAAAATCGCCCTTTTTTCTGTAAAAAATTCCAAGGTTTTTCAGTAAATTCATGGTATTGGAATGGGCATCTCCATACATTTTCCGGGAAACCAGATATGACTTCAAAAAGCACTTTTCTGTCTTTTCAGAATCACCTATAGCATAGTAAAGAATCCCCAAACTATTCAAACAGGAAACCACATCTGGATGTTCATCCCCATATAGCCTTTGAAGAATCTCATATGCTGGAAATAGGCATTCTCTCGCTTTTTTCAAATCACCTGCATCATTGTACAATATCCCTAAATTTCTTAAAGCATTTGCTGTGTCTGGATGTTCATTTCCATATAGCTTTTGGTAGATCTCATACGACATCAAAATATATTTTTCTGCCTTTTTGATATTGCCCACAGTATAGTAAAATGATCCTAAACTATTCAAAGAAACAGCTATATTGGGATGGTTATCACCATACAATTTTTGATATATGTCATATGATTGAGATAAGAATTCTTCTGCTTTTTTTAAATCACCTGCGTCATTATACAATATTCCTAAATTATTCAGTGAACTTGCGGTATCAGGATATTCATCCCCATACAGCCTTTGGCGAATCTCATAGGACTTAAGATAATACATTTCTGCCTCTTTCAAGTTGCCTGCAGCATAATAAAGTGATCCCAAATTATTTAAAGAATCAGCTATAACTGGATATTCTTCCCCATGCAGTTTTTTACGAATCTCATAAGACTGAACCAAGCACTCTTCCGCTTTTCTTAAATCACCCGCATCCGTATACAACATACCTAAGTTATTCAGGGAATTCGCGATATCAGGATGTTCAGCCCCATACAACTTACGGCGAATTCCACATGCCTTGAGATAATACTCTTCTGCTTTTTCTATATCTCCCACAGCACGATAAAGCGACCCCAAATTATTCAAAGAAGCTGCTGTATCAGAATGTTCAGCCCCATACAGTTTTTTACGAATCTTATATGACCGAAGCAGGCATTCCTCCGCTTTTTTTAACTCGCCTGCATCCTTGTATAATATTCCTAAATTATTTAATCCATTAGCGAACAGATTCCCTTCGTCGCCAAATAGCAAATATACAATATTAAGTGCCCGCATTCTATATTTAACAGCTTCCTGCATGTACCCTATATCTACAATTAAGGTAGAAATTTGATTTAAAACTTGTACAACCAATTCCGAAGAAAAATCGAACTTTAAAATACGCCCCGCCAGACCGTTAAGAAAAGCACTATCATTTTTCAGCTTCTCTTTCTTGTTCTCTCTTTCATAGTTTTCAATTCTCCCTTTCACATTCTCCAATAGCCTTTCACATTGCGCCTCTGCCTCTTCAATACACCGAACTGCAACCTCCCCGATAACCGGGTGCATTTTTAACAGATTGCCGTCTCTGTCCAACCACCCGCCTTCTGCCAACGTATTCACCATATTAAAGTCTTCCAATTCGCACCAAGCCCTGAATAACTCCCCCCTTACACCACCAAGAGGCATAAGTGCCATATTTACCAAAATATAGCGTTCCTGTTCATTTAAATTCGCAATATCAAACACTGCGGATATATGGTCAAACGCTGTTTTTTTACCATGTAAATTATCCTTGGTGGAATTGACCTTTTCTTTTCCACTTCCAGATAATCCATGTCCTTCTAGTTTCACTAGCATCTGTGTCGGTGTAGTGAACCCTGCCTTGGTTTGTCGCGCTATAAGTTCCACTGTCAGAGTATGTCCGTCAACATAATCAATAATTTCCGAAACTGCGGACATTTCCCCATCATTTACTGGACAATATTCCAAAAACAATCTGACGAGATCTGCCTGCTCTGAAAATGCATCTACGTTATAAACGGCATAATTCCATTCACGTATACGTGTGGTAATGATAAATCTGCACCCTATACTCAGAATATCCCGAAAACATTCCTGAGCATCCCTCTCCAACTCGGCATCATCAAGGTTATCAATAATAAACAAAACACGATGGCTACAAAGTTCTTTTAGTTTCCTGAGCTTGCGTCTAAAGTAGTCCGCCTCCGATTCTCCCTGATATTTCGAAAAATTTACAATGGAGACTTTATCATCATCATTGAGTAGCGCTTGAAAATTTCCATTATAGATTGTAAAGATTATATTGTCATAGTCACTACGGTGTATTCTGGCATAATTCTTTGCAAGCTCGCTTTTTCCAATTCCGCCAATCCCGCTCAGAAACACAATTTCATTTTCCTCGAGCAATTTATAGATACGGTCAAATTCACTGTCCCTACCGATGAAAAAAGCTTGCGGCATTGCGGCAGAATTCATCAGATACGGTTCCTTCGGCTCAGCTACCTCTATGATTTGATCCAAAACTGAAAGTAATTCATCCACACTCTGGTAACGCCCCTTGACGGAAGAACAAATCGTATGATGCAAAAAATCTGTCAACAGCGGAAATACCCGGGGATTCACGTTCTGAAAAATAGAGGCTTCCGTATTAAAAACAAATTCAGCAAAAGGGCGGTGTTCCTCCGTAAAAGCGTGTCTGTGGAAAATCTTATAAAACAATATTCCACCTACCGCATACAAATCCGTAGCTTCGCAAATTTGCCGTCTCAGCGCTACGGTAAGCTGCTCGGGAGCAGCCCAACCTTTAGTATATGACACCCCTCCCATAAATCCCATTTTAGCTTTTTCAACTACGCTGTCAAAATCAAACAGTATGACAAGCTCACAAGTTTCTGGAATAACAAAAATATTATCCGGCTTAATATCCAAATGCAGAAAACCTGCTTTATGATAATTGCCAATCACCTGCGACAATGCTTTCATGCGTCTCAAAAGCTGATATAAAGATTCTTCTTCCAGCCTGCTGTAAACAGTTCCATTAAAAACCGTCATATCAATATAACTTGTTTCGTTGGCCTCAAATATTGTTTGAACATTTATTGTGCTGTTTTTTAGTTCGTTCATACGGCGTATTGCAAGCTGTCTCTTGTACCCCGCCCGAAATCGCAGCAGACCATTTTCGAATTCCTCGTGTTCATCCTCCTTCACAATAAGCCTGCTGTCAGATAAACGAGCCACATGAAGTGATATCGGGTTATACTCCTTCAAGATATGTTCTGTCACATTCCCCTCATAATCCGTGAAATCCGCAAGGTAAACAGCACAGGAGGACCCTTTGCCAATCATCTCTGTGATTCGATACTCACCAGCGTTATTTGCACCAGAGAAAAACGCCCCTTTCTCAAGATATCTGCCCATAAAATACTCCCTATTGTTCCATGAATGTTTTATTAAATCATACAGAATATCAAAATAAATTTTGTAAAAGGCGTTTTATTTATTCGTCACTGACAACATCCAAAAAATATTTGCTGATAATATCTCTGAAAGTCGAAAGCGGATTAAGAGAAGCCGCGCAATAAAGAATCATCCAGTCAAACGGATTTCGTTTATAAAGCTGTACATAACCGCACTCTGCCAATACTGTCTCCAGTTCGACCTCAAAATCATCCGCATACCCACGGAAATCAACTTCATCCTCTCTAATTTTTGCACGGGCTTTACAGTATGCGTCTGCATAATAGCTATAGAATTTTAATAATATTAACGCTTTGCGGTATACATCCTCTGTGCTTGTAATGTGTTTTTCGATATTATGAAGGGCCTGTCTGTCTATCCAATTCGCTTTTACACATTTGGGAAATTTTGAATTCTTACTAATGGTTTTTTTCTCGTTTTTATACATTCCATCAGCATCATAATCATAAATGACATCCAACAGCGCATCAACGCTTTTCACAGTTACAGAAGTCCCTCTGGTCAACTGAGTTTCTTTCTGTGCCAATTCAAAGCAACTAACCAGCATGCTGCTAATCCTCTTAACGGAAGTATAGTGCTGTTCTTTTTCTGAATATCGATTTTCCGCCAGATACTTTATCAATTCCGCTTCATCGTTAATATTAGATATTTCGTAGCCAATCTGTTCTGTATTCATCTCTTTTTCAACAGCTTGAGACCGTGGAATATTATGAATGTTCGCAATAATCCGCACTGCATCAACATAATTTCTCCCCTTCAGCAGACAAAAATAGTAGACGGCTTCATTTATTTTTTTATAATTATATGGACGGCTTAAAAAAGCTTTCAAGAAAAATTCAGCTGTTTCCTCAGCGCTCATCTCCAAAGCAAAACAAAGCCTAAACACGTTTTCACGCCCTTTTTTGTCACTTGCGGGTGCAGACCCTGTCATCCAATTTTTTAATGTCGCATCTTTTATACACGGTTCAACCTTATTCTTTTGAAACTGTTTGCGAAGGAAGTCAATTTTACAGTTAACGCTTTTCATATCTCCGTCAAATCCAAGCTTGACCAATCTATTATTAATACCTTCGCAAAACAATTTCGCCGAATCAAGAAGTTCCATCTCTTCTATTCCTGGAAGTTCCTCTGCTAATGTTTGATCTATTTTCAATATTCGTTCGAAGGCCATTCGAGTATACTCACCCTCTTGAAACTTTTCCATAACGTATCCTCCGTACTATTCTTATAACTTCTCGGAATCTTCAGCCCTGATTTTATAAGGCTTTCAGACCCCTATTTCAAAAAATCACACACTTTTTTGCAAAAAACACTTGACAAATCACTCAAAATTTGCGGCGAAGCCGATTGATTATATTTTATTTCAATCGACTGGAGGCGATTTTTTGTTACCTACGAATCCCGGCGGTCATGCCGCCTATCAGGATACTTTTGTATCCGAGTTCCTCAAATTTTATCCGGATCCCTTTGTGCTTCCTAAAAGCACCTGGGATTATATCGTGCAGTTCTGGTATCTCGATCTTTCCCAGACCGATTCCATCATGCAGGACTGCTACTCTGTTTTTGGGCCAGAGCCTCGGCTCCCTTCCTGTATGCTGCGTTCCTATCTGCTTGCTTTGAAATTGAAGGTGACTTCCGTCACGCTCTGGTGCCGCATGCTGAAAGAAACCCCTCTTTACGCCATCCTCAGCGGCTTCCCCTTCAGCGATACCCCTGGTGTCGGGACTTTTTATGACTTCTTTTCCCGCATCTGGAAAGATGGCTCTCCCAATCTCTCGCCGAAGGACCGATTTCCTAAAGTGAAGCCGCCTAAGGGGAAAAAGCAAGGCGATAAGACTCCTTGCGATTCTTCCAGCACAGCTTCCAAGCTTCTTCCCCTGCTGGAACGTTGGCGCTTAAAACCACCAAATCCTTTTTCTCTCGTTTTCCGGCTTTATCAGCAGCAGTTCCTGGATCTTTCTATTCAGAAAAAATTGATTGTTCCAGGCCATTTGGCCCTTGCTGGTGACGGCACCCCCGTCCGGACTGCCGCGCAGCAGCGGAAAAAGCGGATCTGCGATTGTATGGAAAAAGGCTGTTCTTCCTGCAGCTGCAGACGTCATTATTCCCAGCCGGAATGCAACTGGGGATGGGACTCCCATCGGGAATGCTATTTTTTGGTTACCACCTCTACATGTTTGTGGCTTCCGATTCCCATAGTGGCCTCCCTGTATTCCCGCTTTTAGAGCGGGCCTCCCGGCATGACATGCTTTCCTTCCTGCATTCCTTT
>CATBDC010000060.1 GCA_949502235.1 uncultured Lachnospiraceae bacterium | reverse complement strand
TTATAAAAAGAATCTAACCATTTCAGGCAGTTCGTTACTAACTTAATGACATTGCAGAGTGAACAGTAACTGAAGCCTTTACTATCCTATATTTCTATGCTAAGATATTTTTAATATCGATATCGGAAGAATGATGGATGCCAGCCTGGAAGAAAGGAATAAAAATTTATGGGAATATATCTAAATCCTGGTAACAGTGGCTTTGAAGAAATAAGAGCCAGTTACTATGTTGATAAGTCCGGTCTGATTAGTCTTATCAACAGTACGATTGGAACAAAACAGAAGCTCAATCTTATCAGCAGGCCCCGCCGTTTCGGCAAGTCCTTTGCTGCCCAGATGCTGTGTGCATACTATGATAAGACCTGCGATTCTTCGCGCCTTTTTGACGATCTTAATATTGCCCGGGACGAACAGTACCGAAAGCATCTAAACCAATATGACGTTATCTATCTGGATATGGCAAACATTTTAGGTGAAACAGACAAAGATAAACTGATTCCTTTTATCCGGCGAAAGGTGACCGAAGAGCTTTTAGCCGCATATCCGGCTCTTAAAGCGGATGAATCCTTTTCTACTACGCTGGTCAATGCGGCAGAACTTACAAATAACAAATTTATTGCCATTATTGATGAGTGGGATATACCGATCCGAGAGGCGCCAAAGCTTGGAAATCAGTATCTGGAATTCTTACGTACCCTTTTTAAGGGCAGCGGCACAACTGCGCGGATTTTCGCGGCTGTATACATGACAGGTATTCTTCCGATTAAGAAGGATGGCTCCCAGTCAGCAATCTCTGATTTTAAAGAGTTTACAATTCTTGAACCGGGAAAATATGCAGAATTTACAGGATTTACAGAGGAAGAGGTGCAACGTCTCTGTGACATATACCATATGAGTTTCCGTGAAGCGAAAACCTGGTATGACGGGTATTTCTTTGACGCTCTACATTCCATGTACAATCCTTATTCTGTTATGTGTGCTATGCAGAGTGGAAAATATAAGTCTTACTGGAAGAAAACGGCTGCCGCGGAAGCGCTTTTAACCTATATAGATATGGATGAAGATGGCCTGCAGGAGGATATTATAAAGCTTATCAGTGGTGAAGCCATAGAGGTTGATACAGAAGGCTTCGAAAATGACTTTGAGACATTTAAAAATAAAGATGATGTGCTGACACTTCTGATACATCTGGGGTATTTGACTTACAAGGAAGAGGAGCTAGGGAGAGGTATTGCCTTTATTCCTAACAATGAAACTTGCGAGGAATTAAGTAAGATTCTTCGGCAAGATGGCATATGTGTATGATAGAAAAACAAAGAGCCGGATCTGCATGACGCAAAAATCCGGCCCTTTGTAAAATTGCAGGTGAATACTGTTACTCTAATTCCGGCGGAATAAAATAATATTCAGATGCCGCCTTCTTTTTTAACGGATTTAATTCAAAATTCGCCATATATGCGGGAACTCCGATCCCGTAATTTTCTCTGGCTTTTTCTCCAATGCCTCCGAAGTTTCCTTCCAGATAGGACATTGTCTCGTCCAGCACCAGCCAGCAGTTCTTCTTGTCATAAGGTATCGGAATATCCGTTGGGATAAAGAAATGGTTGGAGATGCCAAGTCCCTTAAGCAGCTCATCCATGTCCTTTTTAAAGCTTTTTGCATCAATCCCTGACCCAAAGGCTCCGATAGACAGGGCAATCTTTTCCACAGGCTCCCCGCCGTCTCTTCCGGGCAGGTAGGTGTGGCCGATATCAAAGATTCTTACAGTTTCCTCACCGGCTTTATAGTTTTCGGCGATTACCTCCTCAAGCCCCGGCGTAAGCACGGTGGGAAGCCAGACATTTTCACCGTTTGTACCCAAAGGCTCTACAAGGGTCATTCCCTTGTTATTTGTATCCCATTCGCCCTGGAACATATTCATCTTTTTATAGGCATCGGCCTCATAAATACGGCTGCCGATATATTCTGTATAGCCCATTTGCCGCAGGAGATTACTTGTCTTATCCGCAAATGTATTGCCGCAGGCAGGTGCATTTTCTGTACAGATTTTTAAATCCTTTAAAAGATTGCTGTATAAATCCTTTCTTGATTCGATATGATGAAGATCGAGGGCAATGCTGTCAACATCAATCGTAAAGAGCCATATTTTCATGCTGTCCTCATCTGCTCCTGACAAGGCTCTCGCAAGCCAGTTCCCATAACCAGTATAGCCCAAAATAACCTTGTCCCCGCTGCCCTTCTTTACGGCAATGCTAAAAACATCCTTTTTCACCGGCTCGAAGATCACGCCTGCCCCAATACCGTAGATTTCCTTTATGGTCTGGTCAAGGAGCATCTCCCAGTCCTTTGTGACAATTTCCCTGTCTGCGAATACGCCTTCCAGGCGCATGCGGCCCGGGAGCGTCTTATCCTCTGCATGATAAACTCTTCCGCAGATAAGCTCCTTTGCCGGGAGTGCACCCTTCATCCTGCAAAGCACAGCAGGTAAAAGGCTGGTTCGCAGTGCAAATCTGCCCTCCTCAAGCATAATTGGTTTTAACGCCGCCTCCTCTGGCAGCCCATATAGCTCCACTATTTTATCTGCTGATATGACCTCCGGACTATCTCCGTTGTCGTATAAATGAAACCCATTCACGAGAAAGGCGCGCTTTAAGATATCAGCAGTCTGATAAAGTGGATGTCTTGTAATTTTATCCATAATCGTCTCCTCTGATTAACTGATCGAACTTCCTGTGCATTGGAATCGGATTTTCAGTACACAGGAAGAAAGTATTTAATCTCTTATGCAAGTCCAACGTGAAAGGATGGCAGATTTGTTGGTTCCGTTTTACTCACATATTTTACATATGCAATTATAATTCAAATAATTTCTAAAATCAATATTAAATTTATAAAATATTTGAAAAATATGATTTACAGTTACTGTGAACAAAGTGAACAGTAACGTTTTACTTTTCAGGGGAGAAGGTTTGATGTATACTGAATTTATGTATTAAGCAGGAATTTTGAAATGGAAATTTATTTATGATAAGGGAGGTTTTTCATGAAATTTACGGTTACGGGGGAACTGGCGGTTTTGATTCGGACGATTCGGACACAGAAGGGGATTTCGGCGAAGGAGCTGGCAGTTTTCATTGAGAAGAGTCCATCGTATGTGTCGAAGCTGGAGAGTGGGGATGTAAGGAATATCCGGAAACGGGATTTGACGAGAATTTTTTCTTTTCTAACGGGCGGGGAGGATTTTTATGAGGACGTGCTGCCGGCGGTTGTGAGGGTGCTGATGTCTTTTATGCCGGGTGAGAGGCTGCCGGAACAGGTGTGGCTTCTGCAATATGATACAGCGGACAGGCCGGTTTTGGTGTCAGAAGAGATGGCGGAAGATCTGAAGGAAAGGCTTGAGGAGCTTGGAATGGAGCCAGAAGGGCTGGCGGCCATTATGAATGAGAACTTTGATTCAGAGCTGTCAGACGCTTTCCCGGCCAATGAGATTATTCCATTTGAACAGCATGGAAGTACAAGGATTCTTGTCCGCCTTAAAATGGAGCCAAGGGACATTTCCCGTATTTTGTCCGGTGCGGACAGGAATACCACATACCTTGTTATTTATGGTATTTCCCATATGCTTATCCGCCTTGAGAAGTTTGGAAGCGTATCCTATAAGCTGCCGCCGGAAAATGCAGTGGAGATTCTAAGAGATACGTCTGCCTATCTGGAAAAGTATCAGGTACATTCTTTGATTGGATTTGGCCGTATGCTGTCATCAAAGGACTTTATCAGCCGTCAGGTGAATATGGTAAATACCTTTGATTCGGTCAGCACTGAGCTGATGAACGGTATTACTGAATTTTTCCAGGAGGCGCTTAAATTTGATACACTTGGGACAACCCGGGCAATGGATGCTTTTTTTAAATCCCTAAGCTGGGATCCGGCGTTTGTTTTGAAGCTGATTCAGCTTCCGTTTTATAAAATGGAGGGGCTGAGCTATCACCAGAAGAAAAATCTGATTCGTGAGATTACAGAGCTTTTGGAAAAATATGATCAGATGTCTGATTTTGAAAAGAAATTGGAAATATATTGATTATATTTTAACAATCATAAGCTTTAGATAAATTAACAGATATATAAGGAAAATAATTTACAAAAATAAAATTTAAATTGGAAATATATTGACAACTCTCTTTTTGTGTGTTTACATTAATGTAAGGAAGGCTACTGCAAACGAAGCGGGCAGTAACTAAGGATGGCGGCACAAATAGGGGTATTTTCGGAAAAGTCCGGAGATGCTCCAAGAAAAGGGGGTTTTTTTTATGGAAATGAAATATCCATTATTGCTGGAACGGGCAAAAATGGGGCCGTGGGAATTATCGAACCGTATTGTTATGGCTCCTATGGGTTCGCTGAATGCGGACAAGTTTGGATATGTTACGGAACGCGCGCTGAAGTTCTACGCGCAGCAGGCGGCAGGACGCATGGGGCTTCTTATTGTTGAGTGTACATATATTGACGATAATATGAGCAAGGGCGAGGATAACTGTCTGGGGCTTACAGAAAACGGACAGATTACCGGCATGGCCCGTCTTGCGTCCGCAATTCATGATTATGACGTAAAGGCGGTTCTTCAGCTGTGCCATATCGGCAAGCAGCTTGCTCTTGCCGGGGAGAAGGAGTCGTGGGGGCCTTCGACCATGAATGAGATGATGGGCGGCATTATGCCGTTTCCCATTAAGGGAATGTCAAAGGCAGAGATAAAAAAGTGCGAGGAGGATTTTGCGGACGCGGCATGGCGCGCGAAGATGGCGGGCTTTGACGGGGTGCAGATTCATGGGGCAATCAATCATCTGATTAATATGTTCTGTTCGCCGTTTTATAATCACAGAACAGACGAGTATGGCGGCTCTGCAGAAAACAGGGTTCGTTTCTTTAAGGAAATTATTGAAGCCTGTCAGAGAAAATGCGGAAAGAATTATCCGATTATTGCCCGGGTCTGCGGTTGTGAATTCAGCGATGACGGACTTACGATGGAGGATGGAATCACACAGGCAAAGATTCTGGAGCAGACAGGTATTGCGGCGCTTCATGTGGTGGGCGGGGATTACAGGAATGTCCGTGTCATCAATGCACAGTATGATAAGCGGGGCGATTTTATAGAGATTGCCAAGGCTTTTAAGGAGGCAGGAATCAAGGCTCCGATTATTCTGGACGGAGGCTTTACTACACCGGATATTGCGGAGCAGGCTCTTGAGGATAAGGTCTGTGACTTTATCGGACTGGGGCGTCCTATGCTTGCAGATCCTGCGTGGGCGGTTAAGCTTACGGAAAACCGTCCGGAGGATATCGTCCCCTGTATCCGCTGCACGATGGGCTGTGTAGGGACGATTGAAAAGTTTAATGCCGCAGTGGGGCTTCGCTGCTCTGTAAATCCCCAGTGTAATATGGCGGGAATCCGGGACATAAGGCCCATTGATCGTGAGAAAAGAGTCTGTGTAATCGGCGGAGGTCCGGCGGGCATGGAGGCGGCCAGGCTTTTGCGTGTCCGCGGACATAAGGTAGATCTGTATGAGAAGCGTTATCTGGGCGGAACCATGCATGAAGCGGCATTTGATAAGAGCTTTAAGCACGATATTTCCCGGCTGATAGATTATTATAAGGTTCAGATGGAGAAATTAGAGGTTCATGTAATCTGCGAGGAAGCAACGGCAGAAAAGGTGCTTGCAGGAAATTATGATGCGGTTATCGTAGCAACTGGCGCTCCGGCTCTCCCGGCAGCGGCAAAGGGGGCCAAGGAATACAGCGGCCGGGTAATGACGATCTTTGATTATGCCACAAACGCAGAGACTCTAAAGCTGGGGGATACTATTTTAATTGTAGGCGGCTGTTTTATGAATCTGGAGATTGCCTTAAGCCTTGCAAGAAAGGGAAAAAAGGTGATTGTAAGCTCCAGAAGGGGCGCTGTGCGCGGTATTATGGAGTTAGGCGATGACAACAGCTCACCCCAGCAGCAGAGACTTAGTGTACTTTTGAGTGATTTTATGCGAAGCGGGCAGGTAAAAATATATTTTGGCAGGGCTGTTTCTGAAATAACGGAAACGGGAGCCATTTTGAGGGATCAGAAGACAAAAGACACATTAGAAGTCCCGTGTGATAATGTGCTGATGTGCCGCGGATATCACGGACAGCCAGCCATTTTTGGAGAGCTTCAGGGAAAGGTGCCGGAAATTCATCTGGTGGGAGATGCCACATTAAAGCTGCGTTGTGATGATAAGCGGGTAATCGGAAACGCGATTACAGATGCATGGGGGATCGCTAATTCTATTTAGAATTGGAAATTGCAGGACATAGAATGATTAACAGGTCATGAAAAGAGGTTTATTATGGGATGTTTAGAAGGAAAGGTTGCAATTGTCACGGGTTCCGGTCAGGGAATCGGACGGGGAATTGCTGTATATCTGGCGCGTGAGGGCGCAAAGGTGATTACAAATAACAGAAAGCCGGGAGGAACTGCCATAGAAAGGTATGATAAGACTTCCATGCCAGAGGAGGAATGGGAGGAAATGCGCCGTCTTGCCGGAGATGCAGACAGTACGGCGGAATTTATCAAAAAGGAAGGCGGGGATGCGGCAGCCTTTTACGGGGACGCGGCTGACCCGGCGGCGGCTGAGAATATGGTGAAGAAGGCTGTTGATACCTGGGGCCGCATTGACATTGTGGTAAATAATGCCGCAGGTCTCGGTTCAGGATCCATTGCCTCACTGACAGAGGAAAAATGGGATTATATGACAGTGCCAAAGATGAAGGGTGCTTTTAACCTGATGCATTTTGCAGTGCCGTATATGATGGAGCAAAAATTCGGGCGGATTTTCAACTGTTCCTCTGACGCATGGACAGGCCTGCCGGATAATGACGCTTATTCTGCGGGAAATGCGGGAATTGTAGGACTTACATGGGCGGCGGCAAAGGAGCTTTACCGTTACGGTATTACAGTAAATGCATACTGTCCCCAGGGGGCTTCACCGGGACATGCGGTGGAGTATCATAAAATGCTGAGGAACGTAAAAGCGATTACCGGGAAGGATCCAGATCCCAGGCTTTTGAAGGCCGTGGAGGACGATCATGGCGATCCTGTGAATCTGGGGCCATTCTTCGCGTATTTAAGTACGGAGGAGGCTTCGTATATCAGCGGGGAGGTATTCAGCATGAAGGCTTCGGGAAAGATTGCCCGTTACCAGTATCCGGCTTTGGTTACCCATGCGGAACGTCCGTCAGAGAGCGGCTTTTTGTGGGAAATCGAGGAGCTTAAGGATGTATTTGAGAAAACCATTATGGGGGAAGATTATGTAAGCCATGCGGCGAAAAGTATGTGGGGATAGTAAGGCTTAAAGCTGCCGGAGGCCGGATCTGCATGTCATGCAGTATCCGGCCTCTATAAGGGTATTGTTTACAGCAGTTCGTATATTTCTGCTTCTGTCTTTTCCGGATTCCTGATAACTGCGTTGTAAATAGCAGAAAGCTCGTCAGGCTCTGCCTCCAGTTCATCCGCAATGACAAGTAATGGCTTATCTTTTGTACACTTTTTCTTGATTAAAAAGATACGCTCCAGAGAGCGTGTTTTCTCTGCTGTCAGGACGGAAACCTTTTCTCGTTCCTCCTGCAGTCTTTCTTCCAATTTCGCCTGTACTCTTTCTTCCAATTATATCCTTACGGAAAAACTCAAGAACAACTTTAGCTTGTCTTAGGCGGTTTTTGGGGTATAATAGATTAAAAAAACGAGGTGGCAGGGTTGATTCGATTTGCGGTTTGTGATGATGAAAAATTTATGCTGGACGACATCTTAGCCCGGCTTTCGCTATATATGGAGAAGAGAAAGCTTTCATATAAAGCTTATCGCTTTGCAAACGGAGCAGAGCTTTTAGAAAGTAATTTAGAATTTGATGTTATTTTTCTGGACATTCAGATGGAAGTGCCGGACGGCATGGAAACTGCCAGAAGGCTGCGGGAAAATGGCTGCAAAAGCCTGATTATTTTTATTACAGTTTTAAAGGAGTGTGTATTTGATTCATTTGAGGTGGGAGCTTATGATTACCTGGTTAAGCCTGTTACACAGGAGCGGTTTTTTCGGACAATGGATCGGGCGGCCTTAGCCCTTAAGAAAAGGAGGGAAAGGAATTTGGTTGTAAAATCTAACCATTCCTGCCAGGTGATTCCGGCGTCTGACATTGTGTACTGTGAGGTTTTGGGGCGCAAGGTGTATCTGCATCAGAAAAACGGAGAGGTTGTAAGCTGGTATGAGAGGATTGGGGTTCTGGAAGATGATATGGACGGCCGTTTTTTTCGGTGCCACAGGAGTTATCTTGTGAACCTGGACTATGTGCGGGGGTGCCGGTCCGGAAGGGTCCTTCTGGCGGAGGGCGGGGAGATACCGGTGTCAAGATTACGGGAACAGGAGCTTGCACAGGCACTTCTTGCCCATATGAAGGAAAGGAGGCAGCTGTAAATGAAAGGATTTGAGTTTTGGTACAATTTTTTTAATCTGCTTATTCAGAGTGGGCTGCACGTTTATTTTTCCGGCCAGTTTACCGGAAAGAAAATAAAGGTGCGGCATTTTGGTTTATATTTTGCGTTTTTCTATATTGTAAATACAGCTGTGGGAAATTATAACTGGGGAGAGGCGGCTTCTGCCGCTTTTGTGTCTGACCTGCTAAATATGGCTGCACTTGTAATACTGTGCGGGGTTATCAATCATGGCATGCTTGGAAATGACTGGTTTATTTCCTGTGTTGCATCCGTTCTGGCGGTCTATGTACCGCAGCTTTGCTGTGGGATGATGAATGCTGTGGAAACATTTATATTTCCGCATGTTTTGGGAAAAGTGCAGATGGTGTACTGTATCGTCACAAGCTCATCCCTTATGGCATTGTTTTTATGCCTCGTTTTTTACAAAATGATTTTACGGTGCTTTTCCTTTAGGGAAATGAAGTATCCGACATATATATGGATGCTGCTTCCGGCATGTATTTTCTTTTTTGCCGCTGAGTACTATATTCTGTGGAGCGCCTATACCAATGTGGTAGTAGTGCCTTACACGCCAGAAAACGGGAAACAGATGGGGCTGTTTTTGCTGCAGGCAGCAGGACTTGCGGCTCTTTTAAGTACCCTGTATGCCTACCGCTATGCATGCCGGGGGCTTGAGGACCGGCTGCTGGTTTCCTCTTTGACTCAGGAGGTCCGCGCGCAGAAAAGCTATGTAGAAGAAGCCAGGATACGGTACGGGAAGACAAGAGCCTTCCGGCATGATATTAAAAACCATTTAGCAGTGCTTGCGGGATTGATAAATTCGGGAGATATAGGGCAGGCGAAGGAGTATCTAAAGAAGCTTAGGGCAGTGACGGAGGATTTAACATTCCTTTGTCAGACGGGAAATGCTGTCATTGACATTCTGCTGGGGGATAAGCTGGGATTGGCAGAAATGAAGGGGATTGATCAGGAGGTGTCAGTGGTATTTCCGGAAGAATTAAAGGTGGACGGACTGGATTTGTGCGTGATTTTTGCAAATGCGGCGGACAATGCCATAGCGGCGTGCGCAGAGGTAAAAGGTCCTAAATACATCCGCATTACGGGGGAACAGCAGGGGGATTTTTACATGCTGGAATTTGAGAACAGCTGTGCGCCCGGCCCTCTGCCGCCATATGGAACAGGCCTTTCTAATGTAAAAGCAGCAGCCGAAAAGTATAGGGGAGCGATAACGGCAGAAAAGACAGATACATATTTTCGGCTTAATGTGCTGCTTAATATTGCATGACTTTTTGACGCTTGTATCATCTCATTGTTACTGTTCACTCCCGTTCACAGTAACTTTCGCAAATCCATTTAAAATTGCTTTCGCAATGGGATTTGCTCACACCTGAATCACTTTCTTACGGTCTGCGCAGTAAATGCACAGACCTGTGAACAATATCATCTCATTACATATAAAAAACAGTTCGCTACATATAACTTGAAATCCTCCGGGGAGAATTTACAATGTTTTATAAATACAAGCCAAAGGAGGACGATAAAGTGAGTGAAATGATGGACAGAATAACCAGCCTGGGACAGAAGCCGGCTGCAGATATTCAGGAAGCAGGAAGGGCGCGCGAAGCAGAGAAGGCGAAGGAAGAGTCCCAGATGGATAAAGTGGAAACGGAGGAGAAGAACAGTCTGTCAAAGCCAAGATACGATGAATATATTCCGGAAAAGAAGCCGGAGGACAGCAAGAAGGCGCCGGATGAAAAAAAGAGTGGGGAAAGATGCAGGGCAAGCACAGATAAGGTTGACAGGGAGATTGAAAAGCTGAAGAAAGAAAAGGAGAAGCTTGAAGGAGAGCTTCGCGGGGAGAAGGATGAGTCGAAGTCGGCAGAGCTTGAAAGGCAGCTTGCCCAGGTAGAACGAGAGCTTAGGGAAAAGGATAATGATGCTTACAGGCGGCAGCACATGGAAGTGACTAAATTATAAACAGATGCTGCCCAAGACAGGATTTATTAGCAAAAACAGATTCCATTCATATGCTATCTACAGAGGTGATAGATATGAATGGAATTTTTTGGGCATTGCTTGGGACGCTTGGAACATTTTCGGTAACAGCTTTGGGGGCAGCCGGAATCTTTTTTGTGAAAAAGGAGGTAAGCGGGAAGCTCCAGAATGGTTTCCTTGGGTTTGCGGGCGGCGTTATGATTGCGGCATCTGTATGGTCCCTTCTGCTTCCAGGGCTCGATTTTGCAGAGGAAAACGGACAGACGGGCTGGATTGTGGTGACAGGAGGCTTTATCCTGGGGGTAATTACACTTTTGCTTGCGGATGGAATTTTAATGAAATGGTTTAAGAGACAGAAGGGTAAAAAGGAAACTCTTAGGAAAAGTACAGCAATGCTTGTGACGGCAATCACAGTCCACAATATTCCCGAAGGAATGTCGGTGGGGCTTGCCTTTGCCCTTGCGGCACAAAAGCCGGGGGATTTGTCCCTGCTTTCCGGTGCGGCTGCCCTGGCAATCGGGATTGGGATCCAGAATTTCCCGGAGGGGACAGCGGTGGCGCTTCCTCTTGTAAATGAGGGAATGGGAAAGAAAAAAGCCTTTTTAACTGCCAGTATGACGGCGGCGGTGGAACCGGTTTTTGGTGTGCTGGCGGCGGCATTTGCCGGAGCGGCAAAGAGCTGTATTGCGGTGTGTCTTGCCTTTGCGGCCGGGACAATGATTTATGTGGTGGTAGAAGAGCTGATACCAGAGGCACACCTTGACGCAGAGGAGGGAAAAGAAGGAACCCTTGGATTTATTGTTGGTTTTCTTGTAATGATGATATTAGATGTGGCGTTAGGATAATAGGGAATTGATTTCATGATAAAACTCGTTTATAATAGGTCTCATAGACAAATTGTGAGGAGTTTTGATCCATGTATAAAAAGACGAGAAAATTCTTGTGGTTTAGCTTTAGCGGGCTGATTGTATTATGTATAACAATTTTTATTTTGCTTGGAATGTATATGACAGAAAAGAGCGAGGAGGCGCTTCAGGAAATTGGCGCAATTTATATGGAGGAAGTCAGCAACCAGCTCAAGGAAAAGTTTGAGGCCATAACAGCTCTGCGCATATCACAGGTAGAGGGAATTATTAGACGTACTCCTCCGGAAACAGCTGTGTATGGAGAGGAGCTGTTAGAAGAGCTGTCTTTAAGTGCGGGAGTAAGAGAGTTTACATATCTGGGATTTTACTCGGAGAGCGGAGAGAGTGAAACGATTTATGGATCAGATGTTAAATTTTTTGACGAGCAGGAAATGAAGGATATTATAAATAACCGTTCAAAGCAGATAAGCAGCGGCTATAACAAAGAGGAGGAAAGGCTTTTGATTCTGGCTGCCGATGCGGAGTATCCCATGAAGAGCGGAAATAGAAGCTCAGTCCTTATGGCTGCCATACCGATGAAGTATCTGGAGGAGGCGCTCGTATTAGAGGAAGATAATGCTATGGTATATTCTCATATTATCCGAAATGACGGCTCCTTTGTGGTCAGGACAGGAGAAGCCTATCAGGATAATTATCTTGATCGTATCAGAGATGAGTCAAAGTCAGAGGAGCATGCCCTGAAGATGAAGGAGGCGATGGACGAAGGAAAGGACTATTCTGCACTTATTGTTGTAGGAGATGCCCACCTCCATCTGTATTGTTCAGAGCTTCCGGGTTCAGAATGGTATCTGGTGTCTATTATGCAGAACGGGATTTTAGATGAATCTATAAATAGGCTGAGTAACCAGCGTCAGTATACCATGCTTGGTGCATGCAGTATTATTCTGATCGCGGTTCTGTTTATATTTATAAGATATTACAAGATGTCACAGGAGCATTTACAGCAGCTATATGAGGCAGAGAAGGAGGCAGTCCGGGCAAACCGTGCAAAGAGTGAGTTTTTATCTAATATGAGCCACGATATCCGTACGCCGATGAATGGCATCATCGGAATGACTGCCATTGCCATGACAAATATACAGGAACCGGCAAGGGTACAGGACTGCCTGAAAAAAATCAGTCTTTCCAGCAAGCATTTGCTGGGGCTGATTAACGATGTACTGGATATGTCTAAAATCGAGAGCGGAAAGCTGACTCTGAATATTGATGTATTGTCTCTTAAGGACACTATGAATAGTATTGTAAATATTATACAGCCCCAGATTAAGGAGAAGAGGCAGCATTTTGATATTTTTATTCAGGATATTTTGGCAGAGGACGTGTACTGCGATGGTGTACGCTTAAACCAGGTACTGATTAATCTGCTTTCTAATGCGATTAAATTCACACCTGCAGAGGGCAGAATTAATGTGTATCTGACACAGGAGAAGTCCCCTGCCGGAGAACAGTATGTGCGGTGTCATTTCCGAGTGAAGGATAATGGGATCGGCATGTCCCCGGAATTCCAGAAAAAGATATTTGAGTCATTTTCCAGAGAGGATTCCAAGGTCCAGAAGATTGAAGGAACAGGACTTGGAATGGCGATTACAAAGTATATTGTAGATAAGATGGAAGGTACGATAGGGGTCGAGAGCGAGGTGGGATCAGGAAGCGAATTCCATGTCACCCTTGATCTTGAGAAGGTGATGGTAAGCGGGGGCGATATGGTGCTTCCCCCATGGCGTATGCTGGTGGTAGACAATAATGAGGAGCTGTGCCAGAGCGCGGTGTCTGCCTTGAAGGAAATAGGTGTATCGGCTGAATGGGCAGTCAGCGGGAAAAAGGCGCTTGAGATGGTTGAACGTCATTATAAGAGCCATGAGGATTATGAGGTAGTACTTCTTGACTGGAAGATGCCTGATATGGATGGTATGGAAACTGCCCGTCAGATCCGCAGGATTGTAGGCGATGATGTGCCGATTTTAATTATATCAGCGTATGATTGGAGCGATATAGAGGAGGAGGCAGCAGAAGCCGGTATTCACGGCTTTATTTCTAAACCGCTCTTTAAGTCAAATCTGTACGCAGAGCTTAGGCGTTTTATAGATGAGGCTGAAAGCCTTCCGGAGGAAGGACAAGAATCCTCGGAGAAGATGGATTTTACAGGAAGAAGGATTCTTCTGGCAGAGGATATTGAGCTTAACTGGGAGATTGCAGAGGATATTCTTACAGAAGTAGGCTTTAAGGTGGAATGGGCGGAAAACGGAGAGATCTGTGTAAAGAAATTTGAAGAGTCTGCAGTTGGCTATTATGATGCAATTTTGATGGATATCAGGATGCCTGTTATGGATGGGTATGGGGCAACAGAGGCAATCCGCGCTTTGAAGCGTGCGGATGCCGGACTTCCGATTATCGCTATGACGGCAGATGCTTTTGCAGAAGATATTAAACGCAGCAAGGATGCCGGGATGAACGAGCATATTTCAAAACCGATAGATATCGGCAGGCTTATAAAGGTACTGGAGAAGTATTTAAAGTAAGACTGCATAAGTCAAAGAAATCAGGGAGGCCCTATGGGGAGAGAAAGAAACGTAAATTCCACAAAAAGGTATATTGGCTGCATATTGCTGGCAGCCGGCTTTGCGCTCCTTTTTATTTCCAGAATTTCCCATTCCTTTGCCCAGTGGTATAGTGAAAATATCTATCCTCTATGGGTTGGCAGTATCGGGAGATTATCAGGGCTATTTCCTTTCTCTCTGTCAGAGGTGCTTTTATATTTACTGATTTTGTGGTTTGCCGTTACCGGAGGTGTAAGAGCAGGACGGGCTGTCAGGAAAAAAGAACAAAAGGCGTCTCTGTATAGCTGGCTTAGTACGGTATTTGTGATTGTGAGCATGTTATTTTTCCTTTATGAGATAAACTGCGGGGTGAATTACCACAGGGAATCCTTTGCGGAAAGCTCTGGTATAGAGCTTAGAGAGTATTCCTCTGCGGAATTAAAGGAGGTCTGCCTGTGGCTTACGGAGGAAATAAAGGATTTAAGCGGCATGGCAGAAAGAGATCAGGACGGCGTGATGGAGGCAGGAAGAGACGCAGGGGAGGAAGCTGCAGCTGCGATGAAGAGCCTGGGAAAGACCTGTGAGGGGCTTGAGGGATATTATCCGAGGCCGAAGGGGCTTATTGTTCCATGGATATTATCCGTACAGAATCTTACCGGAGTTTATTCGCCCTTTACTGTGGAAGCTAATTATAACAGTGGGATGACAGATTATAATATTCCGTTCACTATGTGCCATGAGTTATCTCATCTTAGAGGCTTTATGCAGGAGCAGGAGGCTAACTTTATTGCATTTTTAGCCTGCAGGGAATCTGAAAATATACAATTTCGCTACAGCGGAAACCTGACGGGCTGGGTTTACTGCATGAATGTCCTTAGGAGGACAGATTATGAGGCATGGGAGGAGGTACGGCCGCTTCTTGCGCCGGAGGCGGAAGCAGATCTGGCGGCCAACAGAGAATTCTGGGAAAAATACGATGGAGCAGTGGCAGAGGTTTCCAACCGGGTGAACGATACATATCTTAAGGCCAATGGGCAGGCAGATGGTGTGAAGAGCTATAACAGGATGGTGGATCTGATTGTAGCATATTATAGATATGAAGGGCAAAAGGCCTTTTGATAATTTACATTATGGAGGGAAAATGTATGGAAGCAAAGTTGTCATGTATTGACTGTGCGGTGAAGAACTGCGATAAGATGGATAAAACCTATCCGGAATTCTGCCTCACTAAAAATATGAAAAAAGAAGTATTTGAGACAGCCATGCCGCGCTACCAGGAGGAAGAGAATCATAAGGTCATGGTGGCCGCCGCAGAGGTGGAATGTGAGCATTACTGCCAGTACACGAGGGTAGAGGAGATTATGGCATTTGCAGAAAAGATCGGTGCCAAAAAGATAGGGATTGCAACCTGTGTAGGACTCTTAAAGGAAAGCCGAATACTTGCGTCTATCTTAAGAAACCATGGCTTCGAGGTGTTCGGCGCAGCCTGCAAGGTAGGAACTGTACCCAAAACCGATGTGGGAATTCCGGAGGAATGCAATAAGATTGGAATTAATATGTGCAACCCTATCCTTCAGGCAGAGCTTTTAAATGATGCGGGAACAGACCTGAATATTATAATGGGGCTGTGTGTAGGACATGACAGCCTGTTTATAAAATATTCTAATGCACTCGTCACGAGCGGCGTGACAAAAGACCGCGTACTGGGACATAACCCGGCGGCGGCACTTTATACAGCGGATACATATTACTCCAAGATAAAATAAGCTTTGGGGACGCAGTCCCCAAAGCTCCCCGCTAATCTAATTTAATCCCTGCCAGCGCGTCAGCAAAGGCGGTATTTACGGATTCATTTTTCTGCTGTTTCAGATATTTCTGTACGTCTTTTTTGGATACGCCTGCTCCTTCTTTTTCGCGTCTGGCCTTGAAGGCAGACATTTTTTCTTTGTATCCGCAGGCGCAGACGAAGGTTTCTTCGTCTCCTTTTTTGATGATTTCCATTTTTTTATGACAATTGGGACAGCGGGCGTTGCTTAAGCGTGCTACCGTTTCCCGGTATCCACATTCCCGGTCCTGGCAGACAAGGAGGCGGGCGTTTTTGCCATTTACAGCCAGAAGGCGTTTACCGCAGCGGGGACATTTTGTGTTTGTGATGTTGTCATGACGGAAGGCGCCCTCTGCTGATTTTATTTCGTCTATCAGTGTGCCGGTATATTTTTCTATATTGCGGATAAAGGTATCGTCTTTAAAGGAGCCTTTTGCAATGTCTGCAAGCTTCATCTCCCATTCGGCTGTAAGCTCCGGCTTTTTTAAATCTTCAGGAACAAGCTCAAGAAGCTGGCGGCCCTTGGAGGTTACAAGGATTTCGTTATTCTTTTTTTCTATCAGGAAGGAATGAAACAATTTTTCAATAATGTCAGCCCGTGTAGCAACTGTCCCAAGGCCGCCGGTTTCTCCCAGCGTTTTCCTGGCTTTTTTATCCTGTGATTCCATATATTTTACAGGATTTTCCATGGCGGATAAAAGGGTGGCCTCGGTAAATCTTGCGGGAGGTTTTGTCCTGCCGGATGTAACAGCGGTACGTGTAATAGATAGGGAAGCCCCCTGTTTTACCGGCGGAAGGGGCTGGTCTGCCTGCCGGAAGGTGTTTCCGTCAAAACCTTCCTCCTCCTCATAATCCTCTTCTAATGCCGTCTGGCTGCCATCATAAACCGCTTTCCATCCGGCAGCCTTTATAATCCTTCCTTTGGCGCAAAAGAGCTCTCCGGCAGCGGTTCCCTTAAGGGTAGTCTGTTCATATTCAAATGCAGGATACAGGACGCTGATAAATCTTCTGACTACAAGATCATAGATTTTGCGCTCCTCATTTGTCATATGGTCTAACTGTACATATTCTTCTGTTGGAATAATAGCGTGGTGGTCGCTGACCTTGCTGCTGTCTACAAAGGATTTATTTGTCTGTATGGGGGCCTTTAAAAGACCAGTAATAAGCGGCTTATATGGTCCCATGCCGCAGGCCTTAAGCCGTTCCTTTATTGTAGGGACAATATCTGTTCCGATATAGCGGGAGTCGGTTCTCGGATAGGTTAGTACCTTGTGGTTTTCATAGAGCCTCTGCATAATATTCAAGGTTTCTTTGGCAGAAAAACCAAACCGGCGGTTCGCGTCCCGCTGAAGCTCCGTAAGATCATAGAGCCCAGGGGAGAGAGTTTTCTTTCCGGCTTTTTTAACCTCTGTTACAGAAATACATTTTCCCTCCAAATCAGACTTTATTTTTTCTATAAAATCCTTTTGAAAGACTCTAAGGCTCCCGCTTTTTCTATGATTCCAGATCCACGTAATCCCTCCTGCCAGGCAGGTAAGGCCATAATAATCCTCTGGCTTAAAGGAACGAATAAGAGCCTCCCTTCCTGCAATAATAGCCAGGGTCGGCGTCTGTACGCGGCCGCAGGAAAGCTGGGCGTTGTATTTACAGGTAAGCGCCCGGGTGGCGTTAATGCCTACAAGCCAGTCGGCCTTGGCGCGGCTTTTAGCGGCTCTATATAAATTATCATAAGAATGTCCGTCCTTTAAACGGGAAAATCCCTCGCAGATTGCCTTGTCAGTGACAGAAGAAATCCATAATCTTTTAATAGGTTTGTGACAGCCTGATTTATCGAGAATCCAGCGCGCCACCAGTTCGCCCTCCCGCCCGGCATCGGTCGCAATAATAATCTCATCTACATCCTTTCGGAAAAGCTGGGCCTTGACGTTATGGTACTGTTTTGCAGTCTGTTTTATGATGACAAGCTCCCATTTTTCAGGAAGCATGGGAAGACTGGATATATTCCATTCTTTGTATTTTTTATCGTATTCTTCAGGGTCGGCAAGGGTCACAAGGTGGCCGAGGGCCCAGGTTACAATATACCGGCTTCCTTCAATAGCACCGGAAATATTTTTGTGACAGTTTAAAACACGGGCAATGTCCCTTGCCACAGAAGGCTTTTCAGCAAGAACCAATGATTTCATATATTTTATCTCCTTTTACTTATGAACTATTATACACATAAGAAAACGGCATAACAAGAGGATATGCTTGTCTGCCGCTTTCTTTTTATCATCTAGAGATTGGATCGGAATTACAAATTCGGGGTTTACTTAAAAAAGTATATTTGTATTCCACAAACAATATAACATTTATGAAAGTATTTTGATATATGTTTTAAAGACAGAAATTAAAAAAATAATTGTGTGTGAAGCACAATTTTGTGATACAATGAAAGAAAATGGTGCCAGGAGGTAGGAAATGGCCGTTGAATTAAAGGATTTATATGCGGAAATAAAGCCCCACTATGAAGTGAAGCTGCATACAAAAAGCTGCTTTCAAAAAAGAATCGGATGGATCCACATGGTAGAAAGCGGAGAATTTGCCAGGTCCCTTTATGGGGATGAACTGGTATTTAATTCAGGACTGAATTATATCTCGGAGGAGTGGCTTAGGGATTTTATTGCCGCACTTAATTATGTACATGCAGGCGGGCTTGTCGTAGCCTTGCGGGACGGCCATTTATTTTCAAAGGAGACTATCGACTACTGCAATGAAATAAAATTCCCATTATTTTCAGCATCCTGGGATACTCCATATATGGATATTATGAGGCTGTTTTCAGAGATACTTCTTCGTAATGAGCAAAGAGATACAAACCTTGTTGCAGCATTAAAAAATGTAATTTATTATCCCAAAAATGAGGCGTTGTATCTGAACCATTTTGAGAGTAATGGTTTTTTCCGTGATATGGAATATGTGATTATGATCTTAAGCTGTAATGCGTATGCTACCGAGGATGGAAACGAAAAATTGAAGCAGATAGAAAAGGAGCTCTATTATATTTTAAAAAATGGAATTATGTATGAAGAAGAGGGGCGGCTGATTATTCTTGTGTCCGGCGGGCGAAGAAACAGCGTGGAAAAACAGCTGCGGAAAATGTGCGGGAAGGATTCCAATATTTACATGGGGATAGGTCCCACCGTAACCCGGTTGAAGGATATACATAATTCATATGAAAAGGCATATACGGCATATCAGCTTACAAAGACAGCGATTCCTAAAAATATATTGAGCTATGAGGATCTGGGCATATATAAAATTCTGGCAGATGCAAAGGAATCTGCCATATATCCCGCATTTGTGAAGGAAATTCTGGGAAAGCTTATGGATTATGATAAAGAGAACGACACGGATTATATGCAGATTCTTGAGGCTTATTTTGAAAATGAATGCAGTATTGTTCAGACGGCTAAGGCTTTGTACTGCCACAAGAATACAATGTCCTATAAGCTGAATAAAATAAAGGATATATTGGGGTATGATATACTGAGTAATGAGAACAGGACAAAAATCATGCTTTCTTTTTATATACTGCGGCTTGGAGCAGGGTAAAGTTATTGGTTACTGTGAACAGTAACACTTGAACGGGTGAACAGTAATAAAAAAGAAATTTAGGTATTGACTTGCGGGAGAATATTTGCTATACTCTATAAGTGTCTAGCGATACGGCGCAGTAGCCAAGTGGTAAGGCGTGGGTCTGCAACACCCTGATTCACCGGTTC
>CATBDC010000059.1 GCA_949502235.1 uncultured Lachnospiraceae bacterium | reverse complement strand
TTTTCCACAGTAAGCCTTTTGTTGCTGGTACTAACTTAATGACATTGGTTCACTCTGTTCACAGCAACTGAAGCCATATCTTATTATTTATATCCTAACCTCTTCCCAACAACCGAAACTAATATCTCAACACCCTTATATAAGGCCTCTGTATTAAACTTCATATCCTTGCTGTGAAGCCCCGGAACGAGATCCGCGCCAAGTCCGATATAGCCTGCCTTACATCCCAGGAGCTTTGCAAAGAAATGGAAATCCTCTGACCCCGGCGTATGGATATCCGGCACTAAATTCTCTTTCCCCAGAACCTCACAGATTGCCTCTGCGTTTACTGCCGTCATCTCGTCAGAATAAATTGCTGCCGGCACATATGTTGTGTCCACCTCTGCAGTAGCCCCCATTGCCTCCGCAGTAGACTGAATCGCCCTGTTCATCTTTTCAAGCAGCTTATCCATCTCTTCATTGTTCTGGCAGCGCACATCTACTGTCATAACCGCGTCTTCAGCAATCGTATTTACCGTTCCGACTCCCGTGTCAATTCTTGTTATCTTAATTGAATGAGAGACTCTTGGGTCTATGCGGATGGAATGAATTGCATTAGCCATCAGAATTGCGGTTTCAACCGGATTTACGCCAAGGTGCGGTCTTGCACCGTGGGCAGTCATTCCTTTAATCCTTATTGTGGTAGGCGCGCATCCGCCGTGCCAGAGAGCTGCCGTTGCGGTTCCAAGCACTGCCTCTCCGACAGGCCTTAGGTGGATTCCGATAATTTCCGTCATATCATTGAACAGGCCGCTTTTTATAATTGCGTTGGA
The DNA here is from genome assembly GCA_949502235.1 of uncultured Lachnospiraceae bacterium. Lineage (GTDB taxonomy): Bacteria > Bacillota > Clostridia > Lachnospirales > Lachnospiraceae > CAPEBR01. The sequence continues at coordinate 21,353 of CATBDC010000059.1, read as the reverse complement.
ACCCTTTAAGGACTCCTCTCCCGGCTGGAAGATGACATAAAGCTTTCCTTTTTCAATACCTCTGTCCGCAATTTCCCTTGCGGCTGCCATGACCATGCCGCTGTGGCTGTCATGGCCGCAGGCATGGCGGTATTCAGTCTGTCCATTAATTTCATATTTAAGCGCGTCCATATCGGCACGCATCCCCAGTACCGGGCCTGGCACCTTGCTGTCCAGAACACCTAATACTCCGGTTGTGCCTCCAACGTTCCTCGTTACCTCATAACCGTATTTCTCAAGCTCATCAGCTAAAAAAGCAGATGTCCTCACTTCCTCAAAGGCAATTTCCGGCTTCTCATGTATGTACTGATACACTTCCTGTACATATTCTCTGTTTTTCATTCTATCACTTATCCTTTCTATACTGCTTCCTGTGATTATCTTCCTAAAATGAAGCTTGCTACAAGCATTCCAAGAAAGCCACATGCTATATCAATTCCAACCAGCGCCGGATAATGCTTACTTTCAACATCCGCCGTTCCAAGAACCCGTCCCATATACTGGAATACAGATCCAAAAAGCATAATGCCTACAAGAAGAATGCCGGCCTGTGGGTTAGTAAGCTCTCCATTAAGCGCAAGGCTTGCCGCTGCTCCCACTCCGCCGCCTGTTGACAACAGGCCTGCCACTACTACTGTCGCCGCAATACCAGGAAGCCCGAAGATTCCCATAACTGGTCCAAATATCTTGCCTATAACCGTTGACAGTCCGCTTAAGTTAAGGATCTGAATCATAGCAAATGCAAATAAAACATTCGGTGCCATATTATTCATAGACATATTGAAGCCCTTACGTGCTCCCATGACAAAGCTCTCAATAAAATTTCTCTTCTTTTCTACCTCTGCCGGTTTATTTAATTCTTTTGTCTCCATTAATTTAGGCCTCCTTTACTACTTTGTTCACATACAGGCGCACAATATTTGTTGCAACTACTTTAAACAAAAGGACAATTACAAGCGGTACAATTACCGGAACACTTAAAAATGTGAACAATGCTGCTCCGCTTGACAGGTAATTTGTCAGTACTGCTCCTGCATTTAACTGGAAGCCTCCTGCAAATATGATCCTTTCCTTTGACGTTATGTCACCGCGCTCAAAAAGCTCCTTTGTCATACCTGCGCCGGTATCTGTGGACTGAAGGCTTGCAACTAAAGCAAGTCCGCAGATTCCCGGAATTCCCATAACAGGCTTCAGCAATGGGTTAAGCAGCTTATGGGCTGCCCTTAAGCCGTCCATATCCTCTACGATTTTAACTATGCCGAGCGCCAGCATAACCGCCGGGGCAAGTGTAAGCGCAAACAGCCAGCCGTCACGTACACCGGCTCCTCCTGTTCCTCTGAAGTTTGCCGCCAGAGTGCCCGCTTCCTCTGTAACCGTACCCAGGCTTCCAAATGCACCAAGAACGTTTGTGAAATCAAAGAATTTCAAAAAGCCTTCTGCATCCTTGAATAATCCGGAAAAGAACAAAATCGCAAGTACTAACGAAATATAACCGGATATTCTCACTTTGTCCTGTGAAGCATTCTGTGCTTCCAAATTTGTGTTTTCCATAGTTCCTTTTCTCCTTTCAGATATTCCTTTTATTAAGTTTTCCTTAATATTTTATAAAATAAAAATACCATCTCCCGGCGCGCCATAATACGACCTAAATTTGTCCAAAAATAAAAGCCTGCCGTAAGCAGACTTTAAAGCTCAAATATCAAATTTTAAAAGACGCCCGGGTCTTCCCTTTTTGCCCGCTGCTATCTCCTGGCCAATTACATTTACAAATCCCTTTTCTTCCAGTTTTTCCAGAATACGGTTCATACTGCGGATATTAATCTTCATGTGCTCAGCCAGCTCCTTAGATGTGAAAATGTTTTTCTGCTTTTTATGCAGATACATCTGGATGCGGTACACAGTTTCAACATTAAACCCGCACTGTCTGGCAATATATAAGAGCTGTTCGTCTCCTGTATATTCCTTTACTTCATTTACAGAGGGCAGAATGAACTGGCCGGCGTCTTCGCCAAACAGATAATATGCATTGCTGCCTTCATACTGTGCCACTCTCATAGCAGCCTTCATGGCCCGTCTTTTTGTTTCCAGCAGGGTGCTGCCGCTTCCGATTCCAATTTTAAATGTATAAGGAAACCGGGCCGTAAGATGGTTCAGCAGTTCGAATTCATCAAATATATTTTCCTGCACCTCAATAAACTTCTTCTGGGTAATAATATGAACCTCCTTTTGGGATATTTCACTTACCACTCCCTGCAGCTTCTGTGCATATTCATAAATGTATGTCAGTATATTATTTCTATGTATCATACGCTGGTATTCATCTGAATACATCATCGCGTTCTCCGCGGTAATCTGCACCTCCACGGCAATCATCAGGTAATTGTCTAAATTTCCTTTGGTCTCCCAGACCAGCTTTTGCAAAAATATAATCTGGGAGCGCACCATATCAAAGGTCGGCAGTGCATGTATCGTCCTGACCCCTTCTCCCTTTAAGATTTTTTCAACTGTATTAAGCCTTGTAATCACAATCCTTTTATGCTCTTTTTCAATTTCCTTTATATGAAATTCAACCGCATGGTCATTATATGCCTGTGACGTAACATCTCCCCTGTAAATAGAAAACACATCCCTGCCGCAGGGGATTCCGATATCGCTTAACGCCCCTTCCACCATCTTGCGGTGATAGGAATCTACACTTAAATCCGTAATCCCGAATCCCTGATTAAAAGCAAGTATCAGCGCCCGGAGAAATGTACTTTCCTCACTCGGAAAAAAGGACCAGACTGTTTCTTTCTTTATCTTTTTTAATGAATAATAATATGGAGCCTTCCCCGCAAAAAGAATTCCGTCCCACCTCTTCTGTCTTCCGTCTATAATAAACGGTGCCTCTTTATAGTCTTTATAAAAGCAAAACTCTACCTCATGAGTCCCTTCAAAACTATCTGCCGCCTTTTTACACGCAGAATAATAATCCTCTGGTATTATAAACGCCATCTTCATATACATCCCTCACTACAATGGTACTGTTCACTCCGTTCACAGTAACCTACAGCGTTACATTCTTCCTATAAGGCCATATAGTATATTGATTATATCAATACTATCTGTTATAATCAATTACAAATTATAACATGAAAGACATACTATTTTACTTATGAAAGATTCAATTTTACAGTATAGAAAATACATTTATGAAATTTACAAATCCGGCTCCTTTATGAAGGCTGCGGAGAATTTATTTATTTCCCAGCCGGCTCTCTCCTTTACAATCAAAAAGTTTGAAGAAGAGCTTGGCACAAAGATATTTGACCGGCATACAAAGCCTACAACCCTGACGCCGGCCGGAGAATTGTATATTCACTTTATAGAAGATATCGCAAGGCTGGAAAAGAACTTTTTTGTTGAGCTTAGCGACTTACAGGATGCGAAAACCGGGCACATTACCATAGGCTGTGCTTCTTATGTTATGTCCAACATTCTGCCCGATATCCTGCAGCCCTTCCGTCTTAGGCATCCCCGTATAAGCCTGGAGCTTGTGGAGATGCCCTCCTTTGATTTGAATCTGAAGCTTTCTGAGGATGCGCTTGATATTGTAGTAGACAGCTCCTCCTTTAACCAGAATCATTTTCAGTCTGATTTTCTTCTTCAGGAAACCATACTTCTTGCCGTTCCATGCGGCTTTGAAATCAACCGCCAGCTTGGTGCCTGCGGCTTTACTCCCCGGGAGTTTAAGGATAATCCGTCTGTCATCTGTGAGAAAGAGGAACTGGACATAGCTCTTTTCTCCGGAGAAAGCTTTATACTTTTAAAGCCGGGCAATGAGATGCGTGTACATTCAAACCAGATATTTGCGGAGGCCGGTGTTGAGCCCTCTGCTATTCTGGAGCTGGATCAGCTTGTCACCTCCTACAACTATGCACTTAAGGGGTTCGGCCCCTGTTTTGTTACAGACCGCCTTATACAGGACTGTGAACCCAATGAGCTTTTAGTACTATACCGGATTAAATCCAAGTGGTGCAAGCGCTCTATTTATGCAACCTATAAAAAGAACCGCTACATTCCAAGAGCTGTCAAGGCTTTTCTAAAGGATGCTGCTTCTGTATGCAGCTAGTACAACATTGCGGAAATAGTACTGGATAATTTCGTCCTCCAATAACATAAGTAAAACAATATGTTTTTCATGTAATATTTTGTATTTGATTATAGGAAATAGTATTGCTATAATCAAGGCATAAAAAATACAATATTATTGCATAATTTTTCTTGGTATAGCTATGCCGTTTTTTGTGCAAGATGCACATGTGCAGAAACGGAGGTTAAAATTGAAAACTGTTGGAATTATAGGCGGAATGGGACCAGAGGCTACTGCTGACCTGTTTCAGAAGATTATTGTGTTCACAAACGCAAAGCATGATTATGAGCATATTCATATTCTGATTGACAATAATACAGATATCCCTGACAGAACAGAGGCTATCTTAAACGGAGGTGAAAGCCCTCTGCCGCAGATGCTGGCTTCAGCGGACAGGCTGGTAAGACAGGGCGCCGACTTTCTTGCTATAGGCTGCAATACAGCTCATTATTTTTATGATGAGCTGTCCAGGAACGTACCTGTTCCAATTTTAAACATGATAGAGATTACGATGAAAAAAATCCTGGAGCAGAATCTTAATACGGTAGGGATCCTCGGTACCTTTGCCACCTTAAAAACCGGATTATATGACCGGCTTAGTGAATATGGGATAAAGATAATAAAGCCTGATGAAAGTGACGAAGCGCTTATTATGGACATGATTTATGACGGGGTAAAGGGCGGGCGCAGCAATTATGACACAGCAGCCGTAAAACGCTGTCTGGATAAGATGGTTCTTAAAGGAGTACAAAGGTTTGTCCTTGCCTGTACGGAGCTGCCTCTTGCATTTTGCAACTATCACCTGGATTATCCGGTAATCGACCCAACGGTGGAGCTTGCAAAAGCAGTCGTTATTGAAGCAGGAGCGAGTCTTAAGTAATAGTAAAAGCCTTGTAACTCTTGCCCGGACATATTATAATAAAGGCAGTACATTACGGAGGATCGGCAATGAACAAGCTTATTCCAATTCAAAGCATATACTGCTCAAAGGAGGACGAGACAAAGCTGTGCAGCTTCGACACAGAGGTCTTGTCCGCTCCTACCACCCCCCTCATCCACCCCATGTCCAGACTGTGGCTGGTAAATGAGGGGGAGGGAACTCTTCTTCTGAACAACAAGGAATATACACTAAAAAAGGGAGCTCTCGTCTCCGTACTGCCGTGGCAGATTACTGACATTACCTCGGTAAAATCTACGCTTCAGTTTTTTGTAATGGCATATTATTTTGACAATATTAGTGAAATTATAAAGACCTTCTACAATCCGGACAGTGTGCATCTTTCTGTTATGCAGACTATGGCAAAAACACCTGTGGCTGTTCTGGAGGGCGAGGAGCTTGCACAGATGAGGCAGATGTTCCTTCAGATAAAAAACGAGCTTAACGTCCAGTCCCAAATGGATATATCTGACGGGGAAAGCCTCTCCGAAGCCCACAGCCTTAGCAATCTGTATATTACAAATAAGCTGATTGAAATCCTGATCTCCTTCCTTCGAAGAAGCCGTACTCTTCCTGTTCAGGAAACACCATCAGAACCAAGTGAAATCTTTCAGTTTCTATATACACATTTAAATGAAAAAATCACCCTTTCCATGCTGTCTAGTATGTTCTATATGAGCGAATCAGCCATCAGCTCCTATATCACAAAGACTACCGGACTCTCTTTTTTCGACCTGTTAAATGAGATGCGGATCGGGAAGACAATTAATTACCTTCTCTATACAGACTTTACCCTTGAGGAGCTGTCAGAAATACTGGGGTTTGTTGACAGCGCCCACATCAGCAAGGTCTTTTTGGCGCGTACCGGTATGAAGGCGAATGATTTCCGGAAAACCTACCAGTCCATCGGAGATATGTGCCGTATCAAAGACAGGCAGATTTTTTATAAAATTGTATCCTACATATACAGAAACTATGCCGAAGATCTGCATCCAAAAGACGTAAGCGGGTATTTTGGCATTTCTCCAAAGGAGCTAAACCGGATCCTTCTGTTTCAGGTAGAAATGAATTTTAGTGATTACCTGAATTATATCCGTGTAAACCGTGCCTCCGAGCTTCTCTTAAAAACAGATAAAAGCATCCTTACCATTGCTCTTGAGGTAGGTTATCATTCAGAGAAAACCCTATCCCGCAATTTTATCCGCTTCCGCTCCATGACGCCGGGCAGCTTTCGTAAATCCACCTGTCTGCAGGCGCAGCCGGAGGGCGGGGAATTTTAAAAAATCCCCGCCCCAGCGGAACTTACCGCAGCATTTCCGCTGTTATCTTATCATGGGGCACGCGGACTACCCTGTTATTCATATCCTGTATGTCGCCCGGAGCCTCTCCCTTTCCAAGCTTATAAGCAATCCTTGCAATCACCTCTGCCTGTCCCACAGCATCATTCTTTACTGTCCCCATCATGTATCCGTCCTTTACTGCCAAAAGCGCCTCTTCCATTCCGTCCATGCCGATTACTTCGATCCGGATATCCGACCATTCTGGCGCTGACATGGCGTCAAGGGCTCCTAATGCCATTGCATCGTTATTGCTGATAACCACTTCTATTTCGTTCCCGAATTCTGCAAGCCACCCTTCCATCTTCTCTTTCCCCTGATTTAGCCTCCAGTTCGCATTTGCCCCTGCCAGCCGGTACATCTCCACTCCGCTCTCCTGGATTTTCTTTATGCAGGACTCCGTACGGATCGCCGCGTCCTGATGGCCTGGCTCGCCCTCCAAAAGCACGTACTGAATAATTCCGTCTCCGTTTTTGTCAATCCTCTCCGGGTACTCCTTATAATAATCAAGAAGAATCTCTCCCTGGAGCCTCCCGCCTTCTGACGCATCTGTTCCTACATAATATATTTTATTCCAGCGGCTTAAATCTGCACTTACAGGCTCCCTGTTAAAAAACACAATAGGAACATCTGCCTTTTTTCCCTTATCAATAATGGCCGCCGCATCCGTGCGGTCCACCAGATTTATGCACAATACGTCATAGCCCCGTTTTATAAATGTATCAATCTGCTCGTTCTGTGTTGTCTGGCTTCCCATAGAATCAGTAAAGCTGACGGTAATCCTGCATCCCTCCTCTTTTTCCTTTCTCCGGAAGCACTTGTCAATCTCCTGCTTCATGGAGCCGATAAACAAATCATCCTCATTAAATAAAAGGACTCCTACCCTAAGCTCCTTAGAATCCTTTTTTTCCTCTGCCGTACATCCGCAGAATAAACCCATAAGCATCGCTGCACAAAGCATACTGCTTAGCCCTCTTTTTTTCATAACCCGTACCTCTATCTTACGAATGGAAATAATAGTCTTTCATCCACATCATCATACATATGGCTCGAATTTGTTATGATGTAGCGGATATCCTCATTTCCCCGCACCTCTTCTCCCTGAATCAAAGCCACCGACTTCTGTACTCCCAGATAGCCGATTGCATAATCGTCCTGGGCCGCTATATTAACAAGCTCCTGATTTTCCAGGCTCTTTAATATCTCGCTGCTGCATCCGATTCCATATATCTGCAGCTTCCTCCCCGTATTCTCCTGGCGGTAAATCCTTCCGGCCTTTGTCAGATTTTCTACAATACGGTCATCCAGGGCAATAACCGCATCCGGTTCCTCTGCTGAAAGAATCTCGGAAATCGCTTCCGGCTGAAAGCTTCCGGCACTCACAATCGTACACTGGTTATCTGTCCTCTCCATAACGGACAAAAACCCTTTCTGTCTCTCTGTTACACTGGAGCAAATCCCGTTGCCGGAAAAAATAATAATCTTCTCCTGGATATTCCCATGATTTATCATAGCCTGCGCCATATCCCTGCCCATCTGCTCATTGTCGCAGCATAAAAGGGGAATCTCATTTTCTCCGGAAATTCCTGACTCAAACATCAAAAGAGGTGTTTTCTTTTTGGACAGCTTAAGAATCGGATCCTTCATCAAAATACGGTTAACCGGAGAAATAAGTACTGCATCGCTTCCTTCCATCTCCTTTTCTAAAAGCTCTAACTGCTCCTCTGCCGTGTTCCCCTCCAGAGACGCCACAAAACGTACATTCACATTCAAGTCTGCTGCCGCATCCTCTGCCCCGCGCTTCAGATTACTCCAGCTCATGTCCATGTTTCCCCGGACAATAACCGAGATGTTATAGCTAATCTCCTCCTTGTTCGGCGGCGGACTTGCAATTCTTGCCAGGCAGACCATTATCAGCAGGATAAGAAGGGTAAGCTGAATTTTTCGTTTCCATTTCATATCCGTCTGCCCCCTTCCTTTTTCTCTGTTTTTTGAAGCGGCATGCGCATACGCATAATCGTTCCCTCGTCAGGCTCGCTTATGATTTCCACGCCGTATTCTCTGCCAAAATGCAGCCGGATACGCTCGTTTACGTTACCCACGCCGATTCCTCCAGCCTTGCTCCTTACATACTCGCCGCCATTTAGAATCTGGCTGATTCTCTCCTGTGTCATGCCGCAGCCATTGTCCTCCACTTCCATAATCAGATTATCTCCGTCTGTATATGCCCGGACAATAATCTCTCCGCCGTCATCCTTTTCCATATGTGCCATGCCATGATTAATGGAGTTCTCTATCATAGGCTGAAGAATCAGTTTTACTGTGGCATAATCCTTCACATCCTCCTTTACCTCCACAGAGTAGGCAAATTTGTTCTTATAGCGGATATTCTGTATTGCCAGATAATATTCCGCATGTGCGAGTTCATCCCTGACCGGCACAATACTCCTTCCGCGGATACTGATGCGGAACAGCCTTGCCAGTGAGGTCACCATCTTAACTGCGCCTTCGTTTTTGCCGTTCTCGATCATCCAGACGATTGAATCCAGTGTATTGTAAAGGAAATGGGGATTAATCTGGGTCTCAAGCGCCTCAAATTCTGTCCTTCGCTTCATCTCCTGTTCCATTACGATTTCTTCCATAAGACGCTTCATCTGGTTTACCATAGACTGCACTGACTTCCCCAAATGCCTTATTTCCTCTGAACCGCTGATGGCTATCTCTGTCTCAAGATTTCCCGCCTCAAGACTCTCTACCGAATCCTCAAGGCGCTCAATAGGAATTGTCAGCTTCTCGGACACAACTGTACTGACCCATATGAGGACAATAATCAGACAGACGGACAAAATCAGTATGTAATACCGCAGATCCTGATAGCTTGATACGACCTCCTCCATGGGTACAACCGCCACAAGCTTCCATCCGGTATACCCCACAGTCTTTACAGTATTAAGTCTCTGCCTCCCCTGAAATTCAATAACATAGCCCCCGTCCTCATAGTCCTTTACATGGCGGTTGTCCTCTTCTGCCAGTCCAGAGTATAACAGCTGCTGCCTGGGGTGGTAAATAATCTCCCCGTTCTGATCCATAAGATAGAGATAGGCCGAGCTCCCCAGATTCACATTCTTTAAAATCTGTTCAATGCCGCTGAAATTCATATCTACCAGGAGAATACCGTCCTCCACCTTTCCTTCATGTTCAAGCTCTACATACCGGCTTAGTGATACGACCCAGCGGTAGCTGGCATCCGGCGTATCGAAGATATTCTGGACATATGGAAGTGAAAAATGCAGGTTTTCGATATTCGAGGCAGCATCTAAATACCATTTTTCCTTTCTGGGGCTTGAATTTTTCTTTGCCGTAGAGCTTGGCACTCCGTATACTACCTCCCCCTTCATATCAAATAATGCAATATTCACTACCTTGTCCTGATTCGCATTATAAAGAAGCTCAACAGATTCCCCCACATCCGCGTTACTTACATCCTCCTGTTTGAGAATATGGTAATAAACAGAATCCGACACCTGCATCATTTCCTTCAGGTAATTATTCATAGCCTGATTGGTCTGCTCCATAATCTGGATGTTCTTTTCCGTAACCATCTCCTTCGCGGTATTTGTAAAACGTATATAGAGCCCAAAGGCCAGAATCATAATCGCGCAGACTCCAATCAATGTAAACGGAACCATAATGATAGTCCTAAGCTTGTTATTGTCCATCCAATTCGTCCACCTGGTAAGCTGTCTGCGGATCATCTGTCTACTCTCCTCTCTTTCGGTATTTCTGGGGTGACACGCCAAAATATTTTTTAAAAACATGGCTGAAATAATTGGGGTCAGAATATCCTACCTTTTCAGCAATTATATAGCTTTTGTCATCTGTCATATCTAAAAATTCTACTGCCTTCTTCATACGGATTTCCGTGAGATAGGAAATAAACGACACCTGCATTTCCTTTTTAAACAAGGTTGAAAAATAATTAGGGCTCACATGCAGAATATTGCTGACTTTCTCTACCGTCAGCTCCTCATCACTGTAATTCTCCAGCATATACTCCTTTGCCCGCATGGTAATCATGGATCTGGAATTTTTTCTGGTCTCTTCAATCACCCGGCTGACTTCCAGGCTCTTCTGTGAGAGCCATTTCTCTGCTTCATTTATAGAATGTATCTCGTCTGTCACATGAACGCTGTCAATCTCATCAAACCTTCCTGTCTCAATTTCATAATACTGTAAGAGCCTCATAAAGGCAATCTTCACTTCAATAAAATATACTTCGAGCTGGCTGTTGCTCAGCATCTGCCCCCGTATTTTTTCAAAGATTCCCTTTACCTTTTTCTCTATCTCATCCTCGTTTCCAACCTTAATCGCGTCCATAAGCTCCGTCTCATCACTCCCCTGAAACTGGAGCACAGACGTCCTCTTTGGCTCCACGTCCCCAAGATAGATTGCCTGTCCGCTTCCAAAAGCCACCCTGTAGCTTAAGGCCGTCTGAGCCTCTTTCCTTGCATAACGCAGCTGCTCGGCGCTTTTACAGGCTGTTCCGATTCCTCCTGTCACCGTCACATTATAAACCTTCTGCATCGTCTTGCATACATGGTCCATACCCTCAATTACCCTTAAAATATCTTCCTCCTGATAGAGGTTGACCACTGCCCCTACCATATCGTCATAGTAAAATGTCGTCACCTTGGCATATGCTGGCAGGATTTCATCTGCAATCTGCTTAAGAGTCACCGGAATCAGCATCTCGTCATGATTGGGAAACATATCCTTTGTCTCTTTCCTCTGGTTTGGCTCCAGCTCCAGAAGCCCTACTGTGTACCCCCACGCCTCCAGGTCAAGCTGTGCGATACCGCTTTTCTTCACAAGCTGCTCCCTGGCGATTCTTCCTTCAATGAGCGCCACCATTGTCTGCTCCCTGATAACCGGTATGCTTTCCATATAATGCTCCCGCAAAGTCTCAAGGTTCCGCTTTGCCTCATATTCCTTATCAAGAGTCTCCTTAATCTTCGTAAGGGTTTCCCCTAACTCCTTGGCGTCAATAGGCTTCAGAATATACTCCACTGCCTGAATCCGCAGAGCCTTCTGCGCATATTCAAATTCATCCGCCCCTGAAAATACCAGAAGCTTTACCTCCGGATTGATACGTATAATCCGCTCTCCAAGCTCCAGTCCGTCCATAAAAGGCATCATAACATCCGTCATCACCACATCCGGCTGAAGATTCTCCGCAATCTCCAGAGCATCACTCCCATTGCCTGCACTGCCCACAATCTGAAAGCCGTACCTCTCCCATTCAATCTTACGGATAATCCCCTCCCGGATCTCCTCCTCATCATCAACAACCAAAACCGTATACCGCATATCCGCCCCTTTCTTAAATTAAACAAACGTTCACCGAAGACTTTTTTATAACTCAATTATACACAAAATTTGCTTATATTAAAGAGAAAAACATCCCGCCGTCCTGCATACACAATCACCAAAAGGACAGTGCTCACACTGCCCTTTCTCTTATCATATATCTCCTACTTCTTCGCAATATATTTCCGGATATCAAGTGCTATCGCTACTACGATTACAATGCCCTGTGCGATAAACTGGTAGTTTGTGTTTACTCCTAAGAACTGCAGCGAGGACTTCAGAAGCTCAAATACTGCAACACCGATGATTACGCCGGACACACGTCCGATACCGCCGTTTACGGATACGCCGCCGATGGTACAGGCCGCGATTGCCTCAAGCTCATAGGACATACCAAGGTTTACGGACGCGCCGCCTGACTTGCCGCTGAACAAGAAGCCCGCGATTGCGTACAAGCATGCTGCCGTCACATAAATAATAATTTTCGTCTTCTTTACGTTAACACCAGATACCTCTGCCGCGGATTCATTTCCGCCGATTGCGTACATATATTTGCCGTGGCGGGTGTAATTATATACAAACCAGATAATTGCCGCCGCAATAACCAGGTAAATAAACAGCAACGGGATTCCGGCAACATTTCCCTGTGTGACTGTTGTAAAATCGGCACGGTAGCCGCCGATTGGAACTGCGTTCGTAACAACAAGGGCAATACCATATACGATCATCTGCATACCGAGTGTGCCGATGAAGGCTGGTACATTTAAGTAGGCAACGACAATACCGTTGATAAGTCCGAATACCGCGCAGACTGCCATACAGATTAACAGTACCACAAATACATTCAGCTGCGGAAAGTTCGGCCAGATTTTACCCGGCGCATCTGGTTTCTGCAGCATGATTCCTGCGAGACATCCGGCAAGACCTACCATACGTCCTGCAGAAAGGTCGGTTCCCTTTGTGATAAGACAGCCGCTGACACCCAGCGCGACAATAACACGGGGAGCCGCATTGATGGCCAGATTCTTTAAGTTGGCAAAGCTTCTAAACGCCGGTACATTGATGCTTACATATACGACAAGAACCGCAAGCAATAAAACGATACCATTATTGATTAATGTATCTTTAATATTAATCTTTTTACTCATTGTTTCCTCCTCCTAAACGGACACAGCATCAGAACTGTGTTGCATATTTCATAACGTTTTCCTGTGTTGCTTCTTCTCCGGACAATTCACCTGTGATTCTCTTATTGCACATAACCATAATGCGGTTTGATACACCGAGAAGCTCGGGCATTTCGGAGGAAATCATGATGATTCCCTTCCCCTGCTTTGCCAGCTCTATCATAATCTGGTAAATCTCGTATTTTGCACCTACGTCAATACCGCGTGTCGGCTCGTCCATGATAAGAACATCCGGATTATTGGCAAGCCATCTTGAGATAATGACCTTCTGCTGGTTTCCGCCGGAAAGATTGCGGATCAATTCCTTGCTGCTCGGGGTCTTGATACTCAATTTACCCACATTGTCCTGCACAAGCTCTTCAATCTTTTTGGTGTTCAGCTTAACGCCTGCCTCCAGATAATTGTCGAGGGATGCAATAGACACATTATCGGCAATGGAAAGACACCCCAGAATACCTGTCCCGCGTCTGTCCTCGGTAATCATTCCAATTCCGTTTTTAATTGCGTCATGAGGGCATTTAATACTAATCTGTTTTCCGTTAAGGAAAATTTCACCTGATTTGATATGGCGGATTCCGAAAACCGCCTCCATAAGCTCCGTTCTCTGGGCTCCTACCAGGCCGCCAAAGCCTAGTATCTCTCCTCTTCTAAGTTTAAACGAGCAGTCCTGGAAGGAACGGTCACTGATACTTGTATATCCCTTTACCTCCATCAAAACCTCCCCCGGCTCATTGTCAAGAGGCGGATATACATTCGTAAGCTCACGGCCAACCATCTGCTTTACAATCTCATTATCTGAAATATCGTCCATATTCCAGCTTCCCACATAGGTTCCGTCACGCATGATTGTAATATCATCTGCAATCTGGCGGATTTCTGCCATTTTGTGGGAAATATATACAAAGGAAACTCCTCTTGATTTCAAATCTCTTACAATTGAAAAAAGAGCCTCCACTTCATTTTCTGTCAGGGATGAAGTAGGTTCATCCAGAATAATCAATCTCGCGTCCTGCGATACCGCTTTTGCAATCTCAACAGACTGCATCTGTGAAATTGACAACTCACCAAGCTTTCGCTTCGGGTCAAAGGGCATCTTAACATTCTCCAGCCATTTAACAGTTTCCTCATTCATTGTCTTATGGTCAATTACTTTTAAGGGACCATAGGATTTTAAAGGATATCTTCCCAGATACATATTTTCCGCAATGGTTCTGTCCGGCACCGGCTGTAATTCCTGATGCACCATTGCAAGTCCGTGGTGCAGCGCCTCGTCCGGATTGCTGATATTCATCTTCTGGCCGTCAACAAGCACTTCTCCTTCATCCATCTTGTAAATACCGAAAAGGCATTTCATAAGAGTCGATTTCCCGGCGCCGTTTTCCCCCATCAAAGCATGAACCGTGCCCGGCCTGACGCTTAGGTTTACCTTATCAAGCGCCTTTACGCCCGGGAAGCTTTTGCTGATTCCATGCATTTCCAGTCTGTACTCTGCCATCCTCTCTCTCCTTTCCTTCTTACGAAATCAGGTGTGTGCATTGCACACACCTGACTCCTGACTTTATAGTTTCATTATTTAATCTTTTCAAGAATCTCTTCTGCATTATCTGGTGTAACCTTTACGTAGTCAACCATGTTGATTGCATCTACCTTTTCGCCATTTAAGAACTTAACTGCAAGATCTGCTGCTCCCTGAGCCTGTCCAAAATAATCATTAAATACAGTACCTGTAAATTTGCCGTCAACGATATTCTGTACAGCGTCTGTAAGAGCATCAACACCTACAAGGTAAATATCCTCGCCGATCTTTCTGTCTGCTGCCTGAATAGCCTGAAGAGCGCCCAGCGCCATAGCATCGTTGTTGCAGAATACAACTTCAATCTTGTCGCCGAACTGTGTCAGGGCATCCTGTGTAATCTGCTGTCCCTTAGCCTGATCCCAGTCACCTCTCTGAAGAAGAAGCTCTTCCGTCTTCATTCCTGCATCCTCAAGAGCCTTAATGGAATACTCTGTTCTGTACTGTGCGTCAATGTTCTCCGGGTCGCCCTGAATCATGATATAGCTTACAGTTCCATCGCCGTTGATATCGCCCTTGTTCTCTGTCTCAGCGATTTCCTCGCCCTGATAGGTTCCTGACTGTCTTGCGTCAGCGCCGATATATGTAGCGCTGATTCCCTCTGATGTCCATCTGTCAGACTCTGTCTCATCCGGCTGACGATTGATATATACAACTGGAATGTTAGCTTCTTTACACATATCTGTTACCTGCGGAGCAGAGGAGGACTGAACAAGGTTCAGAATCATAACATCTACGCCGCTTGTGATAAAGTTGTTGATCTGGTTTGTCTGCTCTGCCTGGTCATTTTTTCCATCCTGAACAGTGATGTTGGACTCTGTGAAGCCCAGCTCGTCAACCATGTAACGGACAAGCTCTGTACGGTACAGTGTCATAAAGTTATCGGAGAACTGGTAGATAGAAATACCAACCTTGGCATCCTTGATATCTACGCCTGCTGCGTCCGCCGCATCTGCTGCCGCGTCACCTGCTTCTGTTGTGTCTGTTTCCTTCTCCTCCGGCTCTGATGAGCTGCTGCATCCTGCAGCCATAGCAAGTACAAATACCATGCACATGAGCACCGCAAGAACTCTTTTCAGTTTCATTTTCATAATAGTACCTCCTGTTTTCTCGCACATTTCCTGTGCTTGTTTTCTTAATGAAATTTTAACAAATGGGAATTTTAAAAAGAATAGAAAATTCTCTGATGAATCTGTAAATTTTACTGTTGGGGACAGGGAGAAATGAGTCTGGGACGGAGTATTTTTAAAAATACTCCGTCCCAGACTCATTTCTCCCTGTCCCTAATTTTACGAGTTCAAAACTACATTACAAAATTCTTTTATTTCATCAATTCTGGCTGCTACATCTTTTTTATATTCTATAGAACATAACCCCAGTTTCCCGCATAGCTGTATTTCAAGGTGTCCATAAAAATGTTCAATGCTGCCCATCACCTTTTCACACTCCGGCATACTTGGGCCGGTTCTTAGTGCAATGATATATCCCTTTTTGCCACTTGAAAGCTTTGCGTGCGGCCCATGGGTATTGCACCACGGTGTACATCTGTCAATAAAAACCTTAAACTGCCCGGGAATATCTGCCCAGTAGGAAGGGGAAACGGATACAATTTTATCTGCCCAGTCATACTGTTCCATCAATTTGTTTACATCATCCTTTTGAAAACATTCTGCCGTTGAATGACACTTGCGGCATCCTTTACACAAATTGATATGATAATCGTCAATACAAACCATACGAACATCATTACCCTCACTTACAAAAGAGTTTACAGCCTTAACGATTTCAGCTGTTGCGCCATTTCTTACCGGACTGCAGTTAATAATAAGTATTTTCATAGTATTCCTCCTTCCAGATTTAATTACTGCCGTTTCTCATACGCCTTCTTGCCTGAATCTCTTCCTCCGAAGGCTCTGCCGGATCCGCGGTAAGGCCTGGAATATATTTACATGCTTCATATAAAATCGGAGCCAGCTTTCCATAAGTACCTGCACAATGATGTACGTAAGGCCCTGTGACGATCTTTTCCTCGAATCTTGGCCAGTCCTTTACCTCAAACCATACATAGGTTCCTTTTGTCGCCGGGCCTTCTACTCCCTTCCCTTCTCCGATTAACAGCCGATACTCCCCATGATCACCGTCAAACCTGCAGATGGTCATATCTCCATGTTCAATCTCCCATACGCCTACCCCGGGGCAATGGGATTCCATAATAAAATTATAATCTACATAAGGCTCCTTCCCCTTTCTGATAATTGACGGCGGAAAATTTCCGCAGTGCCATAAAAGCTCTGCATTATCATTTTCCGGGTGTCGGATTGTCAGGTCAGCAAAAAACGCGGGATATCTGCGCCTTGCCGCCTCCTGCATAATGACTGCAGAAACAGCGCCGTGAATATCTGTTTCACATACCGTAGGAATTCCTTCTTCGGTCAGAAGTCCATTTGCCAGACAGGGCATAACATGGAGAAGATCCTGCAGCACAGTCCAGCACTGGATTGCGGCCGCGCTGCACCTGTTAGCCGTACATAAATCTAAGACAGCCATTTTAAGCGCGACAATATTAATCTTTTCTTCCTCTGTTAATCTGGCAAAATCAATCCGCGTAACTGCCGATTCGTAAGTCTCCTGGAATTCCGGCGCATCTGTATTCTTTTTGATTTCCTCAACCTTAAACACAAGGTCCGCCATCGTAACCGGAAATACCTGTATCCCAAATTTCTCCAACAGTTCCCCTTCGTTATACATAACAGTCCAAAACGGATCCGGCCTGGTGGAAATCTGAAGAATTCTTAAGCTCCTTACTGCTTTCACCACCTGGCATATGGAAATAAACTCATCATATCCCTTTCGGAATATTTCATCTGTTACTGTAGTATTGACAATATACGTAAAAGGGACATTAAACCGTCTGAACACTTTCCCCGTTGCAAACAACCCGCATTGTGTATCACGGCTTCTGTCACCGTTTTCAAGCGAGGCATCATCCCTTGGCCCCCAGAGAAGGACTGGTTTTTTAAGCCTTGCAGCTACCTTGGCTGCGCAATGCTCGCAGCCGAAATTACAATGCGGAAAGAAGATTCCGTCAACACCCGCTGCAATAAATTTTGCTGCCACCTTCTCCACATCTGCATCATCATATAAAAGCCCTTCCGCGTTTATATCCTCGATGTCAACAATTTCCGCGTCAAATTTCTTTACTTCATCCAGTATCAGCTCTCTGAACCGGTGCGCCTCCTCCTTACTGAAAACGTCCCGTCTTGTAGGTGCATAGCCAATCTTAATCTTTACCTTCTTCATCTTACTCTCCTTTAATGACCACACAATAAATGCTCCATATATTACATCAGTATGGCAGCTAACTTTTCAGCTGTATATTCAATATCCCTCCTTGTAACTTCATAGGAGACTACAAAACGGAAAACATTTTCTCTATCCGCATCAAGAATCAGAATACCGTCCTTTGCAAGCATTTCCGGAAGCTGCATAATGGTTTCTTCGTCTGTGCTTACCTTTGCAAAAACCATATCAATACACACTGCTTCCATATCAACAAATACTCCGGGAATATTGTTTAACAGCTCCGCCAGATATCTTGCGTTTTCATGATCCTCTTTCAGCCGGTTCGTCATCCTTGTAAGTGCAAGGATTCCGGCCGCCGCCAAAATGCCTGTCTGGCGCATACCGCCTCCAAGCATCTTACGATACTTACGGGCACATTCAATGAACCCTTTACTGCCGGCAAGAATACTTCCTGCAGGAGCGCCAAGCCCCTTGGAAAGACAGCAGGAAACGGAATCACAGCAGGCTGTCAGCTCCTTAACATCTACATCCAGCGCGGCCGCCGCATTAAAAAGCCTTGCGCCGTCTACATGAACAGGAATTCCATAGCTCTGCGCCACCCTATAGATTTCCTGCATATTTTTAAGAGGAACCACCCTTCCATTTCCAAGAGCATTTTCAAGGCATATTAAGGCAGTATGCGGCTGATGAATATCCTCTTCCTCACGGATATTGGCCTCTATCCCTTCTGCATGAAAAATACTGTTCTCAAACGTTACGCCCCGCATATTTACTCCGGAAAGCACCGCCGCGCCGCCAACCTCATACATGGCAATGTGGCTGTCTGCGCTAACTATAATCTCGTCTCCTCTTTGAGTACAGGTCATAATTGCAAGCTGGTTTCCCATTGTACCGCTGGAGACAAATAACGCCGCTTCTTTTCCCAAAATCTCTGCCGCCATACTTTCCAGCCTGTTCGTTGTAGGATCATCCCTTAAAACGTCATCCCCCACCTCTGCTTTTGCCATTGCCTCTCTCATCTCGGGGGTAGGATGTGTTACTGTATCACTTCTCAAATCAATTCTTCTCATTTTGTATGTAAAACCCTTTCCGATTCACTAAGAAACTGTTCCTAAATGGAATATTTACGAATCTTATCCATGTCTATCTCTACTCCAAGCCCTGGTCCTTCAGGAAGGAGCAGACAGCCGTCTTCATATTCGAATGGTTTTGTAATAATGTCATCTATAAAGGAATAAACTGGCGGCTGTCCCGGGTGTCCGTCCACATGGGTTACCGGAATCATACATGGCAGGTTAATGCACTTGGAGGATGCAGCCAGGTGCATACATGCCGCGTTGCCAATTCCAAATTCTCCGGAGCCATTTACATTACAGCATATTGCCGCCTCCGCAATGGATGCAATCACTCTTCCTTTGTATAACCCGCCTGGCTTTGCCACATAAATTGAGAAGAAATCTGCGCCTTTATATTTCAGAAGATTGAGGGCGTCCGTGGGGGTCCAACAGCTCTCATCCGCGCATACCGGAACCCGGAGCATATCCGTCACCTGCGCCATCTGTTCCAGTCCTTCCACCGGCTGCTCCATAAAAAACAGGTTATATTCATCCATCCTCTGCCCCCACTGAATGGCCTCTTTTGCCGAGCGGTACGCCTGATTTGCATCTACAATAATATGCATTTCGGGGCCTACTTCCTTGCGGACACGCCTAAGAAGCTCAAGATCTCTGGCCGGATCCCAGCCTCCTTTGATCTTGACCATGTGGAAGCCCGTCTGCTGAACCATAACTGCCTCTTCTACTGCTTCCTCAATACTTAAATTAATCCCAAGACTGTGTCCCAGTTCTATGCGATCCCTGTACTGTCCTCCAAGAAGCTTACATACAGGTTTATCAAGAGCCTTCCCTAGCATATCGTAGACTGCCATGTCAACTCCCGTTTTTGCATAAGGATATCCCCGTACGGCTTTGTCCATCTTATCGTGAATGACAGCAATTTCAAATGGATCACACCCTTCTATTGCAGGAAATAAAAACTCCTCAAAAATGATGCGGCATGTCTTACGGGTTTCCCCATAATATACTCCAAAATCACCGCCCCATTCTGCCATGGCCGTACATTCTCCCCAGCCCTCTGTTCCATCGTCTGAAATAAGCTTAATCAGCAGGTACCCCGAACCCACGTCTACAGTACTGGTTGCCCATACGTGGCGCCTTCTTGTTGGTATTGCCACTTCATATAATTCATAAGACTGAATCTTCATTATCTGTTCTCCTCCCTTTATGCCCTAATCCTCGGCAGCTCCTTATATGGCCGTTTTGACGAGATCACCCTGCATCCGTCCTTTGTGATAAACACCTCGTTTTCCAAATGGAATCCGCCTACGCCCGGCACAATATAAATAGGCTCTACACACATAACCATGTTTTCCTTTAAAATATTGTGTGCATAGCTGTTGATATACGGAACCTCGTGAACAGAAATACCCAGTCCGTGGGCTACAAAATCAATTGATGCACTGTATCCTGTCGCACGGAACCTCTGCGCATAATCCTCAAAAACATCATGCGTATTTACGCCTGGTTTCAGCTGACGGATTATATTATCATGAGAATCTACAATGATGTCCCAGATCCGGCTCTGCTCTTCGGACGGCTCTCCTACAACCGCTGTGCGGCACACATCGCAGAAGTAGCCCTTTCTCGTTCCTACCAGATCCAGCCTTACCATGTCGCCCTTTCGAAGCACACGGTCTGTTGCCGTTGCGTTCAGCATGCTGGATCTTTCCCCGGAGCAGATACAAAAGCCCGGCTTCTGTCCGCCGATTGAGCTGAAACCCGCTGATACGGCACGGTAAAGATCCATCTCCGTATCACCCGCCTTTACACTGTCAAAGGCATCAAAAATAACATCCTCCGCACAGCCTGCAAATGCTTCAATCTGGTCTAATTCGTATTGAAACTTTATAGTCCTCATCCCATCTAAAAGCTCTGAGCCATCTATAAACTCAATATCTGGCGCCGCCTTCATCAATGTAAGATAGTCCTTTGCCGGAAGATAGCTAAACTCAATTCCTACTTTCTTCCCTGTAAGCCCGAATTTCTTCAGCTTGTCCGCCGCCAATACGATAGGGTCATCCAAAAATTCATTATAGGTAAATACATTTTCAGGACTAATCCAGCTGTTCTTTTTAACCAGCTCCTCTTCAATGGACACACAGATAACAACCGGCTCATGCTCCGGCGTACAGATAGTAATCACATGGCGCGAACGGATATTTATCTGGGAAGGCACCGGCGTACCAATCATATAAGCCGTATTTTCCGGCGACAGTGTAACCATGGCCTGAAAGCCGTATTTTTTCATCAATTCTATCTGCTTTGTAAAAACTTCCTTCATTCTAATATCTCCTATTCATTTTTGATATAAAATGGTTGATTATCTCAAAAAAGCCTTGATTTACGGGCATACAAGCAGG
>CATBDC010000058.1 GCA_949502235.1 uncultured Lachnospiraceae bacterium | reverse complement strand
TTTTGCAATTCAGGCAGGTAGAGAGATTCGTGTTATGGTAGTTCCAGAGCAGGTATCTGATGCAGACATGGTATTAATGGCCAGGGATATTGCAAAGCAGATCGAGTATGAGCTTGAATATCCGGGTCAGATTAAGGTCAATGTAATTCGTGAATCACGTGTTACGGACTACGCCAGGTAGTATGATATAAGTATGAAAAAACAAGGAAAGTTTGAAACTGTAGTGTTTAAGAGCTTTCCTTGTTTTTATTTATGAATAGACTTTGCTTCCCGACTGTGGTATACTAAAGGCAATTTAGGAATGTGTTTCATAATTGGGAGGTGATTATATGCCTAGTCAAGCCGACATTATTAGAGATTCAATAAACGAATTTTCAAGAGTTCAAGACTGGATGATATTAGCAAAAAAGAATAATGATCTTGAAACATATGAACAAATCCATAAACGGTATATTGAATTAAAAGTTACATTATCAAGTTTAGGTGTTAATATTACAGAGCTTGACAGAATCAAACAATAAGAGGAGAAAGGAAAGTTGAGCGGAGAAATCAGACGGGTAAAAAGAGAGCTGGCCTATCATGGCACAGTCATCGATGTATATAAGGATTATATGGAATTTGAAAACGGAGGCACAGAGGAGTGGGATTATATTCACCATAATGGTGCAGCAGCAGTTGTTCCGGTGTTGGATGACGGAAGGCTTCTTATGGTAACCCAGTACCGGAATGCCCTTGACAGGCTTACGCTGGAAATACCGGCAGGGAAGCTGGATTATCCGGAGGAGCCTGGAATTGCCTGTGCGAAAAGAGAGCTGGAGGAGGAGACAGGATATCGGTCAGAACAGCTTGAATGGCTGCTTACACTCCGCACGACAGTGGCTCTCTGCAATGAAAGGATTGAGATTTTTGTGGCACGGAATTTAATACCGTCTAAGCAGAAGCTTGATGAAGGAGAGTATGTGACAGTGAAGGCCTATACGGTGGAGGAATTAAAGCAAAAAATTTACACAGGCGAGATAGAGGACTCAAAAACCGTCTCTGCTATTCTTGCCTATGCAGATAAATTTTTCACTTTTGGTGCCTGAAATTAAGAATATATTGAAATACCCCCGGCATATAATGAAGTATCTTGTTAAGAAAGTGTTTCAGGAGTGCAAAAATCCCATTGCTGAAGGCAATTTTGAATGGATTTATTGGGGAGGTCTTTTTAGTGAAGATACGGGAAAACAAAAGACTTTTGGTTTTATGCTTTATGGCGGGTTTTCTTGCCGGAATTTTGTATGCAAATCTTGGAGCGGGAGATTATATTGCGGGTACAGGGATCCTGGATGATTTTTTTCTGGAGCAGTATGCCGGGATGGAGATAGATACAGCAGAATTTTTATGGTATGTATCGTATTTGAGACTGGTTCCGGTTTTCCTTTTATTTGCCCTTGGATGCACGAAATTAAGAAAAGGAGTGGCGGCAGCATACATTGTCTGGACAGGCTTTTCCGCCGGTATGATTCTGGTGACGGCCGTAATGAAAATGGGGGTCAAGGGGATCATCTTATGTCTTTTGTGCATGGTTCCCCAGTTTATCTGTTATATTGCCGGATATCTGATGCTTTTGTGGTTTTTATTCGGATATCCGGCGGTGCGGTGGAATATGTCAAAGACGGTATGCTTTTCCTTATTTATGCTGACAGGAATCCTTCTGGAATGTTATGTGAATCCAGTGATTGTAAAAATGTTTTTAAGGACTCTGTGAGAGTAAAGACTCCTTTTACTCCAGTCCGTGAACCCAGTCTGATTTTAGGAAATAGACAAGAAAAACTACGGAGCTTAAGGTCCAGGTCAGCGGATATGCCCAGAACACCACGTTGATAGAGGGGATAAACCGCACAATAATGGAGATATAGCTTACTCGGATGATACACCAGCATACCAGCATGACAACCATAGGGACAGCGGCATGGCCGCATCCCCGCATGATTCCCGCCATACAGTGGGAAAATGCCATAAGGAAGTAAAACAGGGCGACAGTCCTGGCCTGTGTGATGCCAAAGGCAACAGCATCCGCAGTGCTTCCGAAGGCGAATAACAGCTTTGGAATTATAAAGTAGAGGCAGATGCCGATAAGCTCAGATATGGAAATTCCGCACAGGACGCCGAAAACGGCGCCTTTTTTTGCGCGCTCATATTGCTTTGCCCCCAGATTCTGACTGATAAAGGTGGTTAATGCCATGGCAAAGCAGGTGACAGGGATAAAGGCAAAGCCCTCTATTTTTGAATAGGAGCCGCATCCGGCAACAGCCAGAGAGCCGAAGCGGTTAATATTTGACTGGACAAATACATTTGCCACTGAAATAATGGAGTTCTGAAGACCGGCAGGAAGGCCGTTTTTCAGAATCTGGAAAATGATAAGCTTGTCCGGACGGATTTGCGAAAGCCGGACTTTGATTTCCTCTGGACTGCGCATAAGCTGCCGCAGGCACAGAGAGGCACTTAAAAGCTGCGAGAGTATAGTGGCAAATGCGGCGGCGCCCACTCCGAAGCCTAAAACAGCAATAAAAAGCAGGTCAAGAGTAATATTTGTCAGTGATGAGATAATCAAAAAATAAAGAGGATGCCGGCTGTCCCCAACAGACTGCAGAATGCCGGTAAAACAGTTATACATGACAAAGCCTGCGGAGCCTGCAAAATAAATGCGGAAGTATACAAGAGAATCAGGGAGCACTTCAGGCGGCGTCCCCATAAGTTTAAGTATTATAGGCGCAGCAATCAGACCCAGTGCGGTAAGCGCTGCCACGCACAAAAGACCGAAGCTGATAGTCGTATGTATTGCTTTTTTTAGTTTTTCATGCTCCCTCGCGCCGTAATATTTGGCAATTACCACGCCTGCACCGATGGAGATGCCCTGAAAAAGGCCTACCATCAAAAAAATAAGATTTCCAGATGAACTGACAGCGGCAAGAGCATTATTTCCCAAGAAATTTCCTACAATTAATGAGTCAGCCGTATTGTAGAGCTGTTGAAAAAGATTTCCCCAAAACAGCGGAAAGGCAAAAGCAAGAATGTGCTTTCCGATGGGGCCATCTGTCATCAGCACGGCGCCGGATGATTTTGACATACCTAAAAATTCCCCCAATTCTTAAGTTCTATACTCTAGTATAGGAAGGCACGACCGGAAAGTCAACTCTAAAAGTCACTGTAAACGGAGTGAATAATAATACATGTATCCCAGACAGAATAAAAAGATAAAGATCTGGCTGGCCAAGAGCCCCCACAGATATCCGTAAATTCCATAAAGCGGAATGAAGACAAATACGCTGGCAATGCGGATTCCAAGGCTTAAGGAATTGACGGCAAAGGAAAGATACGTTTTGCCGATGCCGTTTAATATGCTGATGAGCGTGTTATTTGTATAGAGGAACGGACAGAGCCAGGACATGGCGGTAATAAACTTTCCGGCTAAAGGGCTGTGGAAGAGGAAGCTGCCGATAAAGCCTCCGAAGGCGAGGAGGAACACACAGCACATGCTTCCCAGAAAAATACAGCAATAGACGGATTTCTGGATAAGGGAGGACATTTCCTTTTTGTCATTCTGCGCCTGGATCTCTGCTACAGCCGGAAGAAGCATGGTTGAAACGGAGTTGGTGATAGCGGAGGGAAACAGGATGCAGGGAAGAGCCATGCCGGTTAAAACGCCGTAGGTGGAAAGAGCTTCACTGCGCAGCAGTCCGGACATTTCAAGGCGGATGGGAATCGAGATAGTTTCCACGCTCTGCAGGATATTCAGGAGCACCCGGTTGGCCGTAAGAGGGCAGGACAGGAACAAAAGCTCCTTCATGCAGCCCAAAAAGGACGTCAGCTTAAGCTTCGGAAGGGGCGCCAGGAAGGAGCCTTTGCGGATACAGAAAAAGCAGTAGAGGGAGGAGGAAATTTCTCCGAAAATCAGTCCGGCAACTGCAAATATCACGCTGGTTTCGGCTCCTTTCATAAGGGAAAAGCGGTAAATAAGATAGACGGAGAGAATCCGTGCAGTCTGTTCGATAAGCTGTGATATGGCAGGAACGCCTGTCTCCTTTGCCCCGAGATAATATCCAACAATGCAGCTGTGGATGGCGGCAAATGGAAAGGCATAGGAAAGAAGGATTAAAAAATCTGTGCACCGTGTATCCTGCAGAAAGCTTTCAGCCAAAAGAGGCGCATAATACTGCAGTAAAATTGTAACGATACAGGAGAGGACTGCAGTGAAAATAAGGCTTGTATATAAAAGCTCCCTTGCTTCTTTTTTCTGTCCGCAGGCCAGCCTTCTTGCCACACAGCGGGAAAGGGCGGTCTCGATGCCGGCGGCTGTTAAGGAAAAGCAGAGGGCATAGATGGGAAAAATGAGCTGATATAAGCCAACGCCTTCCTCGCCGAAGGCGTGGCTTAGGAAAATGCGGTAGAAAAATCCCATAAACCGGGTCGCAAATCCGGTGGCAGTCAGAATAAAGGTTCCTTTTATGATGGCGTGTTTTCTGGACATAGAATAACTCCAAAACAAATATTACTATAAGATATTCCCGCGATGGGCTTGACAGAACTAAATGTAAGTGATATTCTACAGGAGAAGAATTCCTAGTAACAAACTAGGAATTAAGAATTAAGAATAAAGAGGGTGAAAATGTGAAGCTGTCAACGAAGGGCAGATATGGTCTTAGGGCAATGATAGATATGGCAAGATATAGCGAAGACGAGCCGGTTTCTATAAGCAGTATTGCAGTAAGACAGGGGATCTCCGAGGGATATCTTGAACAGCTTGTAGCTCTTCTTAAGAAAGCCGGGCTTGTAAAGAGCATCCGCGGTGCAGGCGGAGGCTACATTCTTGCAAGGTCTATGGAGGATATATCGGTTGGAGACATTCTGAGAGCCCTTGAGGGCAGTCTGGAGCCGGTACGCTGCGCGGCATTTTATTCGGAGGAGGGCTGCAGGGCATCTGACAGCTGTGTGACAAAATATGTGTGGCAGAAAATCAATGAAAGTATTAACCGGACGGTGGATGAGATAAAGCTTGGTGAGCTGGTAAGAGAAAGCAGGCAGATGAATCCGGACGGGGACTGTGGAAATCATAAATGCAGCGGGTAGGAGGAAATTTTAATGGAAAAACTGATTTATCTTGACAATGCGGCGACAACAAAAACAGCGCCGGAGGTTTTGGAGGCGATGCTGCCTTATTTTACGGAAAATTACGGCAATCCCTCCAGTGTATATGGATTTGCTTCAAAAAATAAAAATGCGGTGAACCGCCAGAGGGAAATTATAGCGGACGCTCTGGGCGCGAAGCCAGAGGAGATTTATTTTACAGCCGGAGGCTCGGAGGCGGATAACTGGGCTCTGAAGGCGGCGGCAGAGGCGTATGAGGAAAAAGGGAGGCATATTATTACCACAAAGATAGAGCATCACGCCATTCTCCATACGGGAGAATATCTGGAAAAGAGAGGCTTTCAGGTAACGTACCTGAATGTGGACGAAGACGGTATGGTAAGCCTCAAGGAGCTTAAGGAGGCTATCCGTCCTGATACGATTCTTATCTCGGTTATGTTTGCTAATAACGAGATTGGAACGCTTGAGCCGATAAAGGAAATAGGAGAGATTGCCCATGAGAGGGGGATATTGTTCCACACAGATGCAGTACAGGCCTTCGGGCAGGTTCCTATTAATGTAGATGAGTGCTGCATTGATATGTTAAGTGCCAGCGGGCATAAATTAAACGGGCCTAAGGGAATCGGATTTCTCTATATCCGTAAAGGGGTGAAAATCCGCTCCTTTATCCACGGTGGAGCCCAGGAGAGAAAGCGCCGGGCGGGCACGGAAAATGTGCCGGGTATCATTGGACTCGGCGCGGCGGCAGCCAGGGCGGTAAGGACGATGAAGGAAAGGACGGCAAAGGAAGAGGAGCTTCGGGATTATTTGATTAACAGGGTGCTTGAGGAGATACCCTACTGCCGCCTGAACGGCCACAGGACAAAGCGGCTTCCGAATAACGCCAATTTCAGCTTTCAGTTTATAGAAGGGGAGTCGCTTCTTATAAAACTAGACAGGAAGGGGATCTGCGGTTCCAGCGGTTCTGCCTGCACGTCAGGCTCCCTTGATCCATCCCATGTGCTTCTTGCTATCGGGCTGCCTCATGAGACTGCCCATGGCTCCCTTAGGCTCACCTTAGGAGAGGACACCGAAAGAGAGGATATTGACTACGTAGTGGATTCCCTTAAGGAGATTGTGGCAGGGCTTCGGGCAATGTCGCCTTTATACGAGGATTTTATAAAGAAAAACCAGAAAGGAGTTTAGACCATGTATTCAGAAAAGGTAATGGATCATTTTGAACATCCGAGAAATGTAGGAGAGATAGAAAATGCAAGCGGCGTAGGTACTGTGGGAAATGCGAAATGCGGGGATATCATGCGGATTTACCTTGATATAGATGAAAATGAGATGATACGGGACGTAAAATTTAAAACCTTCGGCTGCGGCGCTGCAGTGGCAACAAGCAGCATGGCCACAGAGCTTGTGAAGGGGAAATCCATAAGGGAGGCCATGCAGGTGACGAACAAGGCGGTTATGGAGGCTCTCGATGGGCTTCCGCCTGTGAAGGTGCACTGCTCCCTTCTGGCAGAGGAGGCGATTCATGCCGCCCTCTGGGATTATGCCGAAAAGCACGGCATAAAGATAGAAGGGCTTGAAAAACCAAAATCCGATATCCATGAGGGTGAAGAAGAGGAAGAAGAGGAATATTAGATTTGGAAGGGGTCTTATGAGGTAAGGACAGCCCCTGTGCAGGAGCAGTTACATGAAAAAAGAACGAGTGGTAGTAGGAATGTCAGGCGGCGTGGATTCCTCGGCTGCGGCATGGCTTTTGAAGGAACAGGGCTATGACGTGATTGGAGTTACCATGCAGATCTGGCAGGAGGAGCCAGATAAGCCCCGGGAGGATGGCTGCTGCGGCCTAAGCGCAGTGGAGGACGCGAGGAAGGTGGCGGAAGAGATTGGGATTCCCCATTATGTTATGAATTTCAGGCAGGAATTTAAGAAAAGCGTGATTGATTATTTTATCCGGGAATATGTGGAGGGAAGAACCCCCAATCCCTGTATTGCCTGCAACAGGTATGTGAAGTGGGAGGCTCTTTTAAAAAGAAGCCTTGAGATCGGGGCGGATTATATTGCTACCGGGCATTATGCATCGGTGGAGAGATTAGAAAGCGGACGTTTTTCCTTAAGGACTGCGGCTTCATCGAAGAAGGATCAGACCTACGCCCTGTATAACCTGACCCAGGAGCAGCTTAAACGTACGCTCATGCCTCTTGGAAGGTATACAAAGGAGGAGGTAAGGGCTATGGCAGAGCGCCTGGGGCTTCTGGTGGCAGATAAGCCGGACAGCCAGGACATCTGTTTTATTCCTGACGGAGACTACGGAGCTTATATCAAAAGCCATATGCCGGGGAAAATATGTCCGGGGAATTTTGTCCTGACAGACGGTACGGTTGTAGGACAGCATAAGGGAATCATACACTACACCGTGGGGCAGCGTAAAAAGCTGGGGCTTTCCATGGGACATCCGGTGTTTGTTCTTGAGATACGCCCGGGGACAAATGAGGTGGTAATCGGAACGGACGAGGAAGCGAAAGCTTACTGCGTAAAAGCAGAAGGACTTCATTTTATGTCTGTGCCGGATCTTGAAGGAAAGAAAAGGGTCTGGGCAAAGATCCGGTATAACCATAAGGGAGGATGGTGCATGGCAGAAAAAACAGGTGCAGATGAGCTTCTCCTAACCTTTGAGGAGCCGGTAAGGGGAGCCACACCCGGACAGGCAGCGGTACTTTATGAGGACGGACTTGTGCTCGGAGGCGGGACTATTGTCCGATAAACGAAAAAGGAAAGGGAAGAGACTATGAGAGCAGATGTGCACATGCACTGCATATTTTCCAGTGATTCGGATGCGGCTCCAGAGGGGATGATTCTCGGAGCCATAGAAAAGGGTCTTGAGGTTATCTGCTTTACGGATCATTATGATAAGGATAATATGGACTGGGGGCAGGAGGATATTTTTAATCCGGAGGAATATTTCCGGGTGCTGAACCCCCTGAGGGAAAAATATAAAGAACGGATTGATGTGCGTATTGGGGTGGAAATCGGTCTCCAGCCTCATCTTGCGCCCTATTATGGGAGGTTTGTAAAAAAGTACCCCTTTGACCTTGTCATCGGCTCGGTACATTCTGTAAAGAGAACTGACATTGCCTTCGGAACGCTTCTTAGGGCTCATACGGACGAGGAGGTATACCGGATGACCCTTGAGGAGACCCTTGAGGATGTAAGGCTTGACGGCTCCTTTGATGTGCTGGGGCATCTGGATTATGTGGTGCGCTATGGAAGGGAGAAGGAGGCAGGGTATTCATATAAAAAATATGCAGATTTGATTGATGAGATTCTAAGAGAGCTGGTTTCCCGGGGGAAGGGGCTGGAGCTTAACATGGCGGGCCTTAAATACGGACTTCCTTTTGCACATCCCCATCCGGATGTGCTGAAGCGCTATAAAGAGCTTGGCGGGGAGATCATCACGGTGGGCGCCGATGGGCACAAACCGGAGCATATTGCGTATGATTTCAATAAGGTGTCAGACATTTTAAAGGAAGCAGGTTTTTTGTATTATGCAGAATTCCGAGAAAGGCAGCCATTTTTTAAGCGGCTTGCATAAAATTCTTTGTATCTTACATAAAAATGGAAAAGGCACTTGAATTTTTGTATGAGATTTAGTACAATAACACTTGGTTGATGATTCTTTAACAAAGTTAGAGGATTCACAATATAATGACTGCGAAGACAGTTAATAAAGAAAACTTTAGGAGGAATTAATCATGGCAGTAAAAGTAGCGATTAATGGATTCGGACGTATCGGACGTCTCGCATTCAGACAGATGTTTGGAGCAGAGGGATATGAGGTAGTTGCAATTAACGACCTGACATCTCCTAAGATGCTTGCCCACCTGTTAAAGTATGACTCATCTCAGGGCAGATATGCTTTATGCGACAAGGTAGAGTCCACAGAGGATTCCATCATTGTTGACGGAAAAGAAATTAAGATTTATGCAAAAGCAAACGCAGAGGAGCTTCCATGGGGAGAGATCGGCGTAGACGTTGTTCTGGAGTGTACAGGCTTCTACACATCCAAAGAGAAAGCTTCCGCACATGTTAAGGCAGGTGCAAGAAAAGTTGTTATCTCCGCACCGGCAGGCAAAGACCTTCCAACTATCGTTTACAATGTAAATCATGACACACTGAAACCAGAGGATACTGTTATTTCCGCAGCTTCCTGTACAACAAACTGTCTGGCACCTATGGCTAAGGCGCTGAATGACCTTGCAGCAATCAAGTCTGGTATTATGTGCACAATCCATGCTTACACAGGCGATCAGATGACACTTGACGGACCGCAGAGAAAGGGTGACTTAAGAAGATCCCGTGCGGCAGCAGTGAATA
Organism: uncultured Lachnospiraceae bacterium; assembly: GCA_949502235.1. Lineage (GTDB taxonomy): Bacteria > Bacillota > Clostridia > Lachnospirales > Lachnospiraceae > CAPEBR01. The sequence goes on along the minus strand of CATBDC010000058.1, from coordinate 12,732 downwards.
TTGTACCGAACAGCACAGGCGCAGCTAAGGCTATCGGCCTTGTTATTCCGGAGCTTAACGGCAAGTTAATCGGAGCAGCTCAGAGAGTTCCGACCCCGACAGGCTCTACCACAATCTTAACAGCAGTTGTTGAAGGTGAAGTAACAGCTGAGCAGATCAATGAGGCTATGAAGGCTGCTTCTAACGAGTCCTTTGGATATAATACAGATGAGATCGTATCCAGCGATATCGTAGGTATGAGATACGGCTCACTCTTTGATGCTACACAGACAATGGCACTTCCGGTTGGCGATGGCACAACAGAGGTTCAGGTTGTATCCTGGTATGACAATGAGAATTCTTATACAAGCCAGATGGTAAGAACAATTAAGTACTTCTCAGAGCTCGGCTAGGCAATTTGTAATTGACTCACATTGGGTCCGGTCTTTTTGGACCGGATCCTTTTTAGAATATATGGACAAGTATATTCTATATTAAATTATTTTTGATTAGGTTATTTATGATATAAGGAGATATTTTATGCTTAATAAAAAATCAGTAGATGATATTAATGTAAAAGGACAGAAGGTTCTTTTAAGATGTGATTTTAATGTTCCGCTTATTGACGGAAAGATTACGGACGAGAACCGTCTTGTTGCGGCTCTTCCTACAATTAAGAAGCTTACCTCTGACGGAGGAAGGGTGATTCTTTGTTCCCACCTTGGAAAGCCGAAGGGAGAGCCTAAGCCAGAGCTTTCTCTTGCACCCGTTGCAGCGCGCCTGTCTGAATTACTTGGACAAGAGGTAAAATTTGCCGCAGACCCGGAGGTTGTAGGTCCTAATGCAAAGGCGGCTGTAGAGGCTATGAATGACGGCGAGGTAGTCCTTCTTGAGAACACCCGTTACAGGATCGAGGAGACAAAGAACGGCGAGGCATTCAGCAAGGATCTTGCTTCCCTGTGTGATGTGTTTGTGAATGACGCTTTCGGAACCGCCCACCGGGCACACTGCTCTAATGTAGGCGTTACCCAGTTTGTGGATACGGCGGCAGTGGGATACCTGATGCAGAAGGAAATTGATTTCCTTGGAAATGCAGTAAATAATCCGGAGAGGCCCTTTGTGGCAATTCTTGGCGGAGCAAAGGTATCCAGCAAGATTTCTGTAATTGAAAATCTTCTTGATAAGGTAAATACGCTGATTATCGGCGGCGGCATGTCCTATACCTTCAGCAAGGCGCAGGGAGGAAGCGTAGGTGATTCTCTCCTTGAGGCGGACTACTGCGAGTATGCCCTTAATATGCTTAAGAAGGCCGAGGAGAAGGGCGTAAAACTGCTTCTTCCTGTAGATACGGTAATTGCAGATGATTTCTCTAATGACGCAGACTCCAAGGTTGTACCGGCAGGGGAGATTCCGGCAGGCTGGCAGGGACTGGACATCGGGCCTGAGACAGAGAAGATTTTCTGCGAGGCTGTAAAGGACGCAAAGACTGTTGTATGGAACGGCCCTATGGGATGCTTTGAGATGCCTAAATTCGCACACGGTACAGAAGCGGTTGCAAAGGCGCTTGCCGATACGGAGGCAGTTACGATTATCGGCGGCGGTGATTCTGCGGCAGCAGTAAACCAGCTCGGTTACGGCGACCAGATGACACATATTTCTACAGGCGGCGGCGCATCACTCGAATTCCTGGAAGGAAAAGAATTACCGGGTGTTGCTGCGGCTAATGATAAGTAAAAACGTAAGGTGAACATTCCCCCCTTATTGAAAATATTATGCAAATTTTGAAGGAGACAAAAAATGGCAAGAAGAAAAATTGTAGCAGGTAACTGGAAGATGAACAAGACTCCCAGCGAGGCAGTTGCCTTAGTAAATGAATTAAAACCCTTAGTTGCAAGCGAGGATGTGGACGTGGTATTCTGCGTACCTGCAATTGATATTATTCCGGTTGTGGAAGCATGCAAGGGCTCTAACATCGAGGTTGGCGCTGAGAATATGTATTTTGAAGAGAGCGGCGCGTACACAGGCGAGATTTCTCCTGCAATGCTTACTGACGCAGGCGTAAAATATGTTGTTCTTGGACATTCAGAGAGAAGAGAGTATTTTGCAGAGACAAATGAGACAGTCAATAAAAAAGTGCTAAAAGCATTTGAGCACGGCCTTACGCCGATTATGTGCTGCGGCGAGACTCTTGAGCAGAGAGAGCAGGGAGTGACCATGGATTTCATCCGCCAGCAGGTGAAGGTTGGCTTCCAGAATGTGACTGCAGACCAGGCAAAGAAGGCAGTGATTGCTTATGAGCCTATCTGGGCTATCGGAACAGGAAAGACAGCTACTACAGAGCAGGCAGAGGAGGTCTGCGCAGGAATCCGTGCATGTATCGCAGAGATTTATGATGATGCTGTAGCAGCGGAAATCCGTATCCAGTACGGCGGCTCCGTAAATGCAGGAAATGCCGCAGAGCTGTTTGCACAGGCTGACATTGACGGCGGACTTGTAGGAGGCGCGTCATTGAAGGCTGACTTTGGGAAGATTGTAAATTATAAGTAAAAGGATTAATAAAAGGCTGCTTTTTCCGGAGGGAGGTTCGGAAGAGGCAGCTTTTTGAATTACAGGTTCAATGACATTTTCCGGAGAATGTAATAGAATTATATTACTTTAAAGGATATAAGACATGTAGGAAATTTACTTGGAGAGCGGGCCGCAGGCAGAGAAATTGTTTTGAAGGAGCAGATAAAATGACAGATAGTGAGAAATTAACACTTATTTTATCAAAAGTTCAGGGTATAAAAGATGATATGCAGGGCATGAAAGACGATATAAAAGATTTAAAGAGAAGGGTCAGCGGGATAGAACTTCATATGGAAAATGAGACAGATAAGAAATCCAGCCTCTGGCAGAAAATTTTATCGAGCTGGTCAATAAACTGAATCAGGCAATTCCGGCAGCGGATAAGAACCTGGCGTATGAAGTAAAAGTGAATTATCTCATTGGAAAGGTTCATGATCTTGAAACAGATGTGGCAAAGTTAAAGGTTAAGATAGGTTAACTTAAGCTTGATATTTTTGTAGCAAAGGAATATAATTTTTGTATAGAATACAAGCTGTAAGGAGTATAGAAATGCAAAAGGTACTAATTATTGATGAAAACCAGGAAGAGAGAGAACTTTTAAAGGCTATTTTGGAGGAGGAATATGATGTTGCGGCTGCGTCTGACATAAAAGAGGGAATTACTCTTGCAGAAACAGGAAAACATTCACTGATTTTTCTTAGCGCAGGCATGTCTGACACAGAGGATTTTACAGTTCTTAAGGAACTTCAGGGAAAGATTATGCCCTGGCATATTCCAGTAATTCTGCTGTTGGATCAGGAGGATGTAAAAAAAGAGGAGAAGGGGCTTTCATTAGGCGCGGCGGATTACATTGTAAAGCCTGTTTATCCAATGGTGGTGAAGGCAAGAGCACATGCCCATGTAAGCCTGTATCAATATAAGAAAAAAGAGGAACGGGAGTCTGCCATGGTTGATTCTCTTACCGGTGTGGCCAGCAAGCAGCGTTATGAGCTTAACGGCACCTTGAAGTGGCAGGAGGCGGTGCGGCTGAATGTTCCGATCTCTATTTGTATGATTGACCTTGACAAGTTCAGGACGTATAACGAGCGCTATGGTTTTCCGGCAGGCGATAAGGTTCTTACACAGGTAGCCGGCATTGTGTCTGCAGCCCTGAAGAGAAGCACGGATTTTTTTGCCAGATATGGCGGTGATAAGTTTATCGCACTGATTCTCGGCGGAGAAGGAGAGATAGTCTTTGAGCATTTGAAGAACATCAGGAAGTCAGTGGAGAAGCTCCATATTCCTCACTGGGGTTCTGTTTCAGAGTGGATTACCGTAAGCATCGGCGGTGTTACGACAGTTCCGCAGGTAGGCGATTCTTATGATACATATTTTGAGATGGCAGAGAACATGCTGGCTGAAGCCAAAAAGTCTGGAAGAAACCGTATCGCGTGGACGAAGGAGGATAAAGAGCTGCTTAGCGAAACAAACTAAGAGCTCTCTTCAGAGGGCTATCTGGTTAAAATGTGTTTCCGGAACCGTTCGATATGTTCCCGGAAGACAGCTTTTGCCGTGTCACTGTCTCCCTTACGGATACACTCCGTAGTATATACCAGATTTTTATAAATGATTTCTTTTCCGATAAATTCCGAATAATCGGTCCAGGCGGAGATCGTGGATGTAAAAAATGCGTTCATAACAAGGGGAGAGATACAGTTTCCGCTTAATACAACAATTGTTCTCCGGTATACGAAAAGCGCCGTGGCGAAGGCTTCGATAGATTCATGGAAAGCCTGTTTAACCTGCTCCTGCAGTTCCTCTAACTGCAGGAGTTCTTTTTCTGTATGTGCCGCCGCAAGAATTTCCAGTGCAGGACATTCTAAATAGAGGCGGACATCTAAAAGGCTGTTTATCATCTTTTTGTCTGGCATGCTTCCCCGGTAGCGGATGATTGCAAACAAAGTGTCAAGGTTTCCGGTGCTGGTATAATCAGCCACGTAGACCCCCTGTCTGGATACCACGTCTAAAAATCCGATTCTTGATAATTCCCGGATACCTTCATGCACAATGGTCTTGCTGATACCCATTTCATCGGCCAGCTCACGCTCTGTAGGAAGCTTCTGGCCGGGGGTAAGCTCACCGGAGAGAATCATTTCTTCCAGCTGGGAGATAAACAGCTCTTTTATGGACAGGGAGTTGATTTTCTTAAATTTCATGGGAGAGTCCTTTCAAAATATTTATGGCGTTTCCTATACTCTATCAAAAAGGGGGCAGGAAGTCAATAATTTTTGGTCTGACCACGACCATAAAAAAGAAACATACAACTTTGGGAATTATGCCAATTTACTTTAAAGTCAGGTTGTTAGAAAATAAATAGTAAGAGAGTATGTCGAAATATGACAGGTAAAGGAGGGGGAGAGAAACTCACATGAAGGATTTAAAGTATTTATATTATTTTGAAAAGCTTTTAGATGAGGCAAATAATGAGTTGGTCCGCAGGGCGAAGGAGGAAGGACGGATATGTATCGGGAGTGTATGCAGCCTGGTTCCGGAGGTTCTTTTAAGCCTGCCGGGCGCATTTACGGTGCGTCTGCGGGCGCCCCGCACCGGATCTATTGATATGGGAACTTATTATATGACCAGCTTTCTCTGCGAATACAGCAGAGCCCTTCTTGAGAGGGCTATTGAGGGCGGCTATCAGTTTCTGGACGGTCTTGTGGCGCCGGATGCCTGTTCAATGATTAACCGGGCCGTGGAGAATATGGAGCTTTTAAAGACTATGCCGGCGGAAAAATTTTTCTACAGATATATGGAAATTCCCATGAAGGCAGACGATAACGGACTGTCTGTTTATGTGTCAGAATCCAGGGCAAAGATACTGACTCCTCTCCGTGAGGTTTATGGAATTGATACTTCTGACGAAGCCGTAAGAAAAGCGGTAAAGGTCCATAATGAAATCTGTGACCTGATTACAAGAATCGGGGAATTCCGAAAAGAGGAGAATCCGCGGATTACAGGCTATGAATATCATATGATTACGCTGGCCTCCTATGTGTGCCCCAAGGATCTGTTAAAAGATATGCTGGAGGAAACCCTGGAGGAGTTAGAAAAGAGGGAGCCGGATTCCGGAAAAAGGTTCAGGGCAAGGGTAGTAGTTGTCGGCTCTGAGATAGATGATGTGGATATGATACGTCTGATTGAGGAGTCAGGGGCGCTGGTTGTGGCGGATCGTTTCTGCTTCGGAGCCCTCCCGGGACGGGAGGTTATACTTCTTAATGATTCGGAGGATGCATTGACACAGGTATGCCGCCATTACATGTACGCCAGCGAGTGTGCCCGTTATATGAACCGTGAAAAAATTGATGGGCGCAGGGAATATGTGGACAGGCTGGCAAAGGAATACCATGCGGACGGAATTATTTATGAGCAGATGAAATTCTGTGATTACTGGGCATATGAGCGGATGGTAGGCTCCCATGTCTTAAGAGAGGAATATGGGTATCCTGTGCTCTCCATAGAAAGGCCTTATGCAATCGGCTCTTCGGGACAGATAAGGACACGGGTACAGGCATTTGTGGAGAGTATTGAGATTAAGAAGCTTGGGAAGAAGGGAGGTATATAGGGAATGGGAAAGAAGATCGGAAGTGAGCGCCTCGGAGATCTGTACCAGCCCGGAAAAAAGGTGAGGAAACGCCGGGAGTGGCGGGGTGTTAAGGACACACTTTATGATTACAGCCGCTGGCTTCATACGATGGGAATACTGGGGAAATTTATGCTGAATAAAAATAATGTGAAGGCATTTTTCCGTTACCGCTGGATGCTAAATTTCCTTGCGGTTCCTATGATGGTTGACCGGCATACCGCAGGGCTTCGGGGAAACCACCTGCGGATCGCCCACACGGAATATGATCTGGTGGTGGAGGATGTTGCGAAGCTTATGGCAAACATGTTTAGGGCAGATAAGAATACGGGAAATGACAGGGAATTTTCAAAAAAGCTTGTGATTCTGGATGAAAATGAGATGTCTCATCTGCTGTGCGGATTTCCGAACCTGATTGGCGTAGGAAGGGAGATTCCGGCGGTGTATGTAAGCGTCCTCCTTCAGCAGGACGCGGTGTGCCACTATATTGATGTGGCACAGGAATACGGGCTTTCGGGGGATGTATGCCCTATGCCGGAGGCAGAGGCAGGAGTCTCTATTGACGATGATTATCCCATCTTCGGGGCATGTGCCCTTCAGTGTAATACGACCTGTGACGGAAGCCTTATGGGAAACGGCGTGATTGCAAGGCGTCTGGAAAAAGAGCACGGGATTCCCTGCTTTCAGTTAGCGGCCCCTATACGCCACACAGAGGATGGCGTGCAGGAATATGCGGCACAGGAAATCCGCAATGCTATTAAATTTATTGAGGACTGTACCGGGGAAAAATGGGACTGGGACGCTTATTTTGAATGTGCAAAGCGTTTTAATGCGGAGACAAGGGAGCGTATGGAGTGGCTTCAGATGAGTACGACCGAATATCCCCAGGTCATCGGCGCAAATCTTGCGTTATATACGGAAACGGTATATATGGCTATCGGCGGAAAGGTTCCGGCCTTTCTGAAGGCAGATAAAAAAATTACGAAATTAGCCATGGATTCTTTTAGAAAGAAGGAGATGATTGTACCGGAATACCGCCACCGCGCTATTATCTGGGGCGTGCAGGCACAGTATTATACAGATTTCCTGCCGTGGCTTCAGAACTGCTGGGGAATTCTGCCTCTGGTAGATATGCTTAGCATGGTGTCAACGAGAATGATTTCTGAAGACGATCCTAAGCAGGCTATCTACGACATGGCTCATCTCTATGAGAACATGATTATGCGTAACCGGACCCACGGCGGATATAAGGTGCTGCTAAATGACTTATGGGGGTTCTGCCAGCAGTTTCATGCGGATATGGTTATTTTATGGGAGCATATGAGCTGTAAGGCATTGGACGGGATGCACGGGCTTTTTGAGGAGCAGGCAAGGGAACACGGGATCCGGCTCATCTGGGCGGTGCATGATCTTATGGATCCGAGGGTTGTTCCCCGCGCAAGTCTTAGGCAGGATGTAAATCGATATATGAGAAGTGTGCTAAGAGAGGAGCCGTTAGATCCAAGCCTGGAGGAGATTGACGATGCAGATTCCTGGTAAACTGGTATATTAAGATAGAAGGAGAAGGGTCATGAAAAAAAGAGTTGTAAAAATAGTTAAGATTATAAGCATAATTGCCGCTGTCTTTTTTGTAATTTCCTTTACTGTTTATTTTTTTAATCTGGATATGAAGCTTACCGCTGCCATAGAGCCCTATCTGGAAAAATGGCACGATAAGGTAAAAAGAGAGCGCAAATTATGATATCTGTACGGCTTAAGTGCCGTTCCCCGAATAATGTTCCAACCGCACAGGCGGAGAGAATTCCACCATACAGGTAGAAAGAATTTATATTTTGCAGTGGCAAAGGAAAGGAGAAAAAAATGCCAGAAATGAGTAAAGCAGTTATCCCGCCTCATATGGGAGACAAATGTCCGAGTGAAAAGATTTTAAAGCTTGGGAGAAAGATTACAGATGTAGCGGCCCATAAGCTTAAGGGCGTCACGGCAGATGATCCGGAGTACTGGGGGTTAGCGGAGATCGTGACAGAAGAGATGGCAGATATTGCACTTACCATGAAGGTGCGCCATCATTATAAGATCGAAGAGCTCTGGAAGATGAATAAGGTGAAGGAAGAGGAGAGAGGGCATTTTCAAGAGATGCTGGATGAGATGAGCTATATCGGCCTCCTGGAATATGACTATGGAAATAATTATGACCATTACGGTTCTATTCCCGGACCTACGGACAGAAGATACTGTCTGCCCATGTTTGTGCCGGGCTCGGCAGAGCTTTTTAATATGGAGGAGGGCCCGGAGGGGAATAAACGGTTAAGGGAGCATCCGGCCCTTGCAAGCTTTTTCGAGCGCATGACCTTTGTTCCGTTAGACGGGCTTACCCATATGGTTCCCCCTGGAGGAGCCGGTATCGGCATGCATGTCATTCCGGTGGAAAAGGCGATTTCCATGGAGAACGGAACGATTGATCTGGAGCATATCTCCTACTGGCTGAAAAAATATGAGGGCCATATCGGCGTAGGGCAGTGCTCCTGCCGCGCAAGCCGCAAGGTGCTGGGGGAAGGATGTGCGGATGATGAGCTTAACTGGTGTATCGGTGTCGGTGATTTTGCGGATTACTGCCGTGAGACGGGAAAAGGACATGACATTACCTATGAGGAGGCAATGGAGATTTTCCGCAGGGCAGAGGATAACGGCTTTGTCCACCAGATTACCAATATTGACGGGGAGAATAAGATTTTCGGAATCTGCAACTGTAATGTAAATATCTGCAATGCCCTTCGGACCTCCCAGCTCTTTAATACGCCGAATATGAGCCGCAGCGCTTTTACCGCCAGGGTGGAAAAGGAAAAATGCGTGGCCTGCGGCAAATGTGTAGAATACTGTCCCGCAGGGGCGGTGAAGCTTGGCCAGAAGCTTTGTAAGAAGAATGGAAAAGAGGTACAGTATCCGAAGCATGAGCTTCCGGATAGGCTGTCCTGGGGGAAGGATAAATATGATGAGGACTACCGGGACAATAACAGGATTAACTGCTATGAGACAGGTACGGCTCCCTGTAAGGCAGCCTGTCCGGCGCACATTGCCGTCCAGGGATATATCCGCAAGGCAAAGGAAGGAAAATATCAGGAGGCTCTGGCCCTGATTAAGAAGGACAATCCTTTCCCGGCAGTCTGCGGACGTGTCTGCAATAAGCGCTGCGAGCTTGCCTGCACCAGGGGAACCGTTGACCAGGCGGTAGCCATTGATGATATTAAGAAATTCATTGCGGAACAGGATTTGCATAAGGAGACAAGATATATTCCGCCTGTTGTTGTGGCTTCCAGCAGACTTGACGGGTGGGATCAGAAGATTGCCATTATCGGCGCGGGTCCTGCGGGCTTATCCTGTGCGTATTATCTGGCAGTAAAGGGCTATAAGCCTACGGTATTTGAAAAGCATGGACGGCCGGGCGGAATGATGACCTACGGAATTCCTTCCTACAAGCTTGAGAAGGATGTCATCGAGGCGGAGATTGATGTGCTTCGTGAGCTGGGCGTTGAGATCAAATGCGGAGTAGAGGTTGGAAAGGATGTAACTCTTGCAGAGCTTCGTGAGCAGGGCTATGAGGCATTTTATATTGCTATCGGATGCCAGGGCGGAAAAATCCCGCCGATTCCGGGCACAGACGCAGAAGGGCTTGACATAGCGGTGAACTTTCTAAGCAATGCTGCCGGAGAGCAGAAGCCGAAACTGGAAGGCAAGGCAGTTGTAGTGGGCGGCGGCAATGTGGCGGTGGACTGCGCCAGAAGTGCGTATCGTCTGGGGGCAGAAGGCACGTCCATGTTCTGTCTGGAGTCCAGAGAGGAAATGCCTGCTTCCGAAGAGGAGGTAAAAGAGACGCTGGAAGATCATATTGAGATCCATAACGGATGGGGCCCGAAAGAGATTATTAAGAATGATGAGGGCAGAGTCCAGGCAGTTGTATTTAAGAAATGTACGGCAGTCTTTGACGATGAGGGAAAATTTAATCCTAAGTATGATGAGGAAGAGCTTCTTACTGTGGAATGTGACAACGTAATCTTTGCTATCGGGCAGGGCATCGAGTGGGGCGGCCTTCTTGAGGGCTCTAAGGTAGAGTTCTGGCATGGAAATTATCCGGTGGCGGATGCTCTTACCTATCAGACAAAGGAGCCTGACATTTTCGTGGGCGGAGATGTTTACAGCGGCCCGAAGTTCGTTATTGACGCCATTGAGGCGGGAAAAAATGCGGCAGAATCCCTGCACCGCTATGTACATCCGGGAGCAAGCATGACTATCGGACGGAACAGGAGAGATTTCCATGAGCTGAATAAAGAAGATATCAAGGTGGAAGGCTATGATACAATCGGGCGCCAGGAGGCTAAGGAAAAAGAGGAGAAGAAGGTTTCCTTCCGGGATATCAGAGGGACACTGACAGAGGAGCAGGTGCATTTAGAGGCAGGCCGGTGCTTAAGCTGCGGAGCGTCTGTTGTAGATGAGAATAAATGTATCGGCTGCGGCATCTGTACAACAAAGTGTGAGTTTGATGCCATTAAGCTCCACCGTGACCATCCGGAATGTTCTAAGATGTGCAGGTCTGAGGATAAGTTTAAGGAAATCGGCGCCTACGCGGCGGGTACGGCATTTAAGACAGCATTTGCAAATAAGCCGGAGGTAAAAAAAGCTGCAAAGAAAACCTTGAAAAAGGCCGCGCATACCGCCGGGACAGCCGGAAGGAATGTGGCAAAGGCCGGAAGGAAGGCTGCAAAGGCTGGAAGGAAGGCAATAAAGTCTGCGCGGAAAGGAAGATAACAAAAAGGAAGATGCATGAATTAGGAATTGTTTTTCACATTGTAAAAGCAGTGGAAGAGACTGCCCTTGAGAATAAGGCAAAAAAGGTGGGAAGGGTGGTGCTTCAGATAGGGGAGGTATCCACCATCATCCCCTCCTATCTTGAGGACTGCTTTAAATGGAAATGCTCCAAAAGTGAGCTGATGGATGGGTGCGATCTGGTGATTGAGACGATTCCGGCAGTGACCTTCTGTGAGGACTGTAAGGAAACCTACAAAACAGTGGAGCATGGGAAAATCTGTCCTTACTGCGGAAGCGGGAATACGTATTTAGTGCAGGGAAATGAGCATCTGATAAAGGAGATTGAGGTAGTCTGACATGAAGGATTATAAGGTAATAGAGGTAAAACGAAGCATTTTTGAAAATAATGACGCAGATGCACAGAAGCTTAGAGAGGAGCTTAAGGAAAAGGGGGTGTTTCTCCTTAATCTCATGTCCTCTCCCGGAGCAGGGAAGACAACAACGCTGAAACGGACGATTGCCATGCTAAAGGACAGGCTTAGGATAGGCGTTATGGAGGCAGATATTGATTCAGAGGTGGATGCACAGGCCATTATAGAAACCGGAGTGCGTGCCATACAGATTCATACCGGCGGCATGTGCCACCTGGATGCGGACATGACCAGGCAGGGAATCCGGGAGTTCGGCCCGGAAGGGCTGGATTTTATAGTGCTTGAAAATGTAGGGAATCTGGTATGCCCGGCGGAATTTGATACGGGGAGCACGAAAAATGCCATGATTCTATCCGTGCCGGAGGGAGATGACAAGCCCTTAAAATACCCGCTCATGTTTTCAGTTTGTGATGTAGTCCTGATTAATAAATGTGACACCTTAAGTGTATTTGATGATTTCAGCAAGGAGGCTGTAGAGGAGCGGATCCATAAGCTGAACCCCAGGGCAGAGGTTATCTTTGTGTCGGCTAAGACAGGAGAAGGGTTTGAAGAGTGGGTGAGGTGGATTGAAAGAGAAATAAAGGAGTATAATGAGGGGAGGCAGTAAAAATTTTCTATCTGTATAATTGAAATGATATTCAACGGACGGAAGTTCGAAGATGTCATTCCTAACGCGAACGGGGTAACACTCCGGTGAACTAACCGCTAACAAAGACTAAGGAGTTCAGGAGAGCCTTCACTCCTAAGTCTTTGTAAGCGGTGGATTTCATCTCCGTTAAGAACACCCCTCGAATGTCCGCTTATAGGAATGACATCTTCGAACTTCCTGTGCATTGAAAAGGATTTTCAGTAGCACGAGAAAGCCTTCACTCCTAAGTCTTCAGAAAGTCATGGCTTTCGCCTTCACTAAGGGCTCCCTTTTATTGTCTGCATAGGGAAAGAACCGCCCGGGCCTCCACCCCTCAAATAGTCATTTCCACCTGTGCTGTTGGAACGCTATTTTCGATGCACAGGAAGTTTTCAGATGCCCTTCCTATAAGCAGACGTTAAGGGGCGCTTTTAACGAAGGTGAAATCCAACGCTTACGAAGGCTTAGGAGTGAAGGCTCTCCTGAACCCCTTAGCCGGAGTTAGCGGTTAGTTCACCGGAGTGTTGCCCAGTCTGTGTTAGGAAGGGCATCTGAAAACTTCCGTCCTCCAAACAACATTCCAACCGTACAGATGGAAAATTTTTGTTTTCAAATTTCTGGAGATATAGTATAATGTTTTGTGGTGACAGAAAGCAATTTGGTAATATGTCAAGAGGAAAATGAAAAAGATTTTCATGGAAAAG
>CATBDC010000057.1 GCA_949502235.1 uncultured Lachnospiraceae bacterium | reverse complement strand
TTTCATATCCGAAGATAGGAGAGAAGAAATTTTGGCAGGCAATATACTGTTAACCAGGAAAGGTAATCCTCAATCGCTCAAAAGCTAGAGAGATTGAATCCTGGGGAAGAGGATTTGATAAGATTATGGAGGTATGTGAAAAGGAAAAGGCACCCTATCCGGTTATTGATGCTAATGTCAGAGGAGTTATGGTATTGTGTAAGCCTTGTGAGCGGTATAATAGATTATTAAAGGATAGACGTGGAAAAGAACTTTTGCCTAATGTGCGATTAGAAAAATTGTCACAAGAAGAACAAGAGCGCATGGCTCCGATATTGAAGTATCTGGATGATAATTCAATAATTACTAATGCGATAAGCCGTGATTTATTGGGAAAATCAGTGGCAACGACAAAACGTTATCTCAACAGATTGTGTGAAATTGGAATTTTGGAACAGAAAGGCGCTGGCAGGAGTTCATATTATGAACGGAAATGAGCCGATTAATGAGCCGATTAATAAGTAAAAACAAGATAATGTATATGACGTTTTTCGGTGTGCGACCGTGTCAATGGCAGAGCACACGGCTGTTAACCGCGGGGGTGTTGGTTCGAGCGAGGCTCGGGGAGTTTGAAAAAGCCCGTAGACATCAAGGCTTGCGGTGACAAGGAAGTAATTTCAGATTAGGCGGTATAGCCCCAAGTACAAGGGCTGTACCGTCTTTTCGACTTCCTATGCGCCTTGCCGTTTCGGCTGCGTGGCAGAAAGAAAATTGATTTCCCCTACAAAGTTGAAAACAATATCCACTTTCTGTATCCGTTTCCCGTCCACCTTTTCCGGCGCATGGACTATGATTTTCTTGATAAATTCATTGATGATTGCGGGGGTGAGTTCCTTTATCCCCACATAATACAGGGGAGTTTCAGAAATGCCAAATAAAATGATAAAATTTTCGTTATGGATAGGGATTTACAAGTTGCCTTAATACATTTATTTTTAAACCTCATTGACAAGAGGAAATACTCTCTATATAATTAAACTGTAAGTTTAATTATTGCAAGGAGGAGCACATGGGACGAAGAAAGAAAGAGCCTAGAAGCGTACACCGGGAAAACATAGTGTCTGCGGCATCAGCTTTATTTATGAAAAGGGGGATTGCCGCGACTTCTATGGACGATATAGCGAAAGCCGCCGGATACAGTAAGACAACATTATATGTATATTTTGAAAATAAAGAAGAGATTGTCGGCATTTTGGTATTAAACAGTATGAAGAAGCTTGACGACTATATATCTTCTGCGCTGATACAGCATGAAACCACAAAAGCAAGATATGACTTTATCTGCCGCGGGTTGGTGCAGTATCAAGAGGAATTTCCTTTTTATTTCAAAATGGTATTGGATAAAATCAACATTGATTTTGAGAGCAAAAACTATCTGCCGGAAGAAAAGGAAACTTATCAAATCGGGGAAGAAATAAATGAAAAGATAAAAAACTTTTTGTTATCCGGCATGGAAAAGGGGGATTTAAGAAGTGATTTGGAAATTATGCCTGCTATATTGAATTTTTGGGGTATGCTTTCCGGAATCATTCAGCTTGCCGCTAACAAAGAAGAATATATTAAAAAATCAATGGGTTTATCAAAAATAAAATTTTTGGAATATGGTTTTTCTCTTGTTTACCATTCGATTGCGACAAAGGGGTGATGATTTTGAATGAAAAAAATGTGCTTGCCATTTTAGGCAGTCCTCATACAAACGGAACGACAGCCGCCATGTTGAATTTGGCAGTTCATAAAGCTGAACAGGCGGGGTATGCTGTAACGAAAATCAATCTGTATGAAAAGGATCTTTCTTTCTGCACAGGCTGCCGGGTTTGTATGGATACGCATATTTGCGTCCAGAAAGATGGTATACAGGAAATTGCCCTGTTATTACATAAGAGTCAGCTTGTTATCCTTGTCGCCCCTGTCTATTGGGCGAATGTTCCGGGTCCTGTCAAAAACTTATTTGACCGATTGCTGGGAACGGCTATGGAAGAAACAGATACATTTCCAAAACCACGCTTACGAGGGAAGCAATATATGATTTTGAGTTCCTGCAATACCCCCGCGCCTTTTTCGTGGATATTCGGACAGAGCAGAGGGGCGATCCGCAATATGGACAAATTTTTCAAGACCGCAGGCATGAAACGGTTGGGAAAAGTGGTATGTGCAAATGCAAAGAATAAGAAGGGACTGCCTAAGCGGATAACAAAAAAGATTGAGAGGTGTCTGAAATGAAATTCTCCCGAAAAAGAATCCTGTTGTTTACAGCAATTCTTCTTTTTCTTATTGTTTTGATTTATACGGTGTTTTATCTGAAAAGTGTAGCAGATTATAAAAGGACAGTAAAAGAAACAACTTTTAATAATTTAGATATTTCCAATGTTCCCGATGGAGCTTATATCGGAGAATATAACGTGGATTTTGTTTATGCCAAAGTAGAAGTAACGGTTCAAAACGGTGTAATTACAAACATTGATATTCTGGAGCATAAAAATGGGCGTGGAAGCCGCGCAGAAGTTGTTGTAGACAGAATTGTTGAAGAACAGAAAATAGAAGTTGACGCTGTATCGGGGGCTACAAATTCAAGCACTGTTATAAAGAAAGCTGTTGAAAATGCCCTAACGGGAGAAAAATAGAAAATGAACGGGAAAACAGAGTGGATTTATTGCCCTGTCTGCGGGAACAAAACAAGGCTACAAATACGGCTGGATACAGAACTGAAAAATTTCGCCCTTTACTGTCCGAAATGTAAACAGGAAAATTTGATTGACGTAACAGAATTACATATAACCGTTATCAAGAAACAATTTGAAAATTCCTATTGATGAACTTGGTTGTCTGGAAGAAAAAATTTTCTTTTCAGATATGAGTATGATGAAAGCTGTTGTAGATATTGACAGAGAAATTCTGGCCGTCAATGCAGAGCTTCATTCGGATCTTGAGCAGATGCTTTTGGAAAATGGATCAAATCAGAAATATCTGTATGGAATTAACATTTATTATGATAATAGTGAGATAGAGTTCGACTCTTTGATTAATCCGCCAAGAAACAGGGAAGCTGGATATCCACGAGTTGGCCGAGGGGTTGCTGATCCAAAGGCAAGAGAAAAAATTGTGGAGGTAGTAAATAAATGGATAGAACAGTAAGTTGGTTCGCAATGCCAGTGGGGGTTCAGATTTCTAATGTTGGCAGTGAATTCCATCGCGCTATCAGATGGAAAACAGAGGTGATGTACAGAAAAAAAACAGTTTTTGCATGAAGGCGATTGAGTTTCTTGAATTAATGAAGAAGGATCCTAAAAATCGTTACAGAAAAGGGGAACTGGATTGTTGTATAGACGAATTACAGGATTATTTAATGGGTGAAAATGTCTATAATACAACTGAAGAACAAATAGTGAAATACTATGATGCATTTCTTTGAAAAATTTAATTTTCGGTGTGCGACCACACCCATTGGTAGAGCACGCGGCTGTTAACCGCGGAGCTGTTGGTTAGAGCGGAGCTTGGGGAGCTTGAAAAACCTTGTAAACATCGGCGTTTGCAAGGTTTTTTGTTACTGATTGTCTCATTTCAAAGAATGAAAAAGCAAGGTTCCATTTTTCGTACGATTGTGAACCGAAACATAACTACTTATCAAATACTTATCTATGAGATGCACGAAAAGGTTTGTGCCAGCGGCCAAAAGCCATGCGCCTAAGGAACCGGGGAAAAACCCCTTTTCCCTTCCCTGGGCGGCACCTCCCATATGGCGCTAGCCGTTTTCCTGGAACGCCACCCGGAGCTCCGGCGCGTCACCTTCTACATGGACAATGACTTTGCCGGCCTTGTGAATGCTACTCTACTTCCAGGGACATATAGACGGGTATGCTTAGCTACTGTTCACAGGTCATTTGTAAAAAATTGTGATAAGAACACGAATGTCTGCTATAATGAAAGTTGTTAGGAAGCTTGTAGTGAATTTGTAGGGGAACGAGATGCAGTATTTTGATGCTTTGATACTTGCAGGTATTATTACTTTTGCTTTTATCTTTCTTCTTTTTATTTGGGTTGCAATACGGTCTAAAACTTATGAGCACCCAAGAATCAAAGCAGGGAAGAAGGGAGAAAAAGCGGCGACCGATATAATAAAACAAGTTTTGCGGGAAGGTGACGAACTGCTTACTAATGTTTGCATTAATTACAAAGAAAGAATGGCAGAATTGGATAATGTAATTATTAACAGAAGCGGTGTGTTTATTATTGAGGTCAAGAATTACAGTGGAATGCTGACTGGCAAAGAAGATGATTATGAATGGACAAAATATAAGCGCAGCAGAGGGGGAAATACCTATATACAGCAGGTACGTAATCCGGTTAAACAAGTCAAACGGCAAGTGTATCTCCTGTCCAAAGTTCTGAAATGCAATGGCATTGGTGTGTGGGTTGACGGATATGTATTGCTGTTAAATAACAATAGCCCGGTACATAGTGATATGGTTCTGGAATCATTTGGGGAGATTGATCAGGCAATACATAGACAGCCACGGAAACCTTTAAGCAGGAAGACGATTATCGCAGTAAAAGAGGTCTTGCGGTAGAGGCTGTTTTAACGTATGAAATGGGAGGTGGATGTAGATGTGGTTTTTATTTGCAATATTGTCTGCGCTGTTTGCGGCGCTAACCTCTATTTTGGCCAAAATTGGTATTGAGGGTGTTAATTCAAATCTTGCCACAGCAATACGGACCGTGGTAGTCGTTGTAATGTCATGGGGAATGGTATTTTTGACAAAAACCCAGAACGGCATAACAGAGATTAGTAAAAAAAGCTGGCTTTTCCTAATTCTTTCCGGGCTGGCAACGGGTGCATCATGGCTCTGCTATTACCGGGCACTGCAGATAGGAGAGGCCTCTAAAGTGGTGCCGGTTGATAAGCTGAGTGTTGTGATTACAATTTTACTGGCGTTTATTTTCCTTCATGAAGAATTTACGGTAAAGTCTTTCATTGGCTGTACGCTGATTGGTGCAGGAACATTGTTTATGGTTATATGATTTTTTTAAAAATATCTACTCTTATGAACTGCCTGGCAGTAAACAATAGTTTTACTGCCAGTTTTTTTTATGTATTTTTTCAGCCGTAGAGCAATACCTCGCATCCCGAAAATAAAAAGCTGATAAAACAAAATATTTTTATTGACAAAAAGCGCGCTTATTGATATATTTTATATATAGATATATAAGCGCGCTTATTAAAAAACAAAATATAAAAATACTTATAGAAAAAGAATATAAGTATTGGTTTGAGGAGGAACCTATGAAGCTTGAGATTGGTAATTTCTATGTAAAGGATATTGTTTTTGGAAATGAACTTACATTTAAAGACGGCATCCTGACAATTGACAAGGATGAAGCATTGAAATTTGTCCTTGAGGATGAGCGTATTACAGAAGCAGAGCTTTATATTGCTAAACCAGGAGATAAGATTCGCATGTGTCCGGTGAAGGAAGCCATTGAGCCCAGAACAAGATTAGACGGACGAGGATTATTTCCCGGATATACAAGTGAACTGGCACCGGCAGGCGATGGTGTGCTCCACGCTTTAAAAAACTGCAGTGTGCTGGTAGTGGGAAGGCACTGGGGAGGTTTCCAGGACGGTATTATTGACATGAGCGGGGAAGGACAGAAGCTTACATATTTTGGACAGCTTAATAACATTGTTCTGGTAGCGGATACCAACGAGGAATTTGAAAGGCATGAACAGCAGAAGAAAAATGATGCGTTACGAAGGGCAGGGCACAAGCTTGCTGAGTATATTGGGGCGTGTGTAAAGGAGCTGAAACCGGAGGACACAGATGTTTACGAGACAACACCCATGATAAGAAGAGATACAGAGATTGAAAAGCTGCCATCTGTTGTGTATGTAATGCAGCCACAGTCCCAGATGGAGGCCATGGGATACAACGATCTGGTATATGGATGGGATACGAACCACATGCTGCCCACAGTGATGAGCCCTACAGAGATTCTGGACGGAGCTATTGTGTCAGGAAGCTTTATGCCGGTATCTTCTAAGTGGTCTACCTATGATATGCAGAATACGCCTAATCTGAGAGCCCTTATGGATGCTCATGGAAAGACCATTAACTTTCTTGGCGTGATTATGTCAAATCTGAATGTGGCGCTGGAGCAAAAGGAACGCGCGGCGCTGTATGTAGCCCAGATTGCCAGAAGTCTTGGCGCGGACGGCGCTGTTGTTGCAGAGGAAGGCTATGGAAATCCGGATGCGGATTTTGTAGGGTGTCTTGTGGCGCTTGAGGATGCGGGCATTAAGACGGTGGGTGTTACGAATGAAAGTACCGGACGTGACGGACACGGGCAGCCGTTGGTTACTTTAGATGAAAAATGCGATGCAATTGTTTCCTGCGGCAATGTGGGAGAGCTGATTGAGCTTCCTCCGATGGAGACTGTGCTGGGAGAGCTTCAGGCTCTTGCGAGAGACGGAAATTCCGGCGGATGGGATTATGATGAGATTCTTGGGCCGTCCGTAAGAGAGGACGGATCCATTATCCTTGAAAATAACGGTGTATTCTGCGGGGATCAGGTTGTGGGATGGTCGCCGAAGCAAATGATGGAATTTTAGGAGGAAATGACAATGAAAAAAGTGATCTTATATGTAAATCAGTTTTTTGGACAGATTGGCGGAGAGGATAAAGCAGGCATAGAGCCAGAAATCCATGAAGGCCAGATTGGGCCCGCAATACAGTTCGCAAAAGAGCTTAACGGCATTGCAGAGGTGACCCATACGATTATATGCGGGGATAACTATATGGGCTCAAATACAGACGAGGTGGTGGAGACTATTCTTGGAATGTTAGAAGGTAAAGAGATGGATATGTTTCTGGCGGGACCGGCGTTTCAGGCAGGGCGCTACACGGTTGCGTGCGGTACGATCTGTAAGGCTGTAAAAGAAAAATACGGTGTGCCTGTAGTAACCTCCATGAATGAAGAGACGCCGGGCGTGGATATGTTTAAAAAAGATATGTATATCTTAAAGGGCGGAAATATTGCCTCGAAGATGCGTAAAGATGTAAAGGCTATGGCAAATGTGGCAAAGAAAATACTTGCCGGGGAGCCGGTAGGCCCTGCAGATGAGGAAGGATATTTTGCAAGAGGCATACGTCACCAGGCATGGCGAAAAGACGGGAAGCCTGCATCAGAGCGTATGATGGAGATGCTTTTGAAAAAGCTGAATGGAGAGCCTTTTGTTTCCGAGCTTCCTATTCCGAAGATTGACCGCGTGCCCATTGCTCCAGCTATTGCAAATCTGGGCGGGGCGAAGATTGCCCTTCTTAATACAGGCGGCATTGTGCCGGTAGATAATCCGGACCGTATACAGTCAGCATCAGCAACCAGATGGGGGAGATATGATATTTCCGGAGATAAGGCGCTAAAAGGCGGGGAATATAAGACCATTCACGCAGGCTTTGACCCGGCGGCAGCAGATGCGGATCCCAATGTTATTACGCCGGTTGATGCGTTGAAGGAGCTTTTAAAGGAAGGGGTGTATGGAAGCCTTCACCCGTATTTCTACACAACAGTGGGAACCGGAACAACTGAATCTGAAGCGGCAAGAATGGCAAAGGAGATTGTACCATTCCTTCAGGAGGATCATGTAGATGGCTGTATTCTCGTCTCCACATGAGGGACCTGTACTCGTTGCGGCGCAACGATGGTGAAAGAGATTGAGAGAGCAGGTTTCCCAATCGTACAGATGTGCAATCTTGTTCCGGTGGCAAAAACAGTTGGCGCTAATAAGATTGTTCCAACAATTTCAATTCCGTATCCGCTGGGCGATCCGGGCACTTCAAAGGAGGAACAGTGGAAGCTCCGTCTGCACAGGACGAGAGTAGCCTTGGAAGCTTTGGGGACAGAGGTCGAAGAGCAGACGGTATTCCGTGTATAAAACAGTACAATTGAATAATAGGGTTGGAGGGATTTATACATGGATAAAAAGAATAATGGCAGTAAAACAGTCTTTTATGTTTCGCTGGCCTTAGTTGCGATTATTGCTGTGTGGTCTGTGGCATTTAATGACAGCTTTACTGCAGTGTCAAATGCAGTATTTGCATTTTTGACAAATGATTTTGCGTGGCTGTATCTGATATGTATGCTTGTATTTCTGGCGTTTGATTTGTATGTTGCATTCGGGAAATATGGAAAAATCCGTCTTGGAGGGGATGATTCCAGGCCGGAATATAAGAACCTGACATGGTTCGGACTGCTTTTTGGATGCGGAATGGGAGTAGGGCTGGTGTTTTACGGGGTAGCGGAGCCTCTTACCCACTATTTGCATCCAGTGGGGATAGAGGCAGCTACGCCAAAGGCCGCGGATTTTGCATTTCGATCATTTTTCATGCACTGGGGTATCCTGTCGTGGGCGAATTATGCGGTTATCGGTCTTGCGCTTGCATATTTTATGTTCCGCAAAGACAAAAAAGGACTGATAAGCAACATACTGACGCCGGTTATCGGGGAGGAAAGAGCTGGCGGATGGTTTGGAAAGGTGGTTGATATACTTGCGGTATTTGCCACGGTTGCGGGCGTTGTAACTTCTCTTGGGCTTGGTACACTGCAGATTGAGGCGGGCTTTCATAAACTGTTTGGACTTCCTACGGGGCTGATAGTTGAAATTGCCATTATTATAGTTGTTTCGGTAATTTATATTGGCTCTGCAGTGTCAGGGCTTGAGAAGGGGATCACCTTTATTTCTGATACAAATATATATGTAGCGATAGGCCTGCTGGCAGCCTGCTTTGTCCTGGGGCCAAAGGTGGAGATACTGGACAGCTTTATTAACGGATTAGGGCAGTATATCGGGAATTTCATCCAGGATTCTCTGTCAGTAAGCTCTTATGGAGACAATTCCTGGCTGGGAAGCTGGAAGCTGTTTTACTGGGCATGGTTTATTGCCTGGGCTCCGTTTGTCGGCGTATTTGTCGCACGTATTTCTAAGGGGCGCACAATCCGTGAATTTATTCTCGGTGTTGTACTGGTGCCGTCGCTCGCATCCTGTGTATGGGGGTCTGTGTTCGGAAGTCTTGGGATTAACCTGGCTGAAAAAGGAATCCTTGCTATTGAAACATTAGAGCAGGCGGTCGCATCGCCTGAGACCGGACTTTTTGTGGTGCTCCGGGAATATCCCATAGGATTCATCCTGTGTATTGTGGCAATTGTATCGCTGTGCGCCTTTTTTGTGACATCTGCCAATTCGGGAGTGTATGTGCTGTCCATGCTGACGTCAGACGGGGATAAGAATCCTCCGAATAATAAGAAGATATTATGGGGGATCATCCAGTCAATTATGGCAGTGGGATTATTGATGGCAGGAGGATTGAAGCCTTTGCAGACCATTTCCCTGGCGGCGGCGTTTCCGTTTATATTTATTATGTTTTTGGCGTGCGCGGCGTTTATAAAGGCTTTGAAGAAGGAATAGGCTTATGGGGCTTTGGACAAGGCAGTTGGTCTTTCCAGTCCTTCGGAAATGCAATATAGCGGAGGTCGAGGTCGTCCTTGTATTCATAGAATAAAGCAAAAATTGCCGGTATAACTTCCGAGTTCCATTTATCGGGGAATGGATATAAGGAACGGAGCATGAGGACAGCTCCCCACAGGCGGTGGCCTTCCCGCTCGTCAAGACCGAGACCCGATGGCGTAGCAGTGAATATGCGGTTATATAATCTGCTGTAATGCGCACAGGCATTACGCAGGTCAGTGCAGCACCTAAGCCAGCTGGCCAGCTCGTGATTGTTTTGTCCCATCTTTCGGGCAATAGCCTTTTGGTATGATGTCTTGAGGTCGTTATAGAAATACGACAGCATACCGAAGGTGAAAAGCTCGATGGCTGCCCAAATGGGAAAGTTGCCATCGTAGTATTCCATATGATGCTTTACAAACGGAACATTGCTGTTGTTTGATATTTCGCGGTTGAGGTTAGACTCAAATTTTTCATGATTATGTTTGTTTTTAAAGTTCGAGGCATCCTTGTATCCGAGAGAACCATATTTTTCGGAGTGGTAGTATGACAGAGTTGAACGGATGTAGATTTCGATCACATCTATAGCGCTAAACAAGAGATGGCGGAGCTTGCGGTCAAACTCATATATACGGAAGACTGTGTTGAAACTCGTGCCTTCTGTATAGGTTCCGTCCTTCTGCTTGAAAGGGAGGAAATATGCTGAGAGTCTGTAATATCCAATGGAGGACAGCTTATCCTTGCAGTCAGCCTCATCATCAATGGCGCATCCGTGGCTGTGAAGGATAGCAATCTGTTCATCGTATGTTTTGGGTTGTTTGACTTTGTGCATACAAATTTCTCCTTAAAATAAAACGTCTCCCCTTGGGGCACATCAATGAGAGGTGTGGGGAGTCCTGTTACATTTTATTATACAGCTTTCGCTGGATTTTGCAATAGGAAAATATGTAATTAGATGTTACTGTTCACACAGGACTTTGCATTCACTGCAAAGTCCGTAAGAAAATGATTCAGGCGTGAGCAAATCCCATTCGCGAAGCGAATTTTAAATGGATTTGCGAAGGTTGCTGTGAACGGAGTGAACAGTAACAATTAGATTGAGGAAAACCGGAAGTCATGATAATATAGAAAGACAGGAATGGAAAAGCGGGTAAAAGGAGGATGTTATGGCTCAACAGCTCCATCTGTCAAAATCAGGAAAGCACTGGATATTATCATTGATTGCCGGTTTTCTGCTTATTTTCTGCTCTCTTTTTGCCGTAAACGTGAAAGCAATTCATCTGATGCAGACGGATAAAATACGGGAGTCGGAAAAAATAACAGATACGGCGCGGCGCAGTGTGGATCATTATTTATTTACCCTGAAGGAATCTGCTTCGGAGTTAATGCTAAATAACCAGAATATGGCGCTGCAGTCAGCAAAGGATAAAAAAGAGTTTGTTTCTGCGGCTTCCTATAGATATTCAGAGCTTATGTATAATATCAAAATGGCAAATGCCCTGGTAGAGGATATCTATGTCTATTATCCGGTGCAGGATTATATCGTTGGGACAGAGGGGAATTATTTGTCCAAAAGCTACTTCCTTCTCAGTAATCATCTGATGGAGGAGGGCTATTCTGCCTGGAAAGAGGATGTTCTGGAGTCTCAGAGGACAGGTTTCTTTTTCGAGAAGACAAAGGAAGGGGAACAGAAGCTGTACTTTAGGCAGCGTATGCCGGCGGGACTTGAGAGAGAGTCGGCCTCCGTACTGCTTATCTGTGTGGACGGGACTGAGTTTGCGCGGCTCTTAAGTTTGACGCTTCCCCATGACGGCAGTACGTCCATTGCAGTTTTTAATAATGAGAACGAGCTGTATCAAGAGGGCATAGAGGAAGAGGCTCCCTCCTGGGAGGAGATACTGCCCCTTTTTGGAAATATGGGAAACGGCATGCAGGAAATTCAGGACAGGGCGTATATAGGATGGCGCATGCTGTCAGACTACAGTACATTTTACTATGTGGTTATCAGCGACAGAGCCGCATTGCTCTCACACATTACTCCCATACAGCATCTGCTTATTGCCGGGATTCTCCTATGCACGGCGGCCGGGCTTGCCCTGTCAGTATTCTTAAGCTTTAAGCATTATATTTCAGTAGAAAAGACTATCAGCAGCCTGAACGAGAAGGTAATCTGGAATTTGAAGGAAGATATGCTGATAGATGTGCTGAACCAGCGTCTTACGGATGAGAGCTCCATAAAGATTCTGCTGCAGGCCGGCGGTATCACACTGGATTATATCTATTACCGCTTCTTTCTGGCAGACGTATCCTTTGAAAAGAACAAGAACCAGATTAAGGAGTGGATCGTGAATTCAGGAAAGCTTTTGGAACAGGAGTATGGTTCCATAGATGTAATCCCTGCAGTGATTGGGGGAAGGGCAGTGTTTCTGCTTAACTATGACGCGTCAGAGTATGACCCGGCATCCATGCTTACGGAAATCTTCCGGAATGAGTGTAAAATGTCTGTAACAGTAAAGAGCAGTGAAGAATTTATGGCTCCTGCGCAGATGGCATTAATCTATGAGCAGACTGTACTGCTTTTCCAGGAGTAGTCAGGCCAGGCAGGAGATATAGCACATGTACAGGATAAGGAGGGAGAGATCCTTTTGGAGCGCTGGAGGAAAACACTGCTTTTTAGAGAATACGCAAACAGCGCGGGGATGATTCCAGAGCTTATGGATAAATACGCGGGTGCGTCCCCGGATTCTTATATGCGGATGAGCAGGCAGTATACACTGGTGGACGAGACGCTCCGATATGCTCAGGCAGAGGACGAAAAGTATCACACCGGCTTGTCAGTAACTTATCTGGACAAGCTGAAGAGCTGCGCCGGAGCACAGGAGCTGTCAAAATGCCTGCAGGAGCTTCTAAACGGGCTTGAACAGCTTAACAGCCAGTATACTACAAACCAGAAGGACAGGCTTGCATACAGGATTAAGAAGATTATCGAGGAAAATTATAATCAGCATTATCTTGGACTTAACTATATTTCCGAGCAGGTGAATGTAAGTACATCGTATGTATCTAAAGTATTCAAAGAAGAATACGGAATGGGCATGGTAGAATATATGAACTGGCTTAGAATCGACCATGCGAAGAAGATCATGAAGACCCAGGACCTTACGGTAAAAGAGATCGCTGAAAAGGTAGGCTTTACAAGTGACATTCATTTTATAAGGATTTTCAAAAAATATGAGAATACAACGCCGGGTGTTTACCAGAAGCAGAGCAGATAACTAAAAATGTTAACCCGGCACGATATATCAATAATTGTTAATCTTCATAAAATGTATGCTTTTTAGCTGAAAACGGTTGGAAAATTATGCATTATGCTTAAAAATTGAATAGCGGAATTGTCTAAATTACACAGGAGATTTTTCTTAGGGTTTTCTGTGTAATTTTTGTTTATTTAAAGTGAATATTTCTTATCCTATAATTGTAAGTAGTTCAGGCGGACAAAAATTATGTTATGAAGGATGCATCCAAAATGGAAAAACATATCTGCCTAAAACAAAATATAAAGAAAGGTAAGGATAATTTCATGAAAAAGGTTATGAAGAAAATGGTATCCGCACTGCTTTGCATCGTAATGCTCGGGGGCATGCTTGCAGGCTGCGGCAAAAGTGACAGCGAGAAGTCAAGTGAGGGAGAAAAGACAGAGGGCGCATCATTAGACGTATGGCTTCCGCCTCTTAGTGAGAATCAGGATGACAAGGATGTGTGGGACAAGATTATTGATCCATTTGAGAAGGAAAATAATTGTACTGTAAATGTTGAGATTGTCCCCTGGGGCAATTATGAGGAAAAATATCTGACAGGAATTACCTCCGGAGAGGGCCCGGACGTAGGATATATGTATATGGAGATGATCAGCGATTTTATTGATATGGGAGCTGTGGAGCCATTGGACGATTATCTTACAGATGAGGACAAGGATAATTTTCTGTACCTGTCCAATGGTGTTATCGAGGGAAAACAGTACTGTCTTCCAATTATTGTAGGAAATGTTATTGTCATGTGCTATAACAAAGACATTCTTGCTAAAAACGGAGTTACAGAGGTGCCGGATAATTGTACATGGGATGAATTTATAGAGATATGCAAAAAGATAAAGGTGGGTGCTGATGGAAGCACAGAGGTATACCCTCTTGTACAGCGCTGGGGAAATCCTTCTATCAGTACATTAAACTCATCCTTCTATCCGTACGTATGGCAGGGCGGCGGCTCCTTATTTAATGAGGAGGGAACTGCGCTGATTATTGACAGTGATGCAGGTAAGGATGCGGTTCAGTTTTTGTATGACTTACGTTTCACTCATCAGATTCTTCCGGATGTAGTTACAAGCCTGACGGCAGATGACTGTATCAGCTACTTCTGTGAAGGAAAAACCGCCTTCGTAGAGATGGAGAGCTCAAGCACCGTGCAGTTTGACGATGCAGGCATTAACTGGGGATTTATCACTAGTCTGACAAAGGAAAAGAAAGGAACCTTTGTAGCCTCTGATTCACTTGTGCTTATGTCTAATGCTGAAAATAAGGAGCTGGCTTACAAGCTTATGCAGTTTATGCTAAGCGGGACATCTATGACAGAATATCATAAATCCGCGCAGTTTGCGCCTATAGGGAAGGATGAGGAGTATCATGATAATCCGGCCTTTGAAAAGGTCTATGCAGAGGACGGGGCAGAGCTTCACAGTCTTTCTCCGGCCAAGGGAAGCTATAAGATATATGATTCACTTTACAAGAATCTGCAGCTTATGATGATGGGAGAAAAACAGCCGGATGAGGTGATCAGCGAATCTGTTTCCTATGCGGATACGATTCTTAATGAATAGCAGAAAAAGAGTGGGTGCAGGCGTAAAGGGCCTGCATCTCCTTACAGGAGGAGTATCAATGAAAGGAAAAAAATACGCTGGAGTACAGTCAGTGCATATTTTTTTATTCTGCCCAGCCTTATCCTGCTGCTTGCATTTCATGTAATTCCCATTTTTATGACTGCGGGATACAGCTTTACATCATACAATGTACTGCAGCCACCGGAATTTATCGGGATGGGAAATTATCAGGCGGTCCTTAAGGATCCTTATATTACATCATCCTTAATCAATACGGGTATTTATGCCGTAATTGTGGTGCCGGTACAGACGGTTTTGTCCATGGTGATTGCATATGTGCTGGCAAGAAAGTGTAAAAACCGCTTTGGTAATTTTGTGAGGAGTGCCCTTTTTATCCCGGTTATCACCTCTATGGTTCTTACAGCGGCGGTATGGCGTCTTTTGCTGGCAGGAGACCCAGAGGGCGTTATAAATTCGATAATAGGACTTTTTGGCATGGAGCCGGTGAACTGGCTTGGCAGCAGCTGGCCGGCTTTGTTTTCCGTCTGTCTGATCGGAATTTGGAAAAATGTAGGATATTTTATGGTTATCTTTTACGCGGGTATGATGGATATACCTGTATCTCTGTATGAGGCGGCGACTGTTGACGGGGCGGGAAGTGCGAGGCAGTTTTTTTCCGTTACACTGCCCCTTTTAAAGCCGATTACATACCTGGTGGTTACTCTTGGAACAATCTGGTCCTTCCAGGTGTTTGATTTGGTATATACACTGACCGGAGGCGGCCCAGGGCGGGCTACAATGACCCTTGTGCTGACAATCTATAATTCAGCGTTTAAGGATTTTAAAATGGGGTATGCGAGCGCGGTATCCATGGTGCTGCTGGCGATTGTGCTTTTTATATCCTTTTTACAGAAGGTTGTGTTCCGGGAAAGGGATGAGGGAAGGAGGAAGCATGTATGAGACATTCTAATGGAAAAATCAGGATTAGTAAATGGATCATTTATCTGCTGCTTATAATACTGGCAGCTGCCAGTATCTATCCATTTATATTTATGATTCTAACCTCATTGACACAGAAAAAGATTATGACGGCTTCATTTGATTTTTCGGCGATGGACTTAAGGAATTATAAGAATCTTTTGTCAGGATTCCCGATTCTTACATATGTAAAAAACAGTCTGATTGTTGTATCGTGTGCCTGTTTTTTTTATGTAGTGATTGCAACCCTGGCAGGGTATGCGTTCGCGAAAAAGAAGTTTCCATTAAAGGAGGCTGTCTTCTGGCTGTATCTGGCCACTCTGATGATGCCGGGGCAGGTAATTTTGATTCCGGTCTTTACAATTATGAAAAATTTGAATATGCTGAACACATACCCTTCACTTTTTGCGGTTATACTGGATGCTTTCGGTGTATTTCTGATGCGGCAGTTCATGGAAGGAATTCCGGATGATTTGATAGAATCTGCCAGAATCGATGGATGCGGCGAGCTGGGTATTTTTATGCGGGTCATACTGCCGTTGTCAAAGCCAGTCATTGTTTCTCTGGTAGTATTTACTTTTATTACCTCATGGAATGATTTTATCTGGCCTCTGGTTATGATTACAAAGGATGAAATGAAGACACTGACACTTGGGCTGTCCATGCTGCAAAATGCCTATGTGAGCAGCTATGGGCTGATTATGGCAGGAGCAACGCTGGCATTTATATTTCCGTTTATTTTATACTGTATCCTGCAGAAGCAGTTTGTAGAGGGGATTGCCCTAAGTGGTATAAAAGGATAAAATTTAGAGAGGAGATACGATATGGATTATGATGTACGGATTATAAGCTCGCTTGAAAAGGTGTTTCCAAGGAGCGGTATGCTTGAGGCGCGGCGCATCCGCAGGCTTACGGGCTTTTTAGGGCAGCGGGTGTCATTTCAGGCGGCATACTGCTTCCATGGGGATTACTATGTAAATCAGACGACAGAGCAGGCCACAAGGAACCCTTATGCAAATGTCCGTGTGGAGGGGGATTTTGAAGGAGATGTTCTCATTCGGAAGGTGGAATGTGTACCAGTAATGTTTCCCCATGAAAAGAAGGATAAAAAGTATGATTCGGAGTATCTGGGAAGCGAACCGGGGCTTTATCCGGATCTTCTGGCCCCCTTTGACGGCGGTATCCAGATGGTTATTGAACAGTGGCGCGCACTGTGGATTGACTGTGAGGTACCAAAGGAGGCGTCAGGCGGAGATAGAAACGTGACTCTTGTGTTTACAGGGACTGACGGGCAGGAGCTTGCCAGAGCAGGGCTTACCATTCATATCATTCCGGCAAAGCTTCCAAAACAGAGGATTATTCATACAGAATGGTTCCATCCGGACTGTCTGGCAGATTATTATGGGTGTGAGGTGTTTTCAGAGGAACATTGGCGGATTATGGGGAATTTTCTTCGCAAGGCGGCCAAAAGAGGGATAAATATGATACTGACCCCTATATTCACACTGGCTCTTGACACGCTTATTGGGAGAGAGCGTACAACAGTGCAGCTTGTGAAGGTAATTTTAAAGGACGGGAAATATTCCTTTGACTATACTCTTTTCAGACGCTTTATAGAGCTTTGTAAGGAGATTGGCTTCGAGTATTTTGAGATGTCCCATTTGTTCAGCCAGTGGGGAGCTATTTGTCCGCCGAAGGTAATAGCAGAGGTGGACGGCAGGGAAGTGAGGCTGTTTGGCTGGCATACGCCGGTTAAGGACGGCGGATATGAGGAATTTCTGGATGCGTTCCTGCCTTCACTTATGGAAGAGCTTAAGGCGGATGGAATTTTGGAGAAGACATACTTTCATATTTCGGATGAACCGACCAGGTATAATGCAGATACCTATAAGAAGGCACGCGATATGGTGCGCAGGCACATCGGGAATGTACCGGTGATAGATGCTTTAAGCCATGTGGAGCTGTATGAGAAGGGGATTGTTGAAAAGCCGGTTCCGGCTAACACAGAGGTTCATGAATTTCTGGATGCTGGCATGACGAACGGCTGGGTATATTATTGCTGCGGCCAGGGCTATAAGGTAAGCAACAGGTTTATTGCCATGCCTGCGTGGAGAAACAGGATTCTCGGTGTACAGCTTTATAAGTATAAGATGGAAGGCTTTCTGCACTGGGGCTATAACTTCTACAACTGCCAGTACTCTCTGCATCTGATTGACCCCTACAGGGTAAATGACGCGGAGGACGCCTTCCAGGCCGGGGATCCCTTTATTGTATATCCCGGGAAGAACGGGGAACCGGAGGAGTCCATGCGCCTGCCTGTATTGGCTGATGCCATGGCAGATGTACAGCTTCTGGAGTATCTGGAGTCCTTAACCAGCAGGGAGCACGTAATGGAGCTTGTGGAGGAAAAAGGGAATATTAATATAAGGTTTGACGAATACCCGAAGGGAGCCGATTATCTGCTTGACTTGTGGGAAGCGGCGGCAGCAGAGGTAGAGAGGCTTCTGTAGATGGAGTGAACAATCGGAGTTTCTTTCATCTGTACAGGTGGATTTTTTTAGATAGGCAGTGAATCAATTTTCAGACAGAAACTTGGTTCACTGCCTTTTTATAATTATAGATTTTGTATATAAGAGATATAGATTTATAGAAAATGTGCAAACAATACAAAAATTAAAAAGCGGATTGTCGAATTTAGACGATGTAAAGGAATGACAAACATATTATAATCTCGATGTGAAAAATGGGTTAATCATTTCCAGAAATAAAAGAGGATTTTACTATGAGTTATATAGAAATTAAAGACGTATCATTTTCATATGCGGATGACGCAAGGCTTATCCTTAAAGATATCAGCCTTAATGTTGAAAAAGGAGAATTCGTGTGTCTTTTGGGGCAGTCAGGGTGCGGGAAAAGTACATTCTTACGGTTACTGGCCGGGCTTGAACAGGCAACAGAGGGCAGGCTAAGTGTGGACGGGGAGACAATTACAAAAGCAAGCCTTGACAGAGGCGTTGTTTTTCAGGATTACGGCTTGTTTCCATGGATGACTGCCGGTGAAAATATTGTACTGGCATTGACACAGAAATTTCCGAAGAAGGATAAAAAAGAGTTAAAAGAAACGGCAGTCAGGATGCTTGAGGCAGTGGGGCTGGATGAAAGTATTTACAGAAAATATCCCAAGGCCCTGTCAGGTGGCATGAAGCAGAGATGCGCCATTGCCAGGGCATTTGGTATAGATCCGCCGGTACTTTTGATGGACGAGCCTTTTGGAGCTCTTGATGCGGTTACCCGGGCAAAGCTGCAGGATCTGCTGCTTAATCTCTGGTCGAAGGATGAGGAAAAGAAAACCGTATTTTTCGTAACCCATGATGTAGATGAGGCTATCCTTCTTGCGAACCGGATCTGTGTCCTTGGACAGTCGCCGAGTAATATCATATTTGAATGTAGGATCCCGGGGGAACACCGGCCTACAAGAGATACACAGTTTGAGGACATAGAATTTTTACGGCTGCGCAATGAATTGATTGGAAATATTAACCGGGATGTGAAATCACATATCTCATAATTACATATGACATAAGGCAAATATAGACACAGGTCTATTTGCAAATAAATGTTAAAAGGAGAATCAGTATTATGAAAAAAAGAATTTTATCACTTTTTCTTGTCATGATCATGACATTCAGCCTTGCGGCGTGCGGTGGCTCACCTGCAGATGACGGGGCAGATGATGAGGGCGCTGAAACAAAGGAAGAACAGGAACCTGAAGAGGAAGAAACAGCAGACGCGGAGAAACCGGAGGTGTCCGAGATCCACTGGGCGCGTGCTAACAGCGGCAATATTCTTGTAACCATTGCAAGAGAAAAAGGTTACCTTGATGAGGTAGGACTTACGGTTATTGAGGATCCTATGGCTTCATCCTCTGACGCTTTGACAGCTCTTGAAACAGGCGCAGTTGATGTTACATCTAATCAGGGAACGAACAATCCGCTGCAGTTTATCAGTACAGGGTCTGATTTTACGATTGTAGGCGGTTACATGTTAAAGGGAATGTATCTCGTAGCGAAGACAGGGACAGGCTTTAAGGGTGTTGAAGATTTTGTTGGTAAAAAGATTGCCTACGCAGGCGTACATCCGGTAGTAGGAATGGCTATGCTTGATAAGGATATTGACCTCACAGATGAGAAAAATGTGGAGTGGCTTACATATTCTACCAACAGCGACCGTCTGGCAGCAGTAGCGGCGGGAGAGGCAGATTATGCAGTATTAAGCGGCGATCAGCTCTTTGCAGTTGGAAATAACCCAGATTTGGAAATCACATGCTGGTTAGATGACCTGGTGCCGAACTATGGATGCTGCCGCATGAATATGAAGACTGAATTTGTAGAGAAAAATCCGGTTACAGTAAAGCTGCTTTTGAAATGTCTTATCCGTGCGGAGCAGTATTACCGCGCGAATACAGAGGAGTGTGTTTCTATTCTTGCAAAGGATATTGAAGCAGACGAGGATTATGTCGCGGCATATCTCTTAAATGAAAATTATATTTCCAGTGTTGATCCCTGTAAGCAGGCAGTTGTGAAAACATGGGACGGCATGATTAAAATGGGCTTTATTGACGAGGCGGATATAGAAAATATTAACATTGAGGATCATATTAACGTTGAGCTTTATAAGGAAGCATTAGATGAATGTGTTGCAGAATACCATGACGAGGATCCTGAGTTCTATGACGGACGTATTGAGTTCTTTGAGGCAAATAATCAATGAGCAAGGCAGTAAAATTTGTAAAAACGTACTGGATAACAATCTGCATTTATATTGCCATGTTCTTTGGCTACAAATATATTTCGGATAACAAGCTGTTTGGAGGCTTCTTATTTCCGTCAGTGGGAAAGATTGGGCTTTCATTTAAAGAAAATGCTGGAACATTGTTTATGAATATGCTGTATTCCTTTCAGCTTATGATTCCATCTATTCTTGCTGCGGCAGTTATTGCGATTGGTCTGGGTACGGTTTTAGGAATGCATACACGCATCAGGAAGGTGCTTCATCCGGTCATTTATTCGGTGAGCGTGATCCCATCTATTCTGATGTCTCCCTTTGCGCTGCTTCTGGCGCCTAATTTCAGGGCGGCGTCCATGTTTCTTGTTGTATATAACACCATATGGGCAACCCTGTTTGCAACAATTAATGGGATTATGACAATTGACAAGAGATATCTGGATAATGCGGCAACGCTGGAGCTTAGCCCCTTAAATAAACTTTTTAAGGTTATTATGCCTGCGGCGTCTCCGTCTATTTTATCAGGCTTTGTTACTTCTCTTAGGGGCTCCTTTGTTGTGCTGGTTTATGCAGAAATGTATGGCGCTAAGTACGGGATGGGCTTTTATGTTAAGAAATATGCGGAGTACGGCCTGTACGCTGAAGCTTGGAGCGGATTCATTTTTATGGTAATTGTTCTTGTTATTGTAATGCAGGTTTTTGAGAGAATAAAAAACTATATGTTAAAATGGACCATTAGTTAAAGAGAGTGGAGAAAAGAAGGATGAAGATAACAAAAATAGATGTTATGTTAGTTGATGCAAAACCAGAGGATAACCCTGGATGGACTCCGGTTGTATGCCGTGTCTATACGGATGAAGGAATCTACGGAGATGGAGAGGCGGCTATGGCATATGGAAGCGGCTCTACAGGCGCCTACGGGGCACTTCAGGATTTTGCGAAGAAGATAATAGGGATGGATCCTCTTGATCATGAGGTAATCTGGGAATTTTTATATAAATCCACGTTTTGGTGTCAGAATGGAGGCCCGGTCGTATTTTCGGCAATGTCAGCAATTGATGTGGCGCTCTGGGACATTAAAGGGAAATATTTTCAGGTTCCAATCTACCGTCTGCTTGGCGGGAAGATGCGTGATAAGCTGCGCTGCTACGCCAGCCAGCTTCAATTTGGGTGGGGAGAGAAAAAGACCCCGGCCCTTAGTACCAGCGACTATGTGGAAAACGCAAAAAAGGCAGTGGCGGAAGGGTATGACGCAATAAAAATTGATTTCTTTACCTTTTCACCGGAGGGAAGAAGATTTAACAGCGAGGATACAACAAGGCTGCTTCCGCCTAAATATGTAAATATGATCGTGGACAGAGTGGCGGCAGTAAGGGAGGCAGTAGGCCCGGATGTGGATATTATTATGGAAAACCATTCCTATATTGACGCGCAGGGAGCCATTCAGTTAGGCGAGCGTGTTAAGCCATATGGAATTTTCTGCTACGAGGAACCATGTACCCCAAGCCCCCGGGTAAACAAATTTGTCTGCGATAAAGTGAACATGCCCATTGCCCAGGGAGAGCGCATATATACAAGGTGGCAGTACGCCCAGTACCTTGAAGATAATTCGATCCAGATGATTCAGCCGGATATCGGAAACTGCGGCGGCATTACGGAGACAAAGAAGGTATGTGATCTTGCGCATATATATGATGTAGGCGTGCAGATCCACGTATGCTCCAGTCCTCTGTTAACAGCGGCCTCTCTTCACCTGGAGTCGGCAATACCGAATTTTACAATTCATGAGCACCATGTGTATAACCGGTATGACTATAATAAACGGCTGTGCAAATATGATTATCAGCCGGTAAACGGATATATGACGGTGCCGGAGCTTCCGGGAATAGGAAATGAATTCAGCGATTATGTATTTGAGGTTAGTAAATGCGTAACAGTTGAATAAGTACGGGCAGACTTATAGAGAAAGGCTATAAACAGCATTTTTTAAATGTGCTTTTCTATTTGACAGATGTAATATTTTAAGAAATAATATCCATAACTGGAGTGTGTGGATATGTATAATATTGATGTCTGTTATAAGTTTATATTAGGATCCATGTTTGAAGAAACGGTTTTGGATGATATTTCCAGGAAGGTGCATGAGTATACAAAAGCAGGTGTATTTTTTGTATCATGCTCAGGGGAGCTTCTGGCCTTTTCCGCCGGAAAGGAAGAGGGAGGGAAGTACTCCTTTGATAATGGTTATCTTACATTTGAGGGCTATGAGGAATTTTTTGGTAAAATGCCGTCAGATGAAAGAAATAAACTGATATTCCCCGTAAGCAGGCCGGAGTCAGCAGCAGGGTATGTTATTTTGACCTGTGTTGATAAGGAGAACCTGACATTTTTTCAGGAGCTTGGAAGGGTTCTTGCAGAGATCAGCCAGGAATTTTTTGAAGAAAAGAAAAAGAATACACTCTTTCAGCTGCCTCTTAAGGAGCAGGTGATATGCCGGACTATTTTTGCCGAAAATCAATGCCGTAATATCTCGGCAGATTTGGTAGTGTCAAGTAATTTATGAAAAAAAAGCTGAAAAAAATAGGCTCATTCG
>CATBDC010000056.1 GCA_949502235.1 uncultured Lachnospiraceae bacterium | reverse complement strand
AATCACTTTCTTACGGACTTTGCAGTAAATGCAAAGTCCTGTGTGAACAGTAACAAACTTCCGTCCCTCGAATAACATTCCAACCGTACAGGTGGAAATTTTTCTCTTAAACAGTTATACTTATATCATAAGCTTTTAAAAACACAAGGAGAAAATGTCATGAATATCATTACTATGCTGGATGAATTGCAGGCCAAAGCCCTGCGCTCTCCGGATATCAAAAACAGATTTTTAAATACCTGCCGCGAAAAGGAACCCGTTTCTGCTTTTTGCAGTATCTGCCGTGATTTGGGATATGAGATCTATGAAATGGATTTAATCTGTGCGGGAGAAGAATTTCATGCGGCAATGAAACGCAGCACAAACGGAGGGGGCGAAAACTCCCCATGCTGGCAGGAGAAGACGATTTTTATGAGCTTTTTATGGCAAGTATAGCAGGAGGAGAATGTAAAAATGGAAGAGAAAATTGACCAGATTATAAAATGGATAGACAATAAAACGGTAAAGACTGCCTTTCGCTTAACCGTAAACACAGACCGAAAGCCAGAGCTGTATGATACAAAATTCGGCGGCGTTCCTTACTGGCCGGAGGAAATGGAATACCCAAAAGCCCCTGACGGCACCCCTCTGGCTCTGCTGGCGCAGCTTAATATGAAGGACTTCTCCGGAAATCCGCTTTTCCCTGTGAAAGGAATTCTGCAATTTTTCATAGCCTTTGATGATATATACGGCGCCGATTTCGATATGCCGGACCGTCAGTCCGGTTTCCGTGTCGTCTGGCATCCGGATATCAGAGAAGGTATAACTGCTGAAAAAGTTCTTTCCCTAGGAATTACTACATCTATAAATTCATGGGATGAAAAAGAAATCTATTCTCCGTTTAACGGCGAATACGCGGTAGATGTAAAGAAAACCACAGTCTCAATGGGACCTCTCGATTACAGGTATGAAGGTTATATGAATCAGGGTGCGGAGGCTCTTGGAATCACTCTTCCGGAAGAGTCCGGAATTTACGATATCTTATCAGAGGAACAGTATAATCAGGAGACAGAAAAAAATACCGGGCACTGGGTAAACGGATACCCCTATTTTACCCAGAATGACCCTCGGGAATATCGGAAAGAGCTGCAATACTATGATACACTTTTATTTCAGATGGATTCCGATTTCGGACGGGACAATAGATATGAAATTATCTGGGGTGACTCCGGGGTTGCGGGATTTTTTATCAACCATGAAGATTTAAAGAGACGGGATTTTTCTAAAGTTCTCTATAATTGGGATTGCTGTTAACAGCAATCCCAGTTACTCGATCTCAAATATTGACCCTTTTCCGCTGCCTGGTACTGTTACTTTTCGAATCAGGCATCTCTTTTGGAAGAATGCCGCTCCATAGCACTGTACCGTTTTATATCCATTAAGATATTTGGATGCATAGCTTTTCAGATCAATCTGCCGCAGGGCTTCCCGGCAGTCCTTTTCCATTTCTTTCTCTGAATCACAATTCTTTACCTCTATAATAATTACTTTCCGCGCTTTCCGATCCTTCACAACCACATCTGATCTGCCGATTCCATTTTCGTCATTAGAGGTAACCAAATATCCGGCTCCAGAAAACAAGCCTGCCACAAATGCGTGATAGTAGTCTTCCTTATAATCAAAATAGCTGATGACATCATTCAGTATAATTGATACTGCATCTGTCACCGCCTTTTCATCACCTTCCCACCATGCCGTAAACATTTCGCTCCGTTCTGCCGCCTTGATGGCGATTGTTTCACGAAACCATTCCACAATAGTATCACCAAAAATAGTTTTTATTTCTTCATTAGGAATTTTAAGCGCTGTTTCCCCGTCTCTGCAATTCACCTTCCTGTCAGCAGTTAGATAACCGGTAAAGTAAAGGATACTCCAGAAATCATTTTCCTTTGCATTTTCAAAATCGTATGTGGAATCCTCTGTAAGCTTTGCCGTGATGCTTCCTCCTGAAAGCAGGGTTTCAAACTTCCCTCCGGCTTCTATGCTGTCCCTGCCGACAAATTGTTTGATAATATTATTATGGCTCGTATCCTTCCAGTAATTCCCCGGAGCTTTCTCCGGCTCTGAAAAAGCATCCGCCACATAATTTGATACGTCCCACGGGCAATAAATATCATAGTTTCCAAACCTATATCCATCATACCACTGCTTCACATAAGGAAGATGAGTCGTAAGCTCCGTATCCTTAAGCATCTGCACCACTTCCATTTCCGTAAAACCAAAGCTGGACAGGTAATGCGCCCCTGCAATTGAATTGCATTTGAAATTATTCACACCAGTAAAGATACTCTCCTTTGCAATACGAAGGCATCCTGTGACAACTGCAAATTGGAGAAATCGGTTCGTCTTAAAGGACGTACTCATGATACTACGGATAACATTCAGCATTTTCGAATAATATCCAAACTCACTGGCTTTTGCAAGCGGCACGTCATATTCATCAATCAAAAGAACAACTGGCTTCCCATAATGCGCATACAACATCCGGGTAAGGATAAGGAGACTGTTCCGAAGCTCTGCCTCTGACGCTTTCCCGGCTTTTAATCTTGCGAAGCGGTCTTTGTCATCCCTATCCGCCTTATCACTGTCAAGCAGATAGGCATGTTCCACACACAAACCGGCAAGGCTTAACTCCAGTTGCTCATAAGTATCTTTAAAATTATCATTTGCCGCATCCTTAAAAGAAATATAAAGCACAGGACACTGATTCATCCACTCGGCGCATAGTCCCTCATGCTTCATAATCTCAAGATCTTCAAAAATCTCTCTGTTATTCTTACGGATATCAAAAAATGCTTCAAGCATGCTCATATTGAGCGTCTTTCCAAAGCGACGCGGGCGGGTAATCAGACTTACTTTGAAATCTTCGTTCAGCAGTTCCTCAATGAATCCGGTTTTATCCACATAGTAGCTTTTCTTTCTTCTTAAAAGCTCAAAGTTTTCCTCTCCAACAGGAATTCTGATTTTTTTCATGATCAGACTCTCCTTTTCTTACCACTTCAAATATACTCAAAAATACCTTGAATAGCATCAGATACATTCATTATTTCAGAAATTGGCAGCCTGTCTGTTTTTTTATAGCCACGAATTGATAAATCCAACAATGTAAGCTTTTCGCAGTGAATATATCCTTCTGTATTTTCTGTACACATCCATATATGAAGAGGCCCCGGTTTAGAATTCTTGATAATGGGGCATCCTATTATTTCACCAGTGATATTGAAAAAATCTTTACTGGCAACTAATACCGGATACTTGATTTTCTCTATTCTCAAAATATCTCCTTGATGAAAATGTTCCATTACCACACCTCTCTCCCAACCGGTTCGCCCCAGTCACACTCACCGTCAAGCATTAATTCTCCGCCAAATTCCGCGGCTCTTTCTTCCAAGGTTTTATGACGAAATGGTTTTGATAAAGTAATTACACCATTAGACACCGTAACATCTAGAACTTCATTCAATAAAATTCCTGCACTTTTTAATATTTCTTTTGACAGC
This sequence comes from uncultured Lachnospiraceae bacterium, assembly GCA_949502235.1. Taxonomy (GTDB): domain Bacteria; phylum Bacillota; class Clostridia; order Lachnospirales; family Lachnospiraceae; genus CAPEBR01. The sequence goes on along the minus strand of CATBDC010000056.1, from coordinate 20,730 downwards.
CTTATTCCCTGACTATTTCCCCATTCTTTTACTTGTGCCTGCATACATAACCTCCTGTCAATTCAGTATATACTTAGTGTATACTGAATAAGAAAAATTATCAAGCTAAAACTTACGCCAGGGAATTTCTTTTATAGCTCCGTAATCTTACCACAGACAAATCTTAGTATTCTGCGCAAATCCTGAATATCTACTCCATCATCCGGCACCACGTTTGCTATCATAACCTGCCGCTCGGTTAATACTATTGTTTCACATGTCCTTTCTCATCATAGATATACTGCGTTGTGTAATACTGAACATCAATTTCTCCAACACAGCAGTACTCATACCCCTTCATTGTATTCTGCACATAGAAATGTCCGTCTGTTCCACGATCTTTGCAAAAGAATTACTTTTTTCTTCCGCTGACACTTCCTGTCTGCTCCAAAGCGTACCATCCTTTTTCAAGACATAAACCCAAACCAGATTTCTTCCATTAGCAACTACTATCCAATCTTCCACATCATGAAGCAGCTCCGTATCTTTGTTATATAAATCCTTAAAAATTCCCCTGGAATCTAAGGCATAATGCCCGTCAAATTTCTCCACATCAGATGCCAGTTCCTCGTCACCATTCCACAAAGTATTGTTAAAATCAAGAGAGTACTTTACAGGTATGGAATCCCTTCTGCCCTTTCCTTTATAAATCCAATCTGCAACATATTTTTTACATTATTCTTTACCTTCTTCATTTCAGGATATGTTTCCCAAAGCTCTCCATTACCTTTCAGGATAGCTGAATTCATCCAGCCTCCTTCTCTGTCTGAAAGACCTTCAACCCACCGCAAATCACAGAAAAATATCTATTCACCATAGTCTCTGCCAAATAGCTTAGACAAGGTATTCTAAGGGGACGGCTGAATAAATTGCAGAATTCCTTCACTTACCTTTTTGGCATACTCTTCCGGCGGCTCGCTCATCCCTTCCTCAATCCACCGCCTAAGCAGCGCCCCGAAGCCTCCTGCCGAATAGCATGCAAAATACTCCATTTCAACAGTATCCTTATACTCTTTCCCGTTAACACGCCCTTTTACAATCTCTGCTGCGGCACGGCTGATTTCGCAGTAAAGCATTTCATCCATGCCGCTTTTATGCATAAGCAGTAAAAATTCTCTGTACTGATACCAGAATCCAAAATAATCTCTGGCAATCTGCGGGATTTCATAGCATGCAAGCACAGAAGCCGTTCTCTTGTACTCCTGGCACAGCTTTCCGAAATAGCGCCGCAGCACCTCATCCTTTTCCTTATAAAATCTGTAGAAGGTCCTCCGGGATATATCAGCCCTTTTTACAATTTCAGATACCGTAATCTGCGCATATTCCTTTTCTTCCATCAGCTCAAACAGAGCCTCCTCTATCATCCTGACGGACTGTTCTTTTTGTTTTTGATGACCATTCATGCTTTTCCCTCCTCTTCGCTGTATTCACAGTAACCTTCACATACCGCCTGTTTTGTAGCACTTTATCTGCATGCCTTGATTAGCTGTCACCTATAATATATAATAAATTCTGTCACAAGTGTAACATTTTTTCTATTTTTAAATAACAGGAGAATTTATATGAATAAGACAGCAGTCATTTATGAATCAAAATATGGTTTTACGAAACGCTATGCCGAATGGATTGCAGAGGCGTTATCCTGTCCGGCCTTTGAACGGAAGAAATTTTGTCCGAAGGACTTCCCGCAATATGATACAGTGATTTATGGCGGGGGACTCTATGCAGGCAGTGTCAGCGGAATCAGGCTGATAACAGAAAACTGGAGACTGCTTTCTGATAAAAAGATAGTTCTTTTTACCTGCGGGCTTGCAAATCCAGAGGATCCTTATAATATTTCCAATATCAGGGAGACTTTGTCTAAAATTCTTTCAGATGACATGATGAAGCAGATATGCCTGTTTCACCTGCAGGGCGGGATCGATTATTCAAGGCTTAATCTTATCCATAAAACCATGATGTCCATACTCCGTAAGATGTTACTAAAAAAAGACGAACATTCACTGCGAAAAGAAGACAGGCTGATTCTGGAAACGTACGGGCAGAATCTTGATTTTACCAATAAAGAAAGTATCCGTCCTCTGGTTGAATATGTTCTTTAAATTTTTCCGTCTGTACGGTTGGAGCATCGTTCGAGGGACGGAAGTTTTAAGATGCCCTTCCTAGCGCAGACTGGGCAACACTCCGGTGAACTAACCGCTAACAAAGGCTAAGGAGTTCAGGAGAGCCTTCACTCCTAAGTCTTTGTAAGCGGTGGATTTCACCTCCGTTAAAAGCGCCCCTGATGTCTGCTTATAGGAAGGGCATCTTAAAACTTCCTGTGCATCGAAAATGATGTTCCTACTGCACAGATGGAGATTTTTCTAGCGCACAGGCCGTTCGGGACGGTTCTTTCCCTAAGCAGACATTTAAGGGGCGTCCTTAGCGAAGGTAAGATCCACGACTTACGAAGACTTAGGAATGAAGGCTCTCCTGAATTCCTTAGTCGTAGTTAGTCGTTAGCTCACCGAAGCGTTGCCTAAGTCTGCGTGGGAAAGAACCGTCCCGAACGGCCGTCCCTTGAATATCACTCCAACTGTACAGATGGAAAAAATTTTGAAAGGAATCGCCTGCCCCGCGCATATTATTAGTGTAAGGCCTTAAGGAGTGAACATATATGTCGAAAGAAGAATTTACAGCCCTTGCAGCAAGGTACATGGATACCATATATCGTGTGGCTTACAGCTGGACAAAGAATCCCGATGACGCAAATGATGTGACGCAAGACGTTTTAATACAACTATACAAAACCCAAAAAGAATTTGAATCAGATTCCCATTTAAAAAATTGGTTAATTAGAATCACCGTCAATCAATGTAAAATGCTGTTCCGATCCCCATGGAAGAAAATAGAGGATATTGGAAAATATGCGGATACTCTCGGATTTGAAGAGGAAAGTCATCTGGCTCTGTTCCAGGCAGTGATGAAACTTGATAAGAAATACAGAGTACCGGTTCTGCTATTTTATTATGAAGGATATTCCACTGCAGAAATTGCATCGATATTAAAAATACCGGAAAAAACAGTCAGTACCAGACTATTTCGGGCAAGGGCAAAATTAAAGGATTATCTGAAGGAGGAGTAAGAAAATGACAGACAGAGAACAATTTCAGGCAGTTTTTGATAAGCTTCATGCTTCTCCGGACGTATTGACGGAGGTGCTGAATATGACAATAAAAGAAAATGCTGTTCCATTTAGAAAGAAACGCTTTACGCCTAAAATTGCTGCAGCTTTAGCGGCATTGGTACTTGCCGTTGGAGGCGGCAGCGCGGCATATGCCATGGATCTTGGGGGCATCCAGAGAACCGTGCAGGTGTGGATTCACGGAGATCAGACAGATGCAACATTTACTGTAGAGAACGGAAGCTATACGCTTCATTGTAAAGATGCAGATGGGAATGAGGTTACCCGGGGAGGCGGCGGTGTGGCATATGAGAACGGTACAGAAAGGCCATTAACCGCCGATGAACTGCTGGAAGAAATAAATGTACCGGAAGTTGAGTATAAGGAAGATGGAACAGTATGGCTTTATTGCTTTGATCAGAAAATGGAAATCACAGATAAATTTGAGGATGATATTTGCTATGTGCAGTTAGAGGTTGATGGACAGACACAGTATATTACCGTTAAGTACCAGGATGGATATGCTATGAGTCCTCATGGATATATACAGCCGGAAGAGTTTAACTGAATGGATACTGTGAGCAAGGTAATTGACAATGTAAACCTGTCGTGGTACGCTATATTGAAGGAGGTGAACACTATGGCTGCCACGCCAACTCAAATTCGTGATGGGTTCATTATTTCTGAAGAAAAAAGCACTGTTGAAAAAAGAAGAAATAGCTTTGAGGAGTTTATGTCATTTGCCGGAAGACTCCCAGAGGATTTTGATTATAAAAAAGAACTAGAGGAGGCAAGAGCGGAAAAATATAAAAGTACCACCCAAACGCATTATAAGAAAGGAGAAACTATATATGGCAACAAGCACATTTGAACGAAAAATTGAAATCAATGATACAAAATCTTTAAAAAAGCTAATTGATGTGATGAATGACATTGTGCCAACAACACCTCTGTCCAAACATCCCTTTTCCAATGCAGAAAGAGAAAGGAGTGAAAGGCTATTAGAACAGTGCTTATCCCGCTCAAAACAATAATTACAAGATTCAAGGAAAATGACGGGATGATGAAGCAGTTTTTGAATTCTTTTTCATGTGTTAATGATGAAGATATTGAATTCTTTTTACATAACAGAGCAATTGATTTTGAAAAGCTTTCAAAATCAAGGACTTATCTTGTATGTGATGAAGAAGATTTAAAACACAACACTCTTGATAAGGTAATCATCTATGGATATATTTCTATCGCTCTAAAAACTCTAACAATCCCTGAAGAAACATCAAATAGAATGCGAAAGGAGTTAGATGGATTCAACGCAAAGATTCATGGTGAACCAATTCGTGATATTCCATGCTACCTAATTGGTCAGTTATCCCGCAATTCTAATATCCCAAAAGATATTCTAAACGGTGCAAAACTACTTGAGTATGCGTATAGTGTAATTGTACAGTCAGTCGATGCCGGCGGCGGCCGTTATATAATGATTGAATGTCATGATAATCAAAAATTGATCCACTTTTACCAACAGAATCTTTTTAAAGAAATTGCCCGGATACCAGATAAAAATATTCCTATGGTACAGATGATTCGTAAGATCCAGTAGCAGACCACTCCTCTTACCACCCTGTCGTCCGCACTTCAATTATATGTCTGTCAGGATCATAAAAGCGCACAACCTCTGATGCCTCTTCTCCCCTCTCCGTCAGAAATTCTATCCCGAAATCAGAGTCCTCAAGCCGTTTCTTAATATCACAGACATCGGGAGCCTCAAAATACAGCTCTGCATCATTTCCTCCATATACAGCCGGACGCTTCAGGGCATCCTCCCATGGACCGCTCTCCTCCAGCACAATGCCGCCTGCAAACAGCACCTTTTTCCCGAGATCAGCCGTAACTGAAAGCCCCAGGATTTCCTGATAAAACCGGCGCGACCGTTCAATATCCTTTACAACTAATAACACATTTTTTAAAATCATAATCCTTCGTCCCCTGTCGTTTAGTAGTTCCTTTAGCTGCATACTGTCTGAATAAAGATATCAATATTCTCCATCAAAATTTCCCCTCTATACTCCGCCGGTTTACATACTCTACAAAGTCCCCCACACGCTTCAAATCCGGCTCATCCGGCAACCTGCAGTTTTCTGCCGCCTCCTCAAGCCTTTTCTCGTAATCCGACACAATTTCATAAAACTCTGCCTGAAACGTTCCGTCCTCCTTCTGGAAGCCGCCGCCTCTGATTTTTAAAAGCAGATCAAAATCTTTATCTCCCCGTCTGTTTGTACGGATCTGTCCTTGTTCCAGAATATCTATCGCCATCATAAAGAGTCTGATTAGATGCATGGCATGCTTATTTAGATGGTTATCATCTTTCTTGCTGCGTTTACCTGTTTTATCATAATCCCGGACAACATGATTCATAGCCGCCCACATTCCCTCATAGTCCCGCAGGGGCAGATGAGTACAGGAAACATCCATAAAAATCTCTGTATCCATCTTGGGATTTACAGCTCTATCTATGTACAGACAAATACTTCCGTTTGAAAATGTCCTATAATGCTGATTAAAATCCTCCAGTGAATTTTTGACTGAATTTAAAATATGTTTTTCACGCTCCGTCTGGCTCATACTGTCTCTCGCGGCCGCATTCTGCAGACGGCGAAGCTGTGCGCCCGCATAGCCTCCAAAGGACTTTATGGCACGCTTTGTGAGAAATAAGCCTGCATGATCAATTAATTCCTGCCCTAAGGGAGTTTTAATTAAATACTGATCTTCATCAAGTCCTAAAAGCTCACAGGTATTGGGATTGCACTCCAAAAGCAGACGTATCATTTTATTAAAAGAATAGATAACCGTATCCGTGTCCTTATCCTCATACTGCTCAAATTTCGTAAGTCCCAGCAGATCTGAGGGCATAGAAAGTGTGACACCTCGGAAATCAATGTCACTGTCTTCATTGTTGGTGCCGTACGCATGACTGCCCCCAAGCCCTAGAAGAATGATACGATTTCCGAGGCGTTCATTAGTCTTAAGAAAATTATATTCTTTTTTCAGCAATAATTCCTTATAATTCATCTGCACCGCCCGAACTTAAAATATCTTCTCCACAACCTCCTGTGCCCTGACGCTTCCGGCTACTCCGCCAACGCCTGTCTCCTTCAGACTTACATCCATCCTGTCGCCGACCTCCTTCATAGCGTCAATCACCTGGTCAACCGGAATCTGGCTGATAATCCCCGCAAGAGCCATGTCCGCGGCTGCCATGGCGTTTACTGCTCCGCCTACGTTTCTCTTCACACAGGGAACCTCCACAAGCCCCCCTACCGGATCGCACACCAGTCCCATAAGATTTTTAAGAGCCATTGCACAGGCATGTCCAAGCTGTTCTTTATTTCCGCCCTTCACATGGCAGATTGCCGCAGCCGCCATGCCGGAGCCGGAACCAATCTCTGCCTGACAGCCGCCGGACGCTCCGGCGAGATAGGCACGGTTTGCAATAATCTGGCCTACGCCTGCCGCCACATACATTGCCTCGATCATCCTTTCCTCCGGCGCCTCATATTCCCGGTAGTAGGTCACAAGCACTGCCGGAAGCACTCCGCAGGCGCCTGCTGTGGGAGCGGCAACAATCCGTTTCATACATGCATTGTTACAGCCCATCTTAAGTGCATTTGCCATAACCTTTGCCATATAATCACCGCACAGCGTATCGCCCTTTTTCAGATACTCCTCCATCTTTCCGCCTTCTTTTCCCACAAGACCGCTTCTTGACATCAGCGATGGGTCATAGGTATCAATACTGTCAAGCATTGCCTGCCACATGCCCTTCATCTGCTTCCAGGAATCCTCTGTCTTTATGTCTCGTTCCTCGGCGTCCTCAAGCTGAACCGCCTTCCAGAACTCAATTCCGTCTTTTTCACATCTTGCATATGCTTCTTCCATTGACTGATATGACATACCCTTTACTCCTTCTCGCTCACATTTAAAAATGTTACCTTTAAAATTCCTTCTCTGCCTTCCAGCATCTCAATAGCACTTTTCGGCACCACCTGATCCGTTTCCACTACCATAACGGCGCTTCCGCCTCTCCTGGCACGGAATACCTGCATGGTGGCAATGTTGACCTTGCAGAGGTTTAAAACTGTGGAAACATCTGTAATACATCCCGGCTGATCCTGATTTCTTACTATCAGTGTGTTGGTCTCTCCGCTGAAGTTCACTTCCATTCCATCCAGCATACTTACCCGGATTCTTCCCCCGCCGATAGAATATGCCTGGAGCTCCAGCCTTTTTCCGCCCTTTTCCTCCATAATGATCTTCGCTGTATTAGGATGGGCATCCCGGAGCTCCTTTGGCTCGATTACGAATTCCATCCCCATTTCCTCCGCAATATCAAAACTCTCCGGAATCCGCAGATCATCCGGCTTCATCCCCAGGAGACCTGCAATCAGCGCTTTGTCGGTCCCATGCCCCTTTCCGGTAGCTGCAAACGAACCATGAAGATAAACGACTGCCTTATCCGGCTGCCTGCCAAACAGCTGCCTTGCAATCAGGCCGATGCGCACTGCTCCTGCTGTATGGGAGCTGGACGGCCCTACCATAACCGGACCGAGAATATCAAATATATTTGCCATTACTTCCTTCCTCCTTTATTATTGGCATTTTTCTTTTTTTTATTTAAACAGGATCTCGATTAAAGCCTTCGGCCTTCCCCCGGAAGCCGCCATCTCCTTTGCATGCAGCTTTCCATAACCGGAATCCATAATTTTATTCATAATCCTTCTTGCACTTCTTACAGTTACCTCCAGACATTCCGCCAGCTCATGGGCATCAAAAATATAGCTCTTTCTGGCCTCTGCAATAGCAATTACCTTAAGCACGGAATGTTCACTTAGACCTGTCTTTGCCGCAATTTCCCGGATTTTCGGGTCGGAGGATATGAGCTCATACCGCAGCTGCCTTTCTGTATCAAGAGGACCCAAAAGGACATTCTTTTCATCCACCTGAAACAGCTCCTGTTTCTTTCTCCTTACTGAATTTTCCAGTGCCTTTCTTGCATTCATCTCTGCCTTATACACCGTAAGGCCCATTCCGATTCCCACATTCAGCTCAATTCCTGTTCCCTTTACCTTCTGCTGAAGCTTCTGTATCCGGTTATAGTTCTGTTTATTTTCAATCACACCCGCATTGGAAAACACTACATATTCCCTTTTTCCAAAAGGGAATATCGTACCCTGTATGCTCTGAACGTACTGTACAATCTCCTTTTCAATATCCGCCTTTTCTGACATGGCCGCATAATAACTTCCCAAATTCCAGTCATAATTCGTAAGCTGGAGCACCTCAACAGCTATCTGGGAATACTCTGCCTGCGTCAGCGCATACCTGTTTTTCAGACGCTCCAAAGCGCGCCTGACGGTTTCCCGTGTTCCCTTTAAATAAATAGCCTGATATCCCTGTGCAATCAGGGTATTATACACCCATACAAAGGAGGTCAGGGCCACATTTGTCTTGCCTTCCTTCTGAAGGCCGATATGCCAGTCCACATATTCCTGTTCATCCACCCCCGGCTGCATAGAGCAGGAATAAATATTTCTTGCCAGTATCTGAACTGCATCCAGCAGGTCCGTAATTACCTGGTTTTCTACTACGTCAATACTAAAAGCATCCAGCTCCATATTCTGCTTCTGCATCTTGAAAAACGCCCCGGCCACGCTGACGCTGGATCTCTCCACAGATGTGTATGGCTTTTTAATCTCATAGACGCCTGTCACATAGTCCTCCACCGCACAGCCGGTAAAGAGAATCGCATCGCATTCCTCCTCGCACTTTTCAATTACTTCTGCACAGTGGCTGACACGCTCTCTTATATAAGAGCAGACTTCAAGCTCCCCGTCAATCTGTTTCAGACTTTCCTTTACACTTTCACAGGATAATTCTGGCCCAATTACGCCGATTTTCATAATTTTACCTTTTCTAACCATATATTTACCCATACAGCCGGAACAGTATTGTAACAATACAGCTCCGGCTGTTCCTATTATATCGCAGAACCATCAAACAATTCAACTGCTGAATGTTCTTTCATGTAATTTATATAAGTTTCTTTTGTAAACTTTGGCTTATATGCCTCTATAACTTCTTTTGCTTTACCGGCATCCTCATATAAAAGGTCAATAACAGTAAGGGCCAGCATCTTGGCCGGAAGGATATACGCCTTTTCAAAATCACGGATTTTAAAATCCTTCGAGTGGAGGCCTCCTGTAATACCTGAGGCCCACACATGCATGCACGGCACAAGCTGGGACATATCTCCCAAATCCGTAGAACCGGCCGTCTTATAGAATTCCACAAAAGAGTTTTCATCCGCACCGCCGTATGCAATCATATTCTCCCGGTACAGCGCGGACAGGGCATGATCTGTAGAAAGGGGAAGGTACCCTATCTGATCCCGGATTTCTACTTTTCCTCCGATTGCCAGAGCCCCGGCCTTTAAAGCTCTTCCTACCTTCTCGCTGGCCTCCGTCATAGCCTCCACGGTCGCCGCCCTTACCATCACCTGCATGGTAACTGTAGACGGTACCACGTTTACCAGCTCGCCGCCGCTGGTTATGATGGCGCTGACACGGACCATATCCTCCTCCCGGAATGTTTCCCGGAGGGCATTGATATTATTCAGTGCAAGCTGTGCCATATTCACGGCATTAATTCCCGCATGGGGCGCCGCTCCCGCATGGGACGCCCTTCCGATAAATTTTACATTTTTAGAGATAAATCCATCGGTGTCCGTATTTACGGTACAGCACTTTCTGCCGCCGTCTACCTCCATCATATGACACTGCAGAATCATGTCAATATTGTCCATTCCGCCTCTTAAAAGATACTCCTGCTTGCCTCCGTAAAACTCGATTTTACCCTCTTCAATTAATTTATCCCGGTAATCGAAATCGACACATTCCTCTGCCGGAATAGCGATAAATTCTACCAGTCCCGGAAGCTCCTTTATAACCCCGGATTCCACCAGGCCCGCCGCACAGCCATACAGGTTTGCAAGCTGCACATTATGTCCGCAGGCATGCATGTTCCCATTTACCGCACAGTCCTCATGCTCCGGACATACAACGCTGTCAAGCTCTCCCATAACTGCAACTACCGGCTTTTCTTTTCCTCCGGCGCTGGCCTTGCATCCGGTATAAGCAATAGGGGAAACTGTTTTAAGGCCTAAGGAGGCAAAAGCCTCCTCCATACACTTTGTTGTTTCAAATTCCTTGTAGCCAAGCTCGGGATTTCTGTATACCTTCTCTCCCAGCCTGATAATATCCTCTTTCCTTTTGTCAATTGCTTCTATACATCTTCGTTTTAATTCTTCTTTTTCCATCCTACTTCTCCTGATCCCCTGACATCATCCGCCTGATTACTTTGGCCGCCTTCCATACTTCGTCCATATCAAGAGATTCCTGAACCGTATGTACGTCCCTCATGCCAAGTCCAAGAATAACGCTGCGGTACCCATGTCCGGCCAGTACGTTTGCATCGCTTCCGCCGCCGATAACCATAAGCTCTGGTTCAATATTCTCTTTCTCCATAGCGTCCTTTGTAAGACGGACAAGCTCGCAGTCCACATCAAGAGAAAGTGACGGATAAGCCAGCTCATGGTTAAACTCATACTGTGCGCCCATTTCCTTTGCCGACTCTTTTAAGCAGTTTTCCATATACTCTACTTCTTCCTTCAGCTTCTCCATACTGTGGGAACGAATCTCTGCCGTGAAGGTTACCTCGTCTGTCACAACATTCGTTGCTCTGCCCCCTTCCATCCTTCCGATATTAGAGGTTGTCTCTGGATCAATTCTTCCGATATACATCTTAGCGATTGCCTTGGCTGCCACGCAGATTGCATTTACTCCCTTTTCCGGCTCAATGCCTGCATGGGCCTTCTTTCCGCGGACAGTAACCTCAATCGCCTCCATTGCCGGGGCCTTGTAGGCAATGACGCCTGTATTTCCTGTTGCGTCTGCAATGACCAAATCCTTGCAGGGCAGAATACTTAAATCCATATGCTTTGTTCCCTGCATACTGATTTCTTCGGAGCAGGTGAACACAAGATAAATGTCTCTGTGTCTGGCGCCGCTCTCAATAATATCCTCCACGGACTCCAAAATAGCGGCAATTCCTGATTTGTCATCGCCCCCAAGGGTTGTGGTTCCATCGGTACGGATCATGTTCCCGTCAATCACAGCCTTTACGTCTCTGCATGGCTCAATCTGATCCATATGCGCCCCGAACCCCAGAGGAATTCCCCCCTGTGTCCCCGGAATATGTGCGACAATATTTCTCCCGTTTCCGCCATACCCCTCTCCGGCGCGGTCTGATTTAAATTCAATTCCCCGCTTTGAAAGCCAGGTTTCTATAAAATCCGCCATTTCTTTTTCTCCTTTTGACGGACTGTAAATCTGTATCATTTCAAGAAATAAATTCTGCATTCTCTCTCTGGAAAGCATAGGGCACCTCCTAATCCTCTAGTTCCTTTTTGTAAATCAAACGTCCTGCAAAGATGGAACCAAATACCGCCACGAGAATAACCACATAGGACGGAGTTCCAGGGAAGAAGGACAGGAAATTATTCTTAAGCAGCCAGTTCATTCCAAAGGCAATCACAACCGCCACTCCTGCAAGCTTTGGACGTGATACGGCAAACTGTCCAAAAACTGCACCATAAAGGGCAGGAAGCAGGAAATTAAGCGCTGACTTTAAGCCCTCTGGCATTGCAGAGATAATTACGTTTCCGCCGATTGCCCCTACAGTCAGTATGGCAATATTTACAAGAATAGATACGGCAATACCAATCGTTGAAATGACAGAACCTTTATCTGTTCCCATCTCCACGCCTGCTGCTTCCTGTGCTACAGAGGAACAGGGTACACGCATATTCGAGGTATTCCCGGAAAGGAAGGTAAGGTATGTTCCTGGAATTCCAAGAATCGGGAAATAAGAAATCGGCTCTACAACATAGAAGGCGCCGCTTACACTTATCTGCGAAATCGTTCCTGCAATAATTGCAGAAACCGGCGGCATATGGCCAAACACAAAAGAAATTACAAGTGCCGGCAAAAAGCTGGAAATAATACCCAGAAGTAACGTTAGTTTCCCCCATTTAATAATACTGGGAATATAGGTGTTTGAATAATACTGCTTGTTCATTTTTTCTCCTCCTTATTACGCCATCGTGCTCCACAAGTATCCGATAAACATCCCGGTAAACATGGAAATTGCAAATGCCCATTCTCTCAGCCAGTTAATCTGCTTATCCTTTGCAAGCTTGGACAAAATCATCATCAGGATACATCCGATAATCGTTGCAATTGCCGGCGCGCCGCCAAATGCAAAGCTTCCTTCTGCAGAAAAGAAGTTTCCAGACGCCAGGTTTGCAAAGGCACCAAGCATTGCTCCTGCCGAAATGATTGGAACCATCTTTGCATTTCCTTTGGACATTAAATGATTTACCTTATGCATCTTGTCTGTAAACAGAAGTGTAAAGATAAGCCAGCCAAGTGAACCGCAGATCATAACCCATACGCCGCAGGCGAACGCTACCGGATCCAGATTCTCAAGGGTGGTTCCCATAGCCTGTGCACCGAAGCCTGCCGCCATCGCCTCATAGTTTACAGAACCGATGAAGGACAGCCTCATCCAGGACACAGGCGCTCCCATAGATACAATAAGGGAAATCATAGTAACAAGAATTACAATCGCAGGCCCGATGGATGCGATAGCGCTGCTCTTAATTGCCATATTAACCTGTTCCTTTGAAATTTCCAGCTCCTTTGCTGCCTTTAAAGACTTTCTGAAAAACACAACCGACTGAACCACTACAACACCAACAGCCACCGCTGCTGCAAGCCACATGAGCGGACTGTTCGCCAGCTCTAAATAATTTGTACTTTCTTTCATTTTCTTCTCTCCTTCCACAGACTTTAAGACGCGTCCTTAATATGTCCGTTAGTGAAAGTATACAGTATAACCATGCTTTATGTCAATTATTTATCAAAAATATACAACTGTGATTTTTCACAATATTTCCACTGCAAAACTGTGCATTATTTCCGAAACTCTTGTCTTTTCACTCCCATCTTCTCTTTTGCATAAACTACAATAACATGATCAATTTAAAATAAAGGATGTTTTCATGAACAAATATATATTTTGCATTTTATTGTTATTATTTCTGGCATGTTTATTCCTGTATGTCCGTAAGCTCCTTGCTGTCCGTAAGGTCTGCTCCATGTCTGTTGAGGATAAGCTTGCACGGATTAATCAGATAAGCGTCCCGTCAGGCTTCCATTATAAGCTTTCCCAGGATGTTTTTACCTCGGAAATCGATGCCTGGCAGAAGGACTGCGGCTACTGTGCCTTCTACGACAGCACAGCACCTCTTTTTAACATGATTTTCGACTGTGAACCAGTCTATTTTAACTATAACGGGGCTACCTGGCTTGTGGAATTCTGGAAGGGACAGTATGGAATTACAACCGGCTGCGAAATCGGATGCTACAAGGCCGGCCGCATCCTTACAGAGGATGAACGCAAAAGTACGCTTTTTCAGACTGTTTCCGGCGAAGAAATGCCTGTTTTCTCCATCACGCTTCTAAAAGACGGCCTGCCGGTGAGCCGTTTATGCGAAAGACACTGGTGGCTTACAAGCTTCGGCGTGGGAAAATACACGGAGCCTGAAAACCTCGCTATGAAGATTACAATTGTATTTCCGTCTGCCGAGATGTGCAAAGCATTTGTACATGGACTTAGGGCAGCCGGATATCACTATACGGATTTTTATTTAAGCGGGGAGGCCTGCGCCTTTACCTTCGGAACACCTCACTCCTTACAGCCCTTCCTTAGGAGAAGCTTTTACAGCAGATGGGTTCAGCTTAAAAACCGGGCGCTCCTCTCCCTCTTTCTAAGACTTACCAGTCCCTTCCGCTTTACCTTAGACCGGCTTATCCTCCTGTATGAATACCTTCCGTTACTCTCCCGCCATATCCTTAAGCTCCGGCGGATGAAAAAGAAAAGGAGAAGAAAACATGAGCGCTGATTCCCGCCTTGACCGCGCCTTTGGGCACGCACCAGTACTTCCTTTGTCAGAGCACTCCCGGTATGTCCTGTTCAGTGACTGCCACAGGGGCACCGGAACCTCCGGTGATAATTTTCTTAAGAACCAGCATCTGTATTTTGCGGCGCTCCAGTACTATCTGGAACGAAATTTTACCTATATTGAGCTGGGTGACGGAGATGAGCTGTGGGAAAACCGTTCTCTAGAGCAGATAAAGGAAATTCATGATGACGTTTTTTCCCTCCTTTCGAGATTTTATAAGCATGGACGCCTGCATATGCTCTACGGCAATCACGATATGGTCAAAAAATATCCCCGCTTTGCCCGGAAATGCAGCATGGATTTCCCTTGCTGTACCTGCGGCTGTAAACCAATGTTTCCGGATATCACCTTCCATGAAGGGCTGATATTAAAAACCATGGATGCCGGACCTGACATTTATCTCACCCACGGTCATCAGGCTGATTTCCTTAACAGTGTACTCTGGCGCCTTTCCCGCTTTCTCGTCCGTTACCTTTGGAAGCCCCTTGAAAATGTAGGCTTTCTGGATCCTACAAGCGCCGCAAAAAACAATACAAAGAAGAAAAAGGTAGAAAGAGCCGGTGTAAACTGGGCAAAAAATCGGGAGGTTCTTCTTATCACCGGACACACCCATCGCCCTATGCTCGGAACACCTGACTCGCCTTTCTTTAACACCGGAAGCTGCGTACATCCCTATACTATCACCTGCATTGAAATCAGCCGCCTGTACCTCACACTGGTGAAATGGACGCTCCTTACCCGGCCTGACCGCACACTGTATGTAGCCCGTGAAGAAATGGCAGAGCCCCTCGCCCTGAACAGCTTCCATCTTTCCTCCGTAAACGACAAAAATCCGGAACTCCTTACTTTCTAAGGAGTCCCGGATTTCAGCCTCTCAGTCTAAAAATTCCCCATCGCCTTTTTCACTTCATCATAGGTTGGCATTCCGCCCTGTGCCCCGAATTTTTCTGTGGACAGTCCGGCAGCCGTATTGGCAAATGCAAGTGCATCTGTAATGCTCCTTCCTTCCATGACAGCTACGGTAAACGCCCCGTTTAGGGTGTCCCCGGCCCCTGTTGTATCTACAACCTCTGCCTTTCTTGCAGGCACCAGCACAATCTCTCCGCTCTTAAGACAGGTACTTACTCCTCTGGATCCCTGTGTGATCACTAGCTTCTCCGGATATTTTTTCATCATATCCTCAAAGGAAATGTCTTCGCCAAATAAAATTACGGCCTCATGCTCATTCGGGGTCAGATAAGTGACGTTCTCAAGAATCTCCTGTTTTACCGACCTTGCAGGTCCCGGGTTAAGAACTACCTTCACCCCGTTCTTTGCACAAAGCTCTACTACATACTCTATCGTCTCCTGTGGGATCTCATGCTGAAGCAGCACAATCTCACATTCCAGAATAGATTCCTTTACCTCATTTACATAGTCAATATCTACATGATTATTTGTACCTGCGACTACAATAATCGTATTGTCATTTTCCCCCACCGTAATCATAGCCAGTCCAGTAGGCACTCCCGCAACCGTCTTAATGCACCTTGTAAGAACCCCGTTTTCCCCCAAGTTCTTTACAAGGCTTTCACCTGCCGCATCATCCCCCACGCATCCGAACATCTCAACCTCTGCCCCAAGCTTTGCCATAGCGACAGCCTGATTCGCACCTTTTCCGCCCGGAATGTATCTGAGATCCTCACCTCTCAAGGTTTCGCCCTTAAGGGGAATTCTTTCTGCCTTTACTGTCATATCCATATTGATACTTCCGACTACTCCTATTTTTCCCATGTTTTTTCATCTCCTTTATTTGTTCTCTTGCTTTTATTATAAACTTTTATGTAGAATTCTCAATACTTAAATTCAGCGGGAATAAATCCATGTTGTAAAACCTTTTACGATGTGCTAAGATCTCGAAGAGCAAATCATTTTGATGCAATCCAAAAATATAGAAAGTAAGGGAGTATAGCTATGAACAAAAAAGAAGTATTGGAGATCCGAAAGCAGTTCACCCCTGAAAACTGCGCCATTACACGCATCTGCGGCTGTTATGTTGACCATGAAAAGGAAAAAAAAACAGAGCTTAAAAAGGCGTTTTTATCTCTTCCCGAGGAAGAAGCCTTCAAATATTTTGACATTTTCCGCCACACACTGTCAGGTACTTTAGGGAAAAACCTGCTGCCAATAGAATTTCCCCTTGACGCAGAGCTTCCGGGAGGCTCCCAGGAATTTCTGCTTAAGCTGCGGGACAGTAAGCTTGAGGATGATCTGTTAATCGAGGAATTTTATGATAAGGTGATCACAAGCTATGATTACCCGGAAAATTATTATATTATACTGATCCACTCCGTATATGACGTTCCCGGAAAGTCCTCTGACGGAACAGAGCTGTTTGACGCCTCGGATACTGTTTATGAGCATATCATGTGCAGCATCTGTCCGGTAAATCTCACCAAGGCGGGCCTTACATATAATGCAGAGACAAACAGCATCGAAGACCGCATCCGCGACTGGTTTGTGGAGCTTCCGGTAAAGGGCTTTCTATTCCCCGCCTTCACAGACAGGGCGTCTGATATCCACAGTGTCCTTTACTATTCCAAAAAACCGGAGGAGCTTCAGCCTGGTTTTATCAACGGCGTGCTTGGAAGCCAGATTCCTCTGACTGCGAATGACCAGAAGACAACCTTCCAGTCCATTATCAGCGGAACCCTGGGGGACACCTGCGATTATGATACCGTGCGGAATATCCACGACAATCTCAACGAAATGCTGGAAGAGGCAAAGGAGGCGCCGGAGCCTTTAGAGCTTTCCAGGCCGGAAGTAAAACGGCTTTTGGAAAGAAGCGGCGTGCCGGAAGAAAAGCTTGAAGGCTTTGACGAGCATTTTACAGAAGCAGTCGGTGAAAAAAACACCCTGCTGGCTTCTAATATCGCCAGCACAAAAACCTTCCAGATCGAAACTCCGGATGTTATCGTCAAGGTGAATCCCGAGCGCTCTGACCTTGTGGAGACACGGGAGATTGACGGAAGACGCTGCCTTGTGATTGCTATAGACGATCATCTAGAAGTGAATGGGATTGAGATCATTAAATGCCGGGATTAACCCCCGGCATTTTCATTAATCCTTAAATTTTTGCAGAGACTAGGTATACGGCGGATAAGCAATCCCTTTTCCGTAATGATTGCATCCCAGTATTTGGCGGGTGTTACATCAAAAGCGTAATTAAGAACCGGTGTATCTGCCGGTGCAATATAAACTCCGTTAATATTCAGAGCCTCCTTGGAGCTTCTTTCCTCAATATGTATTTCATCACCGCTTTTCAGTTC
Source organism: uncultured Lachnospiraceae bacterium (assembly GCA_949502235.1). GTDB lineage: Bacteria > Bacillota > Clostridia > Lachnospirales > Lachnospiraceae > CAPEBR01. The sequence continues at coordinate 3,080 of CATBDC010000056.1, read as the reverse complement.
AAAGTCCAGTGTAGAAGTGGGAGCAAAGCAATACACCGGTATATTATGTGACTTTGCACAGATAGCTGCACCGTATACCCCGATTTTAGCCAGTAAACCCGAAAGCCAGACAGCCCACAGAAGATAAAACTGGCGCAGACTTTCCAAAAAACATCGCGGCAAGCCCCATAAATCCCTGGCCGCTTATCATATCTTCAACAAACATATTCACATATGATGTAGACATATATGCTCCGCCCAGGCCGACCAGAATACCCGAAACTAAAATGGCCTGCCGCTTTTTCACCACAGGATTAATCCCTGCCGTTAAGGTTGCCTCATCATGTAAGCCTGCACCCCTTCCCCTAAGCCCTCATATGGTTCGGTAAAGTAAAAAATAAATAACGGCTATTATTACAGCCAGTATTTCAAAAATAGAATAATTATTATATATACTATTCAGCACAGTATTCCCCGATAGTATATTAATAGAATGGACAGGACGGCTGGGTAACATAAGGGTGTGTGCGAGGGAGATTGTGAACGAGGAAATTATTTTTATATAGTTGTACAGTGAACTAGGATAAGACAACGAGGATTAGATACTCTGTCCTTATAGTTTACCATTTAAGTTACATAACAAGGATATTGATGGTACTTGGTTTATTTAGTATCAATAGCAGTAAAGGAAAACAAGAGCTATTTTTGAGATTGACAAATGTATGATTTCGTACTATACTCAAAATGTACGAAATCATACATTGAGGTAAAGAAATGAATAATCAAGAAATTAGAGCTATAAACAAAATCAATTATATGTGTTTTGAAGTAGAAGCATTATATCACCAAGCATCTTTAAAACTCGGTATTTCAGACAGTGTTTCTATTGTTTTATATACTGTCTATGATGTAGGTGAGAGATGCTTGTTAAGTGATATTTATAAGAAAACAGGCATCAGCAGGCAGACGGTTAATTCCGCAATCCGAAGTCTGGAAACAGATGGTATTCTTTATCTGGAGCAGCACACGGGTAGGTCGAAAAGAATTGTACTGACAGATAAAGGAAAGAATTTTGTAGAAAGAACCATTGGAAAGCTCCGTTTAGCCGAGATACAGGCATTTGAAGCATGGACGAAGGAAGAAATTAATACTTATATCCATCTTTTGGAAAAATACGCAGATTGTTTCCGAAAGCAGGTTGAGAAAATGTAAAGGAGAGGTTATGAGAATTATTACAATCAGCCGCGAATTTGGCTCAGGCGGGAGGGAACTTGGAAAGCGTCTGGCAGATATTATGGGGTTTGGCTATTATGACAGAGAGATTATTTTTTCTGTTTCTAAAAATAGTGGTCTGGATATCTGCTATGTAGAAAATAAACTGACAAGCCACGGATGGCAGAATTTTCCGATTACTTTTCATAAGAGAACATTATCGAAAAAGTGCTTATCCGAAAGATAAAGCAGATTGACAAAATCCGTTCTCAAACGAGAGAAATTTTTTTCAGGTGCACCTTGGGGGGGGCAGCGGGAAGCATATCATTTAACAGTTAATACAAGCGAATGGAATATCAAAGATCTAGCGTTGGCAGTTGCAGATTTTGTAAACAGTTGGTTTAGGAGGAAGATATAATGCACATTCAACTATCAGACCATTTTACTTATGGAAAATTGATAAAATTTACTTTGCCATCTATTGCAATGATGATATTTACATCAATTTATTCCGTAGTTGATGGTTTCTTTGTATCAAATTTTGCAGGAAAAACGCCTTTTGCAGCTATCAATTTGATTTCGCCAGCTCTAATGATTTTGGGTACAGTTGGTTTTATGTTTGGTACTGGCGGTACAGCCATCGTTGCAAAAACCTATGGCGAAGGAGATAAAGAAAAAGCAAACCGTCATTTTTCTTTGTTTGTATATGTAGCATGTACATTAAGTATTGTCATAGCAGCACTTGGTTTTGTTTTTATCCGTTCTGTATCCATGCTGTTTGGTGCTTCTGGGGAACTTCTGGAAAATTGTGTTATGTATGCCAGAATTATTCTTGTGGCATTACCGTTTTTTGTTTTGCAATCCATGTTTCAAAGCTTCTTTGTAGTGGCAGAAAGACCAAATCTTGGTCTTGCCATAGCAGTTTCCACTGGTGTGACGAATATGATACTGGATGCTATTTTAGTCATCCTTTTGCCTAAAGAATATAAACTGGCAGGTGCAGCCATTGCAACTGGAATAAGTCAGGTTGTTGGCGGAGCAATTCCTCTTTTCTATTTTTCCAGAGAAAATAGCAGTATTCTTCGTCTTGGAAAAACGAAGTTTGATAGCAGGGCAATTTTGAAAGCCTGCATGAACGGCTCATCGGAATTTATGAGCAATATTTCCATGAATCTTGTGGGAATACTTTACAATGTTCAGCTTATGAAGTACGCAGGGGAAAATGGTGTTGCAGCATATGGTGTCATGATGTATGTCAGTATGATTTTTTCAGCAGTATTTATAGGATATTCCATCGGAAGCGCACCGATTATCGGCTATCATGATGGTGCAAAAAATCATATGGAGCTGAAAGGCTTGCTTCGCCAAAGTATGATTATGACTGGCATATTTGGCATTGGCATGGTAGTATCGGCAGAATTATTTGCAGTGCCATTAGCGCATATTTTTGTTGGATATGATACAGAGCTTATGAATCTAACGATTTCTGGTTTCCGAATTTTTGCCCTGTCCTTCGTATTTATGGGGTTTGGAATTTTTACGTCAAGTTTCTTTACTGCCTTAAACGATGGGGTAACATCTGCCATTATTTCGTTTTTGCGTACACTTGTTTTTCAAGTCGCCGCTATCATGTTCCTACCATTTTTTTTGGGAATTAATGGTATTTGGATTTCCATTTTGGTTGCAGAATTTATGGCAGTTATAATTGGCGTAATATTTCTTTTAGCTAAACGAAAAAGATACCATTATTGAAAAGGAGATTTATTAAAGCAGAAAATTTGCATATAGCAGTCATCACAGAGCCAGACACTTTAGATGCAGAGCCGATGAACCCGTGAAATAAAATCACAGTTCGTTGGCTCTATTTTATTTCATAAGGTTTTAAGGCA
>CATBDC010000055.1 GCA_949502235.1 uncultured Lachnospiraceae bacterium | reverse complement strand
ACCTGTGCAATCTATCCCGGCCGCTTCATTCATAAGCTGCTCTGGGAGCGTAAAGCATTTTGATGAGCCAGAGTAAGAATATTTGTTTACAATCCCCATGACCGTGTAGGCTTTTGTGTGAATTGGGCCAGATTCGGTTTCAAACTTTACTTCAACAGTATCGCCCAGCGCAGCCTCTATATCATAAAGATCGGCACACTCTTGAAGCAGGACAATTCCATTGCCCGCAACCAGTTCATCATAATCAATCGTTCCTGCAATTCGTTCTTTCTCCAAATTCTGCTGCTCATCCCGGCGAAAGCCCTGCCCCTTGCCTCTGCAACGCCATCATAAGAAACTAACATGGTCGAAATCAGTACGACCAATACGCCGCCAAGTGAAAGAGAAAGTATTGTTAAAATGGATTTTGCCTTTTGCCTGGACAGATTCATTTTAGCCAGGGAAGCAGGTGCTATTTTACGGTGCAGCACGGAACTTTCTTTCATCTTCCCGTTATAATCAAAATATCGCAATGCCTCCATCGGAGATACTGCCGCAGCTCTTTTTACAGGAGTACGAATGGCAATCATCACAATAATAAATGCAAAAAGTCCAACCCCGACCGTCACACATAAAGTAGTCGGCCAGTACCAGCCAGCAGGAACCAGAAAATAGCCGATCACATTTCCAATCACCAAACCGCTAGGAATACCAATGGCAGAGAGTAATTTCCCCTCGCGGTAAACCATCTTTTTGATCTGTCGTTTTGTTGTTCCGATTGTACGAAACTGTCCATAGTTACGGATACTGCCTGCTACCGAAATATAAAAAATCGAATAGATCACAATACCGGAGCCAATAAAAGTTACAAATCCGATCAGGAAATAAAACAGCATGTCACTTCCGCGGTTTTCATCTCTCAGGTTAAGATAAGTGGAACGGACAATCACATGATCATCGGGAATTCTGTACTACAATTTCATCCTCCGAAGCCGGTAAATCTCCCGAATATGGCATACTTTGGGACTTTAGCATATCTGCATTTGCATAAGTAAAATTAACGGCTGAATGATTTACCTGTTCAAAAAATGCGCTGAAAAATTCTCCTACCCACGCAATTTCTTCCTGCTTGTATAGTTCCTGTCCTTGTTGTTCAGAAATCGCATGATACATAATCTGTGCTGTTTTTTGGTTGCGGTTCTGCGTTTCCTGCATAACCCCAAAGCCATAGAGGACAATAGCAGACAGCAATGCGCTGGCAAGTGCAATCGTCAAAACAATAAAGATATTTCTTTTTCGATTTGCTGATATACTTCGATTTGATATGCGTTTTACTATGGCGCTGGTATCATTTTCAAAAGGCCATGTCATAATGGTAATACCTCCATACAATTCTGTAATAAAGCCATTGTAAAACCCAAATGTCCGCGAAATGTTACAGCAGTAAAAAAATTCATTATCTGCAGGGAAGAAAGACAGAGAATGTGGATCCTCTTCCAACTTCCGAAGTCACTTTCATATAACCACCCTGCTTTGTGACAATCTCACGTGCCAGATAAAGGCCGATGCCTGCCCCTTGTTCTTCGTGCACTTCCTCCTCCCGGTAGAAACGCCGGAAGATAGATGCCTGATTACTCTCCGGAATGCCTTTACCGGTATCGGACACACTAAGCTTCACATACATTTCCCATTGTGCCGCTGAAATGTGGATTGCCCCTCCCGCCGGAGTATATTTTACCGCGTTATCCAGCAGATTGAATAAAGCCTCCGCCGTCCACTTGCTGTCATGGGAAAGGCGAAGGCCATCCGGGCAGTCTACCGTCACGGAAATGTCCTTTTTCTCCGCCTCATATACAACACCGCTGCAGGCAATCGCCAGCGTATCAATCAGCGGGGCGTCTTTTTTCTCTAACCGGATTGCCCCGGTTTCCAGCCGTGAAGTTTTCACAAGAGCCTGAAAGAGGAATTCCAGCTTGTCCGTCTGGCTGCGGATCCCCTTAAGGAACTCCCGCCGCGCTTCTTCTGTGACCGATCTGGTAAGCAGTGTGTCCGTCACCATTTTCAAGTTGCTTACCGGTGTTTTCACCTGATGGGAAATGTCTGACACCAGCATCTGTAGCTCCTTTCGTTCCCCATCTACTTTCCGCCGGTTCTCCTGCATAATACCATAAAGCCGCGACAGACGGCATCTGATACGGGCAAAGAGTGTTTCACTGTCTGTCACGCGCACAGGCTCTTCGCTCCCGCTTATCATCCGATCCATCACCCGGCACAGCTCTCCTGTAAATACAGAAAGCCGTTTGCCAAAAAACAGCATCAGAAGGAACTGCCAGATGATGGCACAGGCTGTTAACAGGATACCGGCTGTTAGCTCCCAGACTTCGCCTGTCATGGCAAAGAGAACTGCACAGACAGCCAGCATGGAAGCTGTCATACAGCCGCAGATCAGAAGAAATGTCCTTTTTACCGAGATCCGTTCCAGACTCATTTTCTCTCGCCTCCCATCCACTGATATCCCATTCCGTAAATCGTCTTAATATACGTGTCCCCCTCTGCCTCAATCTTACCCCGGATACGGCTGATAGAGGTTGTCAGGGTATGTTCATCCACATAATTTTCTTCTGCATCCCACAGCCTTTCCAAAAGCCGCTGCCTTGTCAGGATCTGTTTGGGATTTTTGCAGAGCAAATGCAGCATCTTATACTCCATCGTGGAAAGCGTAAGGGGCTTTCCATTGAGTGTGGCAGATTGTTCCGAAAAATCCAGGAACAGCCTGCCGTCATCATAAAAATCCTTTGTAAGCCCCCGATGTTCCAGCATAGCGAACATTGCACGTATTTTCCGAAGCAGCGCCTCAATGGAAAAGGGCTTGGTGATATAATCTACCGCCCCGGCTTCATACCCCCGTATCTGATCGCTCTCCTGGTCATTGGCAGTCAGGAAAATAACCAGCGTATCCGGATTTTCAGGCTTTATAAGCCTGCACAGGTCATAGCCGCTGCCGTCCGGCAGATTGATGTCCAAAAGCACCATGTCAAATTCCGTCCGGGCTAAAAGCACGGCAGCTGTGTCTGCATTCAGGGCTGATACCGTATCGTAACCCTCAGAAATCAGGTTGTAAGTCAGCGTTTTATTTAAAAGGGCATCGTCCTCTACCAGTAAAATTTTCTTCATTGCCACACTCCTTTACATCTATTAAACTTTAACAAAAAAATGTCCGCCAAATGTTACAGCGGACAGATTTTTATTCGATGAAATCCTCTATACCGTATGCTTATTTCTCGTAAAATATGCAATAACTTCATTTTTCCATAAAAACCGTATTTTCCCTCAAAGTCCGAAAATACTCATGATTGGCGGCTCCTAAGCTTTAGAATAATCAATCTAATACTCGTTAATCTACAATCCAAGGCTTTCTCCCACAAGAATCACCTTGATTCTGCCTGGAACCCGGTTCCGGCGCATTTCCACAATCTGTGAACATATACATTCATCCGAATTGCAGTCATGACAGCACCCTGTTTTCACACAGGAAAGGTTCAGCGAGAGGCGCATCCCGTTATTCGGAGCAGCATATGTTCTTGCCCTCTCTCTGGCCGCTTTTGCATCCCTGCACATTTTGTTCATCCCGACAATCAAGATCACGCTTTGAGGGCCGAAAGCTATTGCAGCAATACGGTTTCCAGTTCCGTCAATATTGACCATAATACCATCTTCGCTTATCGCATTTACGCTTGACAAATAGGTGCCGCATGTCAGTGCTTCCCTCATCAGCTGTGTTTTTTCTTCTTGTGTTTCTGCCTCGCCACGGTCAATTACTTTATATCCCGCCTGTTTTAGTTTTTCTATTATACCGATTTCCTCTAGCGTTACTGAACCGCCCCATGAAACAGAAGAATCATCCGGAATCAATGTCAATATCAATTCCGATACTTCTTCTGCTGTTTCACAGTAGAATGCCTCATATCCTCGTTTTTTCAAAGCTGACATCACTGTTTCCGCTAAAACCCTATATCTTTCTTTTACGATCTTTAAACTTTTTTTCATAATCTCACTCCTCACATGTTTTCCCTTATAATTTCATCACAGCAATCCTGTTCCTGTCTTTAATAACAAATTCTATTATACAGCATATTCTCATCAAATGGAATGGTTATTTCCATACTGCGATATAGAAAAAAATATGGCCATATGCTAAAATGTCATAAGAAAAAAAGCAATTCTTTTCTGTCACAAACGCACTGGGACGTTGTCTAATAAGTAGGAGGTAAAAATCTATGAATAAAAAAACGAATGAGGAATTACAGGCTTTCGTTGAGAAAGCCATATCAGGGGATAAAAACGCCCTTGAAACACTGATTGCAGGCGTGCAGGAGCTTGTATTCAATTTATCCTTGCGGATGCTTGGGACATTTGCAGACGCAGAAGACGCCACACAGGATATCCTGTTAAAAATGATTACGCACCTTTCTTCTTTCAGAGGTGACAGTTCCTTTACAACATGGGTATTCCGAATCGCGGCTAACCATCTGAAGAATTACAAGAAGCATATGTTCGCCCACTATCCCTTAAGTTTTGAATATTATGGGAACGACATAGAAAACGCGAACATACAGGACGTGCCGGATTTAACACAAAATGTGGAAAAAGATATTTTAGCAGAAGAGCTGAAAATGTCTTGTACAAATGTAATGCTGCAATGTCTTGATACGGAAAGCAGATGTATTTTCATTCTGGGTACCATGTTTCAGATCGACAGCCGGATCGCAGGAGATATTTTAGATATGACCCCGGAAGCATATCGTCAGCGGCTTTCCCGGATACGCAGGAAAATGGCAGATTTTCTAGGCGAATACTGCGGAGAATATGGCGGCGGCAGATGTAAATGCAAAGACAGAGTGAATTATGCAATCCAGAGCCGCAGACTGAACCCGTTACAGCTGGATTATACAAAGGCTTCGGAAATCCCCATCCAGACTATGATTGATGTGAAAAATGCCATGGAGGATATTGACGGTTTATCGCAGGACTTTTCATTCTGTAAAACCTACCAGTCTCCTGAACGCATAAAGCATCTGATACAGGAATTTTTAGATTCCACCCAGCTTTCCATTGTACAGAAATCGTAAAGGAGACAAAAAAACTATGAATACCCAAGTGATTATGGACTATTTATCCTCATTAAGCGTGAATAATAACCGTGAATGGTACCACGCACACAAGGATGATTATAAAAAAGCAAATGCTGAATTTGAAAACCTATTGCAGACATTGATACTGGAAATCGGGAAATTTGACAGCAGCATTCTGCACAACAATCCCAAAGACCTTACGTTTAAGCTTGTAAGGGATACAAGATTCAGTCATGACAAATCGCCATATAACCCTGCGCTGCGCGCTCATATCTCATCAAAAGGGAAGCTTCCTGTCCCTGTCGGCTATTATCTTATGATAAAGCCAGGCAATCAATCCTTTTTAGGCGGCGGCCTGTTTGCGGATATGTTCAAGGATGCGACAACGATGGTACGGGATTATATCGCCAAAAACGGCGAAGAATGGGAGAAGATTATCCACGAGCCGGATTTTGAAAAGTATTTTACTGTACAGGGGACGGCATTGAAAAAGGTTCCGGCGGGATACGAGAAAGAACACCCTCAGGCAGACTATCTAAAATTCAAGAGCTGGTATCTGGAATATCCGCTAAAAGACGAAGACGTGAAAGATGCAGGGATATTTCTTGTAAAAGCAATGGAGCTTTTCCGAATCATGAAACCTTTTAACGACTATCTGAACAAGGCGCTTGCAGATTTCCAAATGCCGGCAAGATAAAGGAAAAGAAAAAACTCCGATGCCCAGCATGATACCGGGCACCGGAGTTTTAAGCCCGGGGAGGTATCCTATTCTTTCTCTAAGTCTCTCATATTTGCTTCTTTCAGATATAACATATCCTCTTTATCCCAATGTGTCCCACACTGCCATATTTTAACCTCACATTTTTGCAGACAGGGCAGACGGCATTTCCATAGTCTTACGTACAATCTCTTGTTCCAGCTTCATATCCTTCTCTTCCATATATTCCAGAACCTGTGCAATTTTCTTCTGTCCGGTCCATTCTTTTTTCATCAGAGCCTGCAAACGTTTCTTATCATTTTCTGTCAATTTCTTTGTATATTTTTCATAATGCTTCAGTTCCCATATTCCCATATGATAAGTCTGAAATGGAATCTTTGTTTTCTCACATAAATCTCTGTAAATTTCAAAACCACCTACATCGATGTCTCCAAAATGAAGGTATTCTGCTTCCGAAAGCTCCTGGTACACCCTGTTTAGAAGCTCTCTCCGCACAGAATTATGATATCCTCCAAGATAAATAATCAGACTGTTTTTCTCCTGCCATCTGAAAAATGTTGTCAGGTTCTCAATGGTAATTACCTTCCTCACCTTGTTCTTTCCGGAAACTCTGATATTTTTTACATCTGCACCGGAGATTCCAATTCCCTGCTCTAAGCAGGATAAATCTACTGCTGATTTTCCTTCCTTATGGAAAAAGAGCTCTCCCTCCCCCTTGATATACACATAATCCGGTGTATTGTAAATATTATACTCCGCAAGAATCTGGTAAGTATCCATATCTTCAAATTCCGTCTTGAAACGCCGCATAATCTTCCCCAGAACCCCTGACTGGGCCTCAAATACTTTTGAATCTCCAAAATGCCAGATAGAAAATTCACGGATATAACAAGATTCCTTATTGTTTTCTACCAGAGAAAGCATTGCCAAAATTTTCTTTGTTTTTTCTAAATCTGATAAATCAATAAATTCCTTTACTGACCTGCCCTCTTCTATCCGCCCCTTCAGCCAGGCGGCAAATTTTTGCGCAATCCCAGCTTCCTTCGGCTCCTGTTCCCATGCGGCTAAAAATTGTAAATGCTGATTCACATAATCCGCTTTCGGCGTTCTTTTTAAATAAGAATATACCTCATCTGCATGTTCCTCTTTCAAAACCACTTTCTGAATAATATGCCCCTCTTTTCCTCTCTTCCAGACAACAGAAAGAAAATCCTTTCGCTCAAGCTCTTTTACGACTGCATGGATCTCATCATAAGCAAGAGAGCTCTCATTAAAATATTCCGGCATCGTTTTCTTTGTAAACTGAAAAGCAATATGAATATTTACCTTATTTTCGCCCCTCGACAAAAGGCTGTTCTCATAAGAGTCCAAAAGACTGCTTAAGATTTTAATATCATAATGCGCCATTATAATATTCCTCCACATAGCTTACCTTCTCATCAGTCATAACCAGAAGTGTCTCTGACAGGGAAGGGCTGATATACTGAATCTTATCCGGCGGTGCCGCGATAAGTATCTGAAGCGGCAGCCTTTTCAAAAACTCCAGTACACCCCCGATCCTCTCATCATCCATGTTATTGAAGGCTTCATCAAACATTACAAGTCCCGCGGCCTCCCCGCCGATATTATTGCCATAGAGCTGCACAAAAGAAGCAGCTACCGTTACGTAAAACGGCGTCTGTGTCTCACCGCCGCTCTTTTCCTCGCACACCTTTGAATAATAGGAATAACTGCCGTCACTGTGAAGAATCTTGATATCATAATCCATATAAGTACGATAATCTGTAAATTCATCCAGTGTCTTTGTCTGATTCTCATTATGAATAGCCAGCCGATCAAACAGTTCATCAATAACCTCTTTATGTGTCTCATGAAAAATACCGCTGAAAATAGACTCTCCCTGTACCATATTAAAATCGTCCATAATCATCTCATAATAATTCCGGTATTTTTTACTCGGCATGTATAAAAATTCATATTTCTCATTACTAAAAGCAATATCCTTTAATGCTTTATTTAACTCTTTAAATTCACTTTGGGCTTGTTTCATATTCTCCTGCAGCTTTGCAAGAAACTGTTCTCTAAACTCTTCCTCTGCTGCCGCTCTTGCTGATTCAACCTTCTCTTCGTATTCCAAAATCTCTGAGGTACGAAGCCTGTCATACACAGCCGCAAATTCCAGAAATCCCTCCATACTTGCCGCGGCGCCAAAGCTATGTTCTGTTTTATAATCAATCATCTGCTGGATCATTTTAGCTTCAGCATCCCCCCGCAATGTTTCATTTGCTTTTCGGCGTCTGCTGAAATTCTCTTTAAATTGCTCAAAAGACTTCCCAGATGTCTGCTTTTCATATTCCTTCTTCCAGACAGTCAGCTCATCTCCGGCTATCGCCGCCAGCTCCGCTGCATATGCCTGTCTGCTTATCTGATTTCCCTTCTCAAGAGCAATTTGTTCTTCCTTATTCTCTATATTTTTTTCAATTCCTCCAATCTTTTGATTCAGGGCGCTTGCTTTTGTCTCTAATTCAGTCCGCAGCTGTTCCAGAGCCTCCAGCTGTATCTGCTTCTGAATGAATGTAGAATTCTTCTTCAGGGTTCTGATATTCGCGTCACACTTCTGAATCCCCGCCTGAAGCCTTGAGAGCGTTGTCAAAACAGCCAGTCTGTATTTCACATCCACATCATCCTCTGCTGACAGCGGCGCCAGCACAGACTCCAAATCCTCCCATTGTTTCTGTGCCTGCTTCATGATTTTTTCCAGTTCGGTTCTTTTTTGCCTCGCCTGCTCAAGCTGTATTTTAAATGCATGCTTTCCGATAAAAGGCACATGAAAAATCTCCGGCCGGATAGCGCTCGCAACCCGGTTCTGATACTTCATGCACTCTTTTGTAATAGAAGTAGGATACTTTTTCAAATCACTGTACTGCTCGCACATCTGAACCTTACCAAGTATCATATTAATAAAACGTTTTGCATATTTATTTTTTGACTTTACAACCGTTGCAAGCGTTCCCTGGGGTGCCTTATCATAGTCCTCCATTTTCTGGGTATTAATAAGACCCGCGCCATAAGCTTTTTTCTCTCTGCGCAGCTTATCATATATCCCTAATGCAATATCAAAGCTCTCCGGCTCCACCAGGATATAAAAACGCTGTGTATTCAGATATCCTTCTACGGCATTGCGCCAGCTTTCGTCTGTAATTTCCAGTGTTTCACAAAGTACATGGGCTTCTGTTTTCCTGCCAATTCTTGCAAACTCCTCCCGAACTGCACGAAGCACTTCATCTACTGCCGGTGGATAAGATAATTTTTTCCTCTCCAGCCCTTCGATTTTTCTATCTAGCTCCTGCTTTTCTGTTTTATATTTCTCCTGTCTGATCTGTACCTCTGCAATTTTTCTCTGCACCCGGTCATACATTTCACCTTTGTACTTAATTACCTTTTCAGTGCAGTCCCTTGCCTTCATAATATCAGAAACCCCGTCTATTTTTTCAAGGGTCTCCCGGTATTCCCCAATACATTTGTCGGCATCCTTTACCTCCAGCAGCTGATATACCCTGTCCAGAGCCTTTTTCACGCTGGCCATAAGTTCTTTTTTCTCAAGGAGCGCCTGCTTTTCTTCTTCTTTTAGCCGTGCCTTTTCTTTTTCCTGTTCTTCTAAAGCTATATATTCTTTATTTTGTTTCAGCTCCAAACGCAGGCTTGTTGCTAACTGAAGCTTCTGCTCTTTCTCGGCAGACACAGCATCCAGATCTTTTTTCGTTTCCTTACGGCGGTATTCTTCTGTACGGATTTCAGACTCAAGCCTCTGAATTTTTTCTTTGGAAATATCTACCTCCGCCTGGGATAAATAAAATTCATACATCCTGTCCTTTTCCATATAATCTGTTACATCACTGTGAAATTTATCAATCCGTTCAAGCTTATCCATCCGCTTTTTCACATTTTCCAAAGTACGTTCCAAATCCTGGTAAGTGCGGACATTTTCACGCAGTACTTCGATATTCACTTCCTTTTCATCTAATACATAGGAATACACAAAGTCTTTGATATCATCAATCGGTTTAAATGCCAAAGCCTTGGGAATTAAACTGAAAAATTTGTCATCAATCCGTCCAAATCTTGATTTTATCATCTTTTTTGCTTCTATCTGCGTCTTGCACCATTGCCGTATTGTTTTATTGGAGGTGCGGAATTCCGAAACAGACTGCGGCGTATTCCCTTTAAAAAACATGTCGTCTGAGATTCTTTTATTATCTATAAGATATCTTACAGTTACTTCCTGTCCTTCGGATGCTGAATCTATCACAGCTCCCACAATAAAATTCCTGTCTTTACTCTCTTCATAAAATTCAAGTGCGATATGTGAAGTGATCTGTCCGGTTCTCTCATAAGGCTTACTTTCACGTCCGGTTTTACACCTGACATATCCGGTCAGTTTTCTCTTTCCATTCTCATGAGCTGCTTTATTAAAGGAATTCGCAGAACAAGTAATCACAAATTGAATTGCATCCAGAAGCGTAGATTTTCCAGCTCCGTTTTCTCCGGAAATAAGGGTAGAAGCTCCGAAATCTATTGTACAGTCTTCAAAACGGTGCCAATTAATCAGCTTCATTCTCGTCAGTTTCTTCATCTGATTTTCTCCCCTTTCTGTACAGCTCTAATTTCTCATACGCCTGCTTTATATCCTCCACCCGTACCGCCATCATAATAGAATCATATATAAGTACCCTGGACTCTTCACTCCCCAAGTCCTTGTCCAAAATTTCAATCAATTGAAATCTGCGGAAAAAACTAAGAGTATTACGCATGGTTGTCTTATCTATCATCTTCTCCCGAATCTGGAGGCTTAGATATTTATCCTGAATATCTCCAAGATTTACAATAACCTCGTCACTGACAGAAAGCTCCCTTCTCTTCTCATCATAAAGAATTCTAAGAATCAGCAGTATAATAGATTCGTATAATTTAAGATGCAGCCTGTTATAATTCTGCGGGTTCACTAGCTGAATCACGCCGAACTCCTCGCTGATCTCAAGGCGGTATCCAAGTATGGACAAATACTCTTGAAATTCTGTGCGATACTTAAGTACAAAATAATAATCTATTCTATTTGTCACATTTCCTTTACATAAAAAGCATTGGCTAAGAAGGCGGTTTGCTATTCTCTTAAACTCATCCTTATCCCGCTGCAACATATTTTTCAGTAATTCCACTATTATTTCCTCCAGATTCTGAAATCCGTAAACCGGAATCCGTGCACTTCTTTTTCTTCCGTTATCTCTACTTTATATTTCATATTTTTCCGCTGCCCATACAAACGGACATATATAATTTTCACAAAGTCTTCCACATTTAACAATGGCAGTTCAGTCGCCAGCATCTCTTTTCTATCACCCATATTCTGCATCACATAATTGTCTATCTTTTCCGGGTTCAGAATTTTCTTCATTTTTTCCATCATACGGCGCATCTTTTCCTGACGTAATTCCATGTCCGGTTCCTGACGGTTCATCTGCTGGGGTATGAATTCTTTCTTTCCTTCTATCGGAGAATAAAAAGAATTCTCATCAAGAAAACTGCAGTTATAAATCCGCACAAGATGATCAAGAAATTCTATCTCATAAATCCCGCCAGGTTCCATTTTCTCTTCATTTATCATCTCATTCATCCCAAGAAGGATCTCTTTTATCTGCCCTCTGGTATCCTCATTTCCTGAAAGCAGAAATTTTGCCCGGTTAATCGCTGCCCTCTGATACTGGGTATTCTTCTGATTGATCTCATTCAAAATATCATCCATATTGCGAAATGCTTCAATGATCTCGTGCAAATAACGATAGACCTGCTCCTTTGCCGTATCTTTATCTATTTCCTGAAGTCCTGCAAGCTCCGCTGCCGTTTTTTCTATATATGACCCGCTTTTGCTTCTGCTTTCCAGTCTTTCTATAATCTCCGGACGAAATTTTGATACATTATCTGACGTAAGCAGTCTGTGGTACGCCTTATCTACGATATTCGTAATATAATCGTTAAACAAGGCATCCATAATCTCTGCCACTGTACTATGCTTCGTAAGCTCATCAATATAATGCTTGATATTGGAATTCAAATTCTTAAGCCCGGTAATTAAAAGATCCGTATTCTCCAAAATCTGTAATAGCACCACGCCCGGATTGTCCGTGGTTCCACGCACAAGACTATAAATCGTATAAATATATCCCTGATATTCTATCTGCTTACCCTCTTCAATCTCTAGCAGAGTCTTCATAAGACGTACAGAATATTCTTTAAAATTCACTCTCTGCACATAGCTCTTATCTGTTTCTATCTCAATCCATCCATAGTGCTCAAGTCTCCTTAAAATGCCATTGGCCTTCCCCCTGCTGTCAGCCCCCGCAAAATCCTCCCCCACAATCTCCGCGGCCGCGCTCTGTTCAAAGTAATATTGTAGTTCATCCACAAGTACATCCCTTTCCACACCAAAAGAAAGCTGATGTTCCATTACAGAAAACAGCTTGCAGATACATTCCCAATATACAATTTTATTTGGAGATGACAAAGGAACAAAAAAATTCCCCGGTAAGACCTGAAACATAAAATCCTCTTCCTGGCTCTGGCCAATACTACAAGTTTTCTGTTTCATTATATACAAAAATGCCTCTGTCAGCAAGCGGTAACACTTAATTCTCTCCAAGTAACAACAACGCGGCTGACGCAATATGATGCGTCAGCCGCTGTTACTCATTTCACTTATTCTTTTATGCCATCTCTGCTTCCGGCTCTTCCTCTTTTGCTTCGAAATCTTCTTCCTTACGGGACAATGCAACTACAACTGTCTGAATAACAGCGATGACTGCCATCAGAAGTGTATACTCATCCACAAGCTTTGTCGGAAGCCAGATATTCTCTGTCAGGAAAAACGCTATGATAGAAATGACAGCTACCGGCAGGCTGACAAGACGCACTATACCCTTTTTCTTCAGCTTTCTCTCTTTCTCATCCTCTTCCTCATCCTCTTCTTTTGATCTCTTTGTCTGGACAAAATATCCAATCAACAGCATCAGTGATTCGAAGATTGAAAGATTCATTAAAGCAAAATTGACAAGGGCCCATCTGCCGCCGCTGCCCGCTAACGGAACTTCTGCATCTTCTACCTTAGTGTTCGAAAGCGGTATATCCTCATCCTGGACCGCACGTATCTCCGGCTGCTCTGCAGCAGCTGCTGCCGGGGTTATTACAGGAGTTACCGGAGCCGCTTCCGGCGTAACTGCCGGTGTAACTACAGGTACAGGCGTAACTGCCGGTGTAATCACAGGCGCTGTCGGTACTATGACCGGGGTTACCGGTACAGCCGGCGTTGGGTCTGCTGGCGTTGGATCTACTGGTGTTGGGTCCGCCGGATCTGTTGGCGTTGGATCTACTGGTGTCGGATCCGCCGTATATACCGCTGTAATTAGGATATCACCGTTCACTGTTCCGTTACCCGGATCATTCACACTGTCTTTTACTAAAACATAATGGTGCCCGTTTCCGTCAAATGACTCATCAATCCAGTCATTGCAGTTATACGTGTCGCCATCCTTGTAGGATGTGCCGATCACTTTACTCTGCAGAAGAACCGGAGTCTCATCATCCGTAATATAGTTGACAGTAATCATTCTGTCCGGCTTTGGCGCCTTCCACTGAATCGTGACATTGCCTTCCTCATCCGTTACAGGCTCTTCCCATTCGCCTGTCTCACTTGGGTCGTCCGGGTACAGCTCATTATAATCCTGCCCATTTGGAATCACTTCCTGCTTAATCACTGTTCCGTCTTCATCAAGCCAGGTTACTGTGATAGTACGGACATAGCTGAATTCAAACTCTGTCTTATCGGCCGTTACAGTAAAGTCTGAAGGCTTCTTTACACAAATATATGTCCTTCCGTCATAATTCGGATGCTCCTCCTGAATTGCTTCAGGCGCCGGCTGACCAATCTGTACCCCTTCTGCTGTTACTGTATACTTACCATTTTCTATGGTTAGTGTTTCACCTTCAACCTCGTCATAATAAGTATGGACTGCTTTTACATCTGCTGTCTTCGGCTGCCACTGTGCTGTTATCGTAATATTGCCGTCAGCATCGCGTACCGGCTCGCCCCATCCGGTAAATTCATAGCTTTCACGCTCTGGATCATCCGGATACAATGTCTCCAGCTCTTCGTTACTTATATCCTGGCTGACCGTTTCCTGTTTCATTGGTGTCTCGGTGTAGCCGTCCAGCCAGGTTGCTGTGATAGTACGGACATAGCTGAATTCAAACTCTGTCTTATCGGCCGTTACAGTAAAGTCTGAAGGCTTCTTTACACAAATATATGTCCTTCCGTCATAATTCGGATGCTCCTCCTGAATTGCTTCAGGCGCCGGCTGACCAATCTGTACCCCTTCTGCTGTTACTGTATACTTACCATTTTCTATGGTTAGTGTTTCACCTTCAACCTCGTCATAATAAGTATGGACTGCTTTTACATCTGCTGTCTTCGGCTGCCACTGTGCTGTTATCGTAATATTGCCGTCAGCATCGCGTACCGGCTCGCCCCATCCGGTAAATTCATAGCTTTCACGCTCTGGATCATCCGGATACAATGTCTCCAGCTCTTCGTCACTTATATCCTTGTTGACCGTTTCCTGTTTCATTGGTGTCTCGGTGTAGCCATCCAGCCAGGTTGCTGTGACTTGAACGGGCTTTTCGATTACAACTACAGTAACAGTGTCGTTCGGATCCTCATCTTCAGGCTTACCATCATAATCTGCAGTTGCTGTATTGCTAATTTCCGTCCCTGCGTCAACATCGTCCTTTACTGTCGCCTTAATGGTCAAAACAACGGCAGCTCCTGCACTGACCGTTCCGACAGAGTAAACGCCTCCTGCCGGCTGCTCTGTACTTTCCGCCCCGTTCAGGCTCCAGCTTTCAAAGGTCAGATTGCTGTCAAGTATGTCTGTTACTGTTACATTTTCTGCATCAGCTTCCCCTTTATTCTCGACACGGATCGTATACTCAACCGTATCTCCTGCATTTACTTCAGTAGAATCTACAGTCTTTGTTACAGAAAGTTTTGGAACTGGAATTGCGGTATAGGTGTTTTTTAAGAGCAATTTTTTTCCAATAGTTGCCCCATCAATCGTAAATGTTGCAGTGGAGCCGCTGACTACGGCGTCCGCCGCATAAACCGGGCTGAATACATGGGTATATCCGTCTACCTGTGCATTGCTTTCTGTAAGCTTTATTACTGTCTTATATTTCTGCCGCTCACTCCACGTCATATTGTCCCAGGTGGAACCTGATGGAGCTGCCCAAATCGTAGGGGTTATTGTTCCTGTGTAATTTGCTCCATTTTTTATCAATGGCACAGTTCCGCTCTCCCTTTCACTCTGAGTTACACCGTCAACCAGATATGTCACTTCATAGGACAGAGTGAAATTCCCGGGAATCAGCTTTTCCGGCAGATTCACAAAAGTCTTTTCAATCGTAAAATTCCCTATGCCGGTTAAGGTTGGTTTCTTTGGAGCTTCCTTTTCCCATACGGCATAAAGTGTAGTGGTGCCTGTGACAGTAATACTGCTCTCTGGCTGATAGCTTGCAGATACAGCGGTTGAACTTGTAGACCATCCCAGAAAGTTATAGCCACTCCGTTCGGGCTTCGTAGAGGAAACAGTAAAAGTATAAGACTCTGCAGTGCCGGTTGCCGTTTGAGTCGCTGGCGCGCCAGTTCCTCCATTAGCATTATACTTCAAAGTAAAGGTTTTCGAAGTCTCAAAAAAAAGGAATAAAGTCTCATCTGCCTTATAAGGTGCGCTGCCTGTGATATTGTAATGCACGGATGCATAGTTGTTGTTAGGGCAGAGCCCTGACGTATACTTCGAAGGCACAGTCGAGTGATTACTCCAGTTGTATCCCTTATATCCCGAGAATCCAGACTGATTTGCCAAAGTCCGAAGATTCGTGGAGTGATTATAGCCAGCATGACCTGTACTCTGCAGGCATTTGCTCGTCAACACTTTTTCATCTACCTTATTGCCATTGACAACCTTTACTATCCTTACTGTAAATTGTTCGCCTTTAATAAGCGCAGCTGTCTCGATGCCTCCAGTGAACATGTCAGCCATTGTTATTAATGTGGCAAGAGCTTCTGATACACCTTCAAAGTCCTCAAGTCCTGCAGCCTGCACTGCCTCATAAGCGTCCATGGCTGCCTGGCCAAGCCTGTTAAATTCTTCTGCAGTTTCCTCTGTTACGTTACCGAAGGCGGCCAGTTTCTCAACAGCGTCCAGGAAATTTTTTACAACTTTCGGCACTTCTTTCTCCTCTGAAACTTCTGCCTGGAATGTTTCCTGAATGTTCTCATACTGAACTGCTGTCTCTGTGTCTTGTTCCTCTTCATCCTGCGCTAAAATCTCTTCCGGCGCCTCTTTTTCCTCTGACGCCGGAATCTCTTCCGGCGCTGTTTCCTGTTCTGTGACAGGCTCCGTCTCTGTTAGTTCCTCTGCCGGTTCACTGACCTCTGGTTCTTCTGGCTGTACCGTCTCCTCCAACGTTTCCGGCACTTCCGTTACCTCGGCCTGTGCCTCGGCTGTATCCGGCTCACTGGCAAATGCCGTAAGCGAATTCATACCCAGCAGCAGGACCAGAAACAGAGCAGTAATTCTTCTGCCCATTTTTCTTCTCATTTTCATATAATTCATCCTTTCTTTGCTTAGTTCGGATGCAAAGTATCCGGCGGCCGGGCTGGCTTAGTACCCTTGCACCTTAGCCCCCTTAGCTTTGCGTCCCGTCGTTTCCGGCGGTTTGCTAATTATAATTAGTAACCGGCTGGCTTAGCCTTATGCCTTAGCCCCATAGCTTTGCGTCCTGCCGTTTCCGGCAGTTTGCCTTTATAATCAGCAGCCAGGCTGACATAACGGGCTTTCCCCGTCTTAGTCCCTATGGCTTTGCGTCCCACCGTTTCCAATGGTTTGCCGTTAGTTTTCTTTCCATCGTACACTTCCGCAGCCCTCCCTGACTGCAGCTATTCGCCCTGCCGCCCGATGGATAAGCTGACAGGGCCTCTCTTACTGGCGGACCGTCAACCGCCGTCATCTTCTGAACCATATGGCGCCCTCCCTTCCTGTTATTGTTCACTGCGTTCACAGTGACTTATACGCATCCCTTCATAATCTCTACCATCTTTCCGATTTCCGCAAATTGCTTCTCGTCATGCTCGTCAAACCACTCCTGGCCTCCGGCCAGTATATAAGGCGCATGCATCGTTAATTCCCCCAGCATAGCGCCCGCCGTCTCACTTACCAGGTCTGTCCGGATATGAAAACAGCAGTGCCGGTAATCGTACAATATTAAATCTCCGTCCATATCTCTTGTAACCTCCGTGATCTCCGGCTTATAATAACCTCCGGATTCTCGATCCCAGACCTTTAAGTATCCCAGAATGATTTCCTTATAGGGAATCCTCCGGTTCCCGTATCTGGTATCCTTGATGCCTATATAGCTTCTCTTAAAGCTGATTTTTTCCGGATGTAATATTACATTCTCCATTTTTTCCACCCCGCCTTCCGATGTCCATTAAAGTAGAGTTTACTGGACATCGGGAATTTTACGGATTATGAAAAAAATATTGACAAAACAGCACAAAAATATATACTATATTAATAGAAGAAGGTGCATATAATTAAAAAAATTTGGGCATATTTTTCATCGGTAATGTGTCTATAAAACTCTACTTTTCGGGGCAGGGAAGAAATGCTTTAGATAAGCTGTTTTAGGGCATATAATATAGCAAAAAGGGCTGGACAGTTTATAACTGTCCAACCCTTTTTTATGAAAAAATTGCAGCCGTTTAAGAACTTTACAAATACTATTATAATGCAGAAAATACTAAAAAGCTATTCTATTTCTGCCTTTATCTATTACAATCCTGCCATTTTTTAAGCATCCATCCCGCAGGCCGCCGCCGACTCTACGAGGCAGCGGTCGTTCATCACCGCATCATAGAAACGGAAGCCTCCCGATAAATTGTATACATCATATCCATATCCCGCCAGAATCCTTGCTCCGATATAGCTGCGCAGGCCGCTCTGGCACATCACATAAACCGTTTTTCCTTTTTCAAGCTCACCAAGCCTCTCTCTTAACTCATCTACCGGAATATTTATAAAGCCTTCAATATGCCCCCGGCCATATTCTTCTCTTGTCCTGACGTCTAAAAGGATGACGCTTCCATCACGGGGCAGCTTCCCTACATCCTCTGCATGGAACTGCTTTAAAATTCCTTTAGAAATATTTTCAGCCATGAACCCGGCCATATTTACTGGATCCTTCGCAGAAGAATAAGGCGGTGCATAGGCAAGATCCAGCTCTTTTAAGCTGGCTGCTGTCATTCTCCCGTGGATCGCCGCCGCAAGAACATCGATACGCTTATCTACGCCCTCATATCCTACGATCTGCGCGCCCAGCAGGCGTCCGCTCTCTTTTTCAAAGATCACCTTCATCGTCATGACCTTCCCGCCGGGA
Source organism: uncultured Lachnospiraceae bacterium (assembly GCA_949502235.1). Lineage (GTDB taxonomy): Bacteria > Bacillota > Clostridia > Lachnospirales > Lachnospiraceae > CAPEBR01. Next base: position 6,279 of record CATBDC010000055.1, on the reverse strand, counting down.
TAATACCCTGCATGGTTCATGGGTGACAGGATCACCTTATCCACTTGAAGTCCCGCTTTTTCTGCAGTCTTCTCGTTAATTCCGACAGCTGCGGCAGTCATGTCAAATACCTGGATGACCGAGCTTCCAAGAGACCCCTGATATCTGCTGTCCCCGCCGCAAATATTGTCCGCGGCGATACGTCCTTGTTTGTTGGCCGGGCCTGCAAGGGAAATCAGCGCCTCCTGCCCGGTAACATAGTGCTTCACCTGTACTGCATCGCCAACGGCATAAATATCAGGAAGAGAGGTCTCCATCCGCTCATTGACCAGAATACTGCCCTTTATTCCAAGGGCAAGCCCTGCATCCTTCGCAAGCTGTGTATCCGGAGTCACGCCGATGGCAAGCACTACCATATCCGCATGGAGGGGTGCCTCCTCCTTAAGAAGTACATCCACGCCGCCGTCTTTCTCCTCAAAGCCCTCCACAGTATGGCCAAGAGCCAGCTTAACACCATGCTTTCGCATCTCGCCATGAATAAATGCCGCCATATCCGGATCAAATGGATTCATCAGCTGCCTGGGACGCTGGACGATAGTGACGTCCATGCCAAGGTTTCGCAGATTCTCGGCAAGCTCCAGCCCGATGAATCCTCCTCCTGACAGAACCGCAGACTCCGGATGATTCTGCCGGATGTATTCTTTGATGCAAAAGGTATCTTCTACCGTGCGCAGTGTAAAGAGCTTACCGATTCCCGTGCCGGGAATCCTTGGCTGAGTCGGCTTTGCCCCAGGAGAGAGGATCAGCTTATCATAGCTTTCTTCAAATTCCTCGCCTGTCTTAAGGTTCCTGACAGATACTGCCTTCTTCTCCGGATGCAGAGCAGTCACCTCATGGCGCACCTTCATTATCACACGGAAACGGGAGAAAAAGCTTTCCGGAGTCTGAAGGGCCAGCTCTTCCGGATCCGTAATAATATCTCCAATGTAGTAAGGCAGACCGCAGTTTGCATAAGAAACATACCCTGAACGCTCAAATACAATGATCTCTGCCTGTTCATCCAATCTCCGGATTCTGGCTGCGGCAGTCGCTCCGCCGGCCACGCCGCCTACAATTACAACCTTCATATTATCTTTCCACCTTTCCTGTATATGCGCTGATACCGCCTATATTTCTTACATCGCTATATCCCATCCGTTCAAGCATACCCGCCGCCTGACGGCTTCTGCCGCCAGAATAGCAATATACAAAAAGCGGCGTATCCATTTTGTCCGTAACTGTTTTAATGTCCCTGATTGATTGAAGCGGAACATTACGGCTTTTCGGAACATGGCCTTCCTTATATTCCTGCGGCGTCCGCACATCTAAAAGTACAGCGCCCGGTGTATTTTCGTACTCTTTCAGTCCCTGATTGATATCTGCGCTTTTGAATATGTTAAAAAAACCCATTCCCGCGCCTCCTTCCTTTTTCTTCGCTATGGTGTTATTATAACGCAGCATCAAAATTTTTCTGTGATTTCGTCACACAGACTTTGACTGCCGGGGCCGCTAATCAGCATGCGGACCTATTTCTCTGGAAACCAGTATCCCGTACTTCTCCGGGTGTCTGTAGGCATTTCCGTGAACCTCGCGTTTCCGATAGTCCCGGAGCATGTCAAGGTCGAATTCAGCCAGATAAATCCCAGGCTTCCCGCCCGCCTCCAAAATACACATATCTCTTGAGCCCGGCCTCTCCGGAAGATAAGCTACTCCGTCAAATACGCTGGAATGGCCGTTGCAGTCCGGCTGTCCTTCCGGATAATTACAGGTGGCGATTCCCATCATATTCTCATACGCACGCCCCCTAAGCTGGGAGAGCCTGTTAATTTCCATCGGGCAGGCGTTAGGAACCAGCACGATCTCCGCCCCCCTCAGCATCAGAATCCTTGCGCTCTCGGGGAATTCCCGGTCAAAACAGATCATACATCCCACCTTCACCGGGCCTGCAGCCGTATCAAGCTCTGTTACGTAGAAATCCTCTCCCGGGGACAATGCCCTCTCTTCCCCGAATTCACAGGTATGTACCTTCGCGTAAAGAAGCCTTCTCTCCCCGTGCCTGTCATACAAGGCAACAGAATTTCTGGGATCCGGGGAATACTTTTCAAGGAATGTGATCCCGATTGCCATATTCAGCTCCTTCGCAAGCCAGCCAAACTTTTTCAAATAGTAACCATCGGCTGAGACAGCCACCCGTCCTAAAACGTCTCCATCCTCCGGTATCTCATAACCGCTGGTCCACATTTCCGGAAACAGCGCTATATCTGCCCCTGCCTCCCTGGCCTTCCTTAAGGCTTTTTCTCCTATATTGTACTGCTCTGATAACCCCTTTCCCGGAAGTATCTGCAGCAGTGCTACCTTTAATTTCACCCTGTATCATCCTTTCCTTCCTGTTCAGACTTAAATCTATTCTATCCCACATTTCCTTTATTTTCAAGATACAAACAATTTCTTTATAAGCATTGAAAATAAAGCATCTATGAGTTATATTTAAAAGAAATGATTAATGAAACTGGAGAATCTTCAAAATGAGAATAGCAGTAATCCTTACAGAATTTTTAAAAGACTATGTAGATTCCTATTTCCGTTCACAAAGCTTTGATTGTGAATTTTCTTATTTTATTTATAAAAATTTTTCACATGTCGGAGAACTCTATCTTGAACTTACTTCCTCATACGATGGTTTTCTCGTAAGCGGTCCCGTACCCCGCGCCGCGATACTTAAACGGGTTCCCTCTCTTCCCCGTCCCCTTGTCTCCTTCGGCAGCAATGCTTTATGCTACTATGAAACCTTTTTTCAGGTTCAGTACAAGGAAGACGATTTTTACCTGGAAAAAGGATATTTTGATTTGTTAGAATGGATTCACACAGATGTGCCTCTTTATCATATTTTAGGACAGGGACGTTTTGACAATCTCATCTATCAGGTTTATAAAAACACTTCTTTATATTCACTGGAACAGCTATGTGCAATGGAGGAAAAAATCAAACACAAGCATATACGCCTCTGGTATGAAGGGAAAATCTCCTATTCCGTAACACGTTTCAGCAATATTATGCCTGATTTATTAAAAGCCGGGGTAAAGACCTACTTTGTCTATCCAAACCATGAGATCCTTAAGGAATCTATCTCTCTTCTTTTGCAGGAAATACATTTAAAAACCATGCTTCAGAATCAGAATGCAATTACTGCCTTAAACCAGCAGCTGTCCGGAAGTGCCTCTGCTGTCCCCACTGATTTTGACGGAAATGCTTCTCCAAAGGAACTGTCTGACAAGGACGTTTTGCTTCTCTCCCAAAAGACAGGCCTGTCTCCATCTTATATAGAAAAGCTTACAGACGCATTAAACCTGTTAGATACCGGCCATATTACCGCCCAGGCTCTGTCATCTGCACTGAATATTACTCCCCGCAGCGCCAACCGGCTGCTGAAAAAGCTATTATCCTCTGGCGTTGCCGAAGAATTGAGCGGGCAGCATTCTTTTACCCGGGGAAGGCCGGAAAAGATTTATAAAATACTGCTCCTTTAAGCTCAAAAAAAGATCAGATGCGGAAACGCTCTGATCTTTTTTTCATTTTTACTTTGGCACACCCATCCCGTCCGGTACAGGATTTTTGTAGACTCTTCCTTCCATCTGCCTGTCAAACTCGGCCTTTGCCAAAGCAATCAATTCCGGGTTTTCTATCAGCTTTGCTCCATAAACTGCCATCGTCTTTGCCGCAAATATCATACCCTTTTCTCCGATACTGCTGCCGGCACAGGATGCAAACTGCCAGCTATGGGCAGGCGCCCCCATATTCGTACATGCCGTGAAAAAATATGCGGTAGGCACAAGATGCATAACATCTCCAATATCAGTAGAACCGTAGCTGTTAAAGCATGTCACCTTTCCTGGTCCTGAATATAAATGCGTGTCTGCCTCTAACCCGTATTTTTTCACTGTAGCTCTGGCAGAGTCAGCCGTCTTCTCATCCAGCGCTGCGGCAAATGCAAGCTCCTCTTTCGTCCACGGCTCCTGGGGTATTTCATTCATGGCCTCTGCAACTACATTTGCAAGTATTTTATTGTTCTGGGTATTATAGCAGCCCCCCTGAAACTCCACATCGACCTGTGTGTCCGTCATCATGGCTGCTCCCTTTGCCACCCGTATGAGACGCTCATACACATCTTCTACTACTTCTCTCGAAAACGCCCTTATGTAATACCAAACCTCAGCCTTATCCGGTACAATGTTAGGTACAATTCCGCCATTTGTAATGGTATAATGAATCCTCACATCAGACGGTACATGTTCTCTAAGATAATTTGCCCCCACATTCATAAGCTCAACACCGTCCAGGGCACTCCTCCCGTTTTCCGGTGCATTTGCCGCATGAGACGCTTTTCCGGTAAATTTAAATCTGGCAGAATTAACAGCCGTAGATACTCCTGTGGTAGCTTCATTAATTTTATTAGGGTGAAAATTAACTGCCACATCCAGGCCTTCAAATGCTCCTCCCTTTGCCATCAAAGGTTTTCCTGTCAGAAGCTCTTCCCCCGGACAGGCATAAAAAACAATTGTTCCCGGAAGACTTCTCCTCTTCATCTCCTCCTTCAGCCCTAAAACTCCTCCCACATGGGCTGCACAGAGCAGATTATGTCCACATCCATGTCCATAAGGCTGTCCCTCTATTTCCTCCTTATCTACAGACACCCTCTGGCTTAAGCCGGGCAGTGCATCAAACTCGCCCATAAACCCTATTACCGGATGACCGCTTCCGTAAACTGCTTTGATTGCTGTCGGTACGCCTCCCACACCTCTTTCAACCTGGAAGCCTTCCGCTTCCATAAACGCCGCCACCTTTTCATGAGCTTTGTACTCCTTAAATCCTGCTTCGGGATTGTTCCAGATAAATCTGCTTAATTCGTCAATAGCCTCCCGCTTACGCTCAATTTCTTCTATGGCTATTTTTCCTACCATTTTCTTTTTCCTCCTGCTCTTAGAAAATCATTGGACCTATAATACTTGCAAATGCGACTGAAACCACTGTTACTGTTACAAATCCGCCTATAATCATTTTAGGCAGCATGTAATCCATAGCCTTCTGTCTTTCGTCTCCCTCCCATTCGAGAGAATCCACACCTTCTGTTGTAATAATCTGCGTTGCAGGATAAGCCAGCATGCAAGTTACGCCGATTGCCGCTGATGCGTAGGGAGAATAACCAAGAAACTTTCCTACGATTCCGCATACAGCAATAATACCGATAGAACAAAGTACAAGTATTCCCACTACCGGAACAATCATTTTGGCCAGCCCAGACGGTGTAAGAGAAGCCAGACTTCCCGGAAGCATAAGTAAAAGGCCAAAGGTTATAATTCCAGAAGAATTTGCTTTCCCAAAAATGTCCTTCTCCAAAAATCCAATTCTAGCAAAAATCAAACCAAACAGCAGATATGCAATATTCGGATTCAGAATATAATTTACCGGGTCTGAACCTGGAATCATCGTTGCCTTTCCAGCAAAATCAGCAAGACATGCTACCAGCGCAACCTTACAGATATAAATCGTATTTGTTCTTAAATGTTTCGGGGTTTCTTTAAACACTCTCATACTTGGCAGCTTAAGCTCTTTTTTATTCTCTGTTTCCTGTTTAAAGTATCCGCTCTTCTGCTTATTCCTTAAATCCTTCCGAATACAGAACGTTGATATCGGAATACCAAAAAATTTCTGAAGGGAAAGAATCAATACCGCAAATGCTGCCAGTTCGGGCCGTCCGGCCGCCTCTGCCATACCTGTCACAATAATGCCTGCAACTGTAGATCCTGCAACCGGCGGCGCTGCAATCAAAGCATATTCTCTTCCGAATAAAAGCGAACCTATTGTGAAACAAATCAAAGCGATAGCAATGATTGAAAAAATTGAAATCACCACGGTTTTCCATTCCCGGATCATATCCTCCAGATTAATCAGCGTACCGATATTTGTTATCATGAAGGCCGCCCCAAAGTTGGACATGACTGCCACCAGCCCTGACTGTGTAGTCACATCCTTAGGCAGAACCCCGCTCCAAAATCCTGCAATAAATAAAATACACGCAAACAATAATGATGAAATTGCTCCTTTTGTTTTCTTAGATAAAAACTCTCCAATTGAATATACAACAAGACAGCCTGTAATACAAGTCAATGGATTCCAAAAACTCATTCCCGCTTCCTCCTTACATTTTCCGGTAGTGTCAAATCTACCACTATATTTTTTGTTACAAACCTTATAAATTCAAGG
>CATBDC010000054.1 GCA_949502235.1 uncultured Lachnospiraceae bacterium | reverse complement strand
ATGAAAAACAGGTCAGAGGTTCGTTAAAATTATTTAGCAGATGTATGTATAAAATCACAGGTAAGAATACCGTCATTTTAATTGACGAATATGATGTGCCATTGGAGAATGCATATTTTCGGGGATTTTATGAGAGGATGGTGACCTTTGTCCGTTCATTGCTTGAACCTGCGCTAAAAACAAATGATTATCTACAGTTCGCTGTTATTACGGGATGCTTAAGAATCTCTAAAGAAAGTATTTTTACGGGATTAAATCATTTGAATACTATATCCATACTTGACCAGCAATATAGTGAGCATTTTGGATTTACGGAGTCAGAGATGCTGCAAATGATGCAGTATTATGGTGCCGAGAATCGTTTTTCGACAATGAAGGAATGGTATAATGGCTATACATTTGGTGATACGGAAGTTTACAATCCGTGGAGTGTAATTAATTATATGAGTGATTTGAATGCTAAGTTGTCTGTGTTTCCCCGCCCGTATTGGATCAATACCAGTTCCAATGACATAATAAAGGATTTGATTGCCAGAGCGGACAGAGAAACGAAAGGACAGATTGAAGCGCTTTTAGGAAGTGAGACTTTGGACATTCAGGTTCATGAAGAAGTTACTTACGGGAATATGTATAGTAAAGGGGAGAACTTGTGGAACTTCCTTTATTTTACGGGATATCTTACGAAAGAGAGCGAGTATTTTAAGGGTAAATATATATTTCTGAAGGTACGTATTCCTAATGTAGAAGTTATGACTATCTATGAGAATACAATTATGAATTGGATGAAAGATCTTATACAGAAGGAAAATTTTCATGATCTGTACCGGGCAATGGAAGATGGAAATGCAGAAAGGATGACAGATATATTAAACGGACAGCTTATTCGTACCATCAGCTTCTATGACAGTGCGGAGAATTTGCCCACAGGGAAAGCGACCACTAAGAGTTCTAAAAGACAGAACTCAAGTGTCTGCTTTTACCATGGTTTCCTGACGGGGATATTGAGTCAGAGCGAAAATTATCTGGTGAGGTCCAACCATGAAACTGGGAATGGGCGTTCTGATATTATGGTGAAAAGTCCGTCCCTGCGGGGCAGATCATTTATTGTGGAAGTCAAGGTATCGGATGATATTGATGATTTGGAAGATGATGCAGAAACAGCTCTGGGACAGATTTATGATAAAAAATATATGGAGGAACTGCGTACAGAAGGATATAAGAAGATTGACTGCTACGGGATATCCTTTTTCCGGAAGGATTGTGAGGTTCGGTTTGGGAAAGGACAAAAGTAAGCTTGATACAGATTAAAAGGAATATGAAAATAAACCTCTGCATACATTGTAAAAACAATGAGTGCAGGGGTTATGTATGAAGGATTATATTGAGGAAAGGGCAGTAGAAATCGCATATTATATCATTGAAAATAAGGCAACAGTGAGACAGACGGCGAAGGCATTTGGAGTTAGCAAGAGTACGATACATAAGGACGTAACCGAGCGTCTCCTTCAGATCAATCCGACCTTAGCAGCAGAAGCGAGGAAGATTTTAGATGTCAATAAATCCGAACGCCATATACGCGGTGGACTTGCTACCCGGGAGAAGTATCTCCATCAGCATGCTTAAAAGAAAGGACTGCTTTTTTACTAATTTTGTGGTATACTTTTTAATCAGATAAGATAAAGACTATAGCAAAAAAGAAGATACAAAGGAGTAAAATTATGGACACCAAATTTACACATGAAACAGCATTGGAGCTTTTAAAGAAGTACAATAAGGAGCCTTTCCACATTTTGCACGGCCTTACTGTAGAGGGCTGCATGCATTGGTTTGCGGAGGAGCTTGGATACGGAGATGACAAGGATTTCTGGGGAGCCTGCGGCCTTCTGCATGACATTGACTTTGAGCTTTATCCCGAAGAGCATTGCCAGAAGGCGGAAGGGATGTTAAAGGAAGCCGGGGCGGAGCCGGAATTAATCCATGCTGTTTTAAGCCATGGATACGGTATCTGCAGCCAGATAGAGCCGGAGCATGAGATGGAGAAGGTTTTGTTTGCCTGTGACGAGCTTACCGGACTTATCTGGGCGGCGGCAAAGATGCGCCCGTCAAAAAGTGTCATGGATATGGAGGTAAAAAGCCTGAAGAAAAAATTTAAAGACAAACGGTTTGCTGCCGGCTGCTCAAGAGATATTATAAGCGCCGGGGCCGGGAAGCTGGGATGGACGTTAGAAGAGCTTATGGAAAAAACAATCCTTGCCATGCGATCCTGTGAGGAAAGCATAAATAAATACAATTTGGCTTAAGGATAAGTAAAAAAGAGCCGCTGCGCGGGAATAACGCAGCAGCTCTTTTTTTATGAGATGGAAAACTTCATAATCTATAAATATATCTTTTTTCAGTAAAAACACAATTGTTTTATCAATCCAAAACTCCAAAAACAAAACAAATCAACTAAATAATTGTACAATATGCATAAAAATAAAACGTAAAAAATGTGAAAAACATAAAATATATTATTTTACAAGTTAAATATTGACTTTTTAACTAGTTAATAATAGAATGATTTTATCAAGTAAATACAAAGTAAAAAAGGAGAATGTTATTATGAAAAAAAGATTAGCAGCTATGTTGATTTTGGCGATGACCGGAACCATGATTTTCACGGCATGTGGTTCAAAGGAAGAGGACGGCAAGACGAGCGATGGAAAGGTGAAGATTCGTTTTGCCTCCTGGGATGAGGCGGAGGATGTGGATGCGCAGCAGGCAACAGTTGACAAGTTTAATGCAGAGCATGACGACATTGAGGTTACCTTAGAGGCTTACGGCGGTGAGTTTGACACAAAGATCAGTGCGGGAATGGGTTCTAATGATATGCCTGATGTTATGTATATGTGGAACTATCCGGCGTATGCAGGGGGACTTGAGCCGCTTGATTCCTACATAGAGGGAGAAGGAGCGGACTATAAGAAAAACTTTTATGACACGCTGTGGAATTATAATTCTTATGACGGAAGTACCTACGGTATTCCGATTGGATTTACAACCCACGCATTGTTCTACAATAAGGATATCTTTAAAGAGGCGGGGATTGATGAGCCGACAAATGACTGGACATGGGATGATGTTAAGACGGCGGCAAAGACAATTACAGAGAAATGTGACGGCAAGAAGGGCTTTTCCTTCCAGATGAAGCCGGATCCGTATGACTATGAGATGTATCTGTGGAGCAACGGAACTGCTTATGTAAATGAGGACGGAGAATTAGAGGGCAATCTGAATTCCGATGAAGCAAAGGAAGTATTTTCCATGTTCCAGGAGATGGAAAAGGATGAGTATGCGGTTGCAACTGAGAAGAGTGGTACAGATGAGTTCCGTTCTGGAAATACAGCAATGTATGTATATGGTTCCTGGTCAATCAACACGCTTAAGGAGGATGAAGTAAATTTTGGTGTTGTTAATATTCCTTCCTTTGGAAAGCAGCCGTCTGTCAGCATTTTAAGTTCTTCAGGAATTTCTATGTCAAAGGACAGCAAGAACAAAGAGGCAGCATGGGAATTTATTAAGTTCTGGACAAGCGAGGAGATGAACAAGGAAAGAATCGGCATGGAGCTTCCGGTACTGTACTCTGTTGTTGAGTCAGAGGGGATTATGGAGCAGCCGGAATACGCGCCATTCTATACTATGCTTGAGCAGAGCTCTGAGTATACACCGGCAAGCTTTATCTATGAGAGCTGGTCAGAATTATCAGAGAACCTTTCACTTTCTTTTGAGAGAGTATTTAACCCGAGTGCGATGGAAGATCCGTCAGAAGTATTAGACGAGGCAGCACAACAGTAAAAAACTGACCCTGACAGGAGGGATGAAGGAATGAAGCAGAAAAAAGTGCTAAAAAGAGCAACGCCGTATTTGTTTATATTACCGTGGATTATCGGATTTCTCGTATTTACAATCGGCCCGTTGATTTTCTCCCTTGTAATGAGCTTCTTTAACTGGCCGCTGGCAGCAGACCCACAGTTTGTAGGGTTTGGCAACTATATTGAAATGTTTACAAGTGACAAGCAGTTTTTCAAATCACTGACTATCAGCTTGAAATACGCGGCAATTTTTGTACCGCTTAACATGATTATTGCATTGTTTCTTGCAATGCTGATTACGCAGCCGGTAAGGGGTGTAAAGGTGTTCCGGACAATTTTCTATATTCCGACAGTTATTTCCGGTGTAGCAGTATCCATTCTCTGGGGATGGATACTGAACGGAGATTACGGAGTGCTGAACTATCTTCTGTCCTTAATCGGAATCAAGGGTCCCAAATGGCTGGTTGACCCGGCGTGGGCGATTTTGGCGGTTATTATAGCCAGCGCCTTCGGAGTTGGAAGTATGATGCTTATTTTCTACACGGATATTAAAAATATCCCGATAGACGTGTACGAGGCGGCTGCCATTGACGGCGCGAACCCGGCAAGACAGTTTTTCAGCATTACGCTGCCCATTATTACGCCGACAATTTTATTTAACCTGATTACTTCTATTATCAGCTCCTTCCAGCAGGTAACCCTGGTTATGCTGCTGACAGGAGGAGGCCCGCTGAAATCTACGTATTTCTATGGCCTTTATACATACAATAACGCGTTTAAGCACCATAAGCTGGGATACGCCAGCGCCAATGCGTGGGTAATGTTTGTTATTATTCTGTGCCTGACCGCACTGGTATTTAAGTCCTCTTCCGCATGGGTATTCTATGAAACGGAAGCAGGCGGAGCGCAGAAAAAGACGAAAAAAGGAGGTAAGCGGTAATGAAGATGTCCAAAGTATCAAAGGTAGTTATTTATATCCTGCTTGGCCTGATGGCGCTCTATTTCCTGTCGCCGTTTATCTACATGCTGTTTACGGCATTTAAAACGGAGGCAGAGGCAATCGCTTACCCGCCGAAGCTGTTTCCGGCAAAATGGCTCTGGCAGAACTTCGCAGACGCGTGGAATGCGCAGCCCTTCGGAACATTTTTATGGAACTCGCTTCTTGTTACCATCGGGACAACAGTGGGTCAGGTTATCTCCTGTTCACTGGTAGCATATGGATTTGCAAGGTTTAACTTCAAGGGCAAAAACATCCTGTTCATGGTACTTTTGTCTACCATGATGATTCCGTGGGATGTAACTATGATTCCGCAGTACATGGAGTTTAAGATGTTCGGGTGGATCAATACATTAAAGCCCCTTATCGTTCCGGCATGGTTCGGATCAGCGTATTATATTTTCCTTATGCGCCAGTTCCTGATGGGTGTGCCCAGGGACTTTGAGGAGGCGGCACGTATTGACGGGGCAAATGCATTTCAGATTTACTGGAAAATATTTATGCCTATATTAAAGCCTTCCCTGATTCTGGTAGGCGTGCTGAATATGATCAGCGTATGGAATGATTATCTGGGGCCATTGATTTTCCTGCAGGACAGAAGCAAATATACGCTGGCCCTCGGACTTGCAGCATTCAAGGGTGTTCATGAGACGCAGATTATTCCAATGCTTTGTATTACGATCATCATGATCATTCCGCCGATTATCATATTCATCATAGCCCAGAAATATATCGTAGAAGGCACCAGCGGCTCTATAAAATAAAGTAACGATGAAAGGAGAAATTTTATGGCACGAGTGAAAAAACGATGGGAGGACCATCTACTGGAACAAATAGGCAGAAGAGAAGCTCGTACTTCGTTTTATCGGGATTCTTCCGCAAGACTTACGCTTAACGGCGAATGGAAATTTTTATACAGGGAAGCTCCCGAACTTTCTCCGGAAGGGTTTATGAATAAGCAGGCAGACATAGACGGATGGGACACGATAGATGTCCCGTCCGTCTGGCAGTTAAGGGGATATGACCGGATGCACTATACAGATGTATTGTATCTGTTTCCGGTAAATCCGCCTTACGTGCCCTCGGAAAATCCAACGGGGATTTATAAAAGAACCTTTAAGCTTACAGAGGAATGGCTAAAAAATGATACTATTTTAAAATTTCACGGAGTAGACAGCGCATATGACGTCTGGGTGAACGGAGTACATGCAGGCTACGGAAAGGTCAGCCGGCTTTCGGGAGAGTATGATATTACCCGTCTTGTCTGTGAGGGAGAAAACGATATTACAGTCCGCGTATACAAATGGTCTGACGGAACCTATCTGGAGGATCAGGATATGTGGTGGATGTCCGGTATTTACCGGGATGTGGAGCTGATTAACGAGCCGAAAAACGCTGTTCTGGATGTTCAGGCAGATGGAGATCTGGATGCAGATTATATAAATGGGATACTGAAGGTAAAAATACGCACAAGAAGAGAACACTGTACGGGCGCATGGAGACTGTGCAGGGGTGGAAGGACCGCGGCAGAGGGAGGTTTTGAAACAGAGGGCGGCACAGCTTATATAGAAGAAAAGCTTTCATCTGTGGAAAAATGGACGGCAGAGACGCCAGGGCTTTATGAGCTTTACGTATCCACGGCAGATCAGGAGGTGTGTGTACGTACGGGCTTCAGAAAGGTGGAGATGCTTGACAATAATTTCTGTGTAAATGGGAGAGCACTTCTCATAAACGGCGTCAACCACCATGATTACAACCCCAGGGAAGGACGTACGGTTACCTATGAGCAGATGAAGGACGACATTATCCTGATGAAGCAGCATAATATCAATGCAGTGCGCTGCTCCCATTATCCGGCAAACGGATACTTCTATGATTTATGTGACGAATATGGATTATATGTGATAGACGAGGCAGATTTGGAGTGTCACGGGTTTGAATGGGTAGAAAATTATACCTGGATTACAGATGAGCCGTCCTGGGAGAGGGCTTACGTGGATCGCAGCGTACGCATGGTAAAGCAGAACAGGAATCATCCCTGCATTATTATGTGGTCTATGGGCAATGAATCCTCCTTTGGCTGTAATTTCCGAAGCGCGGCAAAGGCAATCAGGGAGCTTGACAGTACAAGGCTCCTTCATTATGAGGGGGATTTTGAGGCAGAGGTGACAGATGTATATTCCACCATGTATACAAGGCTTGAGCCTCTTAAGAAGATTGCCTTAACAGACATAAACGGAAAGAAACCCCATGTGATGTGTGAGTACGGGCATGCCATGGGCAACGGCCCGGGAGGACTTGCGGAGTACCAGAAGCTGTACCGGAAATATAAGCGTCTTCAGGGAGGATTCCTGTGGGAATGGTATGACCATGGAATCTATACCGAGGAAGACGGAAAAACATACTACCGATACGGCGGAAATTACGGAGATTTCCCCACCAACGGAAACTTCTGTATTGACGGAGTTCTGATGCCGGACCGCACGCCTTCTCCGGCACTTCTGGAGTATAAGCAGGTCATAGCGCCGGTTGAGATTACCCGGGCGGCACAGAAAAACCGGGAAATCTGGCTTAAGAATTATTATACCTTCCGCTCTCTTAAGGGACTTTATCTCCTATGGCAGGTAGAGGGCGGCGGAAAGGTTATCCGTGAGGGCAGCATAGAGGAGCTATATGCAGAGCCTGGTGAAAGCCAGAGAATCGAGATTCCCTATGAGGAATTTGAGCCGGAGGCAAACATCAGCTATTATCTGAATCTGTCTGTCAGGGAGAAGGAAGCAGTTTCTTACGCCAAGAAGGGACACGAGATTTCCCGCGCACAGTTTGAGCTTCAGGAAAAGAAAGTACAGTTTATGAAGCGTCCCTTAGGAGAAGCACTTAAAACCACGGAAAGAGAAGGAATCCTTACCGTGAAAAATGAAAAGCTCTGTGTAAAATTCCATATGGTATTCGGAAAGCTTTTGTCCGTGTCCGAAGAGGGAACAGAATATCTGACGGAGGGGCCGGAGATGACAGTTTACCGTGCCACTATAGATAATGATATGTATAAAAAGGAGGACTGGATGAACAAATATTTTATCCAGAAATCCAGTGAGCAGACCGCCGGCTTTTCCTATGAGGAACAGGAGGATAAGGTGACTGTTACTATCTGTAAATATTTTGGATGCCTGAACCAGTCCTGGGGCTATGACTGTACCTATGAGTATACCATTTATCCATGCGGGCAGATAGAGATCCGTCTGAATGCAAAAGAGGTGCAGAGAGGAAAGCTTGAACCGGAATTTCTTCCCCGTCTGGGAGTTAAGATGCGGGGGAATAAGAAGCTTCAGAATACCATCTGGGAGGGTATGGGTCCCGGAGAAAATTATCCGGACAGCAGGCAGGCATGCCGGATGGGCGTCTACAGAAGCACTGTGGAGGGAATGGGTGTAAATTATGTTTACCCGCAGGAAAACGGCCACCGGGAAGACGTCCGCTGGTTCGGAATGGGAGACGGTAAAAAGACGCTTCTTTGTACTATGGAGAGTCCCCTTGGCCTGAACCTTTCCAATTATACAGATGAAAGCATTGAAAAAGCAGCACATGCTTTTGAGCTTGAACCAGCAGACGATATCATCATCCATCTGGATTACAGGCAGTCCGGTCTTGGAAGCAACAGCTGCGGGGAAGAGCAGCTGGAAAAATACAAGGTCAGGCGGGAGGATTTCGCGATGGCTTTCCGGCTTCAGACTGTGGAAGACGGCCGTGAGCAAAAGGAGGCAGCTTTAAAATATCAGGATTAAAGGAAGGAGTCGAAAGTGGGGCATACGATAAAGAATAAATTTTCAGAACAATTACAGGAATATGTTAGCAGCGGTGAATGGATGATTGTGCAGGAGGATTATAAGCCGGAGGAAAATTTAAAATATGAAAGCCTCTTCTGCCTGACCAACGGCTATCTGGGAACAAGAGGAAGCCATGAGGAAGGTACCGCGAGGAGTATTCCGTGTACTTATATCAATGGTGTTTTTGATAAATCAGAGACATTTATGCGTGAGCTGGCAAACATGCCGAACTGGCTTTTGCTCCGCCTTTATGTAGAAAAGGAGCTAATCGGGATAGAAAACTGCGAGATTCTTTCCTTTACGCGGGCGCTTAACATGCGGCATGCAGCTCTTGTAAAAAGTGTCTGTCTGCGTGACAGGAAGGGACGGGAAACAAGGATTGAAAGTGTGCGTTTTATAAGCCGGAAGCACGTACACCGGATGGCAGTTAAGCTGTATGTGACTCCCTTAAATTACAGCGGAATTATAGAGGCAGAAAATATAATTGACGGCACAGTGATTAATTTCTGCGATGCGCCCAGATTCAAGGTAAAGCATACGTATCTGACGGCAAATGAAGTGCTGGAAGAAAAGGGAGCATATCTGGAGACGGCAACAAGAGACGATCATCTTCATGAGGGCTGTGGCACCTGTGTTCAGATAGTACAAGGCGGAAGGGATGTGGTTAAGACAAACATGTTTCATAGCTTTGGGGAGCAGGCGGTGGAATTTCTTGATTTTGATGTGTGTGAGGGAGAGACTGCAGAGCTTACCAAATATGCCGTGATATATACGGAGCGTGAGGTGAAAAAGGAAGCCCTCAAGGAGACAGTACAAAAAGAGATGAGGGATTTCCGGGAGACAGGCTTTGAGGCAGAGTTTGCAATGCATAAGGAATGTTATGAAAGGCTCTGGCAGGAAGCAGACATTAGGATTGAAGGCGATGGAGAGCTTAATAAGGCAGTACGCTTCAATATATTCCATCTGATGAGTACAGCAAGTGAGTTTGACTCTCATGTAAATATCGGGGCCAAGCTTCTTCATGGCGAGGAATATGGAGGGCATGCCTTCTGGGATACGGAGCTCTTTATGCTGCCCTTTTTTGCCTATACATTTCCGGAAAAGGCAAGAAATCTGGAAACCTACCGCTATCATCTTCTTCCTGCCGCCAGAGAAAATGCGGCGGCAAATGGCTATCGGGGCGCCCAGTATCCCTGGGAATCGGCAGATGACGGAACAGAGCAGTGCCCGGACTGGACTATTGAGCCAGACGGAACCTGCTACAGGTGTTATGTTGCGGTGTATGAACACCATGTAACGGCGGCAGTGGCATTTGGCATTGCAAATTATGTGAGAATTACAAAGGATGTAGATTTCCTTCTTCATATGGGTGCGGAAATTCTTATAGAGACTGCCAGATTCTGGATGAGCCGCTGCCAGTATATAGAGGAGAAGGACCGCTATGAGATTCATCAGGTGACAGGGCCGGATGAATGGCACGAGCCGGTAGATAACAATGTTTATACAAATTATCTGGCAAGATGGAATCTGCGCTACGTAATAGAACTGGCAAAGACACTCAGGCAAGAGCATGGTGAAGCTTATACGCGCCTTTCAGAAAGGATTAACCTCACGGAGGAAGAGCTTGCAGCCTGGAACAAGGTACAGGGGAAAATATATCTTCCGAAAAAGGAAGGAACCCAGCTTTTAGAGCAGTTTGAAGGATATTTTGACCTGAAAGAGGTTCTGATAGATAAATATGACAAAAATGACTGGCCTGTAAGACCGGAAATCCTGAAGACAACAAAGACCAGTGAGACTCAGATTATCAAGCAGGCAGATGTGGTAATGCTTCTGCATCTTCTCGGTGAGGAGTTTGATGAGGAGACTATGAAGCTTAACTACAGCTATTATGAGAAACGCACTATGCACGGCTCATCCTTAAGTCCAAGCATTTACGCCATCATGGGCCTGAAGGTGGGAGACTCCTCCAAGGCATACCGCTATTTAAGGCGGGCAGCATTCCTTGATCTGATAGATCTGCAGGGCAATACAAGAGAAGGCATCCACGCTGCAAATGCAGGCGGTGTCTGGCAGACTGTAATATTCGGCTTTGCGGGTCTGTGGACTGACGATGGCGGAAGGCTTCATGTTAACCCCAGACTTCCGGGGGAATGGAAGAGTCTTTCTTTTCGGATCCACTGTCCTGAAAGCTGGCTTCAGATCGAAATTGACGAGGCACAGGAGGTAAAGGTGACGGTTCTTGAAGGGAAGGAGACAGACATTTTCGTAAACGGCGAATTAAAGAAGGCCCGGAGGATTTCGCAATGAAGAAGCATTTTGCAGCAGCGGGACTGATTGCCGTGACGGTTATCTGGGGCGGCGGATTTGTAGCAAGCGATATGGCTCTTGAAAGCCTGCGCCCGTTTCAGATCATGACCATACGGTTTCTGCTGGCGTCCGTCCTGATGGGCGCCGCAGGAATCCGGGAATTAAAAGAGATAAATGGAAAAGAAATCCGGGCGGGAATACTGATGGGAACAGCGCTCTTTGCAGGCTTTGCTTTTCAGATAGTGGGGCTTCAATATACGACACCCTCGAAAAATGCATTTTTGACGGCCCTTAATGTGGTCATGGTGCCTTTCATCGCATTTATCATTCTGAAGAAAAAAATTGCGGCAACGAGCATTGCGGGAGCGGTGATGGCAATCGTGGGTGTAGGACTTTTGTCACTGGAGAAAAATCTGACCCTTGGAGTGGGGGACGCACTGACGCTTGTCTGTGCCGCAGGCTTTGCCTTTCAGATATTTTTCACAAGTGAGTTTGTGAAGAAATACCGGGCTGTGGCGCTGAATTTTGTGCAGATGCTTACGGCCGTGGCTTTGTCTGTTGTTTCGCTCTTCCTATTCGGAGAGACAGAATTTCATGTATCTGTAAAGGGGGCTTTAAGCGTCCTCTATCTCGGCGTTATCAGCACTGCCCTGTGCTACCTTCTGCAGACGGCAAGCCAGAGATATGTTGACGAGACAAAGGCAGCAATCATTCTGTCTATGGAGTCAGTATTCGGAACCCTGTTTTCTATCCTTATCCTCCATGAACAGATAACTCTGCGCATGGTATGCGGCTGTGTAATCATTCTTGCCGCAGTCATCATATCAAACCTGGCGGATGCCAGGGAGGAATAATGCTATGAAGAAAGGAGGTTACTGTGAACGAAGTGAACAGTAAAAAGTATGAGGTATAAAGCAATTATTTTTGATTTGGACGGAGTGATCTGCCACACAGATAAATACCACTATATGGCGTGGAGACAGATAGCAGATGAACTTGGAATTTATTTTGACCAGGAGATCAATCACCGTCTCCGGGGAGTAAGCCGCATGGAGAGCTTTGAGATTATATTAGAACAATATGACGGCGTAATGAATGAGGAGAAAAAGCTTCAATACACGGCAAAGAAAAATGAGGTCTATAAAGAGCTTTTAAAAGGCATGAGTCCGGAGGACCTGGCAGGAGAGGTAAAGGACACTCTTCACTTCCTGCGTGAAAAAGGCCTTAAGCTTGCCATAGGTTCTTCCAGTAAAAATGCGAAATTTATATTAAGCCGGCTTGGATTAGGAGACTATTTTGACGCGGTTTCCGATGGAAATAACATTACCCGCTCTAAACCAGATCCGGAGGTATTTGTAAAAGCTGCGCAGTTTCTTGGAGAGTGCGCCGGGGACTGCCTTGTAGTGGAGGATGCCAGGGCCGGACTTATTGCGGCCGCGGCCGGAGGCATGGAATGTGCCGCAGTGGGAGACGCCGTTTCATGCGGCCTTGCCACGTGGAATTTGGCATCCTTTTCCGATCTTAAGCAAATAGTGTGACAGCATATTCTATTGCGGAACGGTGTTAAATATGTTAGAATTGTTACTGTTCGCAGGTCTCTTGCAAATCTCATTTGCAGAGCGGATAAATTACCCATTACATGGAGTGGATAAGAATGTCAACGATTAAAGATATTGCTGAGCTGGCAGGAGTCTCTTTGGCAACTGTGTCCAGAGTGCTGAATTATGATGAAACGCTGAATGTACAGGAAGAGACAAGAAAAAAGGTATTTGAGGCGGCAGAGCACCTGGAATATCATATGAAGGAAAAGAAAAGGCGTAAACGCAGGCTGAAGCTGGGCGTTATCTGTTCCTATTCGCCGGAGGAGGAGCTGGAGGATCCCTTTTATCTGGCAGTGCGGATTGCCATAGAAAAGGAGATAGAGGAGAGCGGCTTTAAGAGGGTTCCTTTAAGTATTGAGGATAGTATGGAGCATTTTGCCGCGGTAGACGGGATTATCTGCCTGGGAACCTTCAGCAGGACAACCGTTGGGAAGATTGACATGATGAAAAAGCCGCATATCTATGTAGATGCAGTGGGGAACCGCAGTACAGGAGATTCTATTATAACAGATATCCGCCATTCCGTGTTTCAGGTGATGGAATATTTGTGGAGCCAGGGGCACCGCCGTATTGGTTTTGTAGGAGGAAATGAACTGGATTCAGACGGGAAGGAGATTCTGGATGCAAGGCTTCCCACTTACCAGCGTTTCTTAAAGGATAAAAACGCTTTGTGTGAATCCTATATTAAAATTGGCGGATATACGGCAAAGCACGGATACCGGCTTATGAAGGAGCTTTTAAATGAAATGAGACGCCCTACTGCCATATTTGCAGCAAATGATTCTCTTGCCGTAGGCTGCTACCGCGCAATTCAGGAAAGCGGGCTTAGGATTCCGGAGGATATAAGCGTGGTGGGATTTAATGACATTTCTATGGCAAAGTATCTTGCACCGCCTCTTACTACTGTGCATATCCATATGAATTTTATGGGGCGGAAGGCTGTGCAGATGCTGGCAGAATTAATCCAGCAGGAGAGAAGTATTAATATACATGTTTCTGTCTCCACGGAGCTGATTATCAGAGAGAGTGTAGGCAGGGCGGAGGAATAAAAGAAGGTCAGAGTATGGATGAGAGGTTTTTAGAAGATATATTGAGTGAGGCTTCTGTATCCGGCTTAGAGGAGCCGGTGCAGGAGGCTGTAAAAGCATATATGAAGGATTATGCCGAAGAGATACGCGAGGATGAAATCGGGGATGTGGTATGTGTATTGAATCCGGAGTGCGGCACGAGGATTATGCTGTCCGCACATGCAGATGAAATCGGCGCGGTTGTCTCAAATGTGCTGGAGAACGGACGCCTCCAGGTAGTTAACCGCGGGGGGATCATTCCTTTTACTTATCCCGGGCAGCAGATAAAAATCTGCGCAGGAGAGAAGACGGTTTACGGGGTTATTGAGGCGAGACGGGAATTATTTGATAACAAAGAGCTGCAGGCAAAGGATTTCTTAGTCGATATCGGCGCGTCCACAAAGGAGGAGGCGCTTACGCAGGTAAGTCCCGGAGATGCGGTTGTACTGGATACCCATATCAGAAGGATGATGAAGGGAAGATTTACCGCCCGTGCGTTAGATGACAGACTGGGTGTTTTCATTATAATGGAAGCCCTGAAAAGAGCAAAGAAAAAGGGCTGCCAGGCAGGGATATATGCCGCTTCCACAGTAGGAGAGGAGACAACCAAAAACGGTGCTTACTGGTGTGCAGCCAGGATTAAGCCGGATGCGGCAGTTGTGGTGGATGTAACCTACTGCAGTGATTACGGCGATAAGGAAACCACAGAGGCAGGAACTGTAATACTGGGGGGCGGGCCAGTCTTATGCAACAGCCCCATAGTTACAAAAAAATTGAATGAGAAAATGAAAGCATGTGCAAAGGACAGCAAAATTCCTATCCAGATAGAAGCCGCGAATGCTTTTACGTACACTGACGGAGACCAGATACACTTTTCCGGCTCCGGCGTTCCCATGGTTCTGGTATCCATTCCCTTACGCTACATGCACACTCCCGCCGAGGTGGCAGACATGGGGGATGTTGAAAACTGTATTGAACTTATCGCGGAATTTTTGTGCCGCTATTAAGGACATAGCAGGGGCACAGTGCACAAACATTTGACAAATCTTAGAAAAAGTTGTGGCAGTATTTCCCTTTTTTTGTAAACTAAAGTATGATAATATGTTTGCAACAAAGGAGGGATTAATATGAGCAGCAAAACAATAGCGTTTTCAAATCCTGATGATGTGATGAATTTTGTCAGAACAGTGGAGAAGTATCCGTTTGATATGGATGTAAGGCGCGGAAAATGTATTGCCGATGCAAAATCACTGTTGGGCCTTCTCAATCTTGGATGCAACAGAAAGATTGAGCTGAATGTATATGAAGAAGAGTGTCAGGATTTATTCCAGAACATTGAGCAGTATGTGGTAGCGTAGAGAACAAGTAAACGATTTTAAGAGAGCCCCGGTATGTCGGTTAAGGACGTACCGGGGTATTTGGGGTTATCTGATTATGAATAGAAAAAAGAAAATTGACCGGAGCGGCTATCTTTTTGACAACAGAGCTCTTGTATCGCTGATTATTCCCCTGATTATAGAGCAGCTTCTGGCAGTACTTGTAGGTATGGCAGATTCTATTATGATTGCCAGTGTGGGCGAAGCGGCAGTATCCGGCGTATCGCTGGTGGACCAGATTATGGTGCTGTTAATCAATATTTTTGCGGCTCTGGCCACAGGAGGGGCCGTGGTGGCAGGGCAGTATCTTGGACACAGAAAAGAGGAGACAGCCTGTGAGTCAGCAACTCAGCTTGTATGGTTTGTTACGCTGTGTGCGGTTGTGATCACAGTGATTGTGTATGCGGGGAAATATGTCATTCTCCACGGGATATTTGGGAAAATAGAAGCAGATGTTATGCATCACGCAGACGTATATCTGATGATTGTTACCATGTCCATTCCATTTATGGCCATGTATAACGCGGGGGCTGCTATTTTCCGGGCAATGGGAAATTCGAAGATTTCCATGAACGTGTCCATTATTATGAACGTCATAAATGTAGGCGGAAATGCGCTGCTTATCTATGGCTTTCACAGAGGCACAGAAGGGGTCGCAATTCCTACCCTTGTATCCAGAATAACGGCGGCAGTGATTATCATAGTTCTTTTGTGTAATGAAAAACAGGTTCTCCATATAAAGAGATCCTGGCGTTACCGCATAGACTGGTCCCATGTGAAAAAGATTCTTATCGTAGGTGTGCCAAACGGTCTGGAGAATAGTATGTTTCAGTTGGGAAAGATTCTGGTCCTAAGTCTTGTATCCTCTTTCGGAACCTATGCCATTGCGGCAAATGCAGTGGGAAATGCCATTGCATTATTCCAGATTCTACCAGGTATGGCGATTAACCTTGCCGTGACAACGGTCATCGCAAGATGTGTCGGGGCAGGAGATTATGAGCAGGTAAAATATTATAATAAGAAGCTGCTAATCCTGACACATATTGGCATGGCAATTATGGTATGCGGTGTTTTTTCCATACTGCCCTTCATTATAAAAGCGTATCATCTGTCAGATGCCGCAGCGGCGGCTACGGCGCAGATTATTCATTTCCACGGAATCACCGCAATCCTGATATGGCCGTCAGCATTTACACTGCCTGCTACCTTCCGGGCATCAGGAGATGTGAAGGCATGTATGTACATATCCATATTTTCCATGTGGCTTTTCCGGATCGTATTCAGCTTTGTGCTGGGGAAATATTTCCATATGGGAGTGTTCGGTGTATGGGTGGCAATGGTCATTGACTGGGTGTTTAGAGGTGTGTGCTTCTGGATTCGGTATTTTAGGGGAAAGTGGCGAAAGAAGGCGCTGGTGTAAAATGGTTTATTTAAGCAGTTTTTTAATATCCGAAAAAAGAGTAAAAAACCCTAATCTGTATCCGTATAATGTTTTCCGCAAAAAGGAAATATATCCTATGGTATTTTCCCCCGTCACAATTTTTTACGGGAATAATGGTTCTGGAAAATCTACGCTGTTAAACATTATTGCCCGTAAAGCAGATATCCGCGGATATGAAACATATGCCTACGGGCAGGGATATATTGATAAATTTGTCCGTGAGTGCAGGTTTGACGTAGGAGAGGACGAGAGCGGGAAAAGGCTTTGTATCCCTAAGGACAGCCTTTATATTAAAAGCGAAGACATCCTTTTTGAAATCAAAAAAATACAGCAGGAGGAAGCGCTGGAGAGAGGTTATATTTTTGACCTGGTGAAGCAAAAAGGCATGGACATAGGAACGGCAGAAAGAAGCTTTGACAGCCATGAACACAGCTTCTGGTCCAAGAAGGAGCTTATACAGTTTGCGCAGGAAAAGTATTCTAACGGAGAGACCACCATGCAGATTTTAAGAGACACGTTTGCTCCGGGCAGCCTGTATCTTTTGGATGAGCCGGAAGTGTCACTGTCACCGCAGAATCAGGTGGGGCTGGCAGAGGAGATTAACAGGATGGCAAGATTTTTGGAATGTCAGTTTATTATTGCCACACATTCACCGTTTATGCTGGGGACACTGCAGGCAAAAATATATAACCTGGATACAGAATATATGGACGAGGCAAAGTGGTATGAGCTTGAAAATGTAAAGTTTTTTTATGAGTTTTTTGAGAGGAATAAAGAGCTGTTCAGACAATGAGACTGCAAAAGGGCTGCCGGTCCGTACCGGTTTCAGCCCTTTCTTTTCTTATCCGTTTACTCTTCTTTTCGTAACAAATCCAATGACTCCCATAGAGGCTAATGCAAGCATAAGATACAGCATGATATATACCGCATATCGGTCAGCGGTAAACTTTCTTTGTACCTACATTCTAGCAAGCACAAACAGAAAAGTCAATAGGACTTTCCATTAAAATTATATGCTAAAAATCACGAGTTATTTGCCATAATAAAATCCACCCCCTAATGCAAATACTGTGGAAGTTACTTTGGCAAATTATTATAGAAATTCCAGCACTTATCTTCTTCCGGCATGTCATCTTAAAGCCGCAAAAAGAGTCTGCTACATGGCCGGAGCGGGGACTTGCGTCAAGGGACTTTCGCGGCATAATGGGGCTGGAGCCCCGTTATGCCGCGAAAGTCCCTTGACACAAGTCCCACGGATTATCCTGTCCTGGCTGGAAAGGTGCCAACGCGCCTTTCCCTGCCTCCGGCGAGGACGGGTCTGGGCAGCGCCCAGATAATGGGTCAAGGGACTGGTCCCTTGTGGGGTTTGGGGCAAGGCCCCATAGTCTTGAACTGTCAATACCTGCCGTTTCCCCGCTCTGGCCAGGACTGTCTCCCCGGCCCGGCTCTCCATGGGCTGCCTGACACTACCCATATGCCTGTTTTTATAGTATCTTTATTGCTGGCCATGTTTCGGAAATCTTATTTACATGGAGGTTTTAATAATGGCCAAACATCTGTCACCTGATGACCGTTCCGCCATCCGCAGCGGATTAGAACGCGGGGATTCTTTCAAGCAGATCGGCAGAGATCTGGGAAAAGACTGTACAACCATTTCGAAGGAGGTGAGGAACCATCAGGTCTTCCGCAAGACCGGCGCCATGGGGAAACCTTACAACGCATGTGTACACAGGCAGGGATGCGACCGCAGACGTTTATGTGAAGGGTGCACCAGGAACCGTTTCTGCTGGTCCTGCGGGGAATGCAACCGTGTATGCCCTGATTTTGAGCAGGAGTACTGCCACAGGCTGAAAAAGCCGCCTTATGTGTGTAACGGCTGCCCAGACAGAAAAAGGTGCACACTGCAGAAATGCTTCTATGACCCTGTCCTTGCCCACAATGAGTATAAGGCCGTGCTTTCAGAAACAAGGAAGGGGCTCTGCCTTTCCGAAGAGGATATCCGGTATCTCGACAGCCTGGTCTCCCCTCTCCTTTTCAAAGGACAGTCTTTCCACCATATCTTTGTGAACAACAGGGATTCCATTATGGTCAGCGAACGCACCCTGTACCGTCTGGCAGACTACAACCTTTTCAGGGCAAGAAATATAGACCTGCCCAGAAAAGTCCGGTATGCGAAGCGCAGACCCGGGAAGCAGTATAAGGTGGACAGGGGATGCCGCGTTGGACGCGGCTACCAGGATTTCCTGGACTTCATGGGGCAGAATTCCGGCCTCCCCATTACAGAGCTGGATTCCGTTGAGGGCACAAAGGGCGGAAAGGTGCTTCTGACTATCCATTTCGTAAGGACCGGGCTGATGCTTGCGTTCTTAAGGGACTATAATGACTCGCAGTCTGTAATTGACATCATAGACAGACTCTATCTTGAACTGCGCCCGGATCGCTTTGAAAAGCTTATGCCTGTGCTGCTTGCCGACAACGGCTCGGAGTTCTCCAACCCTGCCGCCCTGGAATCAGATCTCCAGGGCGGCAGGAGAACCCGTGTCTTTTACTGCAACCCTTCCGCACCCTATGAAAAAGGGGCTGCTGAAAAGAACCATGAACTGATCCGCTATATTATCCCAAAAGGGGAATCCCTGGATGGATACACACAGGCTGATATCAGCCTGATGATGGACCATATCAATTCCTACTGCAGGAAAAGCCTGGGAGACAATGCCCGTATGACATGTTTGAATTCCTGTACGGGCACGAACTCCTGGAACTGCTCGGATGCCGGAAAATCCACCCAAATGATGTTACTTTAAACAAATCACTTTTCAAGGGAGGGTTATCATGAATTTTTTCAGGACATACAGCTTACACGGTTTGGGAAGGGCAGGCATCCCATACGATGAATTATATGCAAAATACCAGGACTCGCTGGAGACAATCATTCATTATGAACACTGCATATGTGAACTGGAGGCTGACTTAGAGGCTTTCGAAGAAGCATACGAAGAAGTTTCCAATAAATACTATGGTTAAAAAAGAACGGCAGGAAATTTCCTGCCGCCCGAAATCCGAAACATGATGCCACACAAGAGCATAAGACAAGAAAAAGAAGGGGTGGATTTTACTCTGGCAAAAAAAACAGCGTAAACCCGCTTCTTGGTTTTTTGTACCCTTTTTTATGGAAAATCATGTCTTTCACCTAGTATTTTACATCAAAGCGTTAAAAAAAGCATCTATTTTTAAAAAGAATCCAAAATAGATGCTTGAAGGTTGTTTTTACTATGACAAAATGGAATTTACTTTGTCAATCAACTGCTAAAAATCACGGGTTACTGTTCACAGGTTGAAAAAATAGTTGTGAAAAATGACGAAATTTAAAATTTTATTTTGTGGATAACTTTTTGTGGCTGGAAAGACTGTGTTGATAGTTTTCCAGCCAATCTTTTTTTCATAGAAATCTTTACATAAACAGGTGTTTTTCTATATAAAACGGCCATTTATCCATCCTTTCATCCACATGCCCGCTTCAAAAAAAAGAAGTTATCCATAGTCAAACTGCCCATATGGAAATTCCCCGGAATTCGCCAGTTTAGCGGTTTTCTGATATACTATTACCAGAAAGAGAGGGAATGCCATGAGTTCGGATTTAAAGGATTTAAAAAAAGAGATTGCCATGCGCGATGAACTGATTGCAGGCCAGGAAAGGGAACTCCGGATCCAAAGCAGACTCATAGAGGAACAGAAGGAAATGATTGAGTTCCTTCAGGAACATATCTCTAAAATAACGGATATCATTAACAGCGTATAACCCATTTACAGGAAGCACAGCCATGATTGATTCTTTTGATTATGTAATACTCCAGTGCCGGTTGAAAGCCCTAAAGGCAGAAGTGCAGGCATTTAAGTCCGGTGAAAAATACAGGCAGATAAAACTCCTGCATCAGAAAGACATCCATGCCTATGAGCATAAAGTCCAAAAGCTGCAGGCAGAGCTTTCGCGCGCCCACAGTAACGCCATTGATATACGCGACCAGTGGTTTCAGATATTTGAGGATATGCAGAAAGAATACGGCAGGAAACTGAAAGAACTCCAGAAGGCAAACCGGGAACTGGAAAAACGGGCTTTAAAGGCTGAATGCCAGAGGGATGAGGCGTTAGGAAAAATAACCGTGCTGCGCCGCCAGCTGTATGAGACTGCCACAGAGCTTGAAGAGGAAAAAGGCAGGAATTTAAAGCTCCGGGCACAGATGAACCGGGATTATGAGAATTCCTCCATGCCGTTGTCAAAAACCATCAAAAAGAAGAAAATTTCCAACAGCCGGGAAAAGAGTGGCAGGAAACCGGGCAGACAGCCGGGGCACAGGGGGCATGGGAGAAAAAAGCAGATTCCCACCAGGCCTGTGGTTGAGCTGGCGCCGCCGCAGGAAGTGCTGGAGGATCCGGATTTCAGGAAGACATCAAAAACCATAAAAAAGCAGGTTGTAAGCATCCGCCTGGTTCTGGATGTGACAGAATACCATGCAGATGTTTATTATAATTCCAAAACCGGAGAGCGTATCCATGCCCCGTTTCCGCCAGGAGTGGTTAATGATGTGAATTATGCGGGGGACATAAAGGCCTTTCTGTTCCTGCTTAATAATGACTGCTGCACATCCATTGATAAATGCAGGAGATTCCTGTACGACCTGACGGAAGGGAAGCTGGACATTTCCAAAGGAATGATCAGCAGGCTTGGCAGAGAATTCGCAAAGAAATCGGAGAAAGAAATCAAAAGAAGCTATGCGGACATGCTGAAGGCGCCGGTGATGCATACGGACTGCACGAATGCCAGGGTGAATGGGAAGAATGCCTATGTATTTATCTGTGCCGCACCAAATGGAGATGCGATATATTTCGCCCGGGAGAAAAAAGGGCATGAAGGAGTAAAGGGTACCGTGGCCGAAGATTACCAGGGAATTCTGGTACACGATCACGAGTATCCAAACTTAAATAAAATCCAAACCTTTCCAGCTATTTCCTGTAATTAAAGGATTTTTTGCTGGAAAGGTTTGGATTTTATTTTGTATAATCATAAAAAATAGTAGGAGGTTATACAATAATGAATCTATCAAGTTTACGCCAGAATCATCCTTTGCTTTTAGCCCATATGAAGGAGATTGGATATAGTGAACGCTACATCCATAGTGTTCAGCTTGAAATCAATCGGATCCTTCTTAGTGAAAAAGACAATTCATGGAATTCCTATCAGGATATTTATCAGGATTATGCGTCTGGTCCGCGTTCAGAACGTTCTTTGTCAGGCAAAGCTACATTGATTGGAATAACTGCGCGTTTTGATCTTGAAGGGCAGTATCCGGGAAAGCATCAATGGCATACTTTATGGGAAAGAGGTGTCTATACTCAGCTTGTTCCAGAGTTTAAAGGGCTGGTTGATTACTACAGAAACTTAAAGGATACGTTCCAGATCTGTGAAAATACTGTAAATAAAAATATATCTGCCATATCAAATTTTTTATATTTTCTTCAAAAAGCCGGATGTAATTCATTAAGCGATATCGGCGAACAGAAAGTATTGGATTTCTTTTCGGATGATGGGAACGGTCCCAGCAAAACAGCCGGCCATAAAAACTGCATATCAAGAGTTCTAAACACCTGTTCCGGATACTCAGAATACTGCCAGACAGCAGATTCCTTTCTGCCGCCTATTCATAATAGAAGAAAAAATATCCAGTACATCACACAGGATGAGGTTTCGATGCTTCGGGAATGCGCAGATAAAGATATGTTTCCGTTAAGGAATAAGGCAGTTCTTTTCCTGCTGCTTTACACAGGAATCAGAGCATGCGATATCGTTAACATGACCTTCGATTCTGTAGACTGGGAAAACGAAAAGCTCCATATCTTCCAGCAAAAAACAGCAGTCCCTCTTGAACTTCCTCTTTCTCCCCTCATTGGAAATGCAATATTTGATTATCTTACAAAGGAGCGACCTAAAAGCCGGGATGAACATATATTTTTATCCAAAAGTAATCCGCATCCGCCTATGACATCACGGGGGCTTAGAAGCGCAATCCTCAGAATCATGGAGAAATCCGGCATCCGGCAGATGCCAGGCGACCGTAAGGGAAGCCATATCTTCCGCCACCATGCGGCAACCTCCATGCTTGAAAACGGCATACAGATGCCAGTGATCTCGAAGGTACTTGGACACACTGCCACAGATTCCCTGAATTCATATCTTCATGCTGATTTTGTCCATCTGAAAGAATGTTCCATCAGTATTGAAAAATATCCGGTAAGCGGGGAGGTGTTTGCGCTGTGAATACTTTTACATCTTTTCTGTCCTTGCAGATGGAAGAATTTATCCGTTACCGCAAAGCGGCTGGCAATTGGAATGGATCTTATGAAGAAAATCTGAAATTATTCGATGCCTATGTTGACAAAAACTTTCCTGACAGCCTTGTTTTATCACAGGATATGGCGGACAGCTGGTGTACAAAAAGGGAGACCGAAGCAAACAATTCCTGCCGTTCCCGCGTTTATGTAGTCATAAGTTTTCTCAAATACCTGAAAGAACGCAACCGGACAGATATTGATATCCCGGAAGTTCCACGAAAGGAAAAACGAACATATATCCCGCATGCCTTTACTGACTCTGAACTGGCTGCCTTTTTTCACGAATGTGATTCACTCTCAGTTTATCATAACAGCCTGCCTAATAAACTCCATAAGATCATAATCCCTGTTTTTTCAGGCTTCTTTTTAGCAGTGGGATGAGAACGACAGAAGCGCGTCTTTTAAAAAGAAAAGATGTAAATCTGGACAATGGGATTATTAGCATTCGGGATTCAAAAGGGAATGGCAGGCATTATGTCGTGCTGCATGATTCTATGACAGAGCTGATGCAGAAATATGATATGGCTGTGGACAGGCTGATTCCGGAACGAATTTATTTTTTTCCCTCTATGCATGACAAGCCGCATCCCAGAGGCTGGGTGGTCTGGAACTTTAACACGCTTTGGAACAGAGCCAACGATTCAGAAGCGACCGCATATGAACTCCGCCATAATTATGCCGTCCATAACATAAACAAATGGACAGATACAGGATTTCATTTTAATGACAAACCCCTATATCTGAGCAAAAGCATGGGACACCGTACTGTTGAAGAAACAAAACGTTATTTTTCCATTGTGCCGGCTCTTTCTGGGATCCTCTCTGAAAAAACTGGGTATGGCATGGATATAATCATACCGGAGGTGTACCAATGAAAAAACCAAAACAGGAATCCATTGAGCTGGCAAGGCACATCTACATATTTCTGCATGAATATGCGCCGGTACATCTTACATCCAGCAGGCATACATTGAAATCATATCAGACAGCGCTCTTTTTATTTATTACATTTCTGGAATGCGAAAAAGGAGTCCAGAGCATTTCATTGAAGCCAGACTGTTTTTCCGGGGTAAATATCGAACAATGGATTGAATGGCTCATGAATGTAAGGAATTGTAGCAGTGATACTGCGAACAACAGGCTGGCATCATTAAGAACATTTTTAAAATATCTGGGGAGCCGAGATCCTTCATACTTATATCTATATCAGGAGGCACTTGTAATTCCGCGAAAAAAAGAATCCACAAAAAAATCTGCGGATTGCCCCGGGAGGCTGTTCAGATTTTGCTGAAAGCTCCAGATATTTCTACTAAGACAGGGCGGAGGGATCTTGCATTTATGATACTTCTTTATTCAACAGCCGCACGTATAGACGAGATATTGGATATGAAAGTCGGGCAATTACATCTGACCGGGAAAAAACCATATGCGAATGTAATAGGAAAGGGGAATAAAATCCGGACTCTCTATCTCCTGCCCAAAACAGTAGCACATATAGAAAAATATCTTCATGAATTTCATGGCGAATCACCGGATCAGAAGTCGTATCTTTTTTATTCCAGAAATAAAGGAATATATGGGAAAATGAGCCAGCCAGCAGTTGATAAATTTTTAAAGAAATATGCAGGGAAATGCCGTGAATACTGTCCCGACATCCCATTGAATCTCCATGCCCATCTGCTTCGCGATTCTAAAGCTTCCCATTGGCTGGAAGATGGGATGAATATCGCCCAGATATCATTTCTGCTTGGTCATGAAAATCTTCAGACAACCATGGTATATCTGGACATATCTACAGAAAACTTGTCAGAAGCTCTTGCAACACTCGAAGAAGAGAAAGACAAAGAAATCATTCCCAAATGGAAAAACGCGAATGGATCGCTTGTTGATTTTTGTAGGTTAAGGCCTTAACAAAATCCAAACCTTTCCAACAACAAATCCTTTAATTACAGGAAATAGTTGGAAAGGTTTGGATTTTATTTAAGT
Source organism: uncultured Lachnospiraceae bacterium (assembly GCA_949502235.1). Classification (GTDB taxonomy): domain Bacteria; phylum Bacillota; class Clostridia; order Lachnospirales; family Lachnospiraceae; genus CAPEBR01. Next base: position 99 of record CATBDC010000054.1, on the reverse strand, counting down.
TTGGATACTCGTGAAAATCCAAACGTTTGGATTTTCACGAAAGCACCTTTTATAAGTATGGCAGCGGCCATCAGGAATGCCTGGCCCATGTCCTGCGGT
>CATBDC010000053.1 GCA_949502235.1 uncultured Lachnospiraceae bacterium | reverse complement strand
AAAGAATCTAACCATTTCAGGCAGTTCGTTACTAACTTAATGACATTGGTTCACAGGTCTGCGCATTTACTGCGCAGACCGTAAAAAAGTGATTCAGGTGTGAACAGTAACTAATAATTCAAGAATAGGTAAATTCCATCAGCGAAGCAAATATGAAAGGGGTTTACTGTCAGGAGGTTTTGGAAAATGGAGTATGATTATTTAAAGCAAAAGCGGATTCTTCTTGTGGATGACGAGCAGGAGCTGCTTTATATGGTAGAAGGGATCTTAAGAAAGGAAGGGTATACACAGATTCAGACTGCCGGGACAGTATCAGAGGCCCGCAGGGTTTTTGAGAAATGGAAGCCAGAATTTGTTGTGTTAGATGTGATGCTTCCGGATGGAGACGGTTTTTCATTTATTTCCGAAATAAGAGAGGGTTCGGATATTCCTGTGCTGTTTCTGACAGCAAGAGGCGAGGAGGAGGACAGGTACCAGGGATGGGATCTGGGGGCGGACGATTACATGGTCAAGCCCTTTATGCCAAGAGAACTTACGGTAAGGGTGCTGGCGATTTTAAGGAGAAGCTATAAAAATGATAACCCATTGGTAAGGCTTGCGGCCAGCCAGATTGATTTTGAGCGGGCGGAGGTCATAAAGGAGGGCAGGCATCTTCCTCTCACCGCAAAGGAGCATGATATCCTGTGGGCACTGTACAGGAATGCGGGGCGTATCGTTACCATTGACCAGCTCTGTGAGGCGGCATGGGGCGATAACCCCTATGGATATGAAAATTCCCTGATGGCCCATATCCGGAGAATCCGGGAGAAAATAGAGGCAAACCCCTCAAAGCCGGTCTCCCTCCTTACGGTTAAAGGGCTTGGGTACAGGCTTTTGGTGGAGGAAACGGCATGAAAAATACATGGAGATTAATCCGGAGATTTGTGTTTACATTAATTCTTTCCCTTATTATCCTGTTTATTTTAAACGTAATTCTTCTTGTGTCCTATACCTACAGTGATACCAATACTAAGGGAGGATGGCAGGCGGCAGAGGAGATGAGCGGGGCCCTTTCGGCCCGGGAGGATGGAAGCTTTGTCTTGTCACAGGAGGGGGAAGAGCTTTTAAAAGAGCAGGGGGCATGGGCCCTTTTAGTTGAGGACGGAAGCGGCAATGTTATCTGGCACAGTGAGAACCTTCCGCCGGAAATTCCCCTTCATTACTCTGTGTCGGATATTTCCTGGTCCACAAGGGGATATATTATGGATTATCCCACCACAACAAGCGCCAGGGGAGAGGATCTGGTAATTCTCGGACATCCTAAGACAAAGTACTGGAAGCATATGTGGAATACATGGGACTACCAGCTTATCGCAAATTCCCCGAAGCTGATTTTAAGAACAATCGGTATTAACCTTCTGCTGATTGTGGTGATTTATATTGTATCTACATCCGGAATTATCCGTTCGGTGAAGCCTATTGTAGACGGGATTGAGGGTCTGCCGGAAGGGAAGGATGTTTATGTGAAGGAAAAGGGGCTTTTATCCGGGCTTGCGGTGGCTATTAACCGATCTGCAGAGAGGCTTAGGAGTCAGGAGTATGCCTTAAAGAAAAAAGAACGGGCTCAGGCTGACTGGATCGCAGGCGTTTCCCATGATATCCGTACGCCCCTTTCTATGGTTATGGGGTACGCAGGACAGCTGGAGGATAACAGGCTGCTTCCTGACGAGGCCCGCAGCCAGGCGAAGGTGATACGTATACAGAGCATGAGGATGAAGAATCTGGTAAATGACCTGAATCTGTATTCAAAATTAGAGTACAGCATGCAGCCTGTAAATAAAAGACCGGTAAACCTGGTAGCTGTCGTGCGGCTGTCTGCGGCAGATTTTATCAACCTTGATCTGGAGGGAAGATATCCTGTGGAGCTTGAGATTAGCGGGGACGCTTCTTCCTGTATGCTGGAGGGAGATAAGGAGCTTCTTCACCGGGCGGTAAATAATATACTGACAAATGTGAGAGTCCATAACCCGGAGGGCTGCAGGATCTTTATAAAAATGGAAAGGGATATGGAAAAAGCAGAGCTTACCGTAGAGGATGACGGGAAAGGCATATCAGAAGAGGAGCTTGAAAGGCTTAAGAATAAGCCGCACTATATGATCAGTGACGGGACTCGGAGGGGCGAACGTCACGGACTGGGGCTTCTGATTGTACGGCAGATTGTGGAAGCACACGGAGGAAATGTAGAATTCGGGCATGGAAGGGGTGGCAGCGGATTTTGTGTGAGAATGTGGTGGAGGCTTTGTGAAATGTGAATTTTCCTGCCTGTATGGTTGGAATGTTATTCGGAGGGCAAGTGTTGAGATGTCCGTCCTAACGCAGACAGTATTTTCCCTTATGAAATATAAACAATTTTTAAGAATATAAATTGTAAATTGTTGACAATTTACAAAATGGGAAAATAGATTTAAAATGGAATAGAAATAAGCAAGCTGCTGTGGATGGAGTCAACAGCAACTTGAACAAATCTGTTAGGAGGACAAAGAACAACATGAGAGCTTACGAAAGATTTCTGAACTATGTGCCCGTGTGGACAACAAGTGATGAAACAAGTGAGACGGTTCCTTCGGCAGCGAGGGAGCTTGTGCTGGCCCAGATGCTGGTGAAGGAAATGAAGGGGATAGGCATCTCTGATGCCAGAGTAGACGATAAGGGTTATGTATACGGACACATTCCGGCAACGCCCGGCTATGAAGCAAAGCCTGCCCTTGGATTAGTTGCCCACATGGATACTGTGGCAGATGCACCGGGAGAGAACATCAAACCGCATCTCATTGAAAATTATGACGGAAGAGATGTAAACTTAGGGGACAGCGGCAGGATTTTAAGTGTGGCGGATTTCCCGCATCTGCCGGAGCTTAAGGGGAGAACCCTGATCGTTACGGACGGGACTACTCTTCTGGGAGCCGATGACAAGGCCGGTATTGCCGAGATTCTGACTGCGGCAGATGAGGTGTTAAAAAGCGGGATGCCTCACGGCAGGATTTGCATTGGCTTCACTCCGGACGAGGAGATCGCAAGAGGTGCAAAGCATTTTGATGTAGAAGGCTTCGGCGCTGATTATGGATATACGCTGGACGGAAGTAAGGAGGGCGAGATTCAGTTTGAGAATTTTAACGCATCCACTGCCATATTTACCATTCACGGAATCAGCGTACATACCGGTACGGCTAAAAACGTCATGGTCAATTCCCAGACACTGGCGGCGGAAATTCATCAGATGCTGCCGGAAAATGAACGACCGGAGACAACAGAAGGCTATGAGGGATTTTATCACCTGGTAAGTGTGAGCGGGACGGTTACAGAGACCAAGATGAAGTATTTTATCAGAGATTTTGACCGTGAAAGCTTTGAGAAGAGGGAAGAAAGACTGCGTGAGATTGCAGCTCTTATGAATGAGAAATACGGAGAGGGAAGGGTAGAGGTGGAAATCACACAATCCTACCGCAACATGAGAGAAATCATAGAGTCCTGCTATCATCTGGTTGATTATGCAATAGCGGCGACAAAGGCAGCCGGCGTAGAGCCGGATGTAGCGCCAATCCGCGGAGGTACGGACGGAGCCAGACTAAGCTTTAAGGGACTTCCCTGCCCGAACCTTGGAACGGGAGGCTATGCATTCCATGGCGTGTATGAGCATATTACTATAGAAGGAATGGATCTGGCAGTAGAAATCGTAAAAGATACTATCAGGCAGTTTGCCGAGTAGAGCTTTTTAACGGAGGGAAATCTAATGAAAGATACGAAAAAGATTACATGGCTGTCTCTTGCCTTTATGGCATTTTCAACGGTCTGGGGATTTGGAAATGTATTAAACGGATTTATTTACTTTAACGGTATTCAGGTGATTTTAAGCTGGGTATTAATGTTCGGCTTATATTTTATACCATATGCGCTGATGGTAGGAGAGCTGGGATCTGCATTTAAGAACAGCGGGGGCGGCGTAAACTCATGGATCTATGAGACGACAACACCGAAGCTTGCATACTATGCGGGCTGGACCTACTGGGCATGCCACATCACTTACATTGCAAGTAAGGGAAGCGGAAGTCTTAAGGCATTGAGCTGGGCTGTGTTCCGCAATGCGGAAACCTATGATACATTCCCGACAATGGCTGTCCAGCTTGCAACCCTTGCAGTATTCCTGGTTGGATGCTATATTGCCAGCAAGGGATTAAATCCGCTTAAAAAGCTTTTGTCCCTGGCAGGAACAAGTATGTTTGTTATGTCTATCCTGTATATTATTATGATGATCGCGGCGCCGGCAATTAATCCGGGGGCAGATTATGTTTCCATCGACTGGAGTTTTAAGAATCTGGTTCCGAATTTTAATGTGGCATACTTTACTTCCCTGTCTATCCTTGTATTTGCGGTAGGCGGCTGCGAAAAGATTTCTCCGTATGTAAATAAGGTGGAAAATCCAAGCAAAGGCTTTCCGAAAGGAATCATTGCCATGGCTATTATGGTGCTGGTCTGCGCGATCCTTGGTACGGTAGCTATGGGCAAGATGTTTGATCCGGCTCTTATTAACGCCAGCGATGAATCATTCAATTCCTATGCGGCCAACGGCTCCTACTGGGCGTTCCAGAGGCTGGGCGAGTACTACCATCTGGGGGATACCTTCCTGGTTATCTATGCCCTTTGTAACCTTATCAGCCAGTTCGCCATACTGATTCTTAGTATTGACGCGCCTCTTCGTATGCTTTTGGAAAACGAGAAGACAAAAGAATTCATCCCGTCCGCAATGCGTAAGCAGAATAAATACGGCGCGTATACCAATGGTATTAAGCTGATTATTGTGCTTGCAGGAGCGATTATTGTGGTACAGACCTTTATGCCGGGCGCTGCGGCAGTGCTTCAGCAGCTTACCAGACTGAATTCCGTATGTATGCCTATGCGTTACCTCTGGGTATTTGTGGCTTATCTTGCACTTCGTAAGGCCTATGACAGGATACCTGCAGAGTACCGTTTCGTAAAAAATCAAAAAATTGCCTTCTTTTTTGGCGGATGGTGCTTTTTTGTAACGGCTGCATGCTGTATTATGGGTATGTATAGTAAAGAACCACTTACACTTGCGCTGAATATTATTACTCCGATTGTCCTGACGGCGCTGGGGCTTATCATGCCGAAGCTGGCACAGCGGGAGAGAGCAGGTAAGTAGAGGAAAACAAAGCTGGTGAACAGTAGCATAAAAAACAGAGAGGAGGATTTACTGTGGATAAAAGGATAGCAGAGCTTGCGGCATTTATAAAGGATGCGCCTACTGCGTTCCATGCGGTAGAAAAGATTAGCAGTATATTAAGGGAAAATGGATTTGAGGAACTTGAGGAAAAAGAGAAATGGCATGTTGAGCCTGGGAAAGACTATTATGTTACAAGAAACCATTCCAGCATTATAGCTTTTAAGGCAGGAGAGGAGCTTTCGGATTACAGCTTTCGTGTAACGGCGTCCCACAGTGATTCTCCTACGTTTAAGCTGAAGGAAAACGCGGAGCTGGAGATAAAGAAAAAGTATACGGTGCTGAACACGGAAGGGTACGGCGGAATGATCTGCTCTTCCTGGTTTGACCGCCCTCTTTCTGTGGCAGGAAGAGTAATTGTAAAGACAGATAAGGGGATGGAGACAAGGCTTGTGAAGGTGGACAGGGATCTTCTCATGATTCCGAGCCTGGCTATTCATATGGATCGGACAGTCAATGACGGCCACGCCTTTAATAAGCAGAAGGATATGCTGCCTTTGCTTTCGGGGAAAGTAAAGGATCCGGGAGCCGTAAAAAGGCTGGCAGCGGGAGAGCTTGGGGTGCCGGCAGAGAATATCTGCGGTATGGACTTATTCCTGTATAACCGGATGGAGCCTTCTGTATGGGGATATGATAATGAGTTTTTCTCCTGTCCTCAGTTAGACGACCTGCAGTGTGCCTATGCTTCCCTGACGGGATTTCTGGAGGGAAAAAGCAGAAAGAATGTAAATGTGTATGCCTGTTTTGATAATGAGGAAGTGGGATCCGGAACAAAACAGGGGGCAGGCTCCACATTCCTTTTTGATGCCCTTTGGAGGATTAACAGGGCTCTTGGAAAGGATGAGGAGGAATTTTTCCGCGCGGTGGCAAAAAGCTTTATGCTAAGCTGCGATAATGCCCATGCGGTACATCCTAATTATAAGGAAAAGACGGATGAGACGAACTGCGTATATATGAATGAAGGAATTGTTGTAAAATCCCATGCGGGACAGAAGTATACCAGTGATGCTTTAAGCATTGCATTATTCAGGGAAGTCTGCGAAAAGGCAGAAGTGCCGGTGCAGTTTTTTGCCAACCGTTCTGACGCAGTGGGAGGCAGCACTCTGGGAAATATCGCTATGTCACAGGTGTCCATGAATGCTGTAGATATAGGACTGCCGCAGCTTGCCATGCACTCTGCATATGAAACCTGCGGGGTAAAGGATACGGAGTATCTTATTAAGGCATCAGAGTTTTTCTACAGCTGTGAGTAGATGTTACTGTTCACACAGGACTTTGCATTCACTGCAAAGTCCGTAAGAAAATGATTCAGGCGTGAGCAAATCCCATTCGCGAAGCGAATTTTAAATGGATTTGCGAAGGTTGCTGTGAACGGAGTGAAGAGTAATTAATTATGGACAAATGTACTGTATTGTTGCTATACTGATATAGGATATTTTGTTAGATTATAAATTTAGCATGGCAGAGAGGTAAATTATGGCAGCAATACAGTTTCGTACATTAAGGGAAAACGTTGTAGAAGAAATCCGCAGTAAGATTATTAATCAGGAATTAAAGCCCGGAGAGCGGATCGTGGAGATGGAGCTTGCAGAGGAATTTAAGACAAGCAGGGGACCCATACGGGAAGCCCTCCGGCAGCTGGAGCATGAAGGACTTATTGTATACACGCGGAATGTAGGCTGTGCCGTAAAGGATATTGACCTTCAGGAGTCCTTTGAGATATACCTGGTAAGGGCAAACTATGAGATACTTGCTGTAAAATATATGGGCGGAAGGGTGCCTCCGGAAACGATATCAAACATGGAAAAAATACTGGATAAAATGAGCAGGCTGGATGGGGACCACTATACTCAGATTTATCTGTTTGATAATGAATTTCACGGTGAGATTGTGAAGATGACAAAATTAGAGCTTCTCTACAAAAGGTGGAGAGAGCTTAATTATGGCAATATAGTGACCGGATATAATAATGTTCAGGATAAGGACACGGTGGCGAAACGCCAGTACAGAACCCATAAGGAGATTACGGATGCGTGCCGCACCGGGGACTGCGTCTCAATCTGCAGGGTTTTGTCGGAGCATTATATGAGAACAATCAGGCGCCTTATGAGAGAGCAGGGAGTGTCTGAGGATGAAGTACCGTTTTCCCAGGACTTTCTGTTATGAAAGCCAGGCGCCTCACTGCTGTTCAGGGGAACCAGCAGTGAGGCGCTTCGATTCATAATCCTAAGAGATTCTCCCTTTTATACAAATTGGGAATAAAATTATTGTTAATTGTTGACAATTGACAGTTTACAAAAATGAATTTAAAATAAAAATATCATAAAAAAAGGAGAAAAGAGATGGGAGAAACACAAGTAAAACAAAAACACCCCAGAGGATTTTATTCCTGCTGTATTACCTTTACGTTTGAAAGGCTGGCATTTTATGGGGCAAAGCCGCTGCTGCTTTTATTTCTGATTACTGCAGTTGCGGAAGGCGGGTTAGGAGTTGAGAGAACAGATGCGGCCGTCATGGCGGCAAACTTAACGGCATACACCTATATGGCGCCGCTTATTGGAGGCATTATATGCGACCGATGGCTTGGGGCAAGATATGCGATTACGATTGGCTACATTATTATGGCGCTTGGCTACGTTGTGGGATGGAAGGCAAGTAGCCCTGCAATGGTAAATGCCATGATTATTCTGGTTTCTATCGGGACAGGATTTTTTAAGGGAAATTTAAATGCCCTGATAGGAAGGCAGTACAAGAGTAAGGAGCTTTTGGACGCGGCATTTTCCATTCAATATTCCTACGTTAATATCGGTGCCTTTGTAGGCTCCCTGCTTACCGGCTATCTGTACCTGCATTTATTCAGAAAGGGAGATGTATTAGGCTTCAGGCAGTGCCTTTTGATGGCAGCCCTTTGGTGTGTTGTCGGAGCGGTATGGTTTGTTCTTAACTGGAAGAATCTGCAGGGGCAGGGAATTAAGCCTTTTAAATATCTGACAGATGAAAAGGGAAATATTATCGGCTCTACAGAGACAGACAAAGGCAGCAAGGGTAAAAAGGATGAGCCCCTTACAAAGCTTGAGAAGAACCGTGTCCTTGCAATTGTACTTGTGTCTGCGTTTTCCGTGCTCTTCTGGCTGTTCTACTATCAGCAGGATCTGGCGCTTGTTATCTACATGACGGATTATGTGAAGATGTCCATTGGTTCATTTGAGATTCCGCCGTCATGGATTACGACTACCTGGAACGGACTTTTGTGCGTGGCCCTTGGTGGAGTGATGGCTGCAATCTGGAAAAAGCTGGCGGCACGTCCCCAGGGCGACCTGAATATGTTTAAAAAGGTTTCACTTAGCTTTTTGTTTGTAGGACTTGCGTTTGGAATTATGGTGGCATGTGAAGCAATCCGCGGTGTTGGTTCTCCGGCAGATGTTAAAGCAAGTGTACTTTGGCCGTTCTTATTTTCAACAGTTATTACGGTAGGAGAGATGTGCTTTTCACCACTTAGAAACTCCTTCGTAAGCAAGTACGCACCGAAGAAATATGTATCACTTCTGATGGGTGTTATTGCGGTATCTACATTCGGGGCAAACAAGTTAAGCCCGTTTGTACAGGCATTTATCGAGAAGTTTGACGTATTCCCGGTATTTGTAGGAATCTTCGCCCTGATGCTTGTATTTGCAGCATTAATCTGGCTGGCAAACGGAAAGCTCAACAGCTTGGTAGAAGGAAAATCAGAAAATTAAATTTTTTCACCTGTACAGCTTCCTGTGCATCGAATATGATGTTCAGCTGCACAGATGGAGATTTTCCAGTGTACAGGTGAAATCGTTTAGTAAAGGCTTGCCGACTTCTGCGACAGGTCTTTTTTATTTTTGGATAAACCTTTGGATAAATACTTGAAAAATGTATAGAGAAATACTTGACAAAAGAAGAAGTTATTGCTATTATTTAAAAACAGAACGCACTCTGTTTTTAAATAAAGAAAAAGAAAGAGGTGTTTTATGCAGAGAGTATTTTCATTGATTGTTAATAATGACCCCGGCGTGTTAAGCCGTATATCAGGTCTGTTCAGCCGGAGGGGCTACAGTATTGACAGTATTACTGCAGGCGTTACGGCGGATCCCAGGTTTACAAGAATTACTATTGTAGGAAGCGGGGATGAGCTGATTCTCTCGCAGATTGAAAAGCAGGTGAGAAAGCTTGAGGATGTCATCAAAATAAAGGTGCTTCCTCCGGAGGAGTCTGTTTACCGTGAGCTTATGCTGGTGAAGGTAAGGGCGGATGCAGCCCAGAGGGCGGAGGCTATCTCTATCGCGGATATTTTCCGTGCAAAGATTGTTGACGTTGAGAAGGAATCTCTTATGATAGAGCTTACAGGAAACCAGTCAAAGCTGGAGGCATTTTTAAATCTGCTGGACGGCTTTGAGATTCTGGAGCTTGCACGGACCGGAATCACGGGGCTTAAGCGGGGGATTAAGGATGTCACATATATTGACTAAATGATTAGGAACAGTCAGAGATTTGTTATGGTAAAAATTTAATTTACATAAATAAAAGGAAACCAGGAGGAATTAAAGAAATGGCAAGAATTTATTATCAGGAGGATTGTAATCTATCATTACTGGAAGGGAAGACAATTGCGGTAATCGGATACGGAAGCCAGGGACATGCACATGCCCTGAACGCAAAGGAATCCGGCTGTCATGTAATTATCGGCCTTTATGAGGGAAGCAAATCCTGGGCAAAGGCAGAGGCACAGGGCTTTGAGGTTTATACGGCGGCAGAGGCTGCAAAGAAGGCTGACATTATCATGATTCTTATTAATGATGAGCTGCAGGCAGATATGTATAAGAAGGATATCGCGCCGAATCTTGAGGAAGGCAATATGCTGATGTTCGCCCATGGCTTTGCCATTCATTTCGGACAGATTGTACCGCCCGCAGGCGTTGATGTTACCATGATTGCACCGAAGGGACCGGGACATACAGTAAGAAGCGAGTATCAGGCAGGAAAGGGCGTTCCGTGTCTCGTAGCGGTAGAACAGGATGCTTCCGGAAAAGCTCTTGATATGGCCCTTGCATACGCGCTTGCAATCGGCGGAGCAAGAGCAGGCGTGCTTGAGACAGATTTCAGAACAGAGACAGAGACAGATCTCTTCGGCGAACAGGCAGTTCTGTGCGGCGGTGTGTGCGCACTTATGCAGGCAGGCTTTGAGACACTGGTTGAGGCAGGCTATGATCCGAGAAATGCTTACTTTGAGTGTATTCATGAGATGAAGCTGATCGTAGATTTAATTTATCAGTCAGGCTTTGCAGGAATGAGATATTCTATCTCTAACACGGCAGAGTATGGTGATTATATTACAGGGCCGAAGATTATTACAGAGGACACAAAGAAGGCCATGAAGAAGATTCTTTCCGACATTCAGGACGGAAGCTTTGCAAAGGAATGGCTTACAGAGAACAAGGTAGGAGCACCGCACTTCCGTGCTATGAGAAGAAATGCCGCAGAGCATGAGTGTGAGAAGATCGGTGAAGAGCTTCGCAAGCTTTACAGCTGGAGTGACGAGGATAAGCTGGTCAATAATTAATTGGCCGGCAGCTGACAGGCAACATAAAAGAGACATCCACATGACGGAATGGATGTCTCCTTTTATGTTTTCTATTAAGAAATTGCGTTAACAGCTTTTGTCAGGCGGGAAACTTTTCTTGCACATGTGTTCTTGTGATATACGCCCTTGCTTCCTGCTTTATTAATCTCAACAATCGCAACCTTTAATGCATCTGCTGCTAAAGCGGCATCCTTATTTGCTACGGCTGTCTCAACCTTTTTTACGCAAGTTTTTACCTTTGATTTGATTGCCTTATTTCTGGCAGCCTTTGTTTCGTTAACCAGGATTCTTTTCTTTGCTGATTTGATATTAGCCAATTTGTCCACCTCCAATATCTCTTATTTCGACTTTTGTTATCGATTCCGGAATCGTTAGAGCCGGACACGGACGTTCTAACGAAACGCACGTACTTATTTTAGTCTACGCAAGTTGTTCTGTCAATACATATTTCTAGAATTATTGTAAAAACTAGTAACAGTTCAGCCTTCGGCTTCACTGTTACGGAATTTGCCCATTCCAAGTCGCCTGCGGCGAGGGGCAAATTCCCTCTCGGCAAAATTTACGCATTCTCACGGACTTTGCAGCAAGTGCAAAGTCCTGGGCTGAACTGTTACAAAAACTATTACTAAATAATGTTTACAGTCAGGGAGAGATAAAGATGGTGGAAAAGTATAGTATCAGGACAGATTTGGCTCTGGAGCAGAAGGAGAGGTTTGAGTCGGATCAGGTTGAGGTACAGGGGGTTGTACTCACGGAAGAAGTGGATGAGGAGAGGGAGATCAAGGTTACAACGGTGAAGATCGAGACGGAAAACGGGGCAAAGGTGATGAGAAAGCCTGTGGGAACCTATATTACAATGGAGGCGCCGAATATGGCGGTTCCGGACGAGGATTACCACAGGGAGATTTCGGCGGAGCTTAAGAAGTTTCTGGCACGATTTATGAAGGGGGATAAGGAGGATTATTCAGTGCTGGTGGTGGGGCTTGGAAACCGGAAGGTAACGCCTGACGCACTTGGTCCTTATGTAGTGGATAATTTAAATATTACAAGGCATATTGTAAAGGAATATGGCAAGTATGCCATGGGTGAGGAGCATGTAAGCCTTGTGAGCGCTATTGTTCCGGGAGTGATGGGACAGACAGGAATGGAGACAGTGGAGATTATAAAAGGGGTTGTGGGTGAGACAAAGCCGGATTTTATTATTGCCATTGACGCCCTGGCGGCAAGAAGCTCAAAGCGTCTGAACCGGACCATTCAGATAGCGGATACGGGGATTAATCCGGGATCCGGCGTAGGAAACCACCGAAATGCCATTACAGAGGAGACAGTGGGAGTGCCTGTGCTTGCCATCGGGGTTCCTACGGTTGTAGATGCGGCTACTATCGTAAATGACACTATGGAAAATTTTATTGCGGCTCTTGAGGAATCCGAATCACTAAAGGGGGTAGGAGTCGTCATGCAGGGATACAGCGCCGCGGAAAAATATGAGTTGGTTAAGGAGCTTATTTCTCCCCATCTTAACGGGCTTTTTGTGACGCCAAAGGATATTGACGAGACAGTGAAGCGTATCAGCTTTACCATATCTGAGTCCCTGAATATGCTGTTTTCCGGTGAGGGGGACAAAAAATAGGGTTACTGTGAACGAAGTGAACAGTAACAAAATAAGCTGGAGGACATGCACATAATGAGAGCCCCCCTGTCATATAGTGTTAAGACGAAAAATATGACGGAGTGGTAAGTTGAAGAGCGGACAGAAGTTAAGCCGGATCCTTATGGCGGCCACAGGAAGTATTCTTCTGTTATATACAGTGATAAGCACAGGAGCGGGGATGGGAGCTAAGGGGATAGAAAGGCTTCTTGCAGGACCTAATAAGATGCTTCTTAAGCATGTACAGGAAACCTACCTTACCGGGTTTTCCTACACGGCTAAGAAGCATCATGCTTCGGCCGATGAGTGGGTTGCGCAGCAGGCTATGAACATGATTCCCCTTGGAACCTTTGTCAAAGAAAAGGAGAATACGGACACAGATATTGAGGATCGGGCAACCTATGAAATGATTCTCAAAAGACAGGCAGATGATGAAAATGCAGTGGACGAAAACGGAAAGCTTATCGGGGAGCCTCAGGAGATGCCTGCTGTTCAGACGTCAGGCAGCAGCATTGATCTGTCTCTTGAGAGTCTTAAGAATTATGAATATCTGGTCAGCAATTTTTATACCATTGACAGTACGACCATGACAAGTCCCGAGGAGCTTAATGCAGAGGTGCTCCTTTCAAAGGATTTAAAAATAAATAAGGATACAAAGGGGCCGAAGGTGCTGATTTACCACACACATTCCCAGGAGGGATTTGTAGATTCCATTCCAGGAGATACGTCTACGACCATTGTAGGAGTGGGAACCTATCTTACGGAGCTTTTAAATAAAAAGGGAATTGAGACAATTCATCATGAGGGAGTATATGACTTAATTGACGGAGAGCTGGACAGAAGCCGGGCCTATGATCTGGCTGAGCCTGAGGTGAAAAAGATACTGGCGGATAATCCGAGCATAGAGGTACTTATAGATTTACATAGAGATGGTGTGGCAGAAGGGACTCATCTTGTGACAGAGGTAAACGGAAAGCCTACGGCTCAAATCATGTTTTTTAACGGCTTAAGCCGTACAAAGGCTAATGGTGAAATTGATTATCTGTATAACCCGTATATTCAGGATAACCTTGCATTTTCCCTTCAGATGCAGCTTAAGGCCATGGAGCTTTATCCGGGCTTTACGAGGCATATTTATCTTAGAGGCTACTGCTATAATATGAATATTATGCCGAAAACCCTGTTAATCGAGGCAGGGGCGCAGACAAATACAGTAGAGGAAATGAAAAATGCTATGGAGGTTCTGGCGGAAACACTAGATCATGTGCTGAAGCCTTAAAATATATTTGATTCATCCTATATTTTGTGCTAAGATAGATGCAGTATGTTTAGCTGCTGTGAACTAAGGAAACAGGAACTATGTTTACGCGAAAGGATTTGGGAAAATGGCGAAGAAGACTACATATGATGCTGACAGTATTGCAGTACTGGAAGGACTTGAGGCAGTCAGGAAAAGGCCGGGCATGTATATCGGAAGTGTGTCCACGAAGGGCCTGAATCATCTGATCTATGAAATTGTGGATAATGCGGTGGATGAGCATCTTGCAGGCTTTTGTACGGAAATACGCGTGACGCTGGAGCGTGACGGCTCTGCGACCGTGTCTGATAACGGGCGGGGAGTGCCTGTAGATATGCACGCTAAGGGCGTCTCTGCGGAACGTATTGTTTACACGACTCTTCATGCAGGGGGAAAGTTTGATGATTCTGTATATAAGACCAGCGGGGGGCTTCATGGGGTAGGCTCTTCGGTGGTAAATGCCCTGTCCTCTTATATGGATGTTGAGGTGAGCCGTGACGGTTATATTCATCATGACAGATACGAGCGGGGAATCCCAGTTGTGGAGCTTTTGGGCGGCCTGCTTCCGAAGCTTGGGAAGACGAGGAAGACAGGTACAAAGATTAATTTCCTGCCGGATGATACCATTTTTGAAAAGACAAAATTCCGTTCTGACGAGGTAAAGAGCCGGATGCATGAGACGACCTATCTGAATCCTGCCCTTACTATTATTTTTGAGGATTTGAGAGAGGGAAGCAAAGAAAAAATCGTTTATCATGAGCCGGATGGAATTCTGGGTTTTATTAAGGATTTGAATTCAAAGAAGGAGGCAGTCCACGATCCTGTTTATTTTAAAGGAGAGGCAGAGGGCATTGAGGTTGAGGCAGCCTTTCAGTATGTAAATGAATTCCATGAAAATGTGCTGGGCTTCTGTAACAATATTTACAACGGCGAGGGCGGAACCCATCTGACCGGGTTTAAAACAACATTTACAACCGTGATTAACCAGTATGCCAGGGAGCTTGGAATTTTAAAGGATAAGGATACGAACTTTACAGGAGCGGATGTGCGTAACGGAATGACAGCTATTATTTCCATTAAGCATCCGGATCCAAGGTTTGAAGGACAGACAAAGACAAAGCTTGATAACCCGGACGCCGCAAAGGCAGTAGGCAAGGTGACAGGCGAGGAGATCGTGCGTTATTTTGACAGGAATCTTGATAATCTTAAGAAGGTGATAGGCTGCGCGGAGAAGGCGGCCAAGATCCGTAAAACCGAGGAGAAGGCAAAGACGAATCTTCTCACCAAACAGAAGTATTCCTTTGACAGTAATGGAAAGCTTGCTAACTGTGAGAGCCGCGATGCGAAAAGCTGCGAAATCTTTATCGTGGAGGGAGATTCTGCCGGCGGGTCTGCCAAGACGGCGAGGAACCGGATGTACCAGGCGATTCTGCCAATCCGCGGAAAGATTCTGAATGTGGAGAAGGCCAGTATTGACAAGATTCTTGCCAATGCGGAGATTAAGACCATGATCAATGCCTTTGGCTGCGGGTTTTCGGAAGGGTACGGCAATGATTTTGATATTTCAAAGCTTAGGTATGACAAGATTATTATTATGGCGGATGCGGACGTGGACGGGGCACATATCTCCACCCTGCTTCTGACTTTATTCTACAGGTTTATGCCGGAGCTTATTTACGAGGGACATGTCTATATCGCCATGCCGCCTCTTTATAAGGCTATGCCGAAGAAAGGGGAAGAGGAATACCTCTATGACGATAAAGCGCTGGAGAGATATAGAAAGACCCATGACGGTTCCTTTACTCTCCAGAGATATAAGGGATTGGGGGAGATGGACGCGGAGCAGCTCTGGGAGACAACCCTGGATCCTGAAAGGCGGATTTTAAAGCGGGTAGAGATTGAGGACGCAAGGATGGCATCCAGCGTGACGGAGATGCTCATGGGGACAGAGGTGCCCCCCAGAAGGACATTTATCTACGAAAATGCAACGGAAGCCGAGCTTGATGTGTAAGGAGAGAAGAACATGCAGGAATCACAGCAGATTATAAGAACCGAATATTCGGAAGTGATGAAAAAATCCTATATTGACTATGCCATGAGCGTTATTGTGGCCCGTGCCCTTCCGGACGTGCGGGACGGATTAAAGCCGGTGCAGAGGAGGACTCTCTATGACATGCATGAGCTTGGCATCCGTTTTGACAAGCCCTACAGGAAATGTGCCCGTATTGTGGGAGATACTATGGGTAAATACCATCCCCACGGGGACAGCTCCATTTACGAGGCCCTTGTGGTGATGGCCCAGGAGTTTAAAAAGGGCATGATTCTGGTGGACGGCCACGGAAACTTCGGCTCTATCGAGGGGGACGGGGCGGCTGCCATGCGTTATACGGAGGCAAGGCTTGCAAAGATTACCCAGGAGGCCTATCTTGCGGATCTGGACAAGAATGTAGTGGATTTTACTCCTAATTTTGACGAGACGGAAAAGGAGCCGGAGGTTCTTCCGGTTAGAATTCCAAACCTCCTTGTAAACGGGGCGGAAGGAATTGCAGTAGGCATGGCAACCTCTATTCCTACCCACAATCTGGGAGAGGTGATTGACGCGGTTAAGGCTTACATGAAAAATGACGACATCAGCACCAAACAGCTGATGAGATATGTGAAGGGGCCGGATTTCCCTACAGGGGGAATTGTGGTCAATAAGGACGATCTTCTTAACATTTATGAGACAGGTGCCGGGAAGATTAAGATTAGGGGGAAGGTGGAAGTAGAGGAGATGAAGGGGGGAAAGAGCCGCCTTGTCATTTCAGAGATTCCCTATACCATGATAGGCGCCGGCATCGGAAAGTTTTTAAATGATGTCTGTGCCCTGGTGGAATCTAAGAAAACGTCAGACATCACAGACATTTCCAACCAGTCCTCCAAGGAAGGCATCCGTATTGTCATTGAGCTTAAAAAAGGAGCGGATATAGAAAACCTTAAAAACATGCTCTATAAAAAAACCCGCCTGGAGGATACCTTTGGCGTTAATATGTTGGCGGTGGCAGATGGAAGGCCGGAGACAATGGGTCTTAAGAGAATTATCGAGCATCATGTGGATTTCCAGTTCGAGCTTGCCACAAGAAAATATAAGACGCTTCTTGCGAAGGAGCTTGATAAGAAGGAGATACAGGAAGGGCTTATAAAAGCCTGCGATGTGATTGACCTGATTATTGAAATCTTAAGGGGCAGCCAGTCCGTGAAGGATGCCAGGGAATGTCTGACGAAGGGCGTGACAGAGAACATTAAGTTTAAGTCCGGCATTTCAAAGAAGATGGCGGCAATGCTGCGCTTTACAGAGCGCCAAGCAGCGGCCATTCTGGAAATGCGCCTTTATAAGCTGATCGGCCTTGAAATAGAAGCCCTTATGAAGGAGCATGAGGAAACCTTAAAGAATATCTCCAAATACGAGGATATTTTAAATAATTACAGCTCTATGGCAGAGGTGATTATGGCGGATTTGGACAGGCTTAAAAAGGAATATGGAAGAAAACGGCGCACCGTAATTGAAAATGCCGGGGAAGCGGTCTATGAGGAAAAGAAAATCGAGGAGCAGGAGATCGTGTTCCTCATGGATCGGTTCGGCTATGCAAAAACGGTTGATACAGCGGTCTATGAGCGTAATAAGGAGGCTGCGGACGCGGAAAATAAATATATTATCAACTGTATGAATACGGGAAAGCTCTGTGTGTTTACGGATAACGGGAAGATGCATCAGATTAAGGTACAGGATCTTCCCTTCGGGAAATTCAGGGATAAAGGACTTCCTGTTGATAATGTAAGCAATTATGACAGCACACAGGAAAATATTGTTTATATTTGTGACGCCGAGCAGATGCGTTATGCTGGATTTTTATTTGCTACCAGGCAGGGAATGATTAAGAGAGTAGAGGGTGAGGAATTCCAGGTGGCAAAACGGACCATTGCGGCAACGAAGCTTCAGGAGGAGGACCAGGTGGTAAGCGTTCAGGTACTGAATGACAACCATCAGGTAGTACTTAAGACAAAGGAGGGATATTTCCTTAAGTTTCCGGCAGAAGAGGTGCCAGTAAAGAAAAAGGGAGCCGTAGGGGTCAGAGGAATCAGGCTTAAGAAAAAGGACGAGCTTGAGAGGGTCTGGCTGTTTGAAGAAGGGACGGAGTGCAGAGCCGTCTTTGGAGAGAAGGAAGTGGATCTGGGAAAACTGAAAGCCGGAAAAAGAGACGGCGCCGGGACGAAGGTGAGAGGTCTATGAAAATTGAGGATATGAAGCAGGGGCAGGAAAACTCCAGTATGCATGAGGCGGCTGTATATATGCAGGAACCGGAAGAAAAAGCGCCGGGAGAGTATACTATTGAGGATTATTACCGGTTCCCACAGGAGAGGCGGGTGGAGCTAATTGACGGAGTGATTTACGATATGGCTTCGCCGACACATATCCATCAGCTAATTGGCGGGCAGATTTTCAAGGCATTTTCCAATTATATAGACAGAAAAAAAGGGGACTGTATTGTGGCGTACGCACCTTTGGATGTACAGCTTGACCGTGACGATAAGACCATGGTACAGCCGGATGTGATGATTATCTGCGACAGGGACAAGTTTCAGAAAGGACTGGTTTACGGCGCGCCGGATCTGCTTGTGGAGATTCTGTCAAGATCTACGAAGAAAAAGGACATGACCATAAAGCTTGCAAAATATGCAGAAGCAGGTGTGAGGGAATACTGGATTGTGGATCCGGAACGGAAAAAAGTGATTGTCTATGATTTTGAAGATGATATGAACGTTTCCATATATGGATTCGAGAGTGAAGTGCCGGTAGGGATCTTTCATGGGGAATGTAAGGTTGACTTCAGGGAGATTTATGACTACGTAAGTTTTTTGTTTCCTGGGGACGGGGTAAAATGAAAAAGTGCCTGTCCCAGATTCATTTTACCCTGTCCCCAATTTCTAATATTAATAAATATCATACGGATGGGTATGGATATAGAGATAAACGTCAGGGTACGGAAAGGAAGAATGGAAAGTGATACAGGATATAGCGCCCCATCAGTTTAAAAATGAATATATGCCGGTTTTGCCAGTAAATGAAAGCACAATGTTTTTTTATGACGGAAGAAGGGTTCTTGTAAAAAAAGAAAATGGGAATCTTGTCTTCCCGGTTTATGAGGAGCTGAAAGGCTCCTTAGGCGGGAAAAATCCTGGGAAGGAATACACATATCTGTTTACAATAGACGGCCGGAGCTTTTATCTGGGAGAGGATGTACCAGAAGATTTCCTTTTAGATTATGGGTGGGAGGATATACGCATATTCAGAGAAACAGGGCCGAAATATCTGTGCTTTGCGGGCATCACAGGGTGGCAGCTTTACCGGTGGTATGATACGCATAAGCTTTGCGGCCGCTGTGGCAGCAGGCTTAAGAAGGATGAAAAGGAGCGGATGCTTTACTGCCCGGAATGTAAACATATGGAATACCCAAAGATCTGCCCGGCGGTTATTGTGGCGGTCACAGACGGAAACAGGCTCCTCCTGTCAAAGTATGCGGGCAGAGAATATAAGAAATATGCGCTTCTTGCGGGCTTTGCGGAGATAGGAGAGACACTGGAGGATACGGTGCGGCGCGAGGTGATGGAAGAGGTTGGGCTTAAGGTTAAAAATATCACCTACTATAAAAGCCAGCCCTGGTCCTTTACAGACACACTTCTTGTGGGCTTTTTCTGTGAGCTTGACGGGGATGATACGGTTACACTCGATGAAAATGAGCTGGCTCTTGCCAGGTGGTTTGAGCGGGAGGAGATTCCGGCAGAATATGAGGATGTAAGCCTGACTAACGAGATGATGATGGTATTTAAAACATCCCGGGAGAAAAAACAACCCCAAGCCTTATATGTAAAAGAAGCGCAGACAGAATATCAGACAGGGAAGAGAGACGGGGAGTATACGCTGGAGGATTACTATGCGCTCCCGGATGACCGGCGGGCGGAGCTGATTGACGGTGTTATTTATGACATGGCATCTCCTACCAGTATCCATCAGGCTCTCTTGTGGCAGATATTTAAGCAGCTTTCGGAAGGCATTGAAAAGAAAAACGGACAATGTATGCCGTTTTTTGCTCCATTGGACGTACAACTTGACTGTGATGATAAGACTATGCTGCAGCCGGATATTTTGATCGTATGCGATAGGGAAAAAATAAGAAAGGGAAAAATATACGGAGCCCCGGATTTTGTTTTAGAAATTCTGTCAGATTCCACCAGAAAACGTGACATGGTTATAAAGCTGGCCAAATATGCGGCAGCAGGCGTCAGGGAATACTGGATTGTAGATCCGGACAAGAATAAGGTGATAGTCCATGATTTTGAGAAGGGAAATGTTGGGATTTATGGATTTGAGCATGTGGTGAAGGCTGAAATATTTGGCGGAGCATGTGAGGTGGATTTTAAGAAATAGAGAAATATATTTCACGTTTAAGAGAGTGATGGAAAAAAGGGAACATCTGCGGGCAAATGCCGGCAGATGTTCCTATCTTTTTGAAAATGATATTTTTTACAGTTAGACATTGTCTTAGTTCAGCAGCTCTTCCATACAGTCCAAAAGTCGTGTATTATCCTTTGGCTCCATGATGCAGAACCGGACATACTCTCCGGGGAGGCCTTCAAAGGAGGAGCAGTCCCGTATCATCATACCCTGCCTGATGGCATGCTCAAACACATCGAAAGAGGTCAGCCCTTCCTTCAGAAGACGGATCAGAATAAAATTCCCATAAGCAGGATAGACCTTTACATACCTGAATGTTTTTAACCGGTCAAGACACCGTTCCCGCTCGGA
This sequence comes from uncultured Lachnospiraceae bacterium, assembly GCA_949502235.1. Lineage (GTDB taxonomy): Bacteria > Bacillota > Clostridia > Lachnospirales > Lachnospiraceae > CAPEBR01. The sequence continues at coordinate 4,577 of CATBDC010000053.1, read as the reverse complement.
AAGGATTAAGCTTCTTGTCCGTCTGATATAATCTGTATCCTGAAGCATAAGCTCTCCGGCATAAGCGCCAAGGCTGTTAAGCGACCAGGGATTCTGATGGCTTTTCAGATTCTTAAGAAATGCCTGGTTACTTGTCACGCCATACCCCAGGCGGAGGCCGGGGGCAGCGAAGAACTTGGATACGCCCCGGATGATCATCAGGTTATCAAATTCCTGGGCCAGCGGTATAGCAGTTATTTTCTCCATATCCGGAGCAAATTCTACGTAGGTCTCGTCAATCATAACAAAAATACTGCGTTCTTTACACAGTTTCACCAGTGCCCTAAGTTCCTTTCTGGTAAGGGCGGAGGAGGTGGGGTTATTGGGGTTACATAGAATCAAAAAGTCCACGTCATCTGCAAGCGCCTGTGCCAGATCCGCTATGTCTATGTGAAAATCTTTAGACTCGTCCAAATAATAATTGGAGATCTTACCGCCGGTAAGGGACAATTCCCTCTCATATTCTGAATAAGTGGGGCCGATTACCAGGGCGTGCTTCGCATTTCTCTGGCTGATGAGCAGTGAGATCAGCTCTGTGGAGCCGTTGCCTGTTACTACGTAGTTGATATCTGTTTTACAGTAGGCGGCAATTACCTTCCGCAGGCTTTTGTATTCTCTGTCGGGATAAGTGGTAATGACATCCAGGTGTTCTGCCAGGGATGTGCGTACGGCATCGGACAGACCCAGGGGGTTTACATTGGCGCCGAATTTGACGATATTTTCCTTTGGGATTCCATAATATTTTTCAATTTGTTCGATATCACTCCCATGAAACGCGGGACGTGACGGCTTCTTTTTCTCTAACATTATCTTTATTCCTTTAAGTTTTTGGTATATTGTACCAGATATATCAAATATTATCAAGCACAGTAAAAAATCCTTGCTTTTCCCCGCAAAAAGTGCTATACTACCTTACAGTTACATAAGGATCCGGCAGAAGAGTGAACGAAAGTTCACTCTTCTTTGTTGGAGCGAAAATGTTACTGTGAACGGAGTTCACAGTAACATAAAATGTCAGGAAAGGAAGTTTTAGGTTGGCAAAAAGAGAAATTTACGAACAAAAGACGGAAGAGATTCTGCTTCCCATTGTGGCTGAATATAATTTTGAGCTGGTGGATGTAGAATATGTGAAGGAGGGCGGTACCTGGTATCTGCGGGCGTACATTGATAAGCCGGGCGGCATTACAGTAAATGACTGTGAGACAGTGAGCAGGAGATTGTCGGATATTCTGGATGAGAAGGATTATATCGAGGATTCCTACGTGATGGAGATAAGCTCTCCGGGGCTTGGAAGGCCGCTTAAAAAGGAAAAGGATTTTAAACGGAGCCTTGGAGCGGAGGTTGAGATAAGAACCTACCGTATGATAGATAAGAGTAAGGAGTTCACCGGAATATTAAAAGCTTATGATGACAGGACGGTGACAATTGAACTTGCAGATGAAACCCTGAAAACATTTGAAAAAGGCGATATAGCGCTTATCCGCCTTGCGTTCGATTTTTAAGATAGGAGGAAGAAAGAAATGAACACAGAATTATTAGAAGCGTTGACTATATTGGAGAAGGAGAAGGACATCAGTAAGGAAACTCTTCTTGACGCTATTGAGAATTCCCTGTTAAATGCCTGTAAGAATCATTTTGGGAAGGCGGATAATGTGAGGGTAATCATGGACAGACAGACCTGCGACTATAGGCTTTATGCGGAGAAGGAGGTCGTTGAGGACGTAGAGGATCCCATTGAGCAGATTAGCCTTGAGGATGCAAGAAATATGGACGGGAAATATGAGCTTGGAGACATTGTGCAGATTCCCATTGAATCAAAATCCTTCGGACGTATTGCAACGCAGAATGCGAAGAACCTTATTTTACAGAAAATCCGCGAGGAGGAGCGGAAGGTTGTATATGACCAGTATTTTGAGAAGGAAAAGGATATTGTCACAGGCATTGTGCAGCGTTATGTGGGGAGGAATGTGAGCATTAATCTTGGAAAAGCAGATGCAATGCTGACGGAGAACGAGCAGGTAAAGGGCGAGGTATTTAAGCCTACAGAGCGCATCAAGCTATATGTGGTGGAAGTGAAAAATACCACTAAGGGTCCCAAAATCCTTGTATCCAGGACCCACCCGGAGCTTGTGAAAAGGCTGTTTGAATCAGAGGTGACAGAGGTAAGAGACGGGGTTGTTGAGATAAAAAGCATCGCGAGAGAGGCCGGCAGCAGGACAAAGATTGCAGTGTGGTCCAATGACCCGGATGTAGACCCGGTAGGCGCCTGCGTGGGCATGAACGGCGCAAGAGTAAATGCCATTGTAAGTGAGCTTCGGGGAGAGAAGATAGATATTATAAACTGGAGCGATAACCCGGCAATTTTAATAGAGAATGCATTAAGCCCTGCAAAGGTTATCTCGGTTATGGCGGATCCTGACGAGAAGGCGGCAAGCGTAATCGTGCCGGATTACCAGCTGTCCCTTGCAATCGGCAAGGAGGGGCAGAATGCAAGGCTTGCGGCAAGGCTCACGGGATATAAGATTGATATTAAGAGCGAGACTCAGGCCATCGAGTCCGGGGAGCTTCCAGAAAATTACATGGAGCTTAGCGAAGGCGTATATGAACAGGAGATGTATGAGGACGGCTACGAAGAGGCTTACGAGGACGGTTATGAGGAGGCTTATGAAGACGGGTACGGTGAGGCTTATGAGGATAGCTATGAGGAATATGGGCAGGATGTGTATGCCCCAGAGTATGAAGACGGGGCAGAGGATGCGATAGAGTTTGAGTTTGAGGAAGTGGAGGAATAGGTGATTCGTTGAGCGGGAATAGAAAAGTGCCTGTGCGTCAGTGCGTAGGATGCCAGGAAATGAAAAGCAAAAAAGAAATGATACGCATCATCCGGACGAAGGAGGATGAAATTCTTCTGGATACTACCGGAAAAAAGAACGGACGCGGCGCCTATATCTGCCCTGACCCGGAGTGCCTTAAGAAGGCAGTGAAGAATAAAGGGCTGGAGCGCTCGTTTAAACAGGCAGTTCCGGCAGAAGTGTATGAGACACTAAAGGAGGAGATGGAAAAGCTTTGAAGCAGAGTAAAGTGACGGGGCTTATCGGTCTGGCGGTGAAAGCAGGAAAAATTGTAAGCGGCGAGTTCTGTACGGAAAGAGAAATTAAGTCAGGTAAGGCAAAGCTTGTAATTGTGGCAGAGGATGCATCGGACAATACAAGGAAAAAATTTAAAAACATGTGTGATTTTTATCATGTACCTCTTTATTTTTATCAGAATAAAGAAACCTTAGGGCACGCGATGGGAAAGGAATTCCGGGCGTCTCTTGCAGTACTTGACGAAGGATTTTCAGAAAGTATTAAGAAAAATATCGAAACGAAAGAGTAATACAATTGCATAGAGGAGGCAGTGTAGATGTCAAAAATCAAAATATATGAGTTAGCGAAAGAGGTAGAAAAATCAAGTAAGGAACTGGTCGAATTTTTTGCCGGGAAAAATATAGAAGTAAAGAGCCACATGAGCTCTGTAGAGGAGCAGGAGGCTGAGCTTGTAAGAAAAGCATTTGGGAAAAAGAAGGAAAAGGCAGAAGGAGCATCAAAGCCTGAAGCGCCCAAGAAAAAAAATATTGTTCATGTGTTCAGGCCCCAGAACACCCAGAACGCCGGAAAACCGGGACAGGGAAGGCGTCCGGGGTCAAAGCCCATGCAGCAGATGGGAAGACCCATGCAGGTAAATAACGGAAGACCGTCTAAAGCGGCAGTAAAACCTCAGGCAGCAAAGCCACAGGGAATGAGGGCTTCCGAGCTTCGCCCGCAGGCAGAGCGGATACAGCCGGAGAAAGTACAGCCGGAGAAGCTTCAGTCAGACCGTCTTCAGCCGGAGAAGATGCGCACGGAGAAGCCGCAGGCAGACAGACAGGCGGCAGAGCAGCTTCAGAAGGTGAAGGCACAGGCAGAGCAGGTACAGCAGGTACAGACGGAGCGTCCCCAGGCAGAGCCGGAGGAGCCAAAACGCCCCCAGACAGAGATGGTGCAGCCTAAAAAGACGGAGAGCGTAAGGGGTGAAAACCCGGCTGAAAAAGCCGCGGTACAGCCTTCCCATGAGGTTAAGACAGCGGCTGCAAAGGATACAGAGCATGTAGCAAGTGAAAGAGGCGACCGAAGAGACGGCGGCCGTATGCAGGGTGACCGAAGAGATGGAAGAGACGGCGGCCGCATGCAGGGCGACAGAAACGACCAGAATGACAGAGGTGACCGAAGAGACGGCGGCCGTATGCGGGGTGACCGGAATGACAGAAGTGACCGAAATGAGAGAGGTGACAGAAGAGACCGTGATCAGGGAGGACGCCAGGACAGATTCCGAGGCGACCGAAGAGACGGCGGCCGTATGCAGGGTGACCGAAGAGACGGAAGCGACCGGAATGAGAGAGGCGACAGAAGAGACCGTGATCAGGGAGGACGCCAGGACAGGTTCCGGGGTGACCGAAGAGATGGAAGAGACGGCGGCCGTATGCAGGGTGACCGAAGAGACGGAAGCGACCGGAATGA
>CATBDC010000052.1 GCA_949502235.1 uncultured Lachnospiraceae bacterium | reverse complement strand
TCCATAGTCATTGTGGATATCTATCACCAAACGAATATGAGAATGTGTATAAACAAAAATTGGATAAAATAGAAAGATTGGCTGGATGAAAAAAGGAATGTTGTAAGAAAAGTTCACTTTTAACTTGTACTTTTACTTGACATAATACCACTTTTATGAGAGAGTGAAAAATGACGGTTGGGGACAGGGTAAAAGCCAATCTGGGACGGAGTAAAACTAGTTTTACTCCGTCCCAGATTGGCTTTTACCCTGTCCCCAGCATCCTTCAATTATCCGGATCAGATAAGAAGTTCTAGATAGGAAGCTCCAGATAGATATCCTTTCCTTCTTTAATAGAAATTACTACCTTTCCGCTTTTAACAGTTGTCACAGCGCCGGCGGCGTTCACAACTGCGGCCGGAACCTCTGCTTCAGGAGCCGGATTTTCTTCGCCTTTATCTTCTCCTTCTTCTGCCTCTACGATTCCATCCACATTATCTACGGTAAGCGGACAAAGAGAATCACTTGTTTTTGTCAGCTTTGCCCCCAGTACCTGGCTGATCTTAAGGCATCCATCGAGATTTAAGAGACCGGAATCAACTAACTCATCGAAAATAGCCGGATCCTCTAAGTTGGCAGGCTCGATAGTAATACCGGCTTCGGCTCTGCAGCATAATACGGCAGGGTCATTTGCATGTGCTTTTGCGGTTTCCGCTGTAATGGACATAAGTCGTACCTCCCTTTTTTATACGTTATCTTTAGTATATCGGCTAGACTTTATAAATACCAATTGATTTTTTCCATACAGTTATAGATAAAAAATATAGGAAGTCAGTGCACCTAAACAGGTGACTTCTCCGTCTAATAGATGTAAAGTAAAAATAAAGGAAGGGTACTCTTGAAAAGAAAAGCGGGGTGAAGCGTATGGATATGCTGTTAGTAAAAAGAGCGCAGAAGGGTGATACGGATGCATTTATACAGCTTATCGAGGAAAATAAAACTGCACTTTACAAGGTGGCTAAGGGCTATTTAAGCAGCGAGGAGGATATTGCGGATGTGATGCAGGATACGATTCTTTCTGCTTACGAGCATATCGGGGAGCTGAAGACAGCATCATATTTTAAAACATGGATTACGAGGATTCTGATTAACCGGTGCACAGATGTAATCCGGCGGCAAAGCCGGTTTGTGCCGATGGAATATGCAAAGGAGACAGAAGCTTCAGAAAAGGACAGCAATTATGAATTTTATGAGCTTCTTAAGGAGCTGCCTGAAGACGACAGGATAATTTTTCTTCTATATTATGGAGAAGGGTTTAACAGCCGGGAGGTGGCAGAAATTTTAAATCTGAATGAAAATACTGTGAAAAGCCGGCTTAGAAGAGGCAGAAAAAAACTGGAACAGGCAATCTGTTATTAGGAGGGATGATTATGAGACGATCAGAAAAGCAGATACAAGAAATTTTAGGCCGCAGCATAGAGATATCTGATACGGTAAATGAAAGAATAAATGACACTTATGAAATGCTTTATACAGCTCCAAAAAACCAGCCGGCTCCTGGACGATGCAGAAAACGCTCTTTTCTTGCAGCCGCGGCCGCAGCTATCGCCTGTCTTATTATACCTACAGCCGTATATGCTACTGCAAATTCGGATTTTTTTGACGCAATGTTTGGAAATACGACAAAGAAGTCAACTCCGGCTGTCACAAAGGAGATTGATAACCAAAAGGGCGGCACCACTACCGTAACATTCCCATCCCGGGAGTACGTTTCTGTGGATCCGGAGAAAGCCAGAGAATTAGTCGGCGGCGGCGCCATGGACAGTCCGCTGGAAAAACAGCTTGGTGAGCATATACTGCGTATAGAAAATCTGATATATGACAAAAACAGTGCATTTATGTATTTCACCCTTGAGCGTGAAGGCGGCGTTACGATGCTGATTGGAAACGAGGAGACAAACCGGTCAAAGGGCGCATATTTCAATGAGGATGATTTATGGATGTTTAACATTGAAACGACAGAAGGCACCTTATATGGTTCTAATATATATATAGATACGGAAAAAAGTACAGCGGATAAGCTTTACTGCTATGCCTATATGCTTTCCTTCGAGACTCTGAAGGATGGAGAATTTCCGGTGCTGAAGATATATGAATATCCCTGTTCCCGCATAGAATGGGCCAAAGAGCACCCCGAAGAAGGAATTCCAGTGGAGGAAAAGATACTGCCGCTGACAGATAAATCCCCGGTTCCTGTCCGGAAAATAGATATGGGGGAAAATGGGTATATTGAATACTCACCCATTTCCATAGCTGTTGACATGTCAAAAGGCTTAGGAATTCCGGAGGAAGATGCATCAGATTTTTATTCACAGTATCATCTGGAGATAAAGTATAAGGACAACACCAGCTATGTGCTTTATGACAGAGATAATAATGTGGATAATACAAGTTATGCACTTGCGACAGAAGAAAAGGCAAAAAACACATATAACCGGCTGGTGAATACGGAAGAAATAAAAGAAATTATTGTAAATGATAAAGTGTTCTCAGTAGAATAGGGGTGGGGACGGGGTATTTCTAGAAAATACCCCGTCCCAGATTGGTTTTTAGCTGAATTTTCCAATGGCCTTCTTGTGTTTTTCGTATATATCCATTATAATCTTAACTAAGGGAATAATATATGCATTTAAGGAGAACAGATATGAAGACAAAAGAAGCAAATAAGGAAAATTCTGCCGCAAGGGGCAGAGTGAAAAAAAGAGGGATTACGAAAAAGCTTGTCAGCGCGATTATCGTGACCATTATCATTATGGTTGCAGTACTTCTCCTTCTGGTATATAATCGTGTATCAGACACGCTTCTTAATAAAAGTGAAAGGCTGCTTCAGGAGACAACAGACAAAGCGCTTCAGGAGACAAGTGCGTGGATGAATAAGACTGTGACAATGCTTGAGATGCAGAAGGACACGATAGAGTATGAGGATATGGATATCCCGGCTATGACGGAGTACATTAAGCATACGGTAGGGCAGAATGACGCATATCCTGCCGGGCTTTATGTGGCGCTTACCGATGGCTCCTTATATCACGCGACCTTCGTGCCGGGGCCGGATTTCAATGCACTTGAGAAATCCTGGTATCAGAACGGAATCCAGTCAGAGAATTTTATTCTCGGAGATGTTTATTTCGATGAGGACAGCCAGTCTTATGTAGTAGGAGCTTCTGGTATGTTAAAAAATGCAGCCGGGGAGACGATTGGTGTTGCGGCGGCAGATGTTTACCTGGATTCAATATCCGATATTGTTGCTGATATTCAGCTGGAAAAGAGTGGCGGGATCTTCCTGATAGATACAAGGACAGATACGATTATCGGACATAAGGATGAAGAAATGACCGGGCGTACATTAAGTGAATTTAAAAATGACATGTATGCCTATGCTGCCGGACAGATAGAAAAAGGCGAAGTGGGACTGTCTGTTTATCAGGATAATACATATATACAGGTTGCACAGGTGCCGGGCAGTGACTGGGTGGCTGTTGCATATGTATCCAAGTCCGAGGTGCTGCAGGACTTGAAAACATTGACCGGCATGATGGCGTCTGTTGCGGCGGCGGCAGTTATTATTGCAGTAATTCTTATAATTCTTCTCGTAAGAAGAATTATAGGAAAGCCGGTTAAAGAGTTAAGCTCTGTGGCAGCAAGGATCGCAGAGGGAGAGCTGGAGCAGACAATCCGCTACAATTCCAATGATGAGCTCGGCGAGCTTGCGGATAATTTTGGGCAGACAGTAGTGAGACTCCGTGATTATGTTGACTATATCAATGAGGTTTCAGAAAAGCTTCAGGATATTGCAAGAGGAAACCTTGCATTTACACTTTCTCATGATTATGTGGGAGAATTTTCAAAGATTAAGGATTCCCTCGAAGGGATTTCCAGATCCCTGAATGATACTCTGGGACAGATAAACGTTGCCGCAGGACAGGTGGCTGAAGGAGCCGGATATGTTTCTGACGGGGCACAGACACTTTCCCTTGGCTCATCCCAGCAGACGGAAGCTGTAGAGCGTCTGGCTTCCCATATCAACGAAGTATCTGAAGGAATACAGAAGACTGCACAGGGGGCACAAAAGGCCAGCAGGATTGCACAGGAGGTTGGAAGCAACATCCTCGAGAGCAATGATAAAATGCAGCAGATGAACGGCGCTATCCAGAAAATAAGCGATAAGTCAACGGAAATTCACAGCATTATCAAAACCATAGAGGATATTGCTTTCCAGACAAATATCCTGGCTTTAAATGCTGCAGTAGAGGCGGCCCGGGCAGGAGAAGCAGGAAAAGGCTTTGCCGTAGTTGCGGATGAGGTGCGTAATCTTGCAAGTAAATCCTCCGAAGCAGCACAGAATACAACCGTCCTGATTGATCAGACCGTAGAAGCGGTAGAGGAAGGAACAGGACTTGCAAAAGAGACAGCCGCTTCCATGATGGCAGTAGTAGAACGTGCAAAAGAGGTAACCGATCTGATTGATGGAATTGCTGAATACTCCACAAAACAGGCGGAGGCGACAGAAGAGGTCATTCGCGGGATTGATCAGATATCGGATGTAGTACAGTCCAATATGTCAACAGCAGAAAAGAGCGCAGCTGCCAGCGAGGAGCTGTCCGGCCAGTCCAATATGCTTAAGGATTTAGTATCAAGATTCCGGTTGAAAGAATAAAAAGGGACAGGGTAAACCAAGTCTGGGACGGGGTATTTCTTAGAAATACCCCGTCCCAGACTTGGTTTACCCTGTCCCTATATATATCCTCCCGGCATCCCGCCGCCACCGCAGCACAGGCCGCTTCCGCCGCAGCAGAGATTGCACATTAGATTGGCAAGACACAGCTTCATGCAGAAATCGTTTCCGCCTGCGAAGGTGGTCTGGTAAGGCCCCTGCCTCTGCTGATACCAGCTTCCGCCGCTTTCAAGGCGGTTTACGAGTATCTGGTATTGTATATTATCCGGTTCAAGCCTTAGTGCCTCCCGGGCATGGTTAAGAGCCATGACATTGCTGCCCATACCGGAATTTGCCATTGCACTGTAATAGTACCAGGACGCCCCCCGCCGGCTGATGCCGTTTAAAAGATTTAAGGCTTCCTGAAAGTGCCCGCTGTTTATAAAGTTAGCGGCAGCGCGCATATGGAGCTCCTCTTCATTTTCGGTTCCGCCTGCATTTGCCTGACGGTATTCGGCGCCAAAACCCCGGAAGGGGCCTCCGAAGCCGCCAAAGCTGCCGAAGTCTTCCTGCCACCCGCCCTGTCCGTAGCCGCTTTGTCCATAACCGCCCTGTCCGTAGCCGGAGGCTCCGTATTCCTTTTCATGCATAATCTGCTGGTAGGCCTGCTGCACTTCTTTAAACTTTGCCTCTGCCGCATCTTTATTTGGGTTATTAATATTTGCATCCGGATGGTATTTCCGGCTTAAGCTCCGGTATGCTTTTTTTATCTCTTCGTCAGAGGCGTTTTGGGGTATGCCTAAGACGCTGTAAGGGTCTGTCATAATTTCTTATTCTCCTGATTTTTGTCTTCTGCCTTGTCCGGCAGATTTTTTCTTTTTTCCGTGACAGCAGTGTACCGGCACCATACGCCGGAGTATAAAATGTTGCGCAGAATTTCGGCGTGAAGCAGTATGGGAAGCTTCTCAAATTCCCTGGAACATTCCGCCATCATCAGTGTCAGAAGCTGGCGGCAGTTGTCAGCGAAGCTTTCATCCGTCTGGTATACTTCCTTCAGCGGATTATAGCAGCCTGTTTTTATGTCTTCTTCCACATCCTCGTAGGCATCCATAAGATAAATGAATTTTCCAAGGAAGAACCCGATCCGTTTAAGGGACAATTCCCACTCGTCCTTACGGTATGCAAAGATTTCCGCCATAATATCACCGAAGAAGCCGGACATCTTATCTAAATCTGTCTCTCCTAGTTTCTCATAATATGAAAGTTTTTGCAAGTCAGAAGAGATACGCGTGACCTTATCAGGATAGCTTTCCGAAATATCCTTCACCTTAGGGGATAATACCTTTGCCGCCAGGTAGCTTTTTTTTCTGCGTACATCCTCCCAGTCATCTTTACATTTATAATAGGAAAAAACAACATTCATGGCTGCGCAGTAGTCTGTGTAAAGATTTGTCCTTGCCGTATGCTTTTCAAATGGGTGGGCAATGCAGTTTACCGTTTCTACAGCCGTTTCCGGTTCATATAAGCCCGTGAGAAGGACGATGAGAAAGGTCATGTCATAGGTCAGAGTCATCTGACCCCTTCTGCCGTAATTGTCTTTTAAACGTTTACAAAGACCACAATAGTACGAATGGTACATATCGTAGTCTTTGAATTTCATTTCCGCTTTATTAATTGCAATATATCCAAACATGTAAGAATCCCCTTTTAGCTGTTCTTTATAAATGTAGTGCTGCACTTAGGACAGCGGATTTCGATACGTCCTTTTCCCCGCGGGATACGGATTTTCTGCTTACAGGACGGACATTTATAGATATGGTGGGTCTTTCTCTGCACAAGCATATTTTTCTGACGGGCAAAAAAGCACCTAAGCTTGTAGGTCTTAGCCAGATAAGCACGGTTTTCCGCAGAACGCTTGTAAATGTTTTTAGAAAACATACGGAAATAGGTATATATAATACATGCCCAGGCGAGCAGAGGCAAAATCCATGCGTCCGAAAACCATGTGGCTGCCGCTGCTGCAATACCGATTCCCAGCAGGCATTTTCCCAGAGAATCCACACCATATCTTCCATACATGAAGCGCATTAATTTTTCTTTCATGATAATCACCTTCCTAACTAATAAACATCATACGCCATTCAGGAATAAAGTCAATAAAATGCGGGTTAAAAAAGTATAAAAAATATACATATTTTCTAAATTTATGTTAAGATAAAACGGAGAAATTAAATTAAAAATCATAGCTATGGAGAGAGTAAATGAGAATTGGAAACAGGGCTGCTCGTACACTTTTGTATGAGGAGGTGGTAGAGGATTTATATAAAATTATAGATCGGGCACATTTAAAGCCCGGCGACAGACTTCCGGCGGAGCGGGAGCTGATCGAAAGCTTAAATGTAAGCCGGAATGTTTTAAGAGAAGCGTTTCATGTACTGGAAAACAGAGGGATTATTGTATCCAGGCAGGGGAAGGGGAGGTTTCTAAGACAGCAGCCTGCGTCAGGCGATGGTGCAAGATATGACAGCCTAAGTAAAAATCTGGAGCGCTATTCTATGCTGGAAGCTTACGAGGTCAGGCAGGTACTGGAGGTAAAGGGAGTCGAGCTGATTATAAGAAATGCGGCAGAGCAGGATATTGATGAGCTGGAGTCCATGTATCAGGAGATTAAAAAGCGGTATGAGGAGACAGGAAAGACGGCAGGGGAATTTGACCTGCACAGGCTGTACGCAGCGAAGACCGGGAGCATGTTTATGACACAGACTCTGGAAATTGTGCTGAATGCGAGCTGGGATATGATGTATGGGAAATTTTCTGACATTCTTGGCGCTATTTCTGCAGAGTACGAGCTTGAGTCCCACAGGATGATTATTGAGGCAATCCGAAGAAGAGACATAGAAGCAGCACAGAGGTTAATGTATGAGCATCTCCAGGTAACAATGGATATGTTCAGGTAGGACGCTTCATGGTAAATGCGCAGGCCTGTGAACAGCAGCCGGGAGAGCGCTTGTTATAACAATAGTAACAAAAATTGAACAAAAAAATAAAAATTAATTGACAGATAGCACATAAAAGTGCTATCTTTGTTGTATAAATTGGGTGACCAAGTAACCAAAAGAACAAGATGAAGAAAGGAATGGAGGAAATGGAAAGAATTAAATGGCCGGAGGGCAAAAAAAGTGCGGTCATGCTTAGCTTCGACCTGGACGGAGACATTATCTGGCGGAACATGTCGGCAGATGAGCCCAATGCGGATAAGCTTATACGCGCCCGCTCCATTGGGCAGTACGGACCGAACCGCTGTGTGGACATGATACTGGATCTGCTGGAAAAGTATGGGGTAAAAGCAACCTTTTATGTGCCGGGGTTCGTGGCAGAGCATAATCCTGATGTGGTAAGAAGAATTGCCGGGGCAGGTCACGAGATCGGGAACCATGGCTATACTCATGAACGCCTTGTTGAGAAGACGGTGGAGGAGCAGAGGGAGATTATCGGGAAAACCCAGCGTATCATCAAAGATATTACAGGAAAAGAGCCGGTGGGCTTCCGCACCCCATCCGGGGACTGGCATGTACGTACGCCATATATTCTGGCGGAAATGGGATTTTCCTATTCCAGCTCCATGCGGGGCGATGATAAGCCATATTATACAATACTTGACGGAAAGGAGTCAGATCTGGTTGAGATTCCCTCCAAATGGGAGCTGGACGATTATGTGGCACAGGCGTACAGCGTGTATCCGGCAGAGCCGGCGGGCCTGGACCGTATCAGCTGCTACAGGAATGTGCAGGACAATGATATCCGGGAATTTAGGGGCTATCATGAAATGGGACTGTGTATCTGCTATTTGATGCATCCGCAGATTTCCGGGGCTCCGGGAAGAAACCTTGTGCTTGAGGAGGTTTTAAAGGAAGTAACCTCCTATGATGATGTATGGGTGGCGGCCGGCTGTGAAATAGCCAGCTACTGGCGTGAAGCTTATCCGAAAAAAGAGGAGGTGTAGGAAAATGTATGCAAAAGGCATGAAGCTTCCGGAAGGAAAAAAATGCGCGGCATTTATAACGGTAAACCTGTCAGCGGAATTCTTCTGGATCTCATTAGATAAAAAGGCCTTAAATATGCCGAAAACACTGTCCCTCGGACAGTATGGAATGACCCACGGACTGCCAAGGCTTTTAAGCCTGCTGGATGAATTTCATATAAAAGCGACTTTCTTCACACCAGGAAAGACTGCAGAAGCCTACCCTGAGAGCTTAAAGGAGATTGCCGTAAGAGGACATGAGGTTGCCTGTCACGGATATGAATATGAAAACTTTTCTTTATTAAGCTATGAGGAGCAGAAAAAGAGGATTGAAAAGGCAGCAGATGCCATTGAAAAGTCCTGCGGCAGAAGGCCTGTGGGCTTCAGGGCGCCTATGGGTGATCTGATGTTAGAAACACTCAATATTGCAAGAGAGTACGGCATGAAATATTCCAGCGACCTTTTTGATGATGACAGGCCTTATTTTATGAAGGTAAATGACGCGGGGGATGAGATACTCCAGATTCCCATGCAGTGGGCGAACTTTGATCTTCCCTATTTTGCTTTTAATTACCGCCCGGCGTTTCCGGCAGGACAGGGGCGTATTGCAAACTACGGCCATGTGCTTTCTAACTGGAAGGATGAATTTACCGGACACTATAATCACAATCTCTGCTATACCCTGCAGCTTGATCCCCAGACTATCGGAAGTCCGGGACGTACGGCGCTTTTAAGAGAATTTTTGGAATATATGACTGCTCATGAGGGCGTGTGGTTTGCAGCCGGAAGCGAGCTTTATGATTATTGTCTGGAAAATAGAGGGGAGGAATAAAGGATGGCAGGAAGCTTATGGGGAGGCAGATTTGAAAAGGAGATGGATGACATTGTGAAAAGGTTCAATGCGTCCATTGGATTTGACCAGAGAATGTACAATGATGATATTGACGGAAGTATTGCCCATGTGACCATGTTAGGCGAGCAGGGCATCGTGTCCATGGAAGAAAAGGATGCGATTATTGCAGGGCTTGAGGAGATCCGTAAGGATATTGAAAAGGGAGAAATTGTCTTTACTGTGGAGGATGAGGACATCCATATGGGCATTGAGAGCCGGCTCATTCAGAGAATCGGGGATGTGGGCAAGAAGCTTCACACGGCAAGGAGCAGAAACGACCAGTGCCAGGTGGATGGAAGGCTGTACGTGAGGCGGGAAATCAAAGAGATTATGGAGCGGCTCCGTTATCTGGAATCCGTGATTTTAGAGAAGGCCGAAAAATATGCGGAGGAGATTACCATAGGGTTTACCCATCTGCAGCATGCCCAGCCGGTTACACTTGGATTTGTGTTTATGGCGTATTTCCAGATGTTTAAGCGGGACTTACAGAGGCTTTCGGATACATATGAGAGAATGAATTACTGCCCCTTAGGGGCATGTGCCCTTGCGGGGACCACCCTTCCGACAAACCGTCACAGAACGGCGGAGCTTCTTGGTTTTACCGCTCCTACGGAAAATGCGATGGACAGTGTAAGCGACCGGGACTACAGCCTGGAGTTTTTAAGTGACGCGGCAATCTCCATGATGCATCTGTCCAGGTGGGCGGAGGAATTTACCTGGTGGAATACATCAGAATTTTCTTATATTGCCATTGACGACAGCTTCTGCACAGGCAGCAGTATTATGCCCCAGAAGAAGAATCCGGACATGGCGGAGCTGTTACGGGGAAAGGTGGGCCGCGTATACGGCGATCTGATGCAGCTTCTGACAGTTATGAAGGGTACACCTCTTGCATATAATAAGGATTTTCAGGAGGATAAGGAAAGCCTTTTTGATGCTATTGATACATGGAAGGCCAGTATCACCATATTTGCAAAAATGCTTGAAAACACGGAGTTTCGCATGGATATGATTCATAAACAGATGGGGAAGGGCTTCTTAAATGCAACTGATATTGCGGAGCATTTTGCAAAGCAGGGAATTCCCTTCAGGGAGGCTCATTCCATTGTGGGACGTATGGTGAAGGTCTGTGAAAATAACCACTGCGATTTTGAGGAGCTGACAGATGAGGAGCTTCAGAAGATCGATGTAAGGGTTACAAAGGAAACACTGGGGGATATCAGCATCCCGGCCTGCGTGGAGGCGAGGGTTTCCTACGGCGGTACGGCTCCGTCAGAGGTTAAGAGGCAGATTGAGAAGGAGAAGGAATGGCTTAGTTATTATTCATAGTCAGTTTCTAAAGAAGAGGAGGAATACAATGCAGAAATTATTTGATTTGGTAGATAGTTGGTTTATCGCAATGGCGCCTGTTACAGATTTTTTATGGAGCTTTCCGACAAACTGGGAATGGTATGCAAATATTCCGGTAATCGGAAAATTCCCGTTTGCAATCGTGCTGCTTGTGGGGATGGGAATTTACTTTACAGTCAGAACCAGAGGCGTACAGTTTCGGTTCTTTAAGGCGGGAATTAAGAGCCTGATGAAGAAAAAGAAGGGGGATGTAGGCGTAAGCCCTCTGGCTTCTTTCCTTTTAAGTACTGCCATGCGTGTAGGCCCGGGAAATCTTACGGGTGTTACCGGTGCCGTGGCGGTCGGCGGTCCGGGAGCCATCTTCTGGATGTGGATGTCCGCGCTGTTCGGGATGGCAAGCTCTTTTATCGAGTCCACGCTGTCACAGATTTTCAAGGAAAAGGACGGGGATGAGTACGTGGGCGGACTTCCTTACTATGGCCAGAAGCTTCTGGGAAATAAAAAATGGATCGGAATCCTACTTGCAGTTTCCTTTATCGCATATGCAATGTCAAGTATCCCGATTCAGACCTTCCATGTATTTACCGCAACCGGAAAAGCAGTACAGACAATTACCGGCGTGGAGACAGGAAGAACCTCTGTTTTATATTACGCCATTGCGGTGATTCTGATTGTGGGAGTCGCGGCAGTGATTTTCGGGGGTATTAAAAGGGTTACGGCTATTACAGATAAAATGGTTCCGGTTATGGCAGTGATTTACGGCGGGATTATTCTGATTCTGGTAGTCCTCAATATCCAGTATTTTCCATCGTTTTTGCAAACAATAGTTGTAGGCGCATTTAAGCCTCAGGCAGTGTTCGGCGGCGGCTTCGGTGTTGTTTTGTCACAGGGAATTAAGAGGGGGCTTCTCTCCAATGAAGCGGGCCAGGGCACCATAACTATGTCCGCGGCGGTTGCGGAGCAGGATCATCCCTGTTCACAGGGCTTTATCCAGTCCATCGGCGTATTCTTAGATACGATTGTTATCTGTACCCTGACAGGATATGTTGTGTGCGGCGCCCATCTGTGGGACAATGCGGCCTGTGACTGGGAGACACTGAAATCCTCTACTATTGACGTGTTCCTTCAGTCCGCACAGACGCTGGTTCCGGGGACTGGCATGGATTCTATCGTGGCATTTATTATCTGTGTCTGCTATGCGCTGTTTGCATTTACTACATTGCTGGGTCTTGTGTCTTTTGCGGTAATCGCGGGAACAAGGATTACAAAATCAGCGAAATGTACGAATCTTGTGCGTGTGTTAGGCTCTCTGATATTTGTCCCTATTGGCGTGCTCTGCGTGCTGTCCGGGCAGGAGCTTGATAACCTCTGGAATGTGACAGATTTTATCAATATTGCGCTCGTATTTGTCAATGCGCCGGTGATTCTTATCGGAGCGAAATATGCTTACGCTGCTCTGAAGGATTATATGAAGAACGGCGGGGAGAGCTTTGTATCGGCGGATATTGGGCTTGAGAGCGAGATTTGGAAGAAGTAAAGCTTTAAAAGATATGAAGCAGAAAAAGGCTGCCTGATAAAATGGGCGGCCTTTTCATCTCCTTATCCTTTTGTACTGCCGAAAAATGACCGATAACGTTTTAACCATCTCATAGGGATTAGCTACGCAAAACCGCCCCTCACACCTGAATCATGTTTTTACGGAATGCGCAGTTTATGCGCATTCCTGATCTGTAAACAGTAACCAATGATTCGTTTGTGGTTTAAGATGAGGGCAATAAGCAATACGGATAAGTGAAAGAAAAATCCGGCTTTTCTACCAAGTACGTCCGCCCAGCTTCTTAAATTCTCCTACTGTAGCCACATGGGAGTTCATCCCTCCGTCAACAGTCATAATCTGACCTGTTACAAATTCGCTTTCGTCAGAAGCCAGATATACGCAGAGGTTAGCAATATCAGCTGGTTTGCCGTAGCGTGTAACGCAGATATTATTCAGGAAAATGTCTTTGAGCGCCTGGGGTACATATGCATCATTCTGGGGTGTAACAATCAGGCCCGGACGGACACAGTTGCATCTGATGCCCTGTTTTCCATACTGCAGCGCCACGCTCTTTGTAAGCATGTCCACACCGGCCTTTGCACTTGCGTATGCCGTAGCTCCAAGATCTCCTCCGCAGGATGCCATAGAACCGATATTAACGATAGAGCCGCCGTGCTCCTGAATATAGGGGAGCAGAGTCTTAATCATAAAGAAGGTTCCACGCAGATCTGTCTGGAAAATATTATCCCACATTTCCAGGGTCACTTCGTCAACTCTGCCGTCAGGAAGACCTACATTTGAAGCATTGTTAATAAGAACATCAATTTTTCCATACTTTTCAACAGTATCCTTAAATAGCTGTTCTATGCTTTCCGGCTGTGTCAGATCCAGAAACAAATACGTTGCCTCGCCTCCTGCCTCACAGATTTCCTTTGCCACTTCCTCGCCCTTTTCACGGCGTCTTCCGCAGACGATTACACTTGCTCCTTCCGCGCCAAATAATTTTGCGGTTCCCAGTCCAATGCCACTGGTGGAGCCGGTCACGATTGCCACTTTGCCTTTTAATCTGTCCATAGAGTTTTCCTCCTAAAAAAATAATAGATTCTTTTATTTAGTGTAATTGAAGGTTCGTGCAGTGTCAAGCTATTGTATTTTCCCATTACTGTTCACAGGTCTGCGCATTTACTGCGCAGACCGTAAGAAAGTGATTCAGGTGTGAGCAAATCCCATTCGCGAAGCGAATTTTATATGGATTTGCGAAGGTTACTGTGAACGGGAGTGAACAGTAACATCTGCCCATTGAATTAGTGATATGAAATTGTTATACTCTAATTAATAAAATGATGAAAGCGCAGCGATATATTGGTTTTGAAATGGGGGTATAAACAGCATGGAAAAAAGGAAAAAGCTTCCGATAGGAGTTGAATTTTTTAAGGATTTCAAGAGAGATAATTTCTACTATGTGGATAAAACCGGCTTTATCCGTGATTTAATAGATTTAAGAGGAAGTGTGAATCTGTTTACAAGACCCAGACGTTTTGGAAAGAGCCTTAATATGAGTATGCTGAAAGCCTTTTTTGAAATTGGCACAGATCCGTCTTTATTTGATGGTCTGGAGATATCCGGAGAAACAGAAATTTGGGGACAGCATATGGGAAAGTATCCTGTTATTTCTATTAGCCTGAAGGACGTGGAAGGTCCGGATTTTCAAATGGCATATGATATGCTGGGGATGGTAGTCAGTGAAGAAGCAAGGCGCCTGGAGAGGCGTCTGGATGTTGGTAAGCTGACAGATTCTGAAAGGAAAAAGCTGGATTGTCTTACAGGAGCAGATTTTAAAAAGCCGGCTAACCTGTACAGCAGCCTTCGGTTTTTAACAGAACTGCTCCATGAATATTATGGAATTCCGGTTATAGTTTTAATAGATGAGTATGATGTGCCGCTGGATAAAGCATATCAGAAGGGTTATTATCCGGAAATGATAAGCCTTATACGCTCTTTGTTCAGTCAGGTTCTTAAAACAAATGAAAATTTATATTTTGCTGTTATTACAGGGTGCCTTCGGATTGCCAGGGAAAGTATTTTTACGGGACTTAATAATTTTAAGATAAGAACAATCTCGGATGTGGATTTTGCCGGATATTTTGGCTTTACAGACAGGGAAGTACGGGATATGCTTTCCTATTACGGAGTGGAGGACTCTTTTGATGAAATAAAGAAGTGGTATGATGGATACCACTTTGGACATATGGATATGTACTGTCCCTGGGATGTGATTAATCAATGTGATAAACTACGTGCCTGTGCAGATGCGCCGATGGAGGCACATTGGGAGAACAGCAGCAGTAATGCGGTTGTACAGGATATTCTTGCTGCGGCTACAGAGACAACGAAAAGTCAGATTGAAGCTTTGATTTCCGGGGAAGTGATAGAAAAGACAATTATTCCGGAGCTGACATATACTGATCTTGACAGTGAAGATGAAGAGGTACGCCAGACCTATTTATGGAGCGTACTTTATGCCACGGGATATTTGACAGATGCCGGAAAGCCTGAAAATGGAATTCATAAGCTGGTAATTCCGAACAGGGAAGTCTTGATGATCTACGAAAAACGGATTCGTTCGTGGTTTAAGATGAAGGTTATAAGCAACACAGACAGGTGGAAAAAATTCTGTGAGGCTGTAAAGCAGGGAGAAGCTTTGGGGGCAGAGCAGCTATTTAATGAATTTCTGTCTGATTCCATCAGTATCAGAGACACCTTTGTAAAGAAGAAAATGAAAGAGAACTTTTACCATGGAATGTTGTTGGGGCTTTTGCGGGCAGAAGGAAGCTGGAGTGTTAAATCAAATGTAGAATCAGGGACGGGTTACACGGATATTTGTCTGGAGATTCCTGCTGCGAAGACAGGATGTATTATTGAGGTTAAATATGCAGAGAATGGCCGATTTGAGCAAGCCTGTGAGGAAGCTGTGACACAGATTGAAGCTCATGGATATATTGAAGTTCTTAAACAGGACGGAATGAAGATAATTCATAAATATGGAATTGCGTGTTATCAGAAGAGCTGTAAAATAGCATATAGTTTGGAAGCAGCTCGTAATTGACATTTTATCAGGCAGTAATTTGATAAGAAAGAATTACTGTCTGCTCTTTTTATTTTACAGGAAGGTTTATGTTACTGTTCGCAGATCTATTTTCATAGAGACGGCGGTTAAAATACGTCAAATTTATCTCAAAATGTCCGACAAAAATTTCCGGAAAATATTACAATAAAAACAACAGGCCGGAGCCTTCCAAAAGGAGAATTCCGGTTATCAGTAACAAAGGAGGTAAGTCATGGCAATTAAGGTAAAAAGCGAAATCGGAAAGCTTAAAAAGGTCATGCTTCACAGGCCCGGAAAGGAGCTTGAGCACCTTGTCCCGGGGGACTTGGAGCGGCTGCTTTTTGATGATATTCCTTATCTTAAAACAGCGCAGAATGAGCATGACCTTTTTGCGGGGATTATGAGAGGCCAGGGCGTGGAGGTCGTTTATCTGGAGGATCTGACGGCAGAGGTATTTAAAAGCAATGGAGAATTAAAGGAGCAGTTTATTCGGGAATTTATTGCAGAGGGAAATGTGGCGGACGAGAAGATGAAGGAATATCTGCTTTCTTATCTCTTAACTATCCCGGACGAAAAGGAGCTGGTGCTTAAACTGATGTCAGGAGTAAGAGCAGGAGAGCTTAAGGCAAAGACAAACCGTCCGCTTGTAGACCTGATGAAAAAGGACAGCCAGTTTATTCTTGATCCGATTCCGAACCTGTATTTTACAAGAGATCCATTTGCATGTATTGGAAATGGCGTCAGCTTAAACTGCATGTATTCCCGGACAAGAAGAAGAGAAACACTTTTTGGGAAATATGTGCTTATGAACCACCCGGATTTTGCAGGGCAGGTGCCTTTCTATTATAAGAGGGAAATGCCGTATTCCGTTGAGGGCGGCGATATTCTGAACTTAAGCAGCAGGCTTCTGGCAATTGGTATTTCACAGAGGACGACAGCAGAGGCAATTGAGCTTCTGGCACAGAATATATTCGAAGATGAGAGCTCGGAGATTGAGACCATCCTGGCCCTTGATATTCCGGCTGTCCGTGCGTTTATGCATCTTGATACTGTGTGTACACAGGTGGATTATGACAAATTTACGATTCATCCGGGGATTTTGGGGACCCTGCGGATTTTTGAGATTAAAAAGGGCGACAAGAAGGGTGAGCTTAATGTGCTGGAGGTGCGCGCTTCCTTAAGTGAGGTGCTGGCAGCCCAGCTTGGGCTTGATAAGGTGACACTGATCCAGTGCGGCGGCAAAGATATTATTGCATCTGAACGTGAACAGTGGAATGATGGATCAAATACACTGTGTATTGAACCGGGAACAGTTGTTGTATATGACAGGAATTATGTGACGAACCAGATTTTAAGGGAGAATGGCGTGAGGGTGCTGGAGATGGCAAGCTCGGAGCTTTCAAGGGGAAGAGGCGGCCCGCGCTGTATGAGCATGCCTCTTGTACGGGAAGATATTTAAAAAATTTAAAAGATAAAGGAGACTAAAAAAATGGCAGTAAATATCAGAGGAAAAAATTATTTGAAGCTTTTGGACTATTCATCAGAGGAGATGCGTTATCTTCTGGATCTCGCAAAGAATTTTAAGGATATGAAGCGCGCGGGAGTTCCACACAAATATCTGGAGGGAAAGAATATTGTGCTTCTTTTTGAAAAAACCTCTACCAGAACACGCTGCTCCTTTGAGGTGGCAGGAATGGATCTGGGAATGGGCGTTACCTACCTTGATCCGGGGAGCAGCCAGATGGGAAAGAAGGAGAGTATTGCAGATACAGCGAGAGTGCTTGGCAGAATGTATGATGGTATCGAATACCGGGGCTTCAGCCAGGAGCTGGTAGAGCAACTTGCCAAATACGCAGGAGTACCGGTATGGAACGGACTTACGGATCAGTTCCACCCCACACAGATGCTGGCGGATCTTCTGACCATTGAGGAAAAGTTCGGAAGGCTTAAGGGCATTAATTTCACTTACATGGGAGACGCCAGAAATAACATGGGTAATTCTCTGATGATTGCATGTGCGAAGATGGGTCTTAACTTTACGGCTTGTGCGCCTAAGGAGCTCTTCCCGGAGGACTCTCTGGTTGAGGAAGCAAAGAAGCTTGCGGCAGAAAACGGCTGTACCGTGCGTCTTACTGAGGACGTTGAAGAAGGAGCGAAGGATGCGGATGTCATTTATACAGACATCTGGGTATCTATGGGCGAGCCGGACGAGGTATGGGAGACGAGAATCGGCCTTCTTAAGAAGTATCAGGTAAATGCAAATGTGATGAAGCTTGCGAAGGATACTGCCATCTTCATGCACTGCCTGCCTTCCTTCCATGACACGAATACAACAGTGGGCGCACAGATTGCGGAGAAATTCGGTATTACCGAGATGGAGGTTACGGACGAGGTATTTGAGTCAAAGCAGTCGGTAGTATTTGACGAGGCGGAAAACCGCATGCATACAATCAAAGCAGTTGTATATGCTACTCTTAAATAAGCAGCAAAAAATGTAAATTGAGAGGAGAAAAATTATGTCATTTGAAATGCCAGTATATCATCATCCTGATTTTACAAAGGAGATTTTTGTAAATGCGCCGGACGCAAGGTATGAAGCAGCAGAGAAAGACGGGGTTGCGCCTGAAAACTATCACAGTACATCTATGTATCCGGAATATTTCAAGATAAACGGCCAGTGGAAGCTGGCTGAGGAAAGCCGTATGGACTCCTGCGTGGTTCTTAGAGAGGACGGCCGTCTTGATGTCGTAGAAGCGAGAAACCTTAAGGCAGGCGACAAGGTATTGCTTGGAAGGACCGAGAAATGCGAGGATGGAATCTATATGCACTGCCGCGGCTTTGAGGAGGAAGGAGAGGTTCTTGACGATCAGTTTGTATTTCGTCAGGGGAGAAGCCGGGAGACCTCCTATGCCCGTGATTATGACAAGCTGTTTGATCTTTTAAGATATGAAAAAGAGCATGGGGGTAAGGTTGTGTGGGTCATGGGGCCGGCCTTTGCCTTCGATGCTGACGCAAGGGCGGCTATGTCTGCCCTGATTGACGCAGGCTACGCCCAGGCGCTTCTGGCAGGAAATGCCCTTGCAACCCACGATCTGGAGGGCGCGCTCCTTCACACTGCGCTGGGCCAGGATATTTATACACAAAAATCACAGCCAAACGGCCACTATAACCATCTGGATGTGTGCAATAAGGTGAGAAGAAGCGGCTCTATTCCGCAGTTTATTAAGGACTATGATCTGGATGACAGCATCATCTGCAGCTGTGTGAGAAACAATGTGCCTATTGTCCTGGCCGGCTCTATCCGTGACGATGGTCCGCTGCCGGAGGTGATCGGGGACGTCTACGAGGCAGCAAATGCCATGAGGGAGCAGGTTCGCGATTGTACAACGGTTATCTGCCTTGCGACCATGCTTCACACCATTGCAACAGGAAATATGACCCCGTCCTTCCGTGTTCTGGAGGATAAAACAGTGCGTCCGGTTTATCTGTATACTGTAGATGCAGATGAATTTGTGGTAAATAAGCTCCTTGACAGGGGAAGCTTAAGCGCCACAACAATCGTTACCAATGTGCAGGATTTTATTACCCTTGTAGCAAAGGGCTTAGGAGTTATGAAATAAGGGTTACGATGAATTGTAACCTGGTATCAGGAGGCGGTTATGGAAAAAATTGTAATTGCGTTAGGAGGAAATGCGCTGCAGGCGGGGAAAACCGTTCCTACAGCCCAGAAGCAGCTGGAGGTGGTAAAAACTACCTGTGAAAAAATCGCGGATATCAGCTGCAGGGGCTACGAGGTTGCCATTGTCCATGGAAACGGGCCTCAGATCGGGCGAATCTTACTGGCCTCGGAGACGGCCAAGGACGTAACTCCGGCCATGCCCTTTGATGTATGCGGCGCTATGAGCCAGGGATATATCGGCTATCATATCCAGCAGGCGCTTAAGTATGCCTTAAGTGTCCGCAACCGAAACTGTCCGGTGCTTACCGTGGCAACCCAGGTAGTGGTTGATGAGACAGACCCAGGGTTTGAGCATCCCACAAAGCCTATCGGTCCTTTTTACAGTGAGGAAGAGGCGAAGAAGCTTGAGGCGGAAATGGGCTATATTATGAGGGAGGACGCCGGTAGAGGCTACCGGAGAGTAGTGGCGTCTCCCCTGCCAAAGAAGATTGTGGAGATTGACGCCATTAAGAATCTGTGGGACTCCTCCATTGTCATTTCCTGCGGCGGCGGCGGAATTCCTGTTGTAGAAAAAATGGACGGAACCTTAGAGGGCGTAGCGGCCGTGATTGACAAGGATTTTGCGGCAGAGCTTCTGGCAGAGCAGGTGGACGCGGATGTGCTCATGATTCTCACGGAGGTGGAGAAGGTGGCTATCAACTGGGGGAAGGAAGACCAGCAGAGCCTTGACCACATGAGCCTTAAAGAAGCGGCCCAGTATGTGGAGGAGGGCCAGTTTGCACCGGGAAGCATGCTGCCGAAGGTGGAGGCGGCTATGAAATTCGCAAGAACCTTCCCGGGGAAGAAGGCCATTATTACAAGCCTTGAGAAGGCTATTGATGCCCTGGAAGGGAAGACGGGGACAGTGATTACGTTTGGATAAGAGTATTATTATAATGATAGTTTAAACCGGCAGAGTTATGAGCAAATGCTTGTAGCTCTGCCGGTTTTAGGGTATAATAGTCGTGTGTGAAAACAGATTGAGGGGAGAAGAGCAAAAATGGGATTAGAGGGAGTTCGGGAAAAAAGATTATTATATCATTTAACAAAAGTAAAGAATATGGAAGCCATAGTTAACCATGGGCTATTGCCGAGACGATCTTTATTAGAGCAGGGTATATTCTTTGTAGATGTTGCAGATCCCCAAATTATTACTAAAAGAGAAGAGCTGGATTTAGACAAATATACTCCATTTCACTTTCATCCATATTCTGCATTTGATGTTGCTGTTAAACATACATATTCAGCAGAAAAGTTCGTGTATATATGTATGAAAAGGGCTTTTGCAGAATTTAATAACTTTAAAATCCTGATAAAGCACCCATTATCGCAGCAGGAATGTATTTTATATGATTATATGGAGGGGATAAGCGCTATTGACTGGGACACTATGGAGAAAGCAGGGACGACAGATGAATATTCCCGAAATGTAAAAATGGCGGAATGTTTAACCGATAAATGTATTCCGGCAGAATTATTTCAATGTGTGTATGTACCTGATGAAGAGACAAAAAAATATATCGAAGAATTGTTTCAAAATAAGGGAATTATTGAGCAGCCACCATATGTAAGTATTCAGTCTAAATGGTTTTGAAAGAGGGAAACTTATGATACAGTATGTAAAAGGAAATATGTTTGAATGTAATGCAGACTGTTTAATAAATACGGTAAATTGTGAAGGGTTTATGGGAAAGGGTGTCGCCTATCAATTTAAAATGAGATTTCCAGAAAATAATAAATCTTATATTAAGGCATGTAAGTCAGGAGAACTGACAGTTGGAAAAGTTCATTATTATATAGAAGAGGGTATTACTATAATTAATTTTCCTACGAAAAATAAGTGGCGTGAAAACTCGAAAATGGAATACATTGAAAACGGAATGAGTTTTTTTGTGGAATTACTTCCACGGTTAAATGTAAAGAAAATTGCAATTCCGCCGTTGGGGTGTGGGAATGGAGGATTAATCTGGGCAGAAGTAAAGGAGGTCATAGAAAGCAAAATTGCGTCCTTGTCAGATAAATATGATTTTGTTATTTTTGAACCGTATTCTTCTTATAAAGCGATTCCTAAAAATCCTCCGCAAGTTAGTGTTTCGGGATTAGTTTTGTTGGACATACGTTTAAACTTAAAAAAATTCAACAGGATCAGGCTGCAAAAAACAGGTTATTTTATGAATTTATTTTTGGAAGAAGATTATTTTAAATTTGACAAATGGAAATATGGTCCTTATTCCCACTCAATTGATATTGTAGCCAGGAATATAAAAGAGTATCAGGAATATTATGGCATTGATAATTCTCAAACGACTTTTGAACATATATACCAAGTGATTTGCAGTGAAAAGGTGGATAACAAATTTAAAAATTTGCATATGGCAGTAGAAAAAGCAGCGGAATATGTTAATGGCATACAGACAGATAAAAAATTAGAAGGTGCTGCAACCGTTTTGTATTTAGTGCAAAATGGGGTGCCAAAGAATAAAATGCAATTAGTAGATGAGTTTAAAGGCTGGTCTGAGGATAAAGCAAAGAGGTTTTCTGATAAATATATATTGGAATGTATTGACTATTTAGAAGAAACATCTATGATATCATTGGATATATGCGGAAACTATGAGTTGACGAGGAATGCCTTATAATATACTTGTAAATCTTAAAGAGGGCAGAAATGGAGAGATACGGGCTATGCACAGACTGACAGAGCTTATAAGAGAGGATATGAAGCCGGCTCTCGGGGTGACGGAGCCGGGGGCAATCGCGTATGCCGCGGCAGAGGCAAGAAGCCGTATAGCAGGTGAGATAAAGGATATAAAAAAGGTAAGGGTGGCTCTTAATTCGGGCATGTACAAAAATGCCTTTACATGCGGGATCCCGAATTCTGCACATTACGGGAACCTGTATGCAGCGGCGCTTGGAGTCGTGGCGGCAAAGCCAGAGCTGGGGCTTATGTCCCTTAGGGATATTACGCCGGAGGATGACAGATGCGCGGCCAGGCTTGTGGAGAGCGGCAGAGTAGAGGTATGTCTTGATCATATCGGGTCGGACATTATGATTGATGCAGCCGTGGGGACAGACGAGGAAAGCTGTGTGGTACATATCCGGGGTAGCCATACCCACATTACGGCGATTGAGAAGAACGGAGAATGTATTTACAGGGAAGAGTCTGCAGGGGGAGAAGCGGAGAGCTTTCCGGAATCTCCGGGGACAGAGGAGCAGGACGGAGGGCAGGAATCAGCGGTTATACATCAGTATTCCCTTCATGACATTTTTGAATATGTAAGCTCTGTGGAGTATGATGAGCTTGGATTTATCCGGGAAGCATTTTCCGTAAATATGGGGCTTTTTAAAGAAGGAATGGCATCAGAGCGCGCCGTTATCTTAAAGCAGCTTCTTAAGGATAACGGGGGAGAAATCATATCGGGTGACGCAAGAAAAACGGCCCAGCTTGTCTGTAATGGAGCCATTGAGGCAAGGGTGCTGGGACTTAACAGCCCTGCTATGAGCATAACCGGAAGCGGTGCCCACGGAATTATTGCTGTCATGCCCCTTTATGCATACTGTAAGGCGGGCGAGCAGGCGGGCAAAGAGGCAGACGGCAGGGAATTAGATGAGGATACCCTTCTTAGGGCGGCGGCTCTTAGCTATCTGATTACCATGTATATTAAGGAATATTCCGGGAAGCTTTCCGCCTTCTGCGGCTGTGGGATCGCGGCGGGGACGGGCATGGCCTGCGGCCTTGGATATCTTAAGGGGGCCGGTGAAAAAGAGCTGGCCATGATTATCCGTAATATGGCAAGCGGTCTTACGGGCATGATCTGCGATGGCGGAAACCACGGCTGCGCCATGAAGGGGATTGTGGCTGTGGACGCGGCATTCCGGGCGGCAGAGCTTTCTATGGCGCATGTGTGTATTGACGGGATTCACGGAATAAACGGGAGAACACCAGAGGAAACCATGCGTTATATGGGACGTATTGCTTCACCGGGTATGGAAGAAACAGAAAGAACAATTGTAGAGATTATGGAGCAAAAGGTAAGGAGGAATGTCTGATGGGCGGACAAAAGGGGAAAAAACAGCCCCACAGGGGAAGAAAGAAAAAGGGAGGCGTTATTTCCGGTATTATCCTGGTGATAGCGTTAGTTGTATTTTGTGTATCAGGCTTTAATCTCCTTAAATATGGTAAAGGCTATCTTGCGGGCAGAAGTGAATACAGGAAAATCCGCGAGTTAGCAGTAGGCGGCGAGGAGCCGGGGGGAGGCTTTTTTGTTAATTTTGATGAGCTTCTTGCGGTGAATCCGGATACAGTAGGGTGGATCCGTTTCTATCCTGAGCCGGCCACTATTAATTACCCTCTTGTACAGGGAAAGGACAACGATGAATACCTGCATAAAACCTTTTCAGAAGGCGAGAATACACTTGGGGCTATTTTTGTAGCGGCAGAAAACAGGGCAAACCTGACTGACAAAAATACGATTATTTATGGGCACCGAATGAATGATCATTCTATGTTCTACCATCTTGAGGACTACATGGATCAGGAGTTTTATAAGCAGAACCCATATTTCTATATCTATACACCGGATGGCATCGAGCATACTTACAGAATCTATTCTATAAGTGTTGTAGATGAATTTTCCGATACTTATATTACAGAATTTGCTTCAAAGGAAAAATTTCAGCAGTTTATAAATATGACGAAGGAGACATCCCTTTATGATACGGGGGTTGAGGTGAGCACGAAAGACAAGATTGTGACCCTTTCTACCTGTACCAGCGCCGGAGACAGCAACAGGAATGTGGTGCGGGGAGTTTTAGAAAAGGAGACGAAGATAAAGGGGGATTAGAGAATGGGATATATATACGAGGTCGGAGATATTGTGACGCTTAAAAAGCCTCATCCCTGCGGCAGCAAGGAGTGGGAAATCCTGCGTGTGGGCGCGGATTTCAGACTGAAATGTATGGGGTGCGGCCATCAGATTATGATCTCCCGGAAGCTGGTGGAAAAAAATACGAAGGATTTGAAGAAAAAGGCTTGAAACAATCGGCAGATTATGGTAACATAATGGCTTGTGATACAATGTTTTCCGAGGGAAATTTCTCTTCGGATATCCTTGCTCCCGGGAAAAGTATGCGGGGGCCAAAAGACCAAAAGGAGGTGCAGTAGACGACATGAACAAATATGAATTAGCTGTTGTTGTCAGTGCAAAAATCGAAGACGACGAAAGAGCACAGGTTATCGAAAAAGTTAAAGCATTAGTAGAACGTTTCGGCGGCCAGATCTCTGATGTTGATGAATGGGGTAAGAAGAGATTAGCTTACGAGATTCAGAAGATGAAAGAAGCATATTACTATTTCATCCACTTCGAATCTGATGCAGAGGCTCCGGGCGAAATCGAGCAGAGAATTCGCATTATGGAAGGCGTCATCAGATATTTATGCGTTAGACAGGAAGCATAAGCAGGAAGTAGAGGTAAATTTATGAATAAAGTGATTTTAATGGGACGCTTGACAAGGGATCCCGAGGTGAGGTATTCACAGGGAGAAACTTCAACGGCTGTTGCAAGGTACACATTAGCTGTTGACCGCAGGTTTAAACGGAATAACGATGACCAGACCGCAGACTTCATTGGCTGCGTGGCATTTGGAAGAAGCGCCGAATTTGCGGAGAAGTATTTCCGTCAGGGACTTAAGGTAGTTGTTACGGGACGTATCCAGACCGGAAGCTACACGAACAGAGACGGGCAGAAGGTGTACACTACAGATGTTGTTGTGGAGGATCAGGAGTTTGCAGAGAGCAAGGCGGCAAGCGAAGCGAGTGCAGGACGCTATCAGCCAGCACCAGCACCGGCTCCTGCCCCGGCATCAGACATGGGAGATGGCTTTATGAATATTCCGGATGGAATTGATGAGGAGCTTCCATTTAATTAAGGCGTTTCATTATGGTGAAAAGGAGGTAAAGCAAGATGGCTTTTGATAAAGGCAGCCGTCCGGAAGGCGGCTTCAAGAGAAGAGGCGGCGGACGCAGAAGAAAGAAAGTCTGTGTGTTCTGTGGAAAAGAGAACAACGAGATCGATTACAAGGATGTAGCAAAGTTAAGAAAGTACATTTCCGAGAGAGGAAAGATTCTTCCGAGAAGAATTACAGGGAACTGCGCAAAGCATCAGAGAGCTCTTACAGTAGCAATCAAGAGAGCACGCCATATCGCGCTGATGCCGTACGTTCAGGAATAGTTTATAAGTGTTGAATGAGAGATGAGAGAATAAATGCCGTTTTGTGATGTGAGGTCACAGGACGGCATTTATTCTGATAAATTTTCTGAAACTTCCTTCAGCATGATTTTTTCAAGCCTGTTGATATCGGGGAATACCACTTTCCTGCCCCGGGTAAGAAGCTGGCGGATTTGCTTCATGTTTGTACGTACTGCCTGCTGTACGGAATGGCTGACAGGGACAGGATTGTTATTTCTGGTGTGTATATGATCCAGATAGTATTCTGTTACTGGAAACATATTTTGGAGAAGGAAGGCAGATTTTTTTCCATCAAATTTTCCAAGGACAATGGTTAAACATTTTCCATATTTTTCAATCTGCTTGTCATGGATTGTTTTAAATTTTTCAACTCGGCTGCTTAATGGAACCATCCACAGGAGCGGAGTTTTACTATCGCGCAGGCAAAAGAAGGCCGGGCGATATGTACCATTTTCCTTATTTTGCATTAGTTTATCATCTTTTACTTTTTCAAAATACTCGTCTTTGATATGATAAACATATCCCTCTTCATAAATCATAATTTCACCACCGATTCAGATAAAGATAGCCCCACCGGAAGGCAGGGCCGAATTTTCAAGCCGGACATTTATTAGACGCTTCCGGTAAGCGAGCAATATTTTCGAACCGTTCATTTATAAGCCGCCAGCGGTAAGCGAACAATATTTTCACTGATAGATTGCTCTATCATTATTATCATTATATGCATAGATAAAAAATATGTCAATTTATTTCATGTAATTTTTCAAAATTT
>CATBDC010000051.1 GCA_949502235.1 uncultured Lachnospiraceae bacterium | reverse complement strand
TTAGGAATGAAGGCTCTCCTGAATTCCTTAGTCGAAGTTAGTCGTTAGCTCACCGGAGCGCTGCCCTGCCTGTGTGGGGAAGAACTGCCCCGAGCGGCCGTCCCTCGAAAAAGATACTCCAAAAAAAGGAGGGGAAATTCCCCCTCCGCTTATTCTACTCCTCTTGTTTCGATGATAAATTTCGTGCTGCCCTTCGTGCCGTCCTTTATTCCTGCAAAGGATACATATTTTTCTCCCAGTCCGCTCATGGCGTCAAGCCGTGCCGTCAGGTTCTTGATATCTCCGTTAAATACTTCCGTAAGCTTATCGATGCCGGAAGTCTTAAATTCAGACATGCCGTCTGCCAGCGTCCTGTTTCCTTCTGCCAGCGCATTAGCGCCGTCCGCAAGCTGTCCTGTCCCGGATATGAGCTTTTGTCCGCCCTCCTGAAGCTTTGATGTCCCGGATACAAGAAGGCTGCTGGAGGAATTTAACGCTGCCGCGCCGTCTGCCAGAGTCTTTGCGCCGCCTGCCAGGCTTTCCGTACCGGAAACAAGCTGTGAGCTTCCTGCTGCCAGTGTTCCAAGGCCGCCTGTGAGAGCTTCAGCACCGCTGTTTAACTGCGCGAATCCTTCTGTAAGCGCCGGGGTCTTTTCCGCTATACCCGCCTGCAATTGTTCAATCCCCCCTTTTGTTCCCTGCAGATAACCCAATGCAATCTGCGAGGGATCCGGAGCACCTGCATAAGTTACGACCGCCTGCTGGCTGGCATTTGCTTCCTGAACCGCTGCCGTAACAGCGCTTCTTACAGCGGCCTTCTGCTCTTCTGTTAATTCACCTTCCGGGACATATGCCATGGCATTTGCAACAATTGTATCTACAGATGCTGTAGGTACAACTTCTGCATAAGCCTCAGATGCGCTTCCTCCAAGTGAAGTAATGGTTCCAATAGCCCCATCCAGTACCAGGCTTAAATTATTCAAGCCGCCCGAGAGCTCTGTCATGGCCGCCGACACACCCTGTCCGGCAGACCCAATACCGGCCTGCAGGTTCTGGGCACCGGCATATGCAGTGGCAATCCCTGCATCAAGAGCCTGGGCGCCCGTGTGAACGCTTCCGGCGCCGTCAAGAAGCTTGGTGCTTCCTGCCGCAAGGCTTCCCACTCCGCCTGTGTATTCATTCACGCCGTCTGCCAGGGTATTGACGCCCGCAATCAGCTCTGCTCCCTTTTCATTCAGTGTATTCACGCCGTCTGCCAGAGTCTTAGAGCCGTCCGCAGCCTCCCCGGAGCCTTCTACTAACTGTCCCGCCGCATCGTCAAGCTCATTAATGGAATCCTCAAAGCTGTCGAAATCATTTACCTTATCAAAGCCAAGCTTATCAATCACATCTGCGGATGCCACTGTCATAGCGGGGCCTATGCTTGCATTCTTCACATCCGCCGTAATAGTCACGCTTTCCGGTATATCCACATCCGTCTCCTTAAGCTTCAAATTCTCCTTAAGCCCCGGAAATGCCAGGCCAACCACAATATCCTTATCCGCGTCTGATATGATTTTTCCGTTATCTATCTTCACATTTTTATATTCCTCTGTGGGAAGCATAAGAGCCGTCACCATTGTAAAGGGTGTATACATCTCCGTCTCCTCCCCGTTTACGGAAACCTTCTCCTTTGACTTATTTACATAGTCAATGTGGATCTCAACCTTGCCGTCCCTGCCCTTTAAATCCTCTGGCGTAATCTCTTTGCCGTCCAGCTTGTAGGAAATCCTTACCTCCACCGGAAGCTCCTTTTCTGTTGTTCCCTGATAATAGATATCCTCGCCCTCTGATTTCCAGGTAAGCTCATCTGTATTTCCCTTTGTAAATTCTTCTTCACCCTTGATATTTTCAATATTCTCAAGCTCAGACTGGTCGGCGACTTCCCCGCTTCCTGCATTTTTAAGCCACTCTGTGACGGTTGTCTCTTCCGCCTTTCCGGAAGCATCCGCCTTTACGTAGACAGATTCCTCTTTAAAGAACTCCTTTGTCTCTTCTGACGTGCTGTCTGAAAGTACCTCCACGGCCGCTTCCTTTAGCTCCTCCTTATCCTCTTCGGCATAAACCGTAATCTCCGTATTCTCGTTATGATATGCATAAACTCCCGCGCACCCTGCGCCTACAACTACTGCCATAGAACCTGCAAGCAGCCTTTTTACAATCTGATTCTTCATAATAAATTCCTTCCTTTCTATTTTTTTCCTACTTCATAACCTTTTGACACTTGTATCATATTACCGATTTATTTTCCAAATCTATTTTCCCGGCCTTCGCCTTTTTCGGCAGAAAGCCCTTACTTGTCTTTACAATAACCCTGTCAAATATCATAAACATGGAGGGCAGGACAAATACAACTACAAGCATACTGATAATCGCGCCCCTTGCCATCAGGATACATAAGGAGCTTATCATATCTATATTAGAGTAAAAGCCTACTCCGATAGTTGCCGCAAAAAAGCTTAGAGCACTTACAATTACCGACTGCGCCGATGCTTTATGTGCCGTTGTAATAGACTCATATTTTCCGGCCCCTCTGTTCCTCTCCCGCTTATACCGGGTTGTCATAAGAATCGCATAATCTACCGTTGCGCCAAGCTGTATGGTTCCGATTACGATAGATGCCACAAAGGGGAGCTTTGTTCCCATATAATACGGGATTCCCATATTTACAAATATGGCA
Source organism: uncultured Lachnospiraceae bacterium (assembly GCA_949502235.1). Lineage (GTDB taxonomy): Bacteria > Bacillota > Clostridia > Lachnospirales > Lachnospiraceae > CAPEBR01. The sequence continues at coordinate 25,005 of CATBDC010000051.1, read as the reverse complement.
AATTCTATAATACCCACCAGAATGACCGGAAGGGTAATGGAGCGGAACAAAATCAGGATAATGATAAATATAATTCCAATGGATACAATGCTGACAGTTCGGAAGTCTGTATCTGTAATATCAATCAGGTCCTTTGTAAGCGGCGCCTCTCCCACCAGCATAGCATCCTTGTCGTACTGATCCGTAATCTCATTGATACTGTCAATCTGGGCATTTACCTCGTCTGTAGCCACTTCATATTCCGAGTTGATCATGACCATCTGGTAGTTATCTGTCCGCAGCATCCCTGCGGCTGATTCCGGAATCATACTGACCGGAATCCCCGGCCCTGCCACAGAATTAAGTCCCAGCGCCCATTTTACTCCGTCTACCTTTTCAATCTTCTTAAGCATCTTGCTGACATCCGCAGATGACACATCACTCTTCATAAGAAGCACATGCGTGGTATTCATATTATAATCTTTATTAAGCTTGGCATTTGCCTCAATGCTGGGAAGATTTTCAGGAAGAGAATCATCCAGCTTATAATAAACGCCCGTGTGATTATTTCCATAAATTGCCGGCACTAAAAGCACAAGGAAAATAACCGCGTACACCGGATAGTATTTCGTAACCTTATCGGAAATCCTTCCGATATCGGGAAGAAGAGGCTTATGCTTCGTCTTTTCTATTAGCTTATCGCAGCATAATATCATGGACGGCAGAATCGTTACACAGGCGGCAACACCGAAAATTACGCCCTTAGCCATCACAATTCCGATATCCAGCCCCAGCGTAAAGCTCATAAAGCAAAGAGCGATAAATCCGGCAACTGTTGTAATGGAGCTTCCAATCACAGAGGAGAAGGTCTGGGATATGGCATGGGCCATTGCCCGCTTCTTGTCTCCTCCAAATCTTCTCTGCTGTTCCTCGTAGCTGTGCATCAGGAAGATGGAGTAATCCATCGTGACTCCAAGCTGGAGTACTGCTGCAAGTGCCTTTGTAATATAGGAAATCTGCCCCATAAATATATTGGTTCCCAGATTATATACAATGGCCATTCCGATACTTAAGAGAAACAGAATCGGAATAAAGAAGGAATCCATGGTAAGCCCCAGCACAAGTGTGGAAAGAAGCACTGCGATTAACACATATATCGGCGTCTCATGCTCGGAAAGCTCCTTCGTATCAAGCACGATACCTGACATCCCGCTTAAGAAACACTGCTTATCAGCGATATGCCTGATTTCCTTTACTGCATCAAGGGTTCCGTCCGCTGACGTAGTATCATCAAAGAACACGGCCATCATAGTTCCTGTATCAGAATTAAAAATCTCATAATACTTATCAGGAATCATACTCTCCGGCACCGATATATCCATAATGGAATCATACCAGAGCACCTTTTCCACATGGTCCACATCCTCAATCTGGCTTTTCAGCTTTACAACGTCCTTATTCTCCATCCCGTCTACTACAAACATGGAAAACGCGCCGATTCCAAAATCCTCCACCATGATGTCCTGTCCTTCCATCGTCTCAATGTCTTTTGGAAGATAAGTCAGCACATCATAATTGATTCTGGTATGCAGATACCCCCACCCGGCAGGAATCAAAAGCAATACACTGACAATCAGAATCGTAACCCTGTACTTTACAACCTTTTTCCCAAAATTAACCATTTGCTTTGCCTCGCTTTCATTTTATGACCATTAGTCATTTCTTACAATATGCACTATACTACAAAAATGACTATTAGTCAATACTTTTTATGACTTTTGGTCATTTTTTTATAAATTCCCTTGCTATCCAAGGAAAATATGGTTATAATGACAGGAAAGGAAGGAAAAAACGATGGGAAAAGTAGACGAGAATAAGAAAAAAAAGAAGGATGCGCTTTTTAATACCGCCTATGAGCTTTTTACGACAAAAGGTATTAACTCCACGGCCATCTCTGATATTGTGGAAAAGGCCGGTGTGGCAAAAGGCACCTTCTACCTCTATTTCAAGGATAAATACGATATTAAGAACAAGCTTGTAGTCCACAAGACCCGGGGGCTTTTTGACAATGCCGGCGAGGCCCTTACCACCGCCGGCATACACGGCCTTGAGGAACAGCTCATTTTCATTATTGATCATGTGATTAACGCTCTGATGGACAATAAGCCCCTCTTAAATTTTATTTCAAAGAATCTTGTGATGGGAGCTTTACGCTCCACCCTCATTACGGGGGAAAACAGTGATAATGATATTTATGACAAATTTTTAGAGCTTGTAGAGCATGATGACTACAGCTATTCGGACATTGATGTTATGCTTTTTACTATCGTAGAGCTGGCCGGCTCTACCGCATATAATTCGATTCTTTATGAAGAGCCGCTGCCCTTTGAGGAGTATAAGCCCTTTTTGTACCGTACAGTCCGGCTGATCATAAGAAGCTACAGGATAAATTAAAAAAGCAGGGGCAAAGCATATAAAAAGCTTTGCCCCCTGCTATATGCATACTTTCAAAACTCTCTTTTCTCCAAAACCCGTACAGAAATCCACCAGGAAACTGCCAGCACAGCCGCAGCCATCACACAGATTCCCCAGACAGTAGTCGTCAGATTCTCTACAAAAGCGCTTTCCAGCACTGCGTTTATATCAATTCCAGCCGCCTGACAAAGCTTGGCAATGATGAATACTGCCACGCTTCCCAGCGCAAAGACCCCAAAGACAGCCATCCTGCTCTTCTCCGAACCAAATTTAAGCTGAATCGGTGTTGTAACCGCCAGTGCAAGAGACAAAAGGATTATGCAGCTGATGGCTGTCGCCGTCCATTCCTCCCATGGATAGACGATTCTCTTTATATAAGCTGCCGCAACCGTAACAAGAGAGGAACCAACAAGCCCGCTAAGGCTTGCCAGCATGCCGAACAAATATTTCTCCGTTACATATTCCCTGCGGCTTACGGGAAGCGTCAGCAGGTAACACATGCCATTTTCATAATCATCATAAGACATGGTTGTCAGCGTCAGAATCGCAAACATAAGCGTTACATAACAAATAGAAAAGGTCGGATCACTCTGTATTACAGTAAACATAATAATCATAAGAAATAACATCCCAAAAAACTGCTTCTGCCCCTTCAGCAGATTTACATCCTTTATCAACATTGCCTTCATTATTTTTCACCTCGAATCATCATCATAATCAGTTCATCTATACTTCCCCGTTCAATTACAAGCTCAGGATAATTTTCCTGATAAAACTGCTTCTGATCCGTCAGGCAGCTGTACCCGAATTCTTCCTTTTTATGCCGCAGGATATAGCTCTTATCCAGCACACTGTACTGCTCCGGCGTCATCTTAAGGAGTCCATAATTACTAAGAAGCACATCTGTCTCCTCATGCAGGATAATTCTCCCGCCGTCAATCATATAGATATCATCGCAGAATCCCTCCAAATCCCCGGATATGTGGGAGCTGATGAGAATAGCGCGCCCCTCTGTCTCCATATATTCCCTAAGGAGTCCTAAAAGCTCATCCCTTGCAACCACGTCAAGACCTGCTGTAGGCTCATCCAGAATCAGAAGCTCTGCCTCATGGGATATAGCGGCAAGCACCTGGAGCTTCCGCTTCATTCCGGTGGAAAACTCCTTAATTTTTTTATCTAAGGGCAGTTCAAACTCACCGCATTTCTGTATAAATTCCTCCTTCTTAAATCCGCCGTACAGTCTGTCAAGCATGGGAATCAGATTCTTTACCGTCAGATAGCCGCTGAATCCTGAATCAGCCAGAACTACCCCTATCTTCTCCTTATCTCCGGAGGAAAGCTCTTTTGGCTCCTTTCCAAATATCCGGATATGTCCGCTGTCCGCATAAACCAGACCCAGCGCGGTCTTAAATGCAGTACTCTTTCCTGCCCCGTTTTTGCCTACAAGCCCTGTCACAAAGCCCTCTTTCACCTCAAGGGAACAGTCAAGGCAAAATCCCTTATACTGTTTCTTAACATTTTCTAACCTTAACATCACACTAGTCCTCCAAAACAATATGAAATAATTCCGTGATATCCGTATCGCTCATCCCGCAGCTTCTGCCCTTACGTATGGCTTTTTCTAAGTCAGCTTCTACTTCCTTTTTCTTCTCTTCCAGAAGAAGATTCTGATTAAAAGCCGCCACAAAGCTTCCCTTGCCATGCACGGTAATCACAAACCCTTCCTCCTCCAGGGCGTCATAGGCCTTTTTTACCGTCAGGGCGCTGACCTTAAGCTCCTTTGCCAGAGTACGGACCGATGGGAGCATCTCCTCCTTAGAAAGTTCCCTTCGCATAATACAGCCCTTAATCTGCGTCACAATCTGGTCATATATGGGCTGCATTGAGGAATTGTTGATAATCAGCTTCATCCTATCCCTCCTTTGTTGTAAACAGTATATAACAGATCATAACTGTTGTCAACTGTTTTATACTGTTTATTCAAATATTTTCGACCTGTACGGTTGGAGTATTATTTGAGGGACGGCCGTTCGGGGCGGTTCTTCCCCACGCAGGCAGGGCAGCGCTCCGGTGAGCTAACGACTAACTACGACTAAGGAATTCAGGAGAGCCTTCATTCCTAAGTCTCCGTAAATCGTGGATCTCACCTTCACTAAAAACGCCCTTTTAACGCCTGCTTAGGGGAAGAACCGCCCCGAACGGCCTGTGCACTGAAAAATTCTCTATCTGTACATCTGGAACATCATCTTAAAACTTCCGTCCCTTGAACGATATTCCAACCGTACAGGTGGAAAAATTTCAGGGGACGGTGTGACTCACAGGAATCACATCGTCCCCTCTTTTAAACTATTTATTTCCCGATAGCCCCTAATTGCAGACACTCTCTGACACAGGTTTACTCTAAAAAACGCAAAAATGCTTCATAAAAGGCTTTCTCTTTTTTCTCTTCATCATTCTCTGGTATCCCCAGCCTTTCAAGCGCCTTCTGAACTACTGTTACAGCCGAATCTACTGTGCTTCCTAATATATCGCTCTTTCCGGCCTTAAGCCTGCTCTCCACTGACATTGCAAAGAGTACAGTTATGTTAGTTAACATTCCTTCTGAATTCATTCCATAACCATTCGTGCCGCTTTCTTTTTCTGCCTTCTTCCATGCTTCTTTTACTCTGTCAGGTGCAGACGGCCCCAGAACATCTAATCCGTCATAAGATCTTTTCTTCTGGACAGCTGTCTCATTTTCTTTCCGCAAAATCTTCTCAAAAATCTCTGTCAGCCGCTTATATCGTTCTATCTGTTCTTCATATAATATACGTACTCTGTCCTCCTCGGAATCCGGAGACGCTGCAGTCAACATTCCTCCCCCTTCAGCTACTTCCGGCGGAAGTTCTCTCGCCAACGCTTTTTCAAACTCATCATCCGATATAAATCTTAAGTTTACTAAATCTTCCAGAAGATTATAGTACTCTTCCATACTTAGATTTTCAATATCATACCTTTCCCTTAACATGTCAGCCTGTGCATCTGTCTCCTCGTCTGTTTCTTTTAAAGCTCTAAAGTCCTGTCTGATACGTCCGGCAGAAAGAATAGCTGCTGTTTCGCTCTGATGAAATAAAAGCATTGCTTTGTCATTTTCTGTTGCGTGACTACTTACATTTTCCGGCTCATTTACTGACTTCAAAGACTTATCCTCTGGAATCTCTCCATTTTTTCTCCAGAATGAGCTATACTCTGTCTTGCCAGTTCTTGGTTTGGAATAGGCCATGCTTCTTCCTAACGGCTGTCCACAGCCTTTTTGTAATCCTACTGAATTCATAATTCTGACTCCTCCTTTTTCAGCTTCTCCTGACGGATAATCCGCTGGATACTTTTTTCTACTAGGAAATATTTTTCTGACAGTTCCCTGATATTTCTCCCTGCCAGAAAATCCTCGTATATTTTTGAATTTCTTTTTGCGAATTCCATTTTTGCGGCCGTATCTTTTCCCCAGTCTTTCTTTCCTTCTGCTTTTTTGGGAATATAGAGCATGGCGCCATCAACATATTGCTGCAATTCTTCTAGCAATTCCTGCGGCAGAATATCTGCCGCACGTATGTAATCCACAATCTACACCTCCTGATGCTGCATTTTTCAATTTTTTTGCTTCACGCCAAATTGAGCTGTATCCGGTTCAGTTAATCTGTCATTCATAACTGATGCTATTCTCAAAAGAGTCCATAGCCATACCCAGATTTTTTCAATCCGGCATCTTCCCTCCCTTCCTTTTCATTTATATGTCATAAAAGCCTACTTGTATATTGTATCACACTGCAGCGAAGAACATAGAACACATTTCTTTAAAATAAAACTTGCGTTAGAATTTTCTTGTCGTATAATTATTTTAAACAATAAGCCCACATTATTGCGTTATCAATTTATCCATTTGGAGGAGAAAATATGGAATATATCCCCGCAAAGACAATCGTAACAAAAACAAAGGCTTCGTCCGCATGGTTCGGAATCGATTACAACATGAATATTTACAAGGGCTGCTGCCACGGCTGCATTTACTGCGACAGCCGTTCGGACTGTTACCAAATCAAGGACTTTGACCGTATACGGATAAAGGAAAACGCGCTGCAAATTATACGGGACGACCTGCGCAGAAAAACAAGAAGCGGCGTTGTGGGCACCGGAGCTATGAGCGACCCCTACAACCCTTTAGAACAGAAGCTTTTGCTGACCCGCCATGCGCTGGAATTATGCGATGCCTTCGGATTCGGCACGGCGATTGCTACAAAAAGCGCACTTTTAGAGCGGGACATCGATATTCTGCAAGGCATAGCCGAACATTCCCCGGTGCTTCTAAAGGTGACTGTGACGACAGCAGACGACAGCCTGGCAGAAAAAATCGAGCCCCGTGTATCTCTTCCTGGCAGGCGTCTTCAGATGATAGACACCTTAAGCAGAGGCGGGCTCTATACAGGTATCCTGCTTATGCCTGTCCTTCCCTTTCTGGAGGATACTATAGAAAATGTAGGAGAAATTATCCGTAAGGCCGAAGCCTCCGGCGCTAGGTTCATATATCCGGCCTTTGGTATGACCTTAAGAGGAAATCAGAGAGCCTGGTACTATCAGAAGCTTAATGAACTTTTTCCCGGTCAAAACCTCGTCCCCAAATATCAGAAACAATATGGAAATTACTATGAATGCCGCAGTCCAAGGGCAAGAAAATTGTGGGATTATTTTTCCGAAGAATGTACAAAACGAAAAATTGCATACAGGATGGAGGATATTATACATCAGTATAAAAAGGCTTATCAGACAGAACAGCTCTGTCTGTTTTAAGCAGACAAATAGGTTACTGCTCACTCCTCTCACAGTAACCTATTTTTTGAAGGCAGCATACATTTTCACATATACTTACACAAGCTGCTTTCCATATTGCTCCAGGTAGGCTGCTGCTGTTTCCAGGGACAAACCAACCTTTTCCTGTAGCCTTTTTAAAATAGCCGCATCATCCAACCCAAACTCCTGCCCCATTTCGACAATTTCTTCCGCTTTTCCTTCTGCTTTTCCTTCTGCTTTTCCTTCTGCTTTTCCTTCTGCTCTTCCAGCCTCTCTTCCTTTACGCATCAACTTTTCAGATGCTGTCTCAATCACTGTTCCTCCCATAATATTCACCAACCTTTCTTCGTTCTTATTTCCATTTGTAATATGCGTAATAATGGTATTTACAAATCCCATGAGATCTAAGATCTCATCATCTGTTAATTCACCTTTTTTATGCAGCCGAATCATTTCGTTTCTGAAATATTCTAAATCTTCTGCTGCATTCTCTATATTATTTTCAGAAGTAATGTCTTTTTCATATCTTGCGATATAAAAAGGAATATAGGGAAACAACCTCTTTTCAACAATTTGTTCCTTTGTAAATTCCTCCAGAATTACATTTTCTGACTCATAATCCACTTCCTGCCCGTCCGGAAATGTAAATGTAATCCTCGTTATTTTCGGTGTTTTTTCTGTTCTTTTGACATAAATAATTGAAAATCCCGGCATAGGAATGATCGCATGACCAATATCCCATGCTGCAAACTGCCTAGCAACAATAAATGCATACTCCGCAATTCTGATTGCCATGGAACCGTCATCATAACTCTGGCACTCCAAAAGATAGACTTCTTTTCCAATCTTAATTACAAAATCTGAAATCTGTTCTTCAATATCTTTACTTCCATCTGCAGTCTCACTTTCAGTCAAATACCCCTCCGATGGTAACATTTCTATCTTTGCATCCATAGGATAATTCTTCCCAAATGTATCATTGATCACAGAAATAAATAATCTTTTGTGTTTGCTCCTCATTGTCTTAAACACATTGTCGTAATCTGGTGTCTTTTTCTGCATGTTCACTTTATCCTTTCACAATTTTCACGGTAACAGGATATCTTACCTCTATCATTATATCGTTAATGTCCTTTTCTGACAACCAAAAGCTAATCCTGGAAAGATAAACCAAACTCCGTTATTGTTTTGATAAATCAGCTCTCTTTATCCTTCAGCTCATCATAAAAGGTATAACCACATCTTCCGTTTTCTTTTGTATGATACAGTGCAGTATCCGTCTGGCGGAATAATTCATCATGAAAGCCCTGCTCAGAAAATGCAATGCCAACGCTGACGGAGTACTTTGGAAAATCTCCCTGGGGATGCTTTAAAATCTCATTAATTGTATCGATCTTATTGCGAATGATCTGCTTCTTATCAGCCGCTGTATTTTCCATAATAACCGCAAACTCATCTCCGCCGATTCTAAGAATATAATCCCCTTTTCTAAAACTGTCTTCCAGAAGATTTGCAACCTTAATAAGCGCCTGGTCTCCCACATCGTGCCCGTAATTATCATTAATGGCTTTGAATACATCGACATCAACCAGTAAAAAGGCCAGCTTTTTTACTGGATTGCTAAGGCGGTCCTTTAGCTGCTCAAAGGCCTGACGGTTCAAAAGGCCTGTAAGCGCATCCCGCTCCGCCTTCTGCCGGAGCATATTCTGCTGCTCCATGGTCATCTCGTATACATTGTTATATGTAGCCGCAAGATATTTAAATTCATAGGCTCCCGTAATTTCCAGGAAATTATTGTTCTTAATACAATTCACGTAAAGGCGGATAGGCCTTAAAATCAGGATAGCAATCATAATATAAGAAAAGATTACCAGTATCACAATCAGAACTGTATAAATACTCTGGCGGATCAGAGCATTTCTCATCTCATTCTCACTTTCTGCCTGCTCTTTCTCACAGATTGAAATGACTCCTTCTGTAACAATCGATAATTTTTCTTCTATCTGCCGCTTCATATCCTGATATCCCTCACTGAATACAAGCTTCACAGCAGCCTCTGATTTCTCTTCATCTGAAAGAGACATCTCATCCTCTGGCAGAGGATAATCCCTAATTTCCGGCAAGAGCATGCTGCCATCCTCATCCACAGATAGTGCCACCAGCTTCATGGCATGTATCTCCATCTCCATAAGTTCATTGGATAATTTCAAAGCCTCCCGGGATGCTTCCAGAACCTCCTCATGCTTCCCATCTAAATGTTCCTCAAGAGACTCCAGCGCTTTATCCCTTCTTTTCGTCTCCTCTACCTCTGTAAAATATCCTTCTATATAGTCAGGGTCTTTTGTAACGGCATAAAGTCTCACCTGATCAGTAAGATAGTCTGAACCTATCTCCAGATTTTCTGCCTCCTTTTGGACAAAAATATACTCCTTTGTCATTTCCGCGAGCCTTTTATGATCCCGCATTACATGTATGATCCCATCTCCAATCAGTACAGAGACTACAAGCGTAGCTGCTACCATCCACAGGCTAAGCGTCTGTATCCGCAAACCTCGCAGGGTATTTTTTTCTTCTGTTGTTTGTTCTCTCACTTCTTTATTACCTGCCTTTTCATAAATGATTCTATTATTAACAGTTTCCTGTAAACACAGATTCCAGATATTTCTCTGCTGCTTCCTTCAGGCGGTACACCTGCTCTGGCTCTGCCGCCTCCTTCTCCAACATATGGTATCTCGGGAAAAACCGCGTAACATGCAGCGGGATTTTCTTTCCGGCAGCAGACTGAAGCGCGGCAATCCACTTAGCCTCCTCTTCCATTTCCCCGATATCATCATTTATACCCGGCACAATCAACGTTGTCAGCTCCACATGGCAGCTTCCTGCCGCCTGGGTAATAAACTCAAGAACCGTCTGCAAATCTCCCCCGTATCTTTGGTAAGTATCCTCCCTAAAGGACTTCAAATCAATATTCATGGCATCCACATAGGGAAACAGTTCCTCCAGTATCTCCCCGGAAGCCGTGCCATTGGTAACCAGCACATTATCCATGCCTGCCTCCTTCACAAGCTTTGCCGCATCACGCACATATTCCCATCCCACAAGAGGCTCGTTGTAGGTAAATGCCACGCCCACGTTTCCGGCCCGCTTATATTCCACTGCCCTCTGCGCCAGCATCTGCGGAGAAAGATATATAGTCTTTGCCTCCCCTTCTCCTTTCATGGAAATCTCATAATTTTGGCAAAAAGGGCACCGAAGATTACAGCCATAGCTTCCGACAGACAGAATCTTACTTCCCGGACGAAATCTTCTAAGAGGCTTCTTCTCAATCGGATCCAGGGCAAAGGAAGTAATCTGCCCGTAGTTTTTACAGACAATCTTCCCGCCCTCATTTTTTCTGGCCCGGCATATACCTGTCTGGCCCGGTCTTAAGCTGCATTTATGCATACAAACCTTACAAATACTTTCCATCATCTAATAATGTCTCACTACCTCAAATCTTTCCAGTGAGACTTCCTCCTGTTCCCCGATTCCTGCCTTCTGCTTCGCAATGGCAATCTGCTCCTCTACTGTATCCACACCCTCCAGATTCGGAAGCAGAAGTCCTCTTCGAAATCCTTTTGTCACTACCACGCCGTAGCGTTTTACATCCAGCTTATCCGGCGAATCAATATTTTCCGTACTTCCAAGAACATCCACACTGATTGAAAGTCTGCCAAGCTCCTCTGGCACTATAGGGGAAAATCTGGGATCACGGACAGCGGCGCTCACCGCATTTTCTATAATTTCCTCTGCAACAGAGCCTTGTACAGGCTGAATCGTGCCGATACACCCCCGAAGCCTTCCTTCCTTTTTGATGGAGACAAAGGTTCCTGCCCTGTCATGGTACATTTCCCCTGGGAGCCCCTCCGGGACTTTGAGCTTCCTGCCTGTGCGGATATATTCCTCAATGGTCCGCCTGGCGAGACGCACATAGGCATCCTCCTTCTCTCTTCTCCTTGTCATCCGCTCCCGCTCCGTTTCCTCATACTGGTCTTTGAAATTTCTTCTTAAATCCTTTCCCAGCACTTCATACATGCAGCACCCGTAGCCTACGCCAAAAGGGCCCTCATAAGAAAGCCTTCTGGCAGAGACCTTCAGCCCATCCAGCGCTCCCGCCATGATAAGAAAGGAGCGGTGCCCGCACTCTGCTGCCTTTTCACAAAAGTCCTCTGGAAAATCAAAAAGCCTCCCAAATTCTCCCCTGTCCATTACATCCATAATGCGGCTGTCATATTCCGGGCCTTCCTCCTTATAGCCATAAGGACCTTCCGGGGTGAGCCTGTGGGACAAATCCCCGCTGGCAATGATAACGGTATTCCTCCCAAGAGCTTCTGCGGCTTTACCGATACACTGCCCAAGCTCATAGTGGGACGTAAAAGGAAGTCCTGAAAGTCCTATTCTTACAAGCTTATAATCCTTCCAGTACTGGTTCACAAAATATAAGGGCACCATTGTTCCGTGATCCAGTTCTTTGCTGCGCTCTCCCGCCGTTCCAGCAGGAAGAGCACTGTCCTCCGCCTGCTTACATAAATTTTCTACAAACTCTGTGTCATATTCCACACTCATTTTCACCTGACCTGCCCCAAAACGGCCGAAATCTCCTTTCGCTCCTTTTCCAGGTGAAATATGAAAATAATCCGCATACATTACCTGATGGGGTGAAAGCAGGACAATCGTCTCCGGTTTAAGACTTCCTATCCTTCGTCCTGTTTCATGGTATGCATCAATTGTGGCCTGAATTTTCTTCTCCTCTCCCCTGCCGATCTCCGGTATGATTAGCGGCGGATGAGGAACCATAAATGCTCCTGTTATCATGGGCTCTCCCTTCTTTGCAGCTCCTGCTCAAATTTTATTTTCTCCATTACCTTCAAAATCTTCAACAAGGACTCTGTCAGGTTTCATCTCTTCTTTAATATCTCCATTACCGTATATATGGTAAAACTCATTATATACCCTTTTCATATCATGATACTTTCCCGCCGTGTGTATTCCATAAATTTCTTCCACAGAATAAGGCAGATTAGCCAGATCCTCTCTTGAGCAAAACCAGTTTCCAGTCAAGTTCATCTAAAGTACGGCACTTTTTTTCACACCGCACCTCAACCCCGGAGCTCTCACCAAGCCTCGCCGCAAGCGCTATCATCGAATACAGGGTCGTTTTTCCAGTCGCACTGTCACCTTTAATAATCCTAATATTCCGTTTTATATCAAATTCGTACCGAAGCCTGTTATTTTGTACTGTGATATGGTACTTCCCCTTCATCTGCTACCGCTCCTTTATATCAAGTGCCTCGTCCAGATATTCACCGTATCCGTGAACCATCCGTCCTGTGTTGAGCATCAGAGCCTCAAACTCACCTGCCGAACTAAAATCAAGTACATGATGCAGATTGATCGTCAAATCCTTTCTTTTCCCAATCTCTACAATCCATTTTGCACAGTTATCTCCACAGGAGGATGCGTTAAAGATTTTCCCAGATTCATCAAAAGCCATAAGCATCAATGTTTTCACGCCGCCTGATATTTCCCTTGTGGAAATCGGACCCAATATGGGGCTGTCAATCAGACGGGCGCTGACAACCTCTGATTTGTCAATATCCTTTATCATTTCTATGGACAAGGGATTCGTTATCCACTCATCCTCATATTGATTATCAAAATATGTGGGCGGATGATAAATTGAATTTTCAACATCCCCAAAAATAATTTTCAGCATATGCCTCCTGCACCTCCAAAGTCTGTTACCTGAACTAATTTTATTATAATTGTTTTACTTTCACAATACAAGCCGCACGATAAAGTATATTTGCTATTATTCAGTGTTACTGTGAACGGGAGTGAGCAGTAACAGACGGAGATATGTAATGAACATGATTTTTAATGAAAACTTTACATGATTTTGGTAATCTGCTATGATAAAGGCAGAACAAATATGGAAAAGTCGTTGAGGAAGTCCTATATGGGAAAAATATTTAATACAGATGGTTATTGTGACCCACAGATGAATTATATGGTTGATTTAACAGGACGCCTGCAGGAGATTAAGGCAATGGTAGACGCTGGGAAATATTTTACGATTAACAGAGCCAGACAATATGGAAAAACAACCTTACTGACAGCTCTGGCAGATTTACTGTCAGCGGATTATGAGGTTGTGAATCTGGATTTTCAGACGATGGGTTCCCTGTCTTTTGAAAATGAGCCGTCCTTTGCCTCCGCCTTCTCCAGGGAACTGTTGGATCTGGTCAGGGATTTCCCAGATGGGATTGAAGAAAAGCTTACTGCCTTTGCAGAAAAGACGGCGCCTGTAGTTTCTCTTCAGACCCTTTTTAAAACAATAAAGATGTGGTGTAACAAGGCAAAGAGAAAGATCGTTCTCATTATAGATGAGGCGGATTCGGCAGCGAATAATCAGGTTTTCCTTGATTTCCTTGCACAGCTTCGGGCATACTATCTGAAAAGAAGAAAAATGCCTGCATTTCATTCCGTGATCCTTGCCGGAGTATATGATATCCGCAATATCAGGCGGAAGCTGCGGCCAGATGAAGCGCACAGAGAAAACAGCCCCTGGAACATCGCTTCAGATTTTCTTGTGGAGATGAGCTTTTCTTCAGAGGATATCAAAGGAATGATCGAAGAATATGAAGCGGATCACCATACTGGAATGGACATTTGGGGAGTATCAGAGCTGATATATGAGTATACATCCGGATATCCGTATTTAGTATCCAGGATCTGTAAGCTTATAGATGAGCAGGTTTCTTGGAAAGATGGATTCCCAGACAGAACGAGTGCGTGGACAAAAGAAGGATGCCTTGCTGCTGTGAAGATGCTTCTGGAGGAAAATAATCCGTTATTTGACTCAATGATAAATAAGCTAAAGGAGTTCCCGGAACTGGAAATACTTATCAGACACCAGCTTTTCCGGGGCCGGCCGGTTGTGTATGCAGCAGATAATACGGCAATTAGAAATGCCCGGATGTTCGGGTTTGTGAAAATCGAAAATGGGGATGTGCAGATAGCAAACAGAATGTTTGAAACACGTCTATATAATTATTTTCTGACACAGCCAGAGGTACAGAACAGCGAAATGTATCATTTGGCCGTGCTGAACAGAAACCAGTTTATTCGAGACGGGCAGCTTTGTATGGAGCATATTCTTGAAAAATTTATAGAGTATTTTGATGATATCTATGGAGATCAGGAGCAGAAATTCTATGAGGAGGATGGACGGCGGTATTTCATGCTCTTCTTAAAGCCTATTATTAATGGAGCCGGTAACTACTATATAGAGGCACGGACAAGGAATCAGGAACGCACAGATCTGATCATTGATTATCAAGGCGTCCAATATATTGTTGAATTAAAAGTATGGAGAGGAAATGCCTACCATGAACGAGGGGAAGAACAGCTTGCAGCATACCTTGATCATTATCATTTAAAAAAGGGATACATGCTTAGTTTCAATTTTAATAAAAAAAAGGAGACTGGACTAAGAGAGATCCTGTTAGGCGATAAGATTTTAATTGAAGCAGTTGTATGATATTACTGTTTTCTGAAATTATTATGAAAATGCAGAGGTGAAAATGAAATTTTAGAGTTAAAAAAATACGGAAATTCAAGGGGTGTTTGAGTTTCCGAGAACACACTCGTACAAAAGGGAGGCAGCACACTATGTCCGGCAGACAGGTAAAGCTTGCACAGGCGGAAAAGGGAAGTATCCTGTATCACTACACAAAGAGCAACGGGATTAACGGGATATTAGGTTTCAATTGCTTCTGGGCAACAAAAAGTGATTTTTTAAATGATCCAAATGAATTTTTTCATATTCAGGGAATTATTAGTGACGTATGCACGGAGAACATAAAGGATCCTGCTTTAAAGGAAATGTTTCTTGCGGATTCCGTATATGCTGAAAAAGAAAAGCCCCGGGAATACTTTGTCCTTTCCTTCTCCAAATGCCGGGACAGCATTACCATGTGGTCAGAATTTGGAAATAAAACCGGTTATAACATCGGTTTCAGGAGCGATGAGATCATCGCAAGAATAGAAGAGGCCGCCGAGATCGCATATCACGGCCTTGTGGTCTATGATATGAAAAAGCAAAAGCAGCTGATCCGAAAAAATCTCTGTAATTATCTTCCGGATCTTCTTCGTATGCCGTTAAATGAAATTTTAGAAGCCGGAAGCCGCAGCCGCCAGGATCCGGGATATCTTAAAGCATGCCGTAAATTTCAGAAAATGGCAGAGGTTTACGCTATGTTTTTCAAACAGGAAGGCTTTGCAGAGGAACAGGAATACCGTTTTATCTTTAAAAGGCAAAAGGACACCATCGTACATTTCAGGCCCAAGGACGGCTTCATGCTCCCCTATATTGAAATTCCCTTAAGCGAAGGAAATCTTCCTATTGAAGAAATTATGGTAGCGCCCCAGAATCATATCGACCTTGCAAAAAGCGGAATGGAATACATGCTCCGCACGAAGGGATACGCAGCAGACGTGACACTCTCTAACATAAAGCTGCGGTATTAAATAACAGAAAATCAGTCCTCATTTTTATAAAGCACATAAAAATCAGACTCCAGATTGTCCATCATCTGGCTGTACCATGCCTTTGCGTCATCAAGCGCCTTATTATAAATAACCGGAGCCAGCTTCTGTTCAAATAAGTCCAGAAGCTGCATCTGCTCAATCATGCCGATTTCCTCGCCCCGCTCGTCCAGATAAAATGCCTTTATCTCTTCAAGAAGCTTTTTCTTCTGATCCTCTGACAGCTTAATCTGCAAAAGACGTTCTCTCTTTCTCACCGCATATTCTCCCCTCTCATTTTTTATATTTCCCAAACGCCTTTTCCTCGTCTAAATGCACATCCCTGAAAAAAACAACCAGCCATATTACAAAGGCGATAACTGCCATATACTTTGATATGAAACAGGAAAGAAGCGCTCCCGCTCCCAGGATAGCAGCCCAAATCAAAAACAGGTTCCGCTGATCCCGACTCATCCTTTCTGTATCATACTTCTTTCTCTCCTCTTTCGGGAGCGTATTAAATCCACTTATCAGCATAGCAGCCTTTTCCTTCAGACATGTAAAAACAAATGCAAGCAGAAGGAACAAAAAACTTGCTGTACCGCACATCATAACCTCTTTTCCCATCATTATAACCTCCTTCATATCATTATCTTACCACACTTAAAGGCTTTATGATACTCTAATTCTGGGCGATATTTAAAGTTTTGCTGCGCAAAAGTTACTGTTCACATAGTACTTTGCATTTACTGCAAAGTACGTAAGAAAGTGATTCAGGTGTGAGCAAATCCCATTCGCGAAGCGAATTTTAAATGGATTTGCGAAGGTTACTGTGAGCAGAGTGAACAGTAACGCGCAAAATCGCCCCTCCCACCTGAATCACATTCTCACGGAATGCGCAGTTTAGCGCATTCCTGACCCGTGAAAAGTAACCTGCTCTCTATAGAGAAAAATAACTGTAAGAACAAATGTCACCCCTTCTGTCACAGGCGCCGCCATCCACACTCCCGTCATTCCAAATAAGTACGGCAGTGTAAAAATGCAGATTAACAGAACGACTAAGCCCCGGGAGCACGAGATCACGGCTGATTCAAAGGCTTTCCCTGCTGCCGTAAAATAAAAGGACGTAATGGCATTTATGCCCATAAAGAAAAAGGAAGTCAAAAAAATAAGCATCCCATCCTGTATCATATCCCGCACATGTTCACTTTTCACAAATACGCCGCTGTACCAGTCCGTTCCTGCCGCCATTCCTAAAAAAGCCAGGACTCCGGTTAAAAATACATACCAGCTTGTCTTTTTCCTGATATCTGCTGCAAGACTCTTTTCTTCTGCCCCATAGCAGAAGCTGATGAGAGGGCATGCCCCCTGCCCGAATCCTGTCACAATCATACTGTAGGCATAAACTACATATCCGGCAATCGTAAATGCCGTTACGCCATCTGTGCCGATTTCCCGCATAATCACAAAATTATACGCAAACATAGTGATTCCCGTAGAGATTTCTCCAATAAATTCCGAGCTTCCATTTAACAGAGACTTCACGCACACCTTTCCGGAAAACTGGAAGCGGCCCAGATGGTAATTCTCTGACCTGAACATAAAATAATACAAAATACAGGCAAGAGAAACCAGCGCCGACAAGAGGGATGCATAGGCGATTCCTGCCGCCCCTTTTCCCAATAAACCCGCAAATAGATAATCGAGCAGCACGTTAAGCGAAGTATTTACAACACTTGTCTTCATATAATACCCTGGATTTCCATCACCCCTTATGAACATTCCAAAGGAAGAATTAAGGACCATAACCGGAAGCTCCAGAAGCATAATCTGGTAATACTCCTGAAAATAAATCCTTACCCGGCCTTCGGCGTGCAGAATAGAAAGCATAGGTTCAAAACAAAAGACCATGGCAAGACTGATACCTGCCGAAAGCAGGGCTGCCGTCAGCACTGTCTGCCGGAATACCTGGTTACAGCTCCCGCACTCACCCGCGCCAAGGGCCATCCCTGAAATCGCCGCTCCTCCTATGGATACCATAAGTCCCGCACCCAGATACAGATAAATGATCGGAAGCCCCAGATTAACTGCCGCAATCCCCTCCTCTCCCACATAATTCCCCATAAAAAATCCGTCCACAATAGTAATAAGCGCCATAAGTATCATAGCAATCACAGATGATATGGAAAATTTAAAAATCATACCTGTACAGTTCTCTTTTATCAGTTTCATCTCCATAAAAATACCTCCTTATCATGAAAAACATCTGGCAACGCTTTCCATTATAAGGAGGCCATAAATTATAAACTTCTGAATTCTTGCTATTTTTCTTTCACCGGCAGGCAGATATCCATTTCCATATACATTGTCTCCTCCTCTATCCTGTGATAGATGTCAAACATGCTCCTTTTCACATCCAGTTCATAACGGGTCTGGGGAAGCCATACTAAAAACATGGTCTGATAAGCCGCATAAATGTACTTCGCATGACCCTTAAAATGATACACCGCACATCTTCCGCCTTCGATAACTCCCATGTTGAAGGCGGGGCAGTCTCTGTCCACACTCATACAGACATCATAAAGACAGCTGCCCTTATCTGTCACTGCCGGGTCATCATAGGTCCGCTCTAAAAATACCGTTCCGCCGGAAACATAATCCCTGTACTTTTCCATAAAGCCTCCCCAGCTTCTGCTAAGGCTTTCATAACTTCCAAAGCGCCTCTCATACAAAACAGAATAGTCCGGCACATTTTCCATGGTAATCCTCGCATTACATTCCTCAAAGCTTTCCATATGCCATTTTTCATTATGAAAGAAAGGGTGCTCCACGGAATACTGCCTGCTTTTTCTCCTGAAATCAACCGGCGTCATATGGTAATGCTGTTTAAACGCAGAGCTGTAATTCGATGCGCTGTAACCATAGTCCGCGCCGATTTCCGTAATGCGCCGCTCTTTTTCCGTTTTAAGGCGGAAGGCGCTCTGCTCAAGCTTTATTCTCTTAATGTAGGCATAGACGCTCTCCTTCGTCTGCTCCTTAAAAAGCCTGTCAAAATAATATTTAGAAAAATGGCAGTAATCTGCCACATCTTCTAAAGTCAGCTCCTCCTCCGCATGGGAGAGAATATAATCAATCGCTGTATTCACCGCATAATTTGTAATCAAATGATTTCCGCCCTTCTCTCCCCTGTTACACCTGCAATTGTTCCACTTTGCAGAAATGTTCCTTTGTCTTTTTACAATAGCTGATTCCTACTGCCAGAAT
This sequence comes from uncultured Lachnospiraceae bacterium, assembly GCA_949502235.1. Classification (GTDB taxonomy): domain Bacteria; phylum Bacillota; class Clostridia; order Lachnospirales; family Lachnospiraceae; genus CAPEBR01. The sequence goes on along the minus strand of CATBDC010000051.1, from coordinate 5,895 downwards.
TCTTCCCGTATATTTGGATTTTTCACCCAGCTTTCCCATGAATCGAAGCGCATATTTCTTCTCCTTAATCTGCCGGATTGCTTCTTCAGGAGTACTGTCAACCTTAAGTTCCAAAATAAATGCATCCAATTTCCTGTTATCAGGGTAAAAAATGAAATCCACATACCCTTCTCCAGCCTTATCCTCCCGCTCTACACAGTAGCTGTCCCTGGCGGCCAGATAGACAAGATTAACGACAGCAGATAATTCTATTTCACTGTTATATGAAAAAATCGGAGATTCTGTATCATGGGCATATTTGAGTATTTCGGCCATTTTAGCAGCATTGCCTGAAAGGGTAGCATACAACATCTCTTTCGATATATTTGCCAGATTGTAAATATATCCTAAAGATTTCTCCTTCTTCATGGCAGAAGCAAAGCTGTCCATCAATTCCCGGTTCGGGATAGAAACAAATCCATCTTTATATGTCAGCAGACCGTAAACTACCATCGCCGAGTAAATCTCATCCCTCGTTTCAAGTCTCATAGAGGTTGCCGCATATTCATGAATATTTGCAGGAACAGCTTCTTTTGCAAACATAATTGCAAGATCGTCCTGTACATCTGCCACGTTATCTTTTATATATCCGAAAACAGAATCATACGTTCCCGAGCTGGTCCAGTAATTTCTAAGCTGATTATCTGTAAGGGCGCAGATAATCGAGCGGGGGTTATATATCCGTTCTCCACATGCAGTATAATAGCCGTCATACCACGTACATAAATCATCCCTGGAAATTTCAGCCTTTTCTTCTGTCTGCCGGTAAATAGCATAAAGTCTGTCAACCTCGGAAGCAGAAAAGCCAAAATATCCGCTGAAACGCTCTGCCGTAGCCATATTATACTCAAGAAACATATTAAGCTCCGAACCGTCTGAATATTTGGCAATCGGCAGGACACCCGTCATATAAACAAGCTCTGCATAAATCCTGTCCTTCAAGAGCATTTTTAAAAAAAGCAGATATGCCTTCTTGTCTTCCTCTGTCATAAATTCCATATGAAACACGGCATCCCATTCATCCATTACAAAAATGAAACGCTGACCTGCCTTCTGATAGAGAACAGTTAAGATATCCCATACTGAATCTTCCGTATTTATATTTTGCTCCGGAAATTTTTCCCTTAAGTCTTTTTTCAGGCCGGACAAGATCCGGCCGATATAAGTCCTGTAGGAAATACAATTTTCCGGTGTTACGCTAAAGTCAATATAAATAACGTCATAATGATTTAAATATTCTCCATATCCTCCGCAGGAAGATTTTTTTAATTTTTCCGTAATCTCTGCTGATGCAATCTTAAGCTTTCCAAAAATCCCACTGGCATCTGCTGTCCTGTCAAAAAAAGCCCCTACCATATTTGCCATAACACTTTTTCCGAAACGGCGGGGTCTGGTGATGCAGAAAAAACGCTGGTTCATGCCGAGCGCAGGAATCAGTTCGGCTATCAACGGAGTTTTGTCCACAAAATATTTATCTGATACAGTTGCTTTATAGGAATCAAAGGGAATCCTGCTATTTAAAAATAACCCCATATCCTCACTGCTCCTTTCCATAAATTTTGGAATATTTTTTCTTTTTTCTAATCCCCCGCCAGAGAAGCAGAAGGACAAGCAGTAATACGGCCGCCCCCAGAAGAAAAGGAACCGGTCCTAATATATTCCACAGGCTGAATCTGCGCCTTACAGCCTTTTTAGGCCTTACTTCCTCCTTTATCTCCTTTTCAGGCTCTCCCATAAACCTCCCTGTATCAATCTTTTCTGATACAAGGGAAGCAATTATTTCCTGCCCCTCCTGATTCGGATGAAGGCCGTCCTCCTGAAGGTAGTCGCAGATACCAGATGAAAACAGATCTACGACACAGTAATCATATTTTTCCGCATACTGATACATGATTTCATTCATATTCAGTATAATATCCTCGACAATCTGATTCATGCTGCCCGGCAGTTCAAATCTGCTGACTGGATTATAGATATTTGTCACAATCATCTGCGAGGATTCCTTTCTGTGGGCAAAGATTTTCTCCATGGCCAGAACCCACTGTTCCTCAAAAGCGGCATAATCCCAGTTATTCAGCACATCAAGAACCTTCATAATCAGAAGCGGATTTCCCTCCACGCCTTCCATGAGCGCATCCATGGCATCATAGGCGCCTGCAAACTTCCGCTCCGTGCCCAGAACCTCCTGGGCTGCCCCCTTAAACTCCTGCATCAGGTCATTTGCGCCGATGGTCAGAGTAAGGATATCTGCAGTCTCCATAGAAGAGACCGCTTCCTCTGTCTCAAAAACCACGGAATTGAGCCTCGCTGAATCCAGACCATTTTTCGCGTACTTCACACACTCTGCGGGACGCCCCGTCTCCAGAGATATCTTCTCCATAAGAATTTCTGAATAGCTTTTTAAATCTTCACTGCCGCGCCCTCCGTAGCCCTTTGCAATACTGTCTCCAAAGGCAGTGCAGGAAATACTGCCATTCTCCTTCGTTTCACTTTCCGCAGCGCTGACGGCAGATGCGGATATACATACCAGAAGAAGGCACAGACAGACTATGGAATATCTTTTTTTCAAATAACCTCTAATAATGTTCATATTCATTTTTTTATAACATGCCGCAGACGCTCTGCCATCCCGTGAAAGAGCTTGTTCTGCCGTCCTTCATTTTCTGCTGCCTTCTCCTTTTGTTTTCCCGAAACAGATTCTGCATTTGCGTAACTGGCTTTCAAATCCCTTTCTGCCTGTTCTGTCTTTGTTTCTGCATAAATTTCCTCACAAAGTCTGATACAGCTCTGGTAGTGTTCCATTGCTTCCTCTGGTTCACCCATGCGTTTACAAATATTTCCTGCCTTGCTGTAAGCGAGAGCCAATAGCTTTTTTTCCTGCGGCGCAGCTGTCTTTTTCCCGAAACAATCAAATAGCTCAAGATGAACCAGACAATATTTTTTTGCTTTTAACAGCTCGCCTTTCCTTCGGCAGATATCACACATATCTAAACAACTGGTCAGAAACTCTTTCTTTGTTTCAAATGTCTGAGCTTCTTCTAAAAGCAGGCGGCTTTCCTCATAACTTCTCCCGTAATAATTCTCCGCTTCATCCAGCAGGCCCTCCTTTGCCAGGATTCCTCCGAAATTCCTGCAGCTTCTCATAAACCCTTTGCGCGCCTCGGCCGTCTGTAACTCCCTGCAGATCCTTTCAGTCAGCTCCAGAGACTGCAGATAATAGCCTTTCGCTTCTGCCAGACTTCCTTCTCTTCTGCAGATATTTCCCATTCCGTTTAAGCTCCCTGCATAATCCCATTCAACCGACAGATTATGCTTTGCCTCTGCACACCGCTGCTTATCCAGCGATAGCTGGCGCAGATAGAGATCTTTTGCTCCGTCCAGATTACCTTCCTGTTCATAGATTCTCCCAAGATTATTATAGCTCCTGGAAAGCTCTCTTTTCGTTCGTGGGGACGATGATATGTCACACAGTCTCAGGCATGCCTGCAGTGCGTTCAAATAGAAAAGCCTTGCAGACATCATATTATTCTGCTGTTTGCAAATAGTTCCCAGCCGGTTACAGACATCAGCCATCTCCTGCTCCGCCTGTATGGATGAATTTTCGTCATACAGTGCTTTCCGCAGCCTGTATGCCTCTGTGTAATAATCTTCTGCCAGGTTCCAGTTTCCTTCCCCTGTTTCTATATCCCCCAGTTTTACATAGCTAAGCGCCAGAGCTCTTTGAAATGCTTTATCGTCAGACTGTTCTGAAAGCTCCACGCAGATCTCCTGCATTTTCTGATAAGCTTCTTTTGCAGCTGAAAGCTCTGCGGACTCCTTTCGGTAGTCCCCAAGATCACACAGAGCATACGCCCACTTCTCTCCATCCCCTTTTTCCCTGGTTTTTGTATACTGAAGCTCAATCTGATCCGTCAGACGCTCCTGCCACCGAAGCGCCAAAGGATAATCCCTGCCTGTTCCTTCTCCATTTCGGTATATATCCACAAGCTTTCCGGCCGCCTCCAAAAGGCCGTCTTCTGCCGCTCCTGTAATCAGCTGCAGTGCACGGTCATGATCGACTTCCACATCAATACCTTTTAAATACGCAAGACCTATAAAGAAATTATGTTCCGGCGAGCTGTCTTTTTCCCGGACTGCTATCTGCCGGACTGCCTGATACAGATTCTTTTGCAAAAGGTCTTCATCGCCCATATCTGCACAGGATGGCAGATTCTGATAATATTTCTTTAACTGCTTTTTATCCGTTTCCTTCAGTTCAACCGGAAACACCGGTTTGCCGGATTCCCTTGCGGCAGGATACTCTGTGGTCATCACATAATTCCCCGGTTCCAGAATATGGGGCGTTACCGCAAGCACAAACAATTCGGACTTTTCCAGTGCATTTTCAATTTCTGTGTTAAAATTTTCTCCTAGCGTTAAAAACTCATCATACCAGATTGCGATATCCCGGCAAAATTTATTTTTATGTATTAGACGCATCAGTTCCTGCGCATATATGCGATCCTTTTTCCTGTAGCTCAAAAAAACATACGCGTCAAAAGCCCCGCGGATCTTTTCTGCCAGTTCGTCTCCCACCAGAACAGAGTTAAGAAAATGTTTCAGTTTTTCCTCGTAAGGCAGTGCTGTCGGATCCTGACAGCCTGCATCCAGCATCTGCAAATTACCGCAGATTTGGTTAAACTGCGCCTCCAGTCCGCTCCCCTGTATCAGGGGGAGGATCGGAATATGGTTCATTATGGCAAACGGAAATTCTACTTTCCTTGCACGGTTCGGCTCAAATAAAAAACGTCCTGTAACCGGAATAACAAAGAGCTGCATCTGACCAAGCTCATACTTCTCTTCCTCCGTAAGCTTTGCTGCTCTTACATCCTCCTGCTTACTTTTGCCTTCGGTATCCTCCAGACGCTCTGCGTCATAATATATTACACAATTATGCAACTCCAAAATTTCTTCTGCAATCTGCTCAAAATATAATGAAAAATCATCTGTATGACCGGTATAATATACACGCGGTTTGCCCTGCGGGCTTAAGTTTTCCCTTGTTTTGTATGAAAGGCGCAAAATTATTTTCCTCCACCATTACCATTCACTTGTATTTTCATCATAGCAGATTAGCAAAATCATGTAAAGCCCTCGTATGAAAAGCCTTTACGCTACTCTCCTGACACCATAAGGCCCTTCACCTTCACCGTGGGGCTCACCGCGCACACATCATCCGAAAGCCGGTACACCGGGTCATCCCCAATCATTTCTATATCCCGCCATAATTCACAGATATTCCCTGATATGGTAAATTGATGAACAGCCCCTGCCACCTTTCCGTCCGTAATCAAGTTCCCGGAAGCAAGCAGGGAAAAATCACCGCTCTCTGTATCCGCCCCCGCAAAGATGCCGTCAGCCTGTGTAATATAAATCCCCCCTTCGGATGCCTCCAGCATTTCCTTTCTGGAAAAAGTACCGCCCTCCGAAGACAATATTACATTCGTAGCGCTTGTCCCGATATCAGCGGTAAGACTCGGCTTAAAACCATTTCCCGTACTTTCTGCGCCCGCTTCGGCCGCGCTCTTTTTGTTATATAAAATGTCCTGAAACACGCCGCCTTTTAAAAGTGTCTTTTTTGAGACAGGCACGCCCTCATCATCAATCCGGCGCCTTCTTGTCCCCTGGCTGCTGAAGGGATCCTCCGAGATCTCAAGAAACGGACAGCCCACCTGCTTTTTTTCCTTTCCTGCAAGGGCGCTTGTGTGATTTTTCAGGTTTTCCCCGTAAAATACTGGAAGATAATGCCCTGTAAGCTCCGCCTGATTATTTTAATGCTTGAGAGCCACTGTTTTAAGGCTTCAGAGCCATCAATAC
>CATBDC010000050.1 GCA_949502235.1 uncultured Lachnospiraceae bacterium | reverse complement strand
TTTTATAAAATTGAGCTATCAGCGTATTCAAAATCAAGGCGGTGTGCTTCAGATCAACGGTTACTTTGTGCGTCCAGCCCATAGGACAAATCGTGTACGGTTTTTTATTTGACAAATTTTATAGTGCTGTATATTTTGTTTTAATCCCGACTGGCATCATCGTTTGCATTGTAGGATTATCTGCAATGAGCTTTTTTAAGAATATGGAAAGGGAACAGTAGGAGGATTTTGGATGACACAGAATGAGAAGAATAAAACCAGTGATTTAAGAAAGTTACCGGGTGTGGGAGCAAATATGGAACAGCATCTGAACAATATTGGTATCTACTGCATTTCTGACTTAAGGGGAAAAGAACCAGAAGAATTGTATCGTTTGGATTGTATAAAAAAGGGATTCCAGGATGACAGATGTGTGCTGTATGTATTTCGCTGCGCAGTATATTTTGCAGAACATGAGCAGCATGAACCGGAGAAATTGAAATGGTGGTATTGGAAGGATAAGGAGTATCCGGAAAGGTGTGAAAATTAAGGTGAATTCATGCTATACTGAGTGAAAACATCGGAGCAGAAGGGAGGTTCTGTATTTATTATGATTGATATAAAAGACATAAGCTATGCACCATCGCTTGGTGAAATTGGCGATTATATTGGATTGCCGCTATTTGGAACGTTTGTCCAATACATGGACACAGAATATAAAGCAATCTGCAAAATCGAATACAGCAAGGATGTCTGGGCGCGCGGCTGGAATGTGAAATTTAAAAAGGCAGGGAAGTCTCTGTGTGTTGTTTATCCGAAAAACGGATATTTTACAGTTCTGGTTGTGGTGGGAAATAAAGAAAAGGAACATGTGGAAAATCAACTTCCGCACTTATCGAAGGAAATCCAGGAGTTGTATCAGAATACGAAAGAAGGCAACGGACAGAGATGGCTGATGATTGACGTACATTCAGATGATTGTGTTTACGAAAATGTATTGCAGCTTATCCATATTCGAAGAACTAGTAAATGAAAACCGGATAAAACAGCAGAGATGCAAGGTGCCGTTGACTTTGCCCTTAGGGTAAGGTTTATACTGGGAGTGGAAGGAGGAATCACATATGCTTACAATTGGAGAATTTTCAAACATATGCAGGGTATCCACGAAAACACTTCGATACTATGCAGAAATAGGTCTGATACTGCCAGATGAGATCAATCCGGAAAATGGCTACCGGTATTATTCCATCAACCAGTTGGAGAAAATGCTGCTCATCAACCGTTTGAAGGCTTATAGCTTTTCCCTGGAAGAAATCAAATTAATCTTTGAATCAGAAGAACGAATGGATGAAATGCTTTTTACTGCGCTTCATAAAAAGAAAAAGGAGATTGCGTTAAAGGTACAGAAGTTCGAAGACACTTTGCATCAGATAGACAGAGATATGGCTAATTTGGAAAGAGGCAGATCCATGATGTCATATATGGAAGAAATTGATGTGCAGATGGTGGAGATACCGGTGATGTATCTTCTGTCAATACGGAAAAATATATTAGAACATGAGTTTTCAGAAGAGTATGGTATTTGTTTTAGAAAACTATCTCAGAAAATGGAAGAGAAAAAGCTTTCAGTGGCTGCTCCTCCAATGGTGCTATTCCATAGTGATGAGTACAGCCCATTAGGGCTGGACACAGAGTTTGCAATCCCTGTAAAAGAGTATGTGACTGGAACAAGGGATTTTGCTCCCGGATTGTGCCTGAAAACAGTTGTACGGGGTTCTTACTCACAACTTCCTTCGGTCTACACAAAACAAATAGAGTGGGCGAAGAGGGAGGGGTATGAAAATTGCAATGCTTTGTATGAAGTATATGTAACAAATCCGGCAGAGGTTTCAAAGGAAAAAGAACTTGTTACGGAAGTATACTATCCGGTTAGAAAGAAGGTTCCTGAAGCTTTGAAGAACAGGAAGGCGCTGCAAAGTGTATGAGAGGAAAAAGCGTATGGAGCAGATAAAAGCAGAAAGACTGGAACAGAAAATAAACAGTGAATATGGTAATACTACAGGTATAGTGATATTAGAGGATGGAATTGTATCATATGAAAAATACTTTAAAGGATGCACAGCAGACAGCCGCGTTCATATATATTCTGTGACAAAAAGTGTTATTTCGATATTGTTTGGAATCGCGCTGGATAAAGGGTACATCAAAAATATTGAAGAGAAGGTATTAGATTATTTTCCGGAATACGAAGTAAAAAAAGGCCAGGATGCAATACAGGACATTACACTAAGGAATATGCTGACCATGACAGCGTCTTATAAATATCGTTTTTTCCCGCCCTATATAAAATATTTTACAAGCAGCGACTGGGTGAAATTTTCGCTTGATTCATTGGACGGCCGTAGAAAGACGGGAGCATTTCAATATGCTCCGTTGATTGGACCGGATATTTTATCTGGAATTTTAGTGAAAGCAACGGGAAAGTCTGTATTAGAGTTTGCAAAAGAAAATTTGTTTGGACCCCTTGAGATTAAAGTGGAAAAAAGCTTGTTATTTCAAAATAAAGAAGAACAAATGGCATTTAACCAGTCTACGGATATGAGCGGATGGGTAACAGATTCCAGGGGGATCCATACGGCAGGCTGGGGACTTACGCTTACGGCTGTGGATATGGCAAAGATTGGCCAGTTATATCTGAATAACGGGATGTGGGAGGGAGGGCAGATTGTTTCATCGGGATGGGTAGAGGAAAGTACGGCAGAACAAAGCCGGTGGAAAAAAAGAAATCTGCCGTATGGATATTTATGGTGGGTAAACGAGGATGGTTTTGCAGCTATGGGGGATGGAGGCAATATCATTTATGTGAATACGAAGAAGAAGCTGGTAGTTTCTATTGCAAGCCTTTTTGTGCCCAGGGCAGAGGATAGAATAAAGCTGATTAAGAATTATATTGAAAAATAACTTGATTAAGGGAGGGGGCGATGTGACTCGCAGGAATCACATCGCCCCTGTTTTACTGTTCACAGGCCTCATACATTGATCAATTCCTGGACATGTGATAAAATGATACAAGCGTCAAAATATCTTTTGACGCTTACTTAAGAAGAGATAAAACTGGGAATATAGCCTGGAAAGGAGACAGAATAAAAATGAAAAGAAGACATCCTGTCAGGAGATTTTTTAGTTTCCTGTTAATTACTATCTTGTGCATTACGTCTGCCGCAGGTATCTTTTTTGGAGTAAAGGGATATAAGATGTACCGGGAGGCAAATGCCCAGATGTCTATTGAAGAAAGATTTGATGAGGTCCGCTCGGGAGAAAACTTTACAAAATATGCCGATTTGCCCGGGTTTTATATAGACGCTGTTATATCGGTAGAGGATCATAGGTTCAGAAGGCATCCGGGGATTGATTTTATAGCTGTCTGCCGCGCCGCATGGACAGATATTAAAGCAATGTCCTTCGAGGAGGGCGGAAGTACAATTACACAGCAGCTCGCGAAAAATATGCTTTTTACGCAGGAGAAGAAAATGGAGCGCAAAGCGGCAGAGGTTTTCGCCGTATTGGAGATAGAGTCAAAATACAGCAAGGAAGAGATATTGGAACTGTATGTGAATACCTCAAGCTTCGGGAGCGGCTATTATGGCATATATGACGCGGCGCAGGGCTATTTTAAGAAGAATCCTTCTGAGCTTACAGACTATGAGGCGGCTATGCTGGCAGGGGTGCCAAATGCGCCGTCTGTGTATTCCCCGGATGTAAGTATGGAGCTGGCCGCGAAGCGGGTGGGACAGGTTCTTAAGAGTATGGTGAAATATGGACATCTCACGCAGAAAGAAGCAGATAAGATACAATCTGAAAATTTTTATTGAAAGGAGACAGGCAGATGGATTTTGAACAGTACAAATGTCCCTGCTGCGGAGCAGCGCTAGAGTTTTCGCCGAAGACACAGAAGCTTTCCTGCAAAAGCTGCGGAAACCAGTATGACACAGAAACGCTAAAGCAATATAAGAAGGAAGAAGAGGCTCCAAAGGAACAGGATCTGGAATGGGAATACCAGGGAGGGACGAAAGGAGCAGAGCGGACAGAGGAGGGAAAGTATATCTGCCCCTCCTGCGGGGCACAGATTGAGGCGGATGAAAATACAGTTAGCACCACCTGCCCCTATTGTGATAATGTGGTGGTAATAAAGGAGACAGCATCAGGAAAGTACGAACCAGATATGATGATTCCCTTTCAGATAGAGGGGGATAAGGCAAGGCAGATGTTTGAAGGCTTTTGCAAAGGCAAAAGGCTTCTTCCGAAAAATTTCCGTGATAAAAGCTATCTGAAAGATCTGAAGGGCTATTATGTTCCATACTGGCTGTTTGACTGTAAGGCAGATGTAAAGATGAGCTTTGATGCCACCCGTGTGAGGACATGGAGTGATTCTGACTATCATTATGTGGATACCTCTTACTATTTTGTAAACCGGGCCGGAGATATGGAATTTTACCATGTCCCGGTAGACGGCAGCATAGAGATGGAGGATGATACCACAGAATCTATCGAACCTTTTGACTACAGCCAGATGACAGCATTTAACCCTGCGTATCTGGCAGGATATGAGACGGATAAGTATGATGTGGATGCGAAAACCGCAAAAAAACGGGCAAAGGAACGGCTCTATGCTAGTGCGGAGCAGGTGGTCAGAGGGACTGTCCACGGCTATAATACAGTCATTACGAAATGGAGAAATCTGTCGTCAGACAGTGGAAAGGTGCATTATGCACTGCTTCCGGTCTGGATGTTTGAGAGTGTTTACGGCGGGAAAAAGTATCAGTTCGCGATTAACGGGCAGACCGGTAAAATGGTGGGAGAGCTTCCTGTGGATAAGGGCTCATTCTGGAAATATCTCTGCGGCTTTACTGCCCTTGGTACGGTTCTTTGCTCTATAATCGGAATTCTGATGTTTGGAGGTGTATTGTAATGAAAAGAGAAAGCCGGAAAGGAAGGAGATACGCCGCCACTCTTTTGGCTGCCTGCGCTGCGGCTTTAGGGATATGGACGGCACATGATATTCCGAAAGTAAGCGCTGCCGGCACAGGGCCGGAGTTCGAAGGCTGGGTGCAGGACGATGCATTTCTTATTACAGAGGAGGAAGAACAAAAGCTTGAGCAGGAATGTGAAAGGATGCTGGGGGAGCATCATGCCGGAGTCTATATTGTGACCACAGAGGATTTTGGAGGGTGGGACATTAAGGAGTGGCAGCGTCAGATCTTTGATGAATATAATCTCGGTGCAGACTGCGGCGAAAGCGGTATTATGCTGGCAGTCAGTATGGCAGAAAGAGACTGGGGCATTGTGTCATTCGGGACGGCACAGGAGGCATTTACTACATACGGAAGGGAGCGCATGGGAGAGCTTATCCTAGATGATTTATCAGAGGGGGAATTTTTCGATGCATTTTCCAGATACATATCCCTTGCAGATGATTATTTCACGGCAAACGAGGAGGGGAACCCCTACACGGAGGAACACAGATATGGGGAAGGGTGGAGGATTCCGGTTATTATTGTCGTTTCATTTGTGCTGTCTCTGGCAGTGTCTCTTACGATTGTCCTTTCATGGAAAAGGAGCATGAATACAAGAGTGCGCCAGGAGGGAGCAATGGCATATCTTAAGGAGGGGAGCTTCCGCTTGTATCAGCAGACAGACAGGTTTCTTTATCACAGAGTAAGCCGGACAAAAATACAGAAGGAAAGCAGCTCATCCGGAAGCAGCAGCGGGATGCATTCGGATCATTCGGGAACCAGCGGGAAATTTTAAAGTATAAATATGCCGATACTATGAGCAGCCGGAAACTGTGATAGTAACATTTTATAAGAAAAGGAGTGGATATTTATGGGATTAATTAAGGCATCATTTGGAGCTCTAGGCGGAACACTGGCAGATCAGTGGAAGGAATACTTTTATTATGATGCAATGGATGCGGATGTACTGGTGGCAAAGGGAGAGAAGCGTGTATCGGGACGCTCCTCCAATAAGCGGGGAGAGGACAATGTCATTACAGACGGCTCTCATATCGCAGTGGCAGACGGCCAGTGTATGATCATTGTAGACGGAGGAAAGGTGGTAGACGCATGTGCCGAGCCTGGCGCCTATACCTATGACAGCGGGGCGAGTCCGTCTATGCTTGGCGGCCCGCTTTTAGAAGGACTTAAGGGAGTGGCAAGAGAGGCATGGGAGCGTTTTAAATTCGGCGGAGGAGCCGGGAAGGATCAGAGGATTTATTATGTAAATATAAAAGAAATTCCGGGAAATAAATATGGCACTCCCAATCCGGTGCCCTTCCGTGTGGTAGACAGAAATATAGGCCTGGATGTGGATATCTCCGTCCGCTGTAACGGGGAATATTCCTACCGAATCGTAAATCCCATGGTGTTTTATGCAAATGTCTGCGGAAATGTAAGCAATGTTTATACACGCAACCAGATCGATTCTATGCTGAAATCAGAACTTCTGACAGCACTGCAGCCGGCTTTTGCAAGGATCTCCGAAATGGGTGTGCGCTATAGTGCGCTTCCGGGGCATACGATGGAAATTTCTGATGCGTTAAATGAGGTTCTCTCCCAAAAATGGACCGAGCTTCGGGGGATTGTTGTATATTCCTTTGGAATGAACAGCGTGACAGCCTCAAAGGAAGACGAGGAGATGATAAAGCAGCTGCAAAGATCAGCAGTTATGCGGGATCCGGGTATGGCTGCCGCAGCCTTAGTAGGCGCACAGGCGGATGCTATGCGCGCTGCTGCAGCAAATAAGGGCGGAGCCATGACCGGATTTATGGGCATGGGAATGGCGCAGCAGGCAGGCGGCGCAGGAATTCAGAGTCTGTATGCCATGGGGCAGGAAAGGCGTCAAAGCATGGAGCCTCCGGCGGGAGAATATGCTGCACCGAAGTCTCCGGCAGGCTGGGTATGCAGCTGCGGAACACTGAACAAGGGAAAATTCTGTTTCGAATGTGGAAAGGCAAAGCCGGCAGGCGTTCCTCAGTACAGGTGTGACAAATGCGGATGGGAGCCGGAAGATATGACAAAGCCTCCGAAATTCTGTCCGGAGTGCGGTGATCCCTTTGATGACGGGGATATTGTAGATTAATATGTCAGAAGGGAGAGGGAACTTGTTCCCTCTCTTTTTATGCCTCCGGCTGATTTTCCGGCCTTTCTTTACCTTCAATCAGATAATCATAGGATACATGGAATACTTCGGAAAATGCTTTAAGCTCTAAATCTGTAACATACCGCTGATTCGTCTCAATTCTGGTGATTACATTTTTATCCATATCATAGCCTGCAAGCTGGAGCATATAGGCCAGATATCTCTGTGAATAATTATGTTCCTTCCGAAGCTCTATGAGCTGACGGCTGACCAGATTTTTTTCTCCGGTTTTTGTACGTGGCTTTGGCATGTAAAGACGCCTCCTTTCAATGAAGTCTCATTTTTTGCACATTTTTTATTGATTTTACTAAGAAAACCATGTAAAATCGGTTGTAAAAATGAGACGTGCATACAATGGATTCAGAAAGGAAAAGCAAAATGAAAAAGGACAGTGTAGAATTTAAGAAAAGAGTATTTGATCTGATGAATGGCTCCCTGGATCTGGAAAAATATCCAGTGCCCGAAAGTAAAATTGTGGAAAATGAATATGAGGAAGGAAAGGTATGCGGGGTATTATACAGAGAGGTTTATTATGCAAACAGGAGGGTTTGCGAAAAGCTGGGCGTTGAGGAGGATTCGGATGTGGAGATTATTATAAGAAATCTATTAGAAATTGCGGAGTACCAGTCTTTGAAAATGTATGATTACGGAAGAACCTTTTCCTAAGGGTTTTGTCACATAGGATACGAAGCTTTTGTATAACAAAAAAGAAGCTGCAGGGGCTTCGGCTGTTACTGTTTACAGGTCTGCGCATTTGCTGCGCAGACCGTAAGAAAAGACTTGCGGCGTGAGCATTTAATTTAAGGAATCCTCCTGTAATTTATCGAAAGACGCCATACATTCATCGACAGAGGAACCGTTTAGCAGATCGCGTACAATGAGGCAGATATTTCCCCATTGCTCCACCTTCATACTGGCATTTGAGCCGAGTACATAAACGCCTTCATTTATCTTGTCATTCAGGGGCTTTAGGGCGTCAATACAATCTACCTCTACATTTTTGGAAGGAGAGATGACCTTATTATTATCTGCATACAGCTTAAGCATTTCATCAGAAAGAATGACGTCTAAGACATCCATGGCATCTTTCTTATGCTCAGCCTCCGCTCCCACTCCGTATCCGGTCATGGATACAACAGGCATCTGTCCGAGGCTGCTTGGAAAGCCGATGACCTGCATGTTAAAGTCCGGTTTCCCGTAAGCAGTGTCAGCATTTGCAGCGCCCCAGTAGGCCATGACAATCGGTGTTTTTTGTGCCAGGAAATCAGGGCCTTCTCCTTCGATTGCCTCATAAGTGTAGGCTTTCTGTGGGTCTACATATCCTTTATTAATCAATTCCTGCAGAAATTCAAAGCCGGGGCGCATGTAATCGCTAAGCTTTGCTTCGCCGCTGTTTAAGGCTTCTATCTCCGCCTTTGTGTTATCGCCATTGTACATTTCTGCATATCCCTGGGCAAGGACAAAGGATTCCAGCCACCAGCGGTTTGCCCCCACGGGCGTTTCGATACCGTTTTCTTTAAAAACCCTGCAGCATTCAAGGAAATCCTCCGGCGTTTCCGGAAGCTTTAGATGGTACTCATCAAACATATCCTTATTGATAAACAGGCCGTGGGCTACCACCTCCTGTGGAATTGCCACAAGCTTCCCGTCTACTGTATTGGCTGTCTTTACTATCTCCCGAAGATTAGCCGCACAGTCAAGAGAGGACAAATCCGCAAGCAGTCCTTCGGAGCCGAGAATCTGTATTGCATCAGGGTTAAGAAGATAAAAGTCATCCATGTTATTCCGTGCCCGGTCAAGTGTCACGTCATCATAGGTTTTTTCCTGATAAGTTGTTGCTGTATAGGTGGTAAAGTCTACTTTTAAATTAAGTGTCTCTTCTGCTTTGGCAATTGTTATTTCGTGGGCAGTCCTGGCAATATTTTTAGCGCTGGGATTAGATTTTTCCATCGGAGTAAACAGATTAACACTCTTTTCTTCCTCTTTCTTATTATCGACAAGGTTTTTGACCGGTTCTTTTTCCTGGCAGGCAGCGGCTGTAACGACAACAGTTCCGGCAAGAAGCACTGCCAGAATCCTTTTAAAAATCTTTTCCATTTTCATATCTCCACTATAAATATTTACTTAAAATCTTTTCTACAATTTCCATGTTAAGAGGTTTAGCAATGTGCTCATTCATACCAGCGGCTTTTGCATCCTTGACATCCTCGGCAAAGGCGTTTGCAGTCATGGCAATCACAGGTATTGTTTTTGCATCCTTACGGTTTAAGGCACGAAGCGCCCTGGTTGCCTCATAGCCGTTCATTACAGGCATCTGGACATCCATCAGGATGGCGTCAAATTCGCCTTGGGCAGAGTCGCAGAAACGCTTAAGAGCCAGCTGGCCGTTTTCAGCAATTTCGCATGTAGCCCCATGGATGTCGAGAAGCTCTGCCAGGATTTCGGAGTTAATCTCGTTATCCTCTGCAACAAGGAAATGCTTTCCCTCCAGAATACTTTTATCCGATGGTTCGGACATCTTCTCTTTTGGCATCTGTTTTGAATAGACCTCAAGGAGCTTTTCTTTAAATGCCGATACAAAAAATGGCTTTGACAAAAAACTTGTATTTTCAGGCAGAGCTATCTTTTCCTGCAGCTCATCCCAGTCGTATGATGTAAGGAACAGGATGGGGACATTTTCCGGTATGAAACCCCGCAGCAGCTTTGCTGTTGCAACTCCGTCCATTTCCGGCATTTTCCAGTCCAGAAGAATGGCATCGTAGCCGTTTCCCTGCCTGCAGGCATCATCTGCCAGCTTAAGTGCGGCCTCTCCGCTAAGAGCGGTGTCAACTACAACCCCTGTCTCTCCCATAAGAGTTTTAATATATTCGGTAATGTCCCTGCTGTCGTCTGCTGCCAGTATGCGGGAAATATGATGTTCTTTCCAGAACTGTTCATCTGCCTTTTTGTCTGGTATGCGAAGCTCTAAATCTACCGTAAAGAGCGTCCCGTTGTCAACCTCACTGGCTACCTCGATTGTGCCGCCCATAAGCTCTACGATATTTTTTGTAATTGCCATGCCAAGTCCGGTTCCCTGCACCTTGTTGGTGGTACTGTTTTCCGCTCTGGTAAAGGCATCAAAAATAATTTTAAGATATTCCGGATCCATACCGTATCCATCATCTTCAACTTCGATGCGGATGTGTTCATACTGGGCGGAACGTTTTTCAAGGCCGATAATGCGGAACCATATATGTCCTCCCTCCGGCGTGTATTTCACGGAATTTGAGAGAAGATTAATCAAAATCTGGTTAATCCGTGTCTCATCCCCGATCAGGCGCTCATGCCTAATGCCTGTAACCGAAACAAAAAATTTCTGGCCCTTTGTCCTGGCCATGGGCCGGATGATGGCATCCACGGCAGAAATCAGGTTATTCAGTGTAAATTCCCCCATGGTTAGCATCACTTTTCCGCTTTCAATCTTTGATACATCAAGAACATCATTAATCAGGCTTAAAAGATGCTGCCCGGAGGCGGTAATCTTGGCGGTATATTCCCTGACCTTTGCCGGATTGTCCACATCCTTTGCCAGAAGCGTAGTAAACCCAAGGATCGCGTTCATTGGAGTCCGGATATCGTGCGACATATTTGACAGGAAGGTAGTTTTAGAGCTGCTGGCGATCTGTGCAGCCTTAAGGGCTTCGGCAAGCTGCTTATTATGCTTTTCCCGTTCCGCCTCCTGTTCCTTTCTGCTCTTATTCTGCTGCCTTTTGTTTAAATAATACAGAATACAGCAGAGGAGGAAAGCAGCCAGCATGACAAACACAACAATAAGAAGGTACTGGTTTACCGTATTCCCTTCCTTTTGAATGGCCTCCACCGGCACATATCCAATCAGATAAATGCTGCCGTCATTGACTGACCACATGTAAATAAGAGAATCCTTTTCCTGTATCTTGTGATAGAACATGATATCATGGCCATTTTTTATAGTATTGTCTACCTCTGACTGAATGTTCTCTTCAAGGATATTATTTGCGCGGTAGAAATCCTGCAGATCAATATGCCCTGCCGAACGTTCGCCGATTCCCTTAGGCTTTAATACGAGCCGCTCGCTTTCTGTATCCATAATGTAGAGGACTGCACTGCTGTTATAAAATCTTCCCGGAAGCGCCTCCTCTAAAGAGTCGAAGATATATTCTACATAAAGAGAGGCAGTTTCTTCATTGTTTTTTATTACCGGACATTTCATTGTGTAGGCCCAGGTTCCCATCTCATTTACATAGGAGTTGGAGACCGGCAGCCCGTCTACCGTATTACCGGCCGAAAAATCAAGATCCCCGGCTGAAAAGCTCTCGCCGGTATTGGAAATTCCTGTTGCTTCCCCGGCAGGTATAATGGATATTTTGATGTTCCTGTTATCCGTATCATAGGAACGGACAAAATCATAAGGATTTTCCATGCTTCCTATCTCTTTGGCAATGAGCTTTTGAAATTCAGCTTCTTTTTTAAAAACGGCCTGT
The DNA here is from genome assembly GCA_949502235.1 of uncultured Lachnospiraceae bacterium. Lineage (GTDB taxonomy): Bacteria > Bacillota > Clostridia > Lachnospirales > Lachnospiraceae > CAPEBR01. The sequence continues at coordinate 16,052 of CATBDC010000050.1, read as the reverse complement.
ATGGTTCCCTTAATGAGATCCAGGCTTTCATGCAGATTAGAAATTGCCGATTCTGACATCTCCGTTGATATCTTTCCGGAAACAAAATATACAATGGCACTTAATATACAAAATACTAGTATAATTGCAGTATTCAGAATAATACTGCGGTTTATCCCTGTTTTTTTATATTTTTTTCCCATTTCACATCATTACCTTCAGCACATTACTATTCCAGAATATGTTTACCGGATAAAATTCGTTCGTTTGGCAGCTTCCTTTTCCGGAAGTTTGTAATGCTCCTTTCCTAATGCAATACTCTTCATAAGAAACGTCATATTACGGGCAAGGGTCCGCATTGTCTGAAGACCTTCCTCATCCTGTGCGGCCTCTCCCGGGGTTCTTCCGTGAATACTGTTCCAGTACTGGCTGGAAACAACAGGCATGCCGCAGATAGTAAAATATTTATTCAGCTCATCGAAGGTGGCTGATAAGCCTCCCCGTCTTGCTGCTACTACGCTTGCCCCGACCTTCATTGTTTTATCGAAACGCGTACTGTAAAATAACCGATCAAGGCAGGCAATTAAAGTCGCGTTTGCAGAAGCATAATACACAGGGGACGCTATAACAAGTCCATCGCATGCTTCAAATTTAGGCGCCAGTTCATTTACAATATCATCAAATGCACATTTACCCTTCTCCATACAGGAATAGCAGGCAATACACCCTCTGATGTCTTTATTTCCGATCTGGACGATCTCTGTTTCAACGCCCTCTGCTTCAAAGACAAGCTCCATCTCGTGCAGGGCAGTATAGGTATTTCCTTTTGCATGCGGGCTTCCGCTAATCATTAATACATTCATTATTAGAATCCTCCGTAAAATATATTTTCTAATATCATACCACATATACAGGAAGTATGTATAGATGTTTCCCAAACAGACATACTATTTATAACAAATATAGTGTTACTGTTCAACTTTTTTACAGTAACCTGTAAATAGGAGGAAGACCGATGATGGAAGAAATTAAGACTGATCTGTTCCCGGGAAATCTGCGGGCAGGGAAGAAAAGAGAAAGAGGGGCGGAGAAGGCTTCGCCGCAGAAAAACGCAGTGGAATATGAAGAACCGCTTCCCGAGACGTCCCGTCCCAGAAGAGACGGACCCGGCGGGGAATAATACGGAGTACAGCAGGTGTTACTGTTCACTGCGTTCACAGCAACCTTCGCAAATCCATTTAAAATTCGCTTCGCGAATGGGATTTGCTCACGCCTGAATCATTTTCTTACGGACTTTGCAGTGAATGCAAAGTCCTGTGTGAACAGTAAGATTTATTAGTTTACTTAATTAAAGTCTTGAAACCTGCCTTGAAATGCGATATTATGGTACAAGGTTAAAAATCGTTACTGTGAACGTGAGTGAACAGTAACTAAAAAACAGGAGGGAAGATGGGCCATGAATTTGAAAATTGGAGTGATAAAGGGAGATGGAATCGGACCGGAGATCGTGGCGGAGGCCATGAAGGTTCTCGATAAAACTGCAGAGAAATACGGACATTCCATAGAATATATCCAGCTTTTAATGGGCGGCGCATCTATTGATGTGCACGGGGTTCCGCTGACGGACGAAACCATAGAGGAAGCAAAGAAGTGCGGCGCGGTTCTGATGGGGTCAATCGGAGGAGATGCAAAGAACTCTCCATGGTATAAGCTGGAGCCTTCTAAGAGGCCGGAGGCGGGGCTGCTTAAGATACGAAAAGCCCTGAACCTGTTCGCCAATCTACGTCCTGCAGTTCTTTATGATGAGCTTAAGGGAGCCTGTCCTTTGAAGGAGGAAATTACAGAAGGCGGTTTTGACATGCTGATTATGAGAGAGCTCACAGGCGGTTTATATTTCGGAGAAAGGAAGACCGTGGAGGAGAACGGGGTACTGACGGCTTACGACTCCCTTACATATAATGAGAATGAAATCCGGCGGATCGCAAAGAGGGGCTTTGACATTGCCATGAAGAGAAGGAAAAAGGTGACAAGTGTTGACAAGGCAAATGTACTGGATTCCTCAAGGCTCTGGAGAAAGGTTGTGGAGGAGACAGCTGCGCAGTACCCGGAGGTTACTCTGGAGCACATGCTGGTAGATAACTGCGCTATGCAGCTTGTAAAGGATCCGAAGCAGTTTGACGTGATATTAACAGAGAATATGTTTGGAGATATTTTATCCGATGAGGCCAGTATGGTAACCGGTTCTATCGGAATGCTTGCAAGTGCCAGCTTAAATGAGACGAAATTCGGCCTCTATGAGCCAAGCGGCGGCTCTGCGCCGGATATTGCGGGACAGGGAATCGCCAACCCCATTGCAACCATTCTTTCAGCGGCCATGATGCTAAGGTACAGCTTTGACCTTGACAGGGAGGCAGACGCCATTGAAGCAGCAGTGGAGAAGGTATTAAAGGACGGCTGGCGGACAGGCGATATTATGTCAGATGGAAAGGAAAAGACTGGCACGGCCGGGATGGGCGATTTGATCGCGGCAAATATATAGAAGCAGACGTAATAGTTTCTGGATTTCCAGATAAAAAATAAACAGGAGGATAAGATGAGAAGCGATACAGTTACAAAAGGAAAGCAGCAGGCACCCCACCGTTCATTATTTAATGCGCTGGGACTTACAAAGGAAGAAATGGAGCGTCCCCTCGTAGGGATCGTAAGCTCTTATAATGAGATTGTTCCGGGACACATGAATCTTGATAAAATTGTAGATGCAGTGAAACAGGGAGTGGCCATGGCAGGAGGAACCCCCATTGTATTTCCGGCCATTGCCGTGTGCGATGGGATTGCCATGGGCCATATCGGAATGAAATATTCCCTTGTCACAAGAGATCTGATTGCAGATTCTACGGAGGCTATGGCGCTGGCCCATCAGTTTGACGCACTTGTAATGGTGCCTAACTGTGATAAGAACGTGCCGGGGCTTCTGATGGCGGCGGCCAGAATTAATGTTCCGACTATTTTTGTAAGCGGCGGCCCCATGCTTGCAGGACATGTGAAGGGGGAAAAGAGAAGCCTTTCCAGCATGTTTGAGGCAGTAGGCGCTAATGCGGCGGGAACCATGTCTGATGAGGATCTGTGTGAATTTGAAAACAAGGTATGCCCCACCTGCGGCTCCTGTTCCGGCATGTATACGGCCAACAGCATGAACTGCCTTACTGAGGTTCTGGGCATGGGGCTTGGCGGAAACGGGACGATTCCGGCAGTATACTCCGCAAGAATCCGCCTGGCAAAGCAGGCAGGCATGAAGGTTATGGAGCTGCTCGAAAAGAACATCCGTCCGAGAGATATTATGACTGAGAAAGCAATCTTAAATGCCCTTACAGTAGACATGGCTCTTGGGTGCTCTACAAACAGTATGCTGCATCTTCCAGCCATCGCACATGAAATCGGCATGGATTTTGAAATTGATTTTGCAAACGGTATCAGCGGGAAGACACCAAATCTCTGCCATCTGGCGCCGGCAGGCCCGACTTATATGGAGGATTTAAATGAGGCCGGAGGCGTCTATGCGGTCATGGCGGAATTGAATAAGAAAAATCTTCTACATACGGACTGCATGACCGTAACAGGAAAGACGGTGGGAGAAAATATAGAAGGAGCCGTAAACAGGGATCCAGAGGTAATACGTCCCATTGACCATCCATACAGCGAAACCGGCGGGCTTGCAGTTCTTAAAGGAAATCTGGCGCCGGACGGAAGCGTGGTGAAGCGCTCTGCGGTTGTAGAGGAAATGCTGGTACATGAGGGGCCTGCAAGAGTGTTTGACTGTGAGGAGGATGCCATCTGTGCGATCAAGAGCGGCAAAATTGTAGCAGGGGATGTTGTGGTCATCCGCTACGAGGGGCCAAAGGGAGGACCCGGTATGCGTGAGATGCTCAATCCCACCTCAGCCATTGCGGGCATGGGGCTTGGCTCCAGTGTGGCGCTTATTACAGACGGCCGTTTCAGCGGAGCCTCAAGAGGGGCGTCTATCGGCCACGTATCCCCGGAGGCAGCGGTAGGCGGACCCATTGCGCTTGTTGAAGAGGGGGATATCATTAAGATTGATATTCCGGGACTTAAGCTTGAGCTTAATGTATCAGAAGAAGAGTTAAGTAAGAGAAGGGAAAAATGGGAGCCGAGAGAGCCGAAGGTTACCACAGGTTATCTGGCCAGATACGCGGCTATGGTAACGTCAGGGAACAGAGGCGCGATCCTGGAGATACCGAAAAACAGATAGGGAGAAAGCAAGGAGAAGAATAAAGTATGCAGCTGACAGGAGCAGAAATTGTTATAGAATGTCTGAAGGAACAGGGTGTGGATACGGTATTTGGGTATCCCGGCGGAGCAATTTTAAATGTATATGATGAATTGTATAAGCACAGCGATGAGATCACCCATATTCTTACGTCACATGAGCAGGGGGCGGCCCACGCTGCGGACGGATATGCAAGGGCGACAGGGAAGACAGGCGTATGCTTTGCCACAAGCGGGCCGGGAGCAACAAATCTTGTTACAGGAATTGCCACGGCATACATGGATTCCATTCCGATTGTAGCCATTACCTGTAATGTAGGCGTGGCGCTTCTCGGAAAGGACAGCTTCCAGGAGATCGATATTGCGGGAATCACAATGCCTATTACCAAGCATAATTATATTGTAAAAGATGTAACAGATCTGGCGGAAACCATAAGGAAGGCCTTCGTCATTGCAAGAAAGGGGCGTCCGGGTCCGGTTCTCATTGATATTCCAAAAGATGTTACAGCGAATAAGACAGAATATGAAAGGGCAAAGATTCCGGAGACGCGGCCTGTAAAGGCAGTATCAGAAGAAGAGATAGAAAAAGCGCTGTCTATGATAGAGAAGGCCGAAAAACCCTATGTCTTTGTGGGCGGCGGCGCCGTGCTTTCAGGGGCCAGCAAGGAGCTTTATACCTTTGTGAAAAAGGTGGATGCACCGGTTACAGACAGCCTCATGGGAAAGGGGGCTTTTACGGGGATAGATCCCCTCTATACGGGGATGCTTGGCATGCACGGAACAAAAACCTCCAACTACGGGGTAAGTGAGTGTGATCTTCTTATCGTAGTGGGGGCGAGATTCAGCGACCGGGTGACAGGAAACGCAAAAAAATTTGCGGATAACGCTAAAATTCTTCAGTTTGACGTGGATGAGGCAGAGATGAATAAAAATGTTCTGATCACAGAAGGCGTGGTTGGGGACATAAAGACCATCCTTGAAACTCTGAATGAAAGGCTTACACAGCAGAAGCACACAGAGTGGATTGAAAATATTATGTCTTACAAGGAAAGGTATCCCCTTTCCTATCATCCGGAGGTACTGACCGGGCCCTATGTGGTGGAGGAAATCTACCGGCAGACAAAGGGAGAGGCCATTATCGTTACAGAGGTAGGACAGCACCAGATGTGGGCGGCACAGTATTATAAGTATACAAAGCCAAGGACATTTCTTACATCGGGGGGCCTTGGAACTATGGGCTACGGCCTGGGCGCGTCTCTTGGCGCAAAGACGGGCATGCCCGAAAAGACTGTAGTAAATATTGCAGGAGATGGCTGTTTCCGCATGAATATGAATGAGATCGCAACTGCGGTACGGCATAATATTCCGGTGATACAGGTGGTTATTAATAATCATGTGCTGGGAATGGTGCGCCAGTGGCAGAATCTCTTCTACGGGCAGCGTTATTCCGCTACCGTGTTAAAGGATGCGGTGGATTTTGTGAAGCTGGCCGAAGCCATGGGCGCGGTAGGAATCCGGGTGGAGACAAGGGAGGAGTTTGCGAAGGCATTTGAAAAGGCTCTTACTCTTAATAAGCCGGTTGTGATTGACTGTCAGATTGACTGTGATGACAAGGTATGGCCTATGGTGGCGCCGGGCGCGTCCATCCGGGAGGTATTTGACGAGAAGGATTTAGAAGAAAAAGAAGCTGACTAATAAGTATATGACAAGATTGTATTGGAGGAATGAAGATGAGCAGAGTGTATAATTTTTCAGCAGGTCCGGCCGTACTGCCGGAGGAAGTATTAAGGGAAGCGGCAGAGGAAATGTTAGATTACAGAGGAACCGGTATGTCCGTGATGGAAATGAGTCACCGCTCAAAGGATTTCCAGAATATGATTGACGAGGCAGAGGCGGATCTTAGGGAGCTTATGAACATCCCGGATAATTATGAGGTGCTGTTCCTGCAGGGCGGGGCTTCCCAGCAGTTTGCAATGATTCCCATGAATCTGATGAAAAACGGCACGGCAGACTACATTGTGACAGGGCAGTGGGCGAAAAAGGCAGCACAGGAGGCGGAGAAATACGGGAAGGTAAATATCATTGCTTCTTCCGCAGACAAGACATTCTCCTACATACCGGATGTCTCTGATCTTCCTGTGTCAGAGGATGCGGACTACGTGTATATCTGTGAAAATAATACAATTTACGGGACAAAATATAAGGAGCTTCCGGACACAAAGGGAAAAATTCTGGTGGCAGACGTGTCCTCCTGCTTCTTATCGGAACCCCATGATGTGGAAAAATACGGAGTGATTTACGGCGGGGTGCAGAAAAATATCGGACCGGCGGGAACGGTCATTGTGATTATCAGAAAGGATCTGATCACTGACCAGGTTCTCCCCGGGACGCCCACGATGCTGAAGTATAAGACACATGCAGACGCAGGCTCTCTTTACAATACACCTCCGGCATATGGCATTTATATCTGCGGCAAGGTGTTTAAATGGCTGAAAAAGCGGGGCGGGCTTACCGCCATGAAAGAGCACAATGAGAAAAAAGCAAAGATCCTTTATGACTATCTGGATAACAGTAAGATGTTTCAGGGGACAGTTGTAAAAAAGGACCGTTCGCTTATGAATGTCCCCTTTATTATCGGGGATAAGGAATTAGAGGCAAAATTTGTAAAAGAGGCAGAGGCGGCAGGACTTGTAAGCCTTAAGGGGCATCGTACGGTGGGCGGTATGCGCGCGAGTATTTATAACGCCATGCCCATAGAAGGCGTGGAGGCGCTGACGGCATTTATGAAGAAGTTTGAGGAGGAGAATCTGTAATGTATAGCTATCATTGTTTAAATCCAATCTCAGAAGTGGGCTTAGAAAAGTTTACGGAGGAATATGCTCCGGTAAGCACCCCGGAAAAGGCGGATGCGATTCTCGTAAGAAGTGCCGTGATGCATGAGATGGAATTTAGAAAGAAGCTCAAGGCAGTGGGAAGAGCCGGCGCCGGGGTAAATAATATTCCCCTTGAAAGATGTGCGGAGGAAGGAATTGTTGTATTTAATACACCGGGAGCAAATGCTAATGGCGTAAAGGAGCTGGTGCTTGCGGGGATGCTCCTGGCATCCAGGGATATTATCGGAGGAATCAACTGGGTACAGGAAAACGAAGAAGACGGCAATATCGCGAAGGATGCAGAGAAGGCAAAAAAGGCATTTGCCGGCTGTGAGCTGGAGGGCAAGAAGCTGGGTGTTATCGGCCTTGGGGCCATCGGCGTATTGGTTGCCAATGCTGCTACACATCTTGGAATGGATGTATATGGGTATGACCCTTACGTGTCTGTAGATTCCGCATGGAGACTGTCAAGGAGTATCCATCATGCCAGGACAGCAGATGAGATTTACCAGGACTGCGATTATATTACCATTCATGTACCGGCAATGGACAGCACAAAGGGAATGATTGACAAAGGGGCCCTAAGCCTGATGAAGGATGGCGTGGTAGTGCTTAACTTCGCAAGGGATGTACTGGTAGATGAGGAAAGTATGGTAGACGCCCTTCTGTCCGGCAAGGTAAAGCATTACGTGACCGATTTTCCTACGCCGGTTGTGGCAGGAGTAAAAGGTGCTATTGTGATCCCGCACCTTGGCGCTTCCACGGAAGAAGCAGAGGATAACTGCGCGAAGATGGCAGTACGGCAGGTAAAGGATTATCTGGAAAACGGAAATATTCACAATTCTGTCAATTATCCGAACTGCGACATGGGTATGCGGGGCGAGAATACAAGAATTCTGATTCTGCACCGGAATGTTCCGAACATGATCGGACAGTTTACGAAAATACTTGCAGATGACAATATGAATATCGCGGATATGACAAACAAAAGCAAGGGAAAATATGCCTATACAATGATCGATATAGATTCCGAAGTGCCAAAAAGAGTGGCGCAGGATCTGGAAAATGTAAAAGAAGTCCTCAGAGTGCGGGTGATCGGATAGCCGGATGCGCACTGAAAATTCGTTTCTAATGCACAGGAAGTTCGAAGCTGTCATTCCTATAAGCAGATATTAGAGGGGCGTTTCTAATTGAGGTGAAATCCACCGGAATGTTGCCCCGTCTGCGTTAGGAATGACAGCTTCGAACTTCCGTCCCTTGAACGACATTTCAACCATACAGGTGAGAATTCTTCCTGCCATTCATTAATTCCTGAATTTATGCTTATCTAAGAGTGCATGAAGCTTTGCTGTCGGGTCAAGTACGGAGCTTATGGTAATATCATGATTAAAAGAATCAATGATGAGCGCTATAAATTTACTTAGATCCGCAATAACAAAATATGGCTTATTCTTTGTCTCTGGAGGGAGATAAGTGAGGTTCGTGGTAATCACCCGGTTAATGTATCCCTTCTCGTAATATTCATCAAATTTTTCAAAGCCATCGGTAAAGAGCCCGAAGGTTGTGCAGACAAATACCTTTGCAGCCCCCCGCTCCTTCATCTGCCTTGCAACGTCTAACATGCTCTCACCGGAGGATATCATATCATCTACAATAATAACATTTTTCCCCTTTATATCAGAACCTAAAAATTCATGGGCAACAATGGGGTTTTTCCCATTCACAATTTTTGAGTAGTCCCGGCGCTTATAGAACATGCCCATATCAACCCCGATAACATTGGAAAAATATACCGCCCGGTGCATGGCTCCCTCATCGGGGCTTATGATCATCAGGTGATCCTTATCTACCGGAAGCTCTGGCTCGGCGCGAAGCAGCGCCTTCATAAACTGATAGGCCGTGGCAAAATTGTCAAAGCCGTGAAGGGGAATGGAGTTCTGCACTCTCGGATCATGGGCATCAAAGGTGATGATATTGCTGACCCCCATATCCGTAAGCTCCTGAAGAGCCAGGGCGCAGTCTAAGGATTCCCGCTTTGTGCGCTTGTGCTGGCGGCTTTCGTAAAGAAAGGGCATAATCACATTAATCCGGTGTGCCTTTCCTGTGGCGGCAGATATGATCCGCTTAAGATCCTGATAATGATCATCCGGGGACATATGGTTTTCATGACCGTTTACAGTATAGGTAAGACTGTAATTACACACATCCACCATGACAAAAAAATCCTTGCCGCGGACACTGTCTCTTATGATTCCCTTTGCTTCCCCGGTGCCGAAGCGGGGGCAGGAGCAGCTAATCAGATAATTGTCAAGCTGATAACAGGAAAATAGAGGGGAGGTCAGGGACTCCTTCAAGGTGTCCTGCCGGAATCTTACGATATACTGGTTCACCTTTTCGCCCAGCTCCCTGCAGCTTTCAAGAGCCGCGATTTTAAGAGGGGCAACCGGAAGAGCTTCTTCCATTAATTTAATATTTGGCATATGTATCTCCTGTAAAAAATAAATTCAGGTATAAAATACCCGTCCATATCCAAATCATAACATTATTTCCAGTTGGCGGTCAATGGAATCTTATGTTTTCATTGGACTATTTGACTAGAATATGTTATGATCCTTGGGTCAGGAGAGCGTACTTCCTGTACGTTTTTCGTGAGAACATGATATAAGAGGTAAGCATATGGCGCATAAGCATATCATTAAAGAAATAGAGCCCGGAAGCATTGCCATGGAGCTTGGAATCGAGCCGGGAGACAGGCTGCTTTCTATTAACGACATGGAGATAGAGGATGTGTTTGACTATCATTTCTATGTTAATGATGAGGAGCTTACACTTCTGATTGAAAAGCCAGACGGGGAGCAGTGGGAGTTTCAGATAGAGAAGGATTATGAGGAGGACTTAGGGCTTATCTTTGAGCAGGGGCTTATGGATGAATACCGTTCCTGCAAAAATAAATGCATATTTTGTTTTATTGACCAGATGCCGGAGGGGATGCGTGACACTCTCTACTTTAAAGATGATGACTCCAGGCTGTCCTTTCTGCAGGGAAATTATGTCACCCTTACAAATATGAGTGATTATGACATTGAGCGGATTATCCGTTATCATCTGGAGCCTATTAATATTTCCTTTCAGACAACAAATCCGAAGCTTAGGTGTAAGATGCTCCACAACCGTTTTGCAGGGGAAGCTCTTAAGAAGGTAGACAGGCTTTTCAGGGCAGGTATTGAGATGAATGGCCAGATTGTGCTCTGCAAAGGGGTGAATGACGGAGAAGAGCTGGAAAGAAGCATCCGTGATCTGTCAGAATATATTCCCTGTCTTAGAAGTGTGTCAGTAGTTCCGGTAGGACTTACAAAATACAGGGAAGGCCTGTATCCCCTTGAGCCTTTTATAAAAGAAGATGCAGAGGATGTCTTACAGACGATCCACAGGTGGCAGGAAAAGCTGTATGCCCGGCATGGGCTTCACTTTATCCATGCCGGGGATGAATGGTATATTCTGGCCGGAGAGGAGATGCCGGAGGCAGAACGGTATGACGGCTATCTTCAGCTTGAAAACGGCGTGGGAATGTTAAGGCTCCTTATGGATGAATTCGAGGAGGCATACCGTTTCCTAAAGGGTGATACGAAGGAAAGATGTGTTTCCGTGGCCACGGGCTATCTTGCATATCCTTATATCAGGCGGATGGCAGAACGGATTATGGAAAAATGTCCGGCTTTGAGGGTGCATGTGTATCCGGTGAGAAATGATTTTTTCGGAGAGCTGATTACCGTATCCGGACTGATTACCGGGAAAGACCTGATCCGGCAGCTTAAGGGGAAGCCCCTTGGTGAGAGGCTTCTGCTTCCGTGCAGCATGTTCCGCAGCGGGGAGACGGTGTTCTTAGATGATATTACCATCGAGGACGTGAAGGAAGCTTTACAAGTAGAGGCAGATATTGTAAAATCAAGTGGTCAGGATTTTATAGAAGCAGTTTTAGGAGATTTATAGGAGATAAAAATATGAGTAAACCAGTAGTAGCGATTGTGGGAAGGCCTAATGTGGGAAAGTCCACCCTGTTTAACGCGCTGGCAGGAGAGAAGATATCCATTGTAGAGGATACGCCGGGAGTAACAAGGGATCGTATCTACGCGGATGTGGAATGGCTTGACAAAAGCTTTACTCTCATTGATACGGGAGGCATTGAGCCGGAGAGCAGGGATATCATTCTGTCCCAGATGAGAGAGCAGGCCCAGATTGCCATTGATACGGCAGATGTCATTATATTTATTACGGATGTGCGGCAGGGCCTTGTGGACGCGGACTCCAAGGTGGCAGATATGCTAAGAAGAAGCGGCAAGCCTGTTGTGCTTGTGGTAAATAAAGTAGACAGCTTCGAAAAGTTTATGCCGGATGTGTATGAGTTTTATAACCTTGGCATCGGAGAGCCTGTACCCGTTTCCGCGGCATCCCGCCTGGGCCTCGGGGATATGCTGGATGTTGTGGCGGGACATTTTCCTGAAGGTGCAGGAGAGGAAGAAGAGGATGAACGCCCAAGGATTGCCATTGTAGGAAAGCCCAACGTGGGAAAGTCCTCCATTATAAACAAGCTTTTAGGAGAGCAGCGGGTGATTGTATCTGATATCGCAGGAACCACAAGAGACGCCATTGACACAGATATTGTCCATAATGGCAGGGAATATGTATTTATTGATACCGCGGGCCTTCGGAGAAAGAACAAGATAAAGGAGGAGCTGGAGCGTTACAGCATCATCCGCACAGTAACCGCGGTGGAGCGCTCCGATGTGGTGCTGATTGTGATTGACGCCGTAGAAGGAGTGACGGAGCAGGACGCAAAGATTGCCGGCATTGCCCATGAGAGAGGCAAGGGGATTATTATTGTTGTAAATAAATGGGATGCCATTGAGAAAAATGACAGAACCATGCGGGAATACGAAAATGAGGTAAGAAGGGTGCTCTCCTTTATGCCTTATGCAGAAATCATGTATATTTCCGCGGCCACCGGACAGCGTCTTTTAAAGCTGTATGACATGATTGATATGGTAATCGAAAATCAGACCCTCCGGGTGGCGACAGGCGTGTTAAATGAGATTATGACAGAGGCAGCGGCTCTCCAGCAGCCGCCATCGGACAAGGGAAAGCGGTTAAAGCTTTTCTATATGACACAGGTTTCCGTAAAGCCGCCGACCTTTGTAATTTTTGTTAATGATAAGGAGCTTATGCATTTTTCTTATCTTAGGTATCTGGAAAACAAGATTCGTGAGGCCTTTGGATTTAGGGGAACCTCTCTTAAATTCTTTGTGCGGGAGAGAAAGGAAAAGGGGCGTTAGGAAATGGAACGTATAGTAAGTGTACTTATCGGTTATGCCTTCGGCCTTCTGCAGACCGGATATATTTATGGAAGGCTTCATCATATGGATATCCGCAACTATGGAAGCGGAAACGCAGGAACTACCAATGCCCTTAGGACCCTTGGATGGAAGGCAGGGCTAGTTACCTTTCTGGGAGATGCCTTCAAATGTATATTTGCGGTGCTTGCGGTTAAGCTTATATTTGGAAGTACGCAGGGAGATATTCTTCCAGTGCTTGCCATGTATGCGGGTATGGGAGCAGTGCTTGGACACAACTACCCCTTTTATCTGAAATTCAAGGGCGGAAAAGGGATTGCGGCAACAGCAGGCCTTCTTGCCAGCACTGTTAATATCTGGATGGTGCTTATCTGTCTCGCAGTGTTTGTGGGAACTGTTGCCCTGACCCGTTATGTATCACTTGGTTCTTTGTTTGTGGTTATTATCTATCTTGTCGAAGTGGTTGTGTATGGACAGGCAGGGGGATTTGGTGTTGGCGCCCCCTATGTGTATGAGATGTACGCGGTGGCGGCATTTCTGATGTTGTCTGCCTTTTATAAGCACAGGGAAAATATAAAAAGGCTTTTATCCGGAACGGAAAATAAGCTAAGCTTCGGAAAAAAGGAAAACAAACGGTAAAAGCATGCCGGAAAATAAATAAAATGGGAGGATGTAAGATGGCAAATGCAGGTGTTATGGGAGCAGGAAGCTGGGGAACGGCCCTTGCACTTCTGCTGCACAAAAATGGTCACAAGGTAACAGTCTGGTCTATTGATGAGAAGGAAGTCCTTATGCTTTCAAAGGAGCGGGAGCACAAAAGCAAGCTTCCGGGAGTGAAAATACCGGAGGACATGGAATTTACAACAGACATGGAAGAAACAGTAAAAGGGAAGGATTTTATTGTACTTGCAGTGCCTTCCCCATTTACAAGGAGCACGGCACGGAAGATGAACCCTTATGTGGAAGAGGGACAGATTATTGTAGACGTGGCAAAGGGAATCGAGGAAACGACCCTTATGACTTTGTCACAGCAGATTGCGGAGGAGATCCCCCAGGCAGACGTGGCGGTTCTGTCAGGCCCGAGCCATGCCGAGGAGGTGGGAAGAGGGCTTCCTACAACAGTAGTAATCGGCGCCCGCAAAAAGAGTACCGCTGATTATCTCCAGGAAATGTTTATGAACGAGGTATTCCGTGTGTATACAAGTCCGGACATGCTGGGCATGGAGCTTGGCGGCTCTCTTAAAAACGTCATTGCCCTTGCCGCAGGAATCGCGGACGGTATGGGATACGGCGATAACACGAAAGCAGCCCTTATCACAAGAGGAATCGCGGAGATCGCAAGGCTCGGCGTTAAAATGGGCGGGGCTATCGAGAGCTTTTCCGGCCTGACCGGAATCGGGGATCTTATTGTAACCTGCGCCAGCGTCCATAGCCGGAACCGTAAGGCCGGTTACCTTATGGGACAGGGCAGGACCATGCAGGAGGCGATGGACGAGGTACAGATGGTGGTGGAAGGCGTGTATTCCACAAAGGCTGCCGTAAAGCTGGGAGAAAAATACGGGGTGCCGCTTCCCATTATCAACAAGGTTAATGAGATTCTCTTTGAGGGCAAGGATCCGAAGGAAGCAGTAAATGAGCTGATGCTAAGGGACAGCAAGGCAGAGCATCAGGCGCTGCCGTGGAAAGAGGAATAAAACAAGAACGAATGTTCAGATTTGAAAATTTATTTTTATGCTTCTGAACAAGTGAATCAGGAGGATGCATAGTAGTTTTTACGGGCTGAAAAAAGGGACATCTGGCAGATGTCCCTTTTTATACAGTGAATTTGGAGTGGAAAAATTATCTTTCGCAAGTTCTAACCCATCTCATATTTGCATACATTGTTATCAGCATAACAAGGGGGTATTAGAATGGATACGTTTCAGTTGTACAAAGATATCGGGGGCAGAACGAATGGAGAAATATATATCGGAGTGGTAGGGCCTGTACGGACAGGAAAATCCACCTTTATCAAGCGTTTCATGGATGTTCTGGTACTCCCGCACATGGAGGATGAGCACACAAAAGCAAGGACAAGGGATGAACTGCCCCAGTCGGCATCAGGAAGGACGATTATGACTACGGAGCCGAAATTTGTGCCCAAGGAGGCGGCAGAGATTAAGCTTAGTGATGACGTGGCCGTAAAGGTGCGCCTGATTGACTGCGTAGGCTATATGGTGGAGGGCGCTGCGGGCCATGTGGAGGGCAGCGAGGAGCGCCAGGTGAAGACTCCCTGGTTTGACTATGAGATTCCCTTTACAAAGGCAGCAGGGATAGGAACAAGAAAGGTGATTCATGACCATTCCACGATAGGAATAGTAATTACAACCGATGGCAGCATCGGAGACATTGAAAGGGAGAACTACCGGGAAGCAGAGGGAAAGACTATAAAAGAGCTTCAGGGCATAGGAAAACCATTTATCGTGCTTGTAAACTCAAAAAAACCTTATGGGGATGACGCTAAGAGGGTTATGGAGGAGCTGGAGCAGGAATATGGCGTAAAAGCCCTTCCGGTTAACTGTGAACAGCTGAAGGAAGAGGACATTTATAAGATTATGGAGGCAGTTCTTTTTGAATTTCCGGTCTCCGAGATTCAGTTTTTTATCCCGAAGTGGGTGGAAATGCTTCCAAGAGACCACAGGCTGAAGCAGGAGCTTTTGACGCATATCAAGGGGATTTTAGAACAGCTTTGCGAAATCCGGGATGCCGCAGGAGGCCTTACGCCGCCGGACAGCCAGTACATAGATGAGTGCAAGGTAGACCATATTGCCATGAATACGGGCTGTGTAAAGGTTCGCATCGGTATTGCCGATAAGTACTACTATGAGATGTTAAGCGAGCTTACCGGAACCCATATCGCGGGCCAGTATGAGCTGATAGCGGCAATGAAGAATCTCTCAGAGCTTAAGACAGAGTATGAAGGCGTAAAGGATGCATTTGCCCTGGTACGCATGAAGGGATACGGGGTTGTAAGCCCCTCTAAGGAAGAGATCACGTTAGACGAACCAGAGATTATTAAGCAGGGTAATAAATATGGAGTGAAAATACATTCCCAGGCGCCGTCTATTCATTTAATCCGGGCAAATATTGAGACAGAGATTGCGCCGATTGTGGGAAATGAGCAGCAGGCAAGGGATTTAATCGAGTATATTGAGGAAGCAAAGAGGAGCGAGGAAGGTATCTGGGGGACAAATATTTTCGGAAAATCAATTGAAGATCTGGTCATGGACGGTATGAGAAATAAGATGGCAATGATTAATGATGAGAGCCAGACGAAGCTTCAGGATACTATGCAGAAGATTGTAAATGACAGCAATGGTGGGATGGTGTGCATCATTATATAAGTTTGTGCGGTTGAAGCATCCTTTTCGGGGGACGGCAATTCGGGGCAGTTCTTCCCCACACAGGCAGGGCAGCGCTTCGGTGAGCTAACGACTAACTCCGACTAAGGAATTCAGGAGAGCCTTCATTCCTAAGTCTTCGTAAATCGTGGATCTCACCTTCGCTAAGGACGCCCTTTTAACGCCTG
>CATBDC010000049.1 GCA_949502235.1 uncultured Lachnospiraceae bacterium | reverse complement strand
AACTTCTCTGATTGAAAGGTGTGTTCTTATTTCATCACTGAAAACTGACCCGTACCCTGGCATCCTATTTCACCTCCCCATAAAGGAAAGCATGGAATCTGCCGGCCGGTGCCGGCGGAGTAAGGCTGTATCTTCTAAGCTTTTCTACATCTATCCGCGCATAGTGCTTCACTGCATTATTAGAGCTGTGGCCTAATACTTTTCTTACAGTTTCATACGATATGTCATCATTGACCATTGAACTGGCTAATGATGCTCTAAGTGCATGTGGGCCGCATTTACGGTTCCCGGGATCAATTCCTGCAAGACCCATATATTTCTTAAGGGCTTTTCTACGCGTTGATGTCGTCACTGCGTGATAAGGAGCACATACATTAATAAATATCTGCTCTATCGGCGAAGACGGTCTGACAGACAAATAGTCTTCAATGGCTGAGCGGACTTCCTTGATCAGCGGAAGATGCAGGATATTTCCTGTTTTTTCCTGAATTATATTCAATTCGCTTCTGTCCTTAACATCCCCAATCTTTAGCTTTACAATATCACCTGAGCGCATCCCCATTCTTGAAGCCAGGAGAATCATTGCGTAATCACGTTTTCCTAGAACAGTGCAGGTATCAACCGATTCTTCTATTCGCTTTATTTCTTCAACCGAATATACACTCGGAATGACATAAGGTTTATTATAATGAGGAATAATTGTAGAATAATCTAATTTGACAATTTCAAACTCCGCCAGGTATCTTAAAAAAACTCTGATTTCACCCCAGAGATTATGATCAGAAATCTTCACACTTGCAGAAGTGATCAATATAGGCGACAGCTGGTCGGGAGAACAGCACTGCAATTTTGATAATTCAGACAGAAACCAGGAAATAGCATACCTTTTGTTCTTAATAGTTCCTGGGGCATGCCCGGTTTCATCTGCCCAACAGCAGTATCTATCAACTGTTTTAATCCATTCGGCAGATAAATCAAAATGTTTTCCCTTATCTGAATGAACATCGTTCCAGGCAGCATCCAATATGTCATTGAGCCTGTATACCACTGTCTTTAGAGCATCGTAATACTGATTACCTCCATGCTTGCTGTAATAATCCTGTAAAAATGCAGTTCCTCCTTCTTTGCTATAGCTTCCATAACCGTTTTCTTGAAGCCAGGCAAAAATGCAGTTACATTGGTACCTGTATCCAGTAATAGTTATGGACGTACACCCACGGGCTTCCAGTCTTTCAAGAAGCTCTGTTTTCAGTTCCTCAAATGAATCGTTTTGTCTTTGCATGATAGCACTACCTCCTTATTGTAGTTATACAATAAGGATATATGAGCCATCGTTATTCGGGAAGTATTATCGGAAGTCCAGTAAACATCCGTTTTTACACAAAACTTCTTGAATAATAATACTTCTCGGATAATCTGTGTTATCTAAGAACTCAAATAACACAGATCTGCGTTCGGGAATGGACCGTCTGGCAGCACTGGTGGAAGCACAGACCGGAAACCGGCCATATGTACCGGATACCCTTTACCTTTTCTGCGGGAGACGAACCGACCGTATCAAGGGGCTGGTGTGGGAAGGGGATGGATGGCTCCTGTTATATAAGAGGCTGTCAGAAAGCCGTTTCCAGTGGCCGCGCAGTCCGGAGGAAGTACGTTCCCTGACGCAGCATCAGTTCCGCTGGCTGATGGAAGGGCTGACGATTATGCCGAAGAAATCCGTCAGGCCTGTGGAGCCGCCGGAATATATGGGATGATTTTGTGCAAAACAGAGAAATTTCCGGGTTGCTGCCGCTGCAGCAGGGAGTGCTCCGGTTCCTATGGCACAGGCAGCCCCTGGCATGGCCTTCCGGCAGTATATGTCGCGGACGCCCGGATTTCCTTTTTAAGAAGGATTTATCCAGGAACGGCTTGTGTAAGCCGCTCTGATATATTTAAGGCTATGGGCATTATGACGGTTCCCCTGCTGAGCCGGAGTCGCAAAAACCGCCGCTTTCTGCTATACTGGAACCAGTGGAAATATCAGGAGGCACAGGTATGGCTTTGGAATATACAGAAGAAAAACTGAACAGTCTGGACAAGGAAACGGTCATCCAGCTGTTTCTGTCACAGCAGGAGCAGCTCAGGCAGATTGACCATAACCTCCAACTGGTGCTGGAGCAGATGGCGGACTTAAAAAGGCACCGTTTCGGCAGGTCATCCGAAAAGCATGAAACCGGGGAACAGATTTCCTTTATGGAAGTGGATGGGAAAATCGTATTTTTTAATGAGGCCGAGGCTGTTTCAGTGGAAGAGCCTGATAACAGTCAGGAGGATGTGCCCCCACGGAGGCCGAAAAAGAAACAGGGGAAACGGGAAGAAGACCTTTCGGGGCTCCCGGTTGTTGTAGTGGAGCATTCCATGGAGGAAAAGGAGCTGGCGGAAAAATTCGGGCAGGAAGGATGGAAACAGCTCCCTGACGAGATATACCGCAGGTACAGCTTCACCCCGGCAAAGATCGAAGTAGAGGAGCACCATGTGAAGGTATACGCCGGGAAAAAGACGGAGGAGGTTGTGAAAGCGCCGCACCCAGAATGTCTTTTAAGGGGAAGCCTTGTGTCACCATCCCTTGAGGCGGCAGTGATGAACGCAAAATATGTCAATGCCGTCCCGCTTTACCGGCAGGAACAGGAATTCGAGCGGTACGGCCTGCACATTTCAAGGCAGAACATGGCGAACTGGACGATCCAGTGCGCGGACAGATACCTTGCAGTACTCTATGATTACCTGCATGAAAAAATGTATGGCTACCATGTCCTGCAGGCGGACGAGACACCCGTACTGGTAAATAAGGATGGGCGTCCTGCCGGGAGCAAAAGTTATATGTGGGTTTACCGCACCGGACAGATGTATGCGGACCGCCAGATCGTCCTGTATGAATACCAGCGGACACGTAACGCCAGCCATCCGGAGGAATTCCTGAAGGATTTCTGCGGGATATGCGTTACGGACGGATATCAGGTATACCATACAATGGAAAACGGGCGGGAAGATTTAAAGATTGCCGGATGCTGGTCCCATGCACGGCGCAGGTTTGACGAGGCGGTAAAAGCGCTGCCGAAAGCAAAGCAGAAAGACAGCCGCGCATACCTTGCGCTGACGATGATTCAGGCAATTTACCGGGAAGAAAAACAGCTGAAGGAACTTCCCGCGAAAGAGAGGCAGAACCGCCGCCAGCTGAGCGTCAGGCCGCTGGTGGAGGCTTATTTCACATGGGTGCGTGAGAACATCCCGAAAGTCCCGCAGAAAAGCAAGTCTTGGGAAGGGTTCAATTATTCACTGAATCAGGAGAAGTACCTGAAAGTTTTTCTGGATGACGGTGAAGTTCCGATGGATAATAATGCAGCGGAACAGTCAATCCGGGGATTCTGTATCGGGAAAAAGAACTGGGTCATGATCGATACAGTTGCCGGAGCTAAATCCAGTGCAATCATCTACAGCATTGCGGAAACCGTAAAAGCAAACAATCTGAAACCATATGATTATTTTGAATACCTGCTTACCGAGATCCCGAAGCATCTGGATGATACTGACCGTAGTTTCTTGGATGACCTGCTCCCCTGGTCACCGAACCTCCCTGCGAACTGCCGGAAACCCAGTAAAGATGAAGTAAAATAAGACTGGAGCAAATCTGTTTCTATTATACAGGTTTGCTCCAGTTTTGTATAGGTACCCACTATTTACCGTTTACCTCTTAGCAGCTTCCGTGCCGATGCATCCAACATAAAACCAGCGTCTTTTCCCCCAACACGTTTCCCGATATCAAAGTTTAACTAAGCTCGTTTGAATTGAATGAAATGAGGGGGGTGGAATTCCTATGGATGATACATACCTGAAAGAATACTTTTTTTAATAGTACAGGCACAGTAAAATGTAATGGAGCATATACTGAATATAAGGCAGAAGGGAAGTGATAACTTGAGAAAGCCGACATATTATATCTGGCGTGATAATTATTCCACACAGGAAGAATATGAAATTACAAAAGAACACTATATAAAAATGGGATTCCGGGTTGTTACATTTAAGGATGGACGAAACGATTATGATATTCAGAAAGGTATCAGAGCTGTGATCAAGAATCATATTATTGATTCTTATGACTGACATGAGTGTATTTTTAGCATGTTCTCTATATATATTGTAATATATAACTCGAAAGGATGTGGATCCATGAATGTAGGATACGTCCGATTATCCAGAGATGATGACAAACGGAATTATTCTTCTATCGAAAATCAAAAATTGATCATCAATCAACATGCGGCTGAGAGAAACCTTGTTATTGATCGCTGGTATGAGGATGATGGCGTTTCCGGCTATATCTTTGAGCGTCCAGGTTTTAAACAGCTTATGGAGGATTTGGACAAGGACATTGATACAGTCTTTGTAAAAGATTTCTCCAGACTAGGAAGACATAACGCGAAAATACTGCTTTTGCTAGATGAATTTCAGGAACGAGAGAAACATTTGATAGTTATTGACGATCACTATGACAGTGAAGTGTCAGAGGACGATACAATCGGCATTACTACATGGTTTAATGAACGTTATGTCAAAGATACAAGCAGAAAAATCCGTCATGCGCTGGAGGCAAAGCAAAAGGAAGGTACACTTATGACACAGCCGCCCTTTGGATACAAAAGATCAGGTAAAAACAGAGAAAATTTTAAAATTGTGCCAAAAGAAGCTGAGTATATCAAGCTAATTTATGATTTATATCTTCAGGGATCCGGTTATCGTAAAATTTCAACTTACCTTACACAGCAGGGTGTACCTACCCCCTCTATGATTCGCAGAGCGCGGGAGTTGGAAGAAGGCAGAGATACAAACCACCATATTGCCTCTTTCTGGTCGGATAGCATGGTAAAAGATATATTAAATAATGATTTTTATATCGGAACTTTCCGTTTAAGGAAAAGAGCCAGAACCACTGTACATGGAAAAGACAAACGTATACCCAAAGAAGAGCAATATGTATTTGAAAACCATCATCTGCCCATTATTGATAAAATAACCTATGACATGGTACAGGAACTGAAAGAAAAGCGTACCAGGTCGAGATATAAAGGCAGGTATGGACAATGGATTGGTTTGGAAATACCAAATCCTTTCGGAAGCTGCCTTTACTGCAAGGATTGCGGCGGTAAGTTGACTCCTATCGAGCGAAAGACCTCTGCCAGGACGCGAAAATACTATATTTGCAGCACCTATAATAGCAGGGGAAAGCGTTATTGTTCGAAAGCACACCTGATCGAAGAGCAAGACCTTATGGAAGATGTGGTGAATTACATTCGTATGTGCCGGAATACACTTTGTGAAGTGATTGCTGCCTATGACATGAAGGATTTTACTGTTGCGAAGAAATCTGTAGAAGAAAAATGTATTGCCATTCTTAAAGATATAGATGATCTAAAAAAACAGTTAAGGGTATTATTCTCACAAAAGATAAAGGACATCGCCGGTAATCCGGATAATGAAGATTTGATTAAGGAAAGCTATGATTCTCTGCAGCAGAATTTGACGGCTCGTATTCATACTTATGAGGTAAAATATAACGAGCTAAGATATACTGAAACGGAAACTCCAGATGCAGAAGATAAACTACACACAGCACTGGAAGTTATGGATGACATTATACAGAAAGGTAATTTAACCCGCAAGGATATTGAAATTTTAATTGAACGTATTACTGTTGATGAAAACGGATTGCCTGAAATTGAATTGAAATATGGTTTGTCCGGGCTTTTACATTACAGTGCTGCTGAAGAACTAAACCGGCATGTAAATGAAATTATTCTTGCAACAATGCGTTTAATCAGAGATGGTGATCGAAATTTTACTTCTGCAAATTTTCTGTCAAAACAACTTACAGACATGGGCTATTCCAAATCAAAAAAATCTGTGCTGCCATATATTGCAGTGCTGCTTGATATGGGAATCGTTAAAACTTGTGATAATCGTCTAAAACCCTACACAATCATAAAAAATAAGGAACAAATCAATAAAATAATTGAGAACTTCCGCAAATCTCATGATGTACATTAATAAAGTTACTTAGAATTTACATGATAGTGTTGTTAACAGGTGGCATGCCGGAGATGGTATTTGAGTATATCTTGAATAAAAATAATATTGACCCGGCAAAGGATGTAAGAATCAATCAGAGCATTGATTTCGGTTCCACTGCAGCTGCCTTTTCAGAGGGGCAGGGAGACTTTACCGTTGAGTTTGAGCCCGGCGCAACCAGCCTTGAAAAGGAAGGAAAAGGCTATGTTGTAGCGTCTCTTGGAACGGACAGTGGTTATGTTCCATATACTGCCTTTTCTGCAAAGCAGAGCTATATAGAAAAGAATCCTGAGATTATTCAGGGCTTTACCAATGCCCTGCAAAAAGGCATGGATTATGTGCAAAGCCACACACCGGAAGAAATCGCAGCTGTCATAGCGCCGCAGTTTAAAGAAACAGATTTGGATACAATTACCACAATTGTGACACGTTATTATGATCAGGATACATGGAAATCCGATTTGATTTTTGAGAAGGAAAGCTTTGAGCTTCTCCAGGATATTCTTGAAGAGGCCGGGGAACTGACAGAGAGAGCGCCTTATGAGGAACTAGTAATTAAAGATTATGCTGAAAAATCAGTAAAATAAACATAGTATACTATATAATTGCAAAAAGACACAGGGAGGTATTCTTTCGGCTAACCTGTGCCTTTTTGCATAATAAAATATAGCATACTATGAAAAGCTGCTGTGAACGGAGTGAACAGTAACCTATATAGATGCAGCGAGAAGCAGAAAATTCTGGCGGCCTTGTAGGATTATATTTTTTCCTGTATAATAAAGGCATAAAGGCTTAGGCAGCGAGTACGGAGGGAAAGGGAAATGAGCAAAATTATAGGAATCGATCTGGGAACAACAAATAGTCTTGCCGCAGTATGGCAGAATGGGAAAAGTGTACTGATTCCTAATTCGTTTGGAGAATATCTGACCCCAAGTGTGGTAAGTATGGGGGAGGAGAATACGGTATATGTAGGAAGGATTGCCAAAGAAAGACTGATTTCCCATCCGGAATATTCTGTAAGTGTATTTAAAAGATTCATGGGAACGGAGAAAACCTTCCGGCTTGGAGAAAAAATATACCGCCCGGAGGAGCTCTCTGCTTTTGTGTTAAGAAGGCTTAAGGAGGATGCCGAACGATATCTGGGCGAAGCAGTGGAGGAGGCAGTGGTAAGTGTCCCGGCGTACTTTAATGACATGGCCAGAAAGGCAACAAAAACTGCGGGGGAGCTGGCCGGGCTTAAAGTAGAGCGTATCATAAATGAGCCTTCTGCGGCGGCGCTTGCATATCATATCCGGAACAAAGAGGAGGATGAGACATTTCTGGTATTTGATTTCGGCGGGGGTACCCTGGATGTATCACTGGTTGACTGCTTTGACAATATTATTGAGATTGTATCAGTAAGCGGGGATAATCGTCTTGGAGGAAGTGATTTTGACAGGGAGATTGCCGGACAGTTCTGTAAAGAGCATGGCATGGATTTTACAGCGCTTACGCCTAAGAGGAGAGAAATTATTTTAGAGAGTGCAAACCGTGCAAAATGTGCTCTCACAGAGAACGTTTCCGTGGTTATGCAGGTATCGGATGAGGATTTTACAGGACAGATGGAGCTGAATAATAAAAAGCTGATACAAATTTCCATGCTGTTATTTCAGAGAATGTCAGTCCCGGTAAAAAAGGTGATGAGGGACGGGGATAAGAATATGCTGGAAATATCCAAGGTTATTCTTGTGGGAGGTTCTTGCAAGATGCCCTCTGTAAAGCAGTATTTGTGCCATATGGCAGGAGAATGTAAGGTTTATGCGGCGGACCCGGATCATATGGTTGCGCTGGGAGTCGGCGTATATGCGGGGATTAAGGAGCGGCAGGAGGATATTAAGGATATGCTTCTTACTGATATCTGTCCATTTACTCTGGGGACAGGAATTTATAATGAGGCAGATGCAGACAGGCCCATTATGAGTGCAATTATTGAAAGGAACAGTGTGCTTCCTTGCAGCAAGGTCAGACGTTTCTGTACGGCAGGTGATTTTCAGTGCCATGTAAAGATTGATGTCTATCAGGGAGAGGAATATTATGCGGATCACAATATCTGCCTGGGAGTACTGGATGTAGATGTTCCGATGGCTCCGAAAGGGAAAGAAACGGTTTCTGTGAGGTACACATACGATATTAACGGCATTTTGATTGTGGATGTGAAGGTTGATTCAACAGGGGAGAAAGTAAAAGAGATTATAACTACAGGTGCAAATACGATTGAGCCTGGTAAAATGGAGCAGTATATAGAGGAGTTAGAAAAGCTAAAGCTACATCCGGCAGAGCAGGAGGAAAATCAGATGATGACTGCCTGGGGAGAGCGGCTTTTTGCACAGGCATCAGGAGACTTAAGGGAAGAGCTTGGAGGGCGTATCCGGTATTTTCAGCACCTCCTTCTGACAGAACAGGACGCGTATAAAATTAAAAAATGGAAAAGGGAGCTTGAGATATTTTTTCTAAACACAGAAAAATATTTGGGAGGCACCAGTATATATGGGGAGCTGGAGGATATAGATTCCTGGTATCATGAGGATGAAAATGAGGAATTAGATGAGGACCTGGAGGAGGAATACCGGCTATGGTACGATGGGCATTTGACACACTAGAGATTGGAATCACAAAGGATAAAAAGCAGATAAAAAAGGCATATGCCCTGTTAGTAAAAAAATATCATCCGGAAGAGCAGCCAGATAGATGGTCTAAGATACATGAGGCATATGAGGCGGCGCTTAGATATGCAGATGGAATGGAGACAGAACCAAGGGGAGATTCGTGGTCAGAGGAGCAGGAGGCATACAGTGAAAATGTAGAGGCAGAATATGGTTACGGCCAGATGTTTGAGGAGGCGCAGGCGCAGTGGTCTGCCAGACAGTCAGAGAAGCTAGAAGCCTTATCTGCAAGACTTAGAGAGCTTTTAAGCCTTCCGCGGCATGAAGCATACGATGAATGGCAGCACTTTCTGGCATCGGAGTTTCTTCCGAATGTGGAGCTGACGGAGATGGAGATTTTCTATGAAGCTTTATACAGAAACGCTCTTCCGCCGGAGGTGGCAAAGCTGATTGGCGTTACAATGGAAAAGAGGAGAGAGCTTTACCAGTATTCGATGGAGCTGGAAAAAGCATCGCTTGCCGATGATATTATGGGCTGTGTCTGCTTTAGAGTACCGCCCTATGAGGCAGAGAGAAAGCCCGGAAGGTTAAAAAGAATTTTGAAGCGGCTTGCCATGGGTGCGGCAGCAGCAGTGATTCTCTTTGTAATCCTTGCTGCGGTTACTGCAAAGGACGGAGTCAGGGATGCCAAGATAAGCGGGACAATTCTTGCATACCTGAATGAAAAGTATCCGGAGGAAGAGTTCTCCGAGGAAAAAATACAGATAGAAAGTACTAGCTTATATGGTGAAAAGGCAGAAAATATAGTTTCCTACCAGGTTATGCCAAAGGAGGGAAGCTATAATGTGTTTGCCTATTTAATAGGAGACAAGGGAGGAAAGAATTTTACCTGTTTTGATAATCTGCAGGAAGCAGAGATTAAGCAGGCATTTCAGGACAGTATCAATGAAAAAACCGGACATCCGGAAGGAAAGCTTTTCTGGAACTCGGCGGGAGGAGCCTTTGACTGTGTAGAGGATGGATATTTCCATGAAAAGTATGAAGGAGATTTGGATAATTTTTTTCATATGGAAACTAAGGCAAGAAATGGGGTGTCAGGAGGAGACTATACGTCTGGCAGCAGTGTTCTTACAGGAAAGAACGGGGCGGCTGACTATTATATACCGGATATGGAGGTAGAAACCATAGAACAGAGGCTGAATATCCTTAATTATGCGGAGGACACGGTGCTTAAGGATACGCTGAACCAGTGCGCCTTAGAGTATGAGATGCAGCTTCAGGGAATTGTCCTTCCGAAAAATCTCTTTGCGGAACGGACGAAAAGAATCGAGTGGGGAGATTACGGAACCTATGTGGTGCGGACTCTTGACAGTCCGTTTATAGACCCTCCTGTGCCCTTTTTGATGACGACAGGCTGGTATGTGAATGTTCCGTCTGATGCAGAGGAGTATTTAAAAATCGAAAGCGGGCTGTATGTGCAGAATCTGGTTCAGATGGCGGACGGTATCTATGGCACCAAAAGCGGCATAAATAATTCTGTTGTAGATTTTTCAGAGATGGAAGGAGATCTGACAGGCTGCATGAAAGTGACAGAGACGCCTGAATCCATAGATATTTCAGAGGGTAAAAGGAAAAAGGCAGTAAGCTTTTCTTTGGCGCAGGGATACGGACTGACCGAGGATTACTGTCTGGCAATTGAGAAGGAAGCTTATGGAATCTCTGAGCTGGGGTACAGGGTAATGCTGACAGAATATAGAGAGGATGTAGGAGACGTGACAGAAATGAAGGTTTATACCTACAGTGACCCGCTTGGACATGTGGAATATGGAGATGTGCTGGACGGCGAGGGATATCTGTTTGTTGAATATCCGAGGCCATGGAATGGAGAAAAGCCCGCAGTGCTGACCATCTGTCCGCAATAATTATAATGGAGTATAGAGGTGTATCGTGAACGGCAGAAAGATAACAAATACAAATATTGAGGTTAAAAAAAATAACAGAAATCGGATTTTCAGGTATATTTGTAAGAACGGCATTGTATCAAACCCAGATCTTTCTTATGAACTAAAAATGAGTCTTCCTACTGTAACCCAGATTACAAAGGAACTGATAGAAATGGGGCTGGTGGAGGAAAACGGGGAATTACAGTCCACGGGAGGACGAAGAGCCAAGGCGCTGGCAGCGGCTTCTAATGTGAAGCAGGCAGTGGGTTTGGATATAACAAAGAACCATATCAGCCTGGTACTTACTAATCTGACGGGAGAAATGCGAAAATATGAAAGGATTTTCTATCCATATGCTCCAGGAGATGCCTACTATTATGAAATAAACAAAAAGCTTGAAGAATTTCTGGAAGAGGGCGGAGCAGACAGGGAAAGTATTATAGGAATTGGGATATCTTTCCCCGGTATTATCGATTTGGAGAAAAGGATGATTGCCTATTCTCATATACTTGGTGTAAAAGCTCTGGCGTTTGATGAAGTAAGCCGCTTCTTCTCTTTCCCATGCTACTTCATAAATGATGCAAATGCGGGGGCATATGCTGAGGGGATTCAGGCGGAAGAACTGGACCGTTTCTTTTATCTGTCCTTAAGTAATACTGTGGGCGGCGCGTTTTTCAGCGGCGGACGGCTGGAACAGGGAAGGAATTTCCGCTGCGGGGAGGCAGGGCATATGACCATTGTACCAGAGGGGAAGCACTGTTATTGCGGGAAACGGGGATGTCTGGATGCATACTGCTCGGCCAGATGCCTGTCGGATATGACAGACGGAAAGCTCGAAAAATTTTTTGGAAGATTAGAGGCTGGGGAAGAAGAAATTGTTTCAGCGTGGGACAAATATACTTCCTATCTTGCCATAGCGGTTAATAATATCCATATGATTTTAGACTGTGATATTATTTTGGGAGGATATGCCGGCAGCTATATGGAAAATCATATTCAGGCTATACAGGATAAAGTAGTCAGAAGGAATACCTTTACAGAGGAAAATACATTTGTAAGGGCCTGCAGCTATAAATTCGAAGCCGCAGCAATGGGGGCTTCCCTTAAGGTTATAGAAACGTTTATTGAACAAGTATAAGAGGTTTCAGCAATGAAGCTTCTTTTTTTGTGCAGCTTAAACAAAAGTGGAAGGTGTATTTTGATGATACTGACGAAAAGATGAGTATAAGGTAAATGTAGATTGACAGAATGAGGTGTTATGTTTATAATAACAAACATAATAAAACTAATTAATTAAGTATAAAATAAAGTAAAAACAAGGAGGAGGGCTTAAAATGGAAGGAAAAATGAAAACAGCAGTTATGCTGGGAATTGGGAAGATGGGATTTGAGGAGCGCGACATTCCGAAGGTGAAGGATAATGAGGTATTGGTAAAACTGGAATATGTAGGAATCTGCGGCAGCGACCTTCATTATTATGAGACAGGGGCTATTGGTGATTATGTTGTCAAGCCTCCCTTTGTTCTTGGGCACGAGCCTGGAGGAACAGTTGTTGAAGTGGGAAAGGATGTGAAGCACTTAAAAGCAGGAGACAGGGTAGCATTAGAGCCGGGAAAAACCTGCGGTCACTGTGAATTTTGCAAGACAGGCCGTTATAATCTCTGTCCGGACGTTGTATTTTTTGCAACACCGCCGATAGACGGGGTGTTTCAGGAATATGTGGCTCATGAAGCGGATTTGTGTTTTAAACTGCCGGATAATGTAAGCACTATGGAAGGCGCTTTAATTGAGCCTTTAGCTGTAGGCTTCCATGCTGCCATGCAGGGAGGCGCAGGGGCAGGACAGACAGCGGTGGTTATGGGCGCGGGATGTATCGGGCTTGTAACAATGATGGCTTTAAAGGCAATGGGAGTTTCCAAAGTATATGTGGTGGATATTATGGAGAAAAGGCTTAAAAAGGCCTTGGAGCTTGGAGCAGACGGTGTGATTAATGGAAGCAGGGACGATGCGGTGGAAGAGATAAGAAGACTGACAGATGGCAGAGGATGCGACCTGGCAGTAGAGACCGCGGGAACGCAGATAACAACTGTTCAGACAGTCCACATGGCAAAAAAGGGTGCGGTCATCGTGCTGGTAGGCTATAGCAAGAGCGGTGAGATGACACTTCCTATGAGCCTTGCATTAGATAAAGAGCTTACCTTTAAAACCGTATTCCGTTACCGGAACATTTATCCTATGGCCATTGACGCGGTTGCGGGAGGTAAAGTAAACCTGAAGGGGATTGTCACAAATGTGTATGAGCTTGATGATGCGCAGAAGGCTATGGACGACAGCGTGAATTATAAAGCGGATATTGTAAAGGCAGTTATACATATATAGAAAAGTTACCCATATATAGAAAATAAAAAATTTGTGCCAAAAATCTTTTCTTTCATCAAATATAGTGATATAATCAGCGTATGGGGCATTAGCGCAGTTGGGAGCGCGCAACATTCGCATTGTTGAGGCCAGGGGTTCGAATCCCCTATGCTCCATACCAAGGGGCTCTGAGCTGTTTTACCGCAGTTTCAGGGCTTTTTATTTTGTAATGAGGTATCTGTTAAAGCAATCCCGGAGAGTGAAGGTACTGTTTATTTTTATCGGAACATCTTTCAGAAGAGTATCAAGGATTTTGCTGCTTCCCCCTGCCGTAAACAGCGACAGGGCTATATTCTGATTCAGATTGCAGAATTCAATTTCAAGATAATCCTTTTTTAAAAGCAGATGTCTGTAATAGGCATTTGCACAGGTAAGCCGTATGTTGGTAGAAAGCTGGCCGATATTGTTCGGACAGTCGTAATGGACGAAGGTGCTGATAATTTTACGGTCAATTCTGATTTCTTTTTTTAAATTCATTGCTTCCTTCCAAAAGAAAAACAAAACAAGCTGAAGCCGTTCCGCAACAGAGCGCTCTGCCAGCGGCGGAAGCTTTATCTGTACGGGAATTCTTCGAAAAAATGTACTTAGCATGGAGCTCTGGGGGCTTTCGGTAGTGGCGCAGATAAGAAGTACGGTGGCGTGCCGGACTTTTTTTGTTTCGCCCAGACGCTGAAAAATTCCCTGATCCATGAGGAAAAAAAGCTTTTCCTGGCCTTCTGGATTGAGACGGTGGATTTCATCCAAAAAAAGAATACTTTTGTCTGCAAGTTCCACCAGTCCCGGCTTATCTGTGTCTGCACCTGTAAATGCCCCTTTGGAATGACCGAATAGCTGGGACATGACGAGCTGTGGGTTTTCAGCATAGCTGGCGCAGTTATAGGTTACGAGAGCGGCCTCCGGGGCAATCCTTCCGCTTTTTTTCGCAAAGTCAAACATGGAATGTGCAAAGTGGCTCTTGCCTACGCCGGTGGGACCGGTAAGCAGGGTATCCAACCCATGGGGAGGATATAGTATGGCGGCTTTTGCCTGTTCGATATGTGCTTTCAGGCTTTCTTCACAGCCAATAAGGGAATCAAACTCTGACATGGCAGCTGCATTCAGTTCAGTACAAAAATCAGAGGGAAGGGTGGTGTATACAGGTGGATTCAGGTAATTGTAAAATTCGCCCATTGATGGGAATTCATGGGACAAAAGAGGCGTTCCCAGTACTTTTTCCAAAACAGGAATACTAAGATAGGTGACAGGACGTCCTCTGACACGCATGACAAGGCCCTCCGCAAACAAGCGGCCAAGCTCCATGCTTATATTGTTAGGGCTGATGCCGGTTTTTTCCGAGATATAGCCAATCTGAAGGGCTTCCGTATTAGATTCGGGATTTTTTGGATTAAAATGGGAGGTTTCCGTAGAGAGTATCTGGTATATTTTTTCTTTTCGTAATGGCTGTCTCATAAAGTATTAACTCCTCTTGATATTAATATTATTTATTTAATAGTAATTATAAATAAAAAGAAAAATATAGTCAATTATAAAATAAAATATACCGGAAAAACGCATGTTTCTGCATTATAAATAGTATTAAGAGAAAAGGTGGCACAGATATTGCTTATATATTTAACAACAAAATAAAAAGTACAGAAAGGAAATAGTATGAGTTATCCAATTAATGTAAGAGTGATCTCTAAGTCAGAGGTTGAAAGTCTGGTAACGCCGGAGGATGTAATTGAAGCAGTGGATGAAACATTTAAGGCCATGGGAAACGGACAGATCTATCATCCGGTAAAAGAACCTATGTGGATGGGAAAAGAAAATGCCAACATGCTGCTGGCAATGCCTGCACATGTAAAGGACAAAAAAATCGTGGGAGTAAAATGGGTGAATATGTTTACCTTTCAGGAGGAAGGAATCCCATCCTCTTATGGGAATATCCTGCTCCTAAGCCGCGAGGAAAACGGGCAGCCTTATGCGGTAATTGAGGCAACATCAATTACCACAATGAGGACAGCAGGCGGCCATGGAGTAGTTGCGGCGAAGTATCTTGCAAAAAAGTCGTCAGAGGTTCTTGCGGTTGTAGGATGCGGGGCGGAGGGCCTGTCTGGAATCAGAGGCTTTCTTGCTGCCTTTCCGGGGCTTAAAAAGCTTCGGGTATGTGACAAAAATCATATGGCATTAGAAAATGTAAAAAAAGAATTTAAAGACCGTATTCAGATTGAAGCATTTACAGATGCAAAGGAGGCGGTGGAGCCTGCGGATATCGTACTGCTTGTTACAACGGCAAGGAAACCGGTAGTTATGTTTGAATGGCTGAAAAAGGGTGCATTTGTGTCAGGTTTATATTCTTTTAATGACCTGGATCCAGAGTGTTCAAGAAAAGCAGATAAGTGGTATCTTGGCTCAAAGGATACAGATTATCATCAGATTATTAAAGCACCCAGGCTTGCAGATTA
Organism: uncultured Lachnospiraceae bacterium; assembly: GCA_949502235.1. Lineage (GTDB taxonomy): Bacteria > Bacillota > Clostridia > Lachnospirales > Lachnospiraceae > CAPEBR01. The sequence goes on along the minus strand of CATBDC010000049.1, from coordinate 12,312 downwards.
TCATCTGAGTATGGACAATGTAAAAGGAGATCTGGGTGAGGTGGCAGCAGGCAGATGTGCGGGGAGAGAAAATGATAACGAGATAATCATTTATACACACATGGGAATGGGTGCTCTTGATATAGCAGTGGGAGATCTGGTATACCGCCGGGCTGTGGAACAAAATGTTGGAAAAATAATAGATTTAGCATAAAAGATTATTAAGGAGAACTAAAAAAGTGGGAAAAAAATATTTTGCGGCAAATGATACGAGGTATACACAGAATTTAGCAGATTATGCAGTGAATATAAAATATAAAGATATTCCAAAGGAAGTAATTGAAAGAGTAAAAATGCTGACGCTTCATACGCTTGGAGTGGCGCTGGCAGCCAGGCCTATTGAGCTGTCCGAATCAGCAGTTAAGGTGGCGGAGGCTGTCAGCGGAGGCACAGCAGAGGAGTCCTCGGTGTGGCTTGGCGGAAAAAAACTGTCTATGGCGGCAGCGGCATTTGCAAACGGAACTCTGGCAGATATGCTGGATTGGGAGGATTGCGCATGGGCGGGCCATCCGAATGCAGGGGCTATTCCGGCGGCGATGGCTGTTGCCGAGGGTATGAGAAAGGATGGAAAGGCATATATTGAGGCAGTTGCTGCCGGTCTTGAGGTATATCAGAGGGTCTCGATGGCAGTTCAGCCGGCAGATGATTTTGATCATAATCAGGGTTGGGCTTTGGGCAACTGGCAGATATTTGCAGCATCAACGGCGGCTGCAAAACTAATGGGGCTTACAAAGGAACAGATGAATAAAACTTTTGGAATGAGTGTTTTATATGCGAAGATGCCGTCAAACCTTCAGCAGGCAACCATGAGTAATGCGTATCATTATGAATATGGCATTACGGCACAGAATGGCATTATTGCCGCGATGTGCGCCGAAAAAGGTGTTGTAAATCTGACGGACTGTTTTGATATACCTTATGCATACTGCGAGCAGCTTACAAAAGAAGCAGACAGATCGTGGCTGAACCGGGGGATGGAGGATACATATTATCTGATGGATATTCTTGTAAAACACTGGCCGGCCAATATGTGGGTACAGACGCCTTTGGAAATTGTGAATCTTCTTGTTGAAGAGAACAATATCAATGCAGAGGAGATCGAAGAAATTATAGTGAATCCGCCGACACAGTACCGTATGCATTTTGCTGAGGAAGGCTTTGACAGCTTAATGGAAGCCCAATTCAGTATTCCATATGTAATTGCCGCGTCACTGCTTGATCCAAAGCCGGGTCCAAACTGGTATACAGAAGAAAAATTCCGGGATCCAAAGCTGCTTGAATATGGCAGGAAGGTAAAGGCCGGCCCTGATAAAGAGCATACATTACTGGAATGTTTCCATATATACCAGAATGGAAGCCATCCGGAAAAAACAGTAACGATCAGGATGAAGGATGGTACGCTATATGAAAAAACGCAGATGACACATAAAGGGCACCCGCTCGATATGCTTACAAGAGAGGAATTCTGCGGGCTGTTCCGGCGGGAAGCGTCATTTGCAATGACTTCTGAACAGGCAGAAAGGCTCATTGACTTTGTTCTTAATTTGGAGAATATAGAGGACGTGTCTGAGATACATAATCTGTTAGTACTATAAAACCAGGGGGAAGGCTATGAAAAAAATTACAGTAATGGGCGGAGGCGGAACCGGTATTATGATGGCCGCCGATTTGTCCATGAAGGGACATGAGGTTACTCTTTTTGAAATCCCCGGCTGTGCTGATAAAATCCGGGAGATAAAGGAAAGAGGATATGTGGATATTGTCGGAAATGCGGTTAACGGCAGGGCTTTTATAGCTCATATCACTACAGATATAGAAGAGGCTATGAAGGATCCAGAATATATTTTGGCTGGCGTGATAGCCCAGAGGCAGGAAGAGCTTATTGATTTGATGCTTCCGTACCTGCAGGACGGGCAGACAGTGTGCTTTTCGGCAGGAAATTGTGCATCAATTATTTTAAAGAACAGGTTACAAAACAGCAATGTTTTGGTCGGTGAAATGCAGGGGAATATATATCCATGCCGTATGCTGTCTGACGGAAAGATAATCAGCGCGTTTTCTTATAAGGAGAAGGGAATGGCAGCGTTCCCGGCGGAAGATAATGAGAAGTATATCATGTCAATGAACCAGATTTATCCATGCCATGCTGTGAAGAATGTATTTGAGGCAACGCTGAATTCGCCGAATATCTCGATTCATCTTGCGGGGAGTCTTCTTGGAACCGCCAAAATGGAAACTACAGAAGACTTCCGCTTATATAGGGACGGACTTTCCCCATCAGTGGCATCGCTTATTGAAGCAGTGGAGGATGAGAAAGCTCTTGTCATGGAAAAAATGGGGTATCACATGGAAAGAGCTGCCGGACAGATTCAGGCTCTTCTTGAGTACGAGAAGCATCCGGAGCTTGAAGTTTTCAGAAGCCTTGAGGGTCCTTCAGAGATTAGCCACAGGTATATTATTGAAGATGCTTATGCAGGAAACAGCCTTCTGCTTTCTCTTGCAAAGGAATATGGCATAGAGGCACCGCTTTGTGAAGGCCTGCTTGCAATAGCGTCAGCGCTTAATAAAACACAGTTTTATAAAACAGGAAGGACGGTTTCGTATTTTGGACTTAGCGGATTAAGTCCGGGGGAAGTTAACCAATATCTTGAAACAGGAGAGAAAGAGCAGCATGGAAAAAAACCAGAAGAGGTATGTAGTAGGAGCGATTAATGTTACAGACAGCCAAAGTACAGTTATCGCAGAAGAATTTAAAATTGGATTTCCAGATAATGTGGAGATATTTATGGCAAATGCTCCCCTTGAGCAGGTATCCTATGAAGGACTGATGGTATTTCTGGACGCGCTTCCAAATGCGGTGGATGAATTTATCGATATAGATCCAGATATTATTATTGTTCCAAGTATGACAGGAAGTGTGATAAAGGGCTATGAAATAGTGAATATACTGGAACAGCGGTGCGGACGTCCTGTAATCGTGCCGGCGCTTGAAATGAAAGAGCGTCTGAAGGAACTTTGCATAGACCGGATTGCAATTATATCTGCCTTTGATGTTGAGCTGGGCCTGCTTGAGCAGCTGTTTTTCAGGAATCATGAGATTGAAGTGACAAACCTTATTAATGTATTTGACAGTCCGGGCGGAGACAGACTGAAAATAGACCGGATTGACAGCAGGCTTGTTTTAGAGAAGGCAATGCAGGCGGATTATAAAGGCGCCGGGGCGGTTATATTTGACAGTCCGACCTATAAGCTCCATCCCATAATCAAAGAGCTTAAATCCTACATCCGGGTGCCCATTTTAACTGTAAACCAGGTGGTAATTTACTCCACATTAAAAAGGCTGAACCTGCCGGTTAATCACCTTCCGATTGCGGAATATTTCTGTACAGACTGAGAAAGGAGAGGATTTATGTATTGTAAAAATAAAGCAGCAGAGCTTATTGAAAAAAACAGAGAGGAAATCACAGAGCTTTGTGAATATATATTTGATAATCCGGAAATGGGGTTTAAAGAATATAAATCAAGCGCGGCCCTTAAAGCATTTTTAGAGAGACATGGCTTTACTGTCAAGATGGGGGCAGGAGGACTAAAAACAGCCTTCAGGGCAGAGAAAAAAGGAGCTGCCGGTGGTCCGGTAATAGGCTTTTTATGTGAATACGATGCACTTCCCAATGGACATTCCTGCGGACATAATATTATCGGCGCCTCTTCAGCGGCTGCAGCTGTAGGGCTTGCGGAGGCTATGGGAGAATATGCCGGAAATATCGTTGTTCTTGGCACGCCTTCCGAGGAGGGAAGCGGAGGCGGAAAGGAAATTCTATACAGAGCAGGTGTTATGGAAGACATTGACTGCGCGATGATGTTTCATCCTGCTCCCTGGACAGTTATTAATGATATCCTGCTTGCAATTGCAGCCTTTTCTTATACCTTTCATGGTAAACCCGCACATGCAGGAGCCTGTCCGGAAAAAGGAAGAAGCGCTGTTGAAGCAGTGATTCAGCTTTTTAATAATGTGAACGGGCTTCGTGTCACGACAAAAGGAACCACAAGGCTCCATGGGATTATCAAGCAGGGAGGAACAGTGACAAACATTATTCCGGAGCTTACAGAGGCGCAGTTCGGAATCAGGGCGTCTACAAAAGAAGAGCTTGAAGAGCTTGTGGAGCGCGTGCACAATTGTGCAAGGGCGGCGGCTCTTTCAACAGGGTGTACAGTAGATATTAATGAAATAGGGGTTTCCTATCTGAATCTGATTTCCAATGAGGTTTTGCTTAAGCTTGTAGAGAAAAATCTTACAGATATGGGAGAGCATATTGATATGCGGAATGCAAAAGAAGGTGTCGGTTCAAGCGATGTGGGCAACCTCTCTCATAGGATTCCTGTATTTCAGGTAATGATAGGTGTAGGTTCTCCTGCACTTCCCCATACAGAGGCTTTTGCAGAAGCGTGTAAAGGAAAGAGGGGAGCCGATATTGCAATCAGAGCGGCAAAAGCACTGGCTATGACAGGCGTGGACTTATTTAATAATCCAGACCTTGTTAATAAAGCAAAAGAGGAACTAAAGGAAAAACTAAATGTAAAGTAAAGAGGAGGAACAAAATATGGAAATGAATTTAGCACAGTTAAACAGTCCTGTTATGTGGCTGGGATGCGGCCTGCCGGTATTATTTTTACTGTTTCTGGCAGGAAGAATGTGGAAGAAAACCTATAAGACAAGCCTTGAAATTGGCCTGGAAGAGAGCCAACTTAAGAAGGCAGTAAAGACGAGCGCCATTACGGCTATAGGCCCGTCCGTTGCATGTCTGGCCGGAATGTTTGCGGTTATGGCTATTATGGGAGGTCCTGTGGGATTTATGAGACTGTCCTATGTAGGAAACTCTATGTTCGAGCTTATGGCGGTGCAGTTTGCGTCAGCGGCAGCAGGAGTACAGGCCGGTGTGGATAAGATGACAGAAAATGCATTTGCCGCGTCACTTCTTGTCATGATTTTAGGCTCTATCCCATGGATCATATTTGGAACCTTTGCTTCTGATAAAATGGACAGGATTCAAAACGGTATTGTTAAAAAGGTTGGCAGGACAATTCTGCCTGTTATATCAGCATCAGCACTTTTAGGCGCCCTGGGTGCTAACAATGCAACCTATTTAACGGCAATAGATAAAACAACGGTATCATGTCTGACAGGAGCAGGCATTATGGCAGTTTTGTGTGTGATTGCTGAGAAAAAGCAGATTGAATGGCTTCGTCAGTGGAATCTGACACTTGCAATTTTTCCGGCAATGATTATTACTGCATTATTATAGAAAGGGATGGTGGAGAATATGTTAAAACCAGAAGCAGTCAGAGACGATATTTATCAGAATCAGTACTTGAAAGGCCTGCACAAAAGCTCTAAAATTGTAAATTATATTTGTGTGCTATTCTGCTTTATTCCGGCAGTACTCGTAGTTCTTATTTATGGAATTGATATTCCGTGGGCGGCAGTAGCTACAGGATGGCTTTCTATTGCCAGTGCAATCGGCGTTGTATGGTTCGTGGAGCCTATCGGTAATTTTCCAATTGTCGGTTCGGCAGGAACATATATTAATGTAGTAGCCGGCAATACATCAAACATGCGTATTCCATGTGCGGTAATGTCCCAGAAGGCAGTAGGTGTTGAGCCGGGTACACCGGAGGGTTCTCTTATCTCAACACTTGGTATTTGCACCTCAGTATTTGTTAATATACCGATTCTTGCAGTGGGAGCTGTTTTGAGCAGCGTTATTATGAGTTATCTTCCCCAAAGTGTTCTGGATGCCTTTAACTATCTGCTTCCGGCACTTTTCGGAGCAGTTTACGTACAGTTTGCTATGATGAAGCCAAAGCTTATCCCGATTTCCCTGACCCTTGGAATCGGCTTCTGCCTTATGGTAAAATATGGTGTATTCAGCTTTCTTGGGCCCGCGCCGACATATGTTACAACTTTGGCCGGAACCTTTGGCACAATTGGATTTGGACTTTGGATGTATAAGAAGGGCAAGGTATAGATATGATAGCTGCTGCAAAAAAAATAATTACAGGAGACGGAAGCACTGTATTAGAAAATAGTGCAGTATATGTTGACAGGAATGGTAAAATAGCAGAAATAAATACAGCCTGTGAACTAAAGAGAAGATATCCGGATGAAGCAGTAACCGAATATCCGGACAGTACGCTGCTTCCAGGGCTGATTGATTTACATGCACATTTAGGACACTGGGCATGCTGTCCGCCGCATGCCCTGCAGAATGATTATATGATGGCATATATTACCCAGAAGCATGCCAGGGATGCATTTGGGCGCGGAGTGACTGCCATCCGGGAGGTCTGTTCTCCGGAGGTGGTATGCCAGACGATGAAGGCAGCTTCAGAAATGGGTTTTTTTGAAATTCCCAGAATGGAGTATTGCGGCTCGGGACTTTGCATTACAGGGGGCCATGGAAGCTCCTTTGGCCTTGGAGAAGGGGTAGAGGAAACAGATGGTGAGGATGCCCTTAGAAAGGCCATACGTACACGGGTAAAGCATGGAAGTAAATGGATTAAAATCATGACCAGCCACCGTTCGGATGTCTGCGAATACAGCCAGAAGGAGCTTGACGCAGCGGCCGATGAATGTCACAGGCTTGGTATTAAGATAACAGCACATTCCGGGACACAGCCGTCAATAGGCATGTGTATAAAGGCCGGATTTGATACGATTGAGCATGCTACCTTTGTGACAAGGGAGCAAGTGCAGGAAATGGCAGATAAAGGAATTGCATGGATTCCCACAATTCTTCCATATACTACAATCTACCATAATATGGAAAGGAGGTATGAGGGTACAGAGAAAAAGCCCGGAGAGTACTATTACTGTAAAGCGGCTACAGACATGTATAAGGATCATTTTAAGGAATATTATGATACAGGTGTAGTGATAGGCGCTGGAACAGATAATATCACTGCTGATGGAAGAACAGATCTTTTTGTTGCAAAAGAGCTTGCCTATATGGTTGAATATGGGCTTACACCCCTTCAGGCGGTTCAGATTGGAACAATGAACGGTGCAAAGATTCTGGGTATGCAAAAGATAACAGGACAGATTAAGGAAGGGCTCTGTGCAGATATGCTGGTTGCAGACGGAGATGTTTTCCAGGATATTGCGGCGCTGGAACGTGTAAATACCGTATATTTAAACGGAAAAATTGTATTTCAGAATCCCAGAGAATAATACTAAGATAGATAAATATCAGGTTGACTTTTTATGCGAAATTGGGTATCATTTACTTTAGCAATTAAAAGCACTAAAGTGAGAAGGGAATCTAAGAAAATGGCTATTACGGATATTTTGGAAAAAAACTGCCGGTTATACGGCGAGGATGTATGTCTTGTGGAGATTAACCCGGAGATGCCGGAAACAAGAAAGGTCACCTGGAAGGAGTATGAATTGATTGAGCCAGTACGTGCTTCCTATTACCGCCGTGAGATTACTTGGAATGTATTTAATGAGAAAGCCAACCGGTTCGCCAATCTGCTTTTGGAGCGGGGGATTCAGAAAGGGGATAAGGTGGGGATTCTCTTGATGAACTGTCTGGAATGGCTTCCTATATATTTTGGCGTATTAAAGACAGGAGCCCTTGCAGTGCCCCTTAATTTCAGATACTCTGCAGAGGAGATCAAATACTGTGTGGAGTTTGCACAGGTTGATATCCTTGTATTTGGACCGGAATTTATCGGACGTGTGGAGGAAGTGGCAGACGATATCAGTAAAGGGCGCCTTCTTTATTATGTGGGGGATGGATGTCCGGGATTTGCAGAGGATTACACCATGCACACGGCAAACTGCTCCAGCCAGTCGCCGAAGATTGACATTAATGACGATGATTACGCGGCTATATATTTTTCTTCGGGGACAACAGGATTTCCCAAGGCGATTCTACATACACATGAAGCATTAATGCATTCTGCCAAGGTGGAGCAGAACCATCACGGACAGACGAAGGAGGATGTATTTTTGTGTATACCGCCCCTTTATCATACTGGTGCAAAGATGCACTGGTTTGGAAGCCTTTTAACCGGCGGGAAGGCGGTGCTTCTTAAAGGGACAAATCCGGAGTTTATCCTTCGTGCCGTGTCCGAGGAGAAATGTACCATTGTATGGCTTCTTGTGCCATGGGCACAGGATCTTCTGCTGGCTCTTGACAGCGGGAAGATTAATCTGGAGATGTACCAGCTTGGGCAGTGGCGCCTGATGCATATCGGCGCCCAGCCGGTGCCTCAGAGCCTGATCAAGCACTGGAAGGAATATTTCCCGGCCCATCAGTATGATACAAATTATGGACTCAGTGAATCCATAGGGCCGGGCTGTGTACATCTCGGAGTGGAGAATATTCATAAGGTAGGCGCTATCGGCAAAGCAGGTTATGGATGGAAGACAAAGATCATTGATGAGCAGGGAAATCCTGTAAAGCAGGGTGAGACAGGAGAGCTTGCAGTAAAGGGGCCCGGCGTTATGGTCTGTTATTACAACGATCCGAAGGCCACAGAAGAGGTGCTGCATGACGGCTGGCTTTATACCGGGGATATGGCGGTAGAAGACGAGGACGGATTTATTTTCCTTGTAGATCGGAAAAAGGACGTCATTATCAGCGGCGGCGAAAATATTTATCCGGTACAGATTGAAGATTTCCTGCGTACCAACGACAAGATTCTTGATGTGGCTGTTATCGGGCTGCCGGATCAGAGGCTGGGAGAGATTTCAGCAGCGATTATTTCACTGAAGCCAGGAATGATATGCACGGAAGAGGATATCAGCGAATTCTGCAGGAAGCTTCCCAGGTATAAGCGTCCGAGGAAGATCATATTTGCAGATGTGCCGCGCAATGCGACTGGAAAGATAGAGAAGCCGAAGCTTAGAGAGATGTATGGCGCGGCTCACCTGGTAGACGCACAGAACCGCGGGTAGATACGCGTTTGGGACGGGGTAAAATGAAAAAGTGCCTGTCCCCAGAAACTTTTTTGTTTCTGGGGACAGGCACTTTTTCATTTTACCCCGTCCCCCATATGCATTAGTGCCGCTTCGATGAATCCTTTGAACAAAGGATGCGGCCTGTTGGGACGTGACTTAAGCTCAGGGTGGGCCTGTGTTGCTATAAACCACGGATGCCCGTCAAGCTCGATCATTTCTACGATATGTCCGTCAGGAGAAAGGCCGGACAGCTTCATTCCGTGTGCTGACAGGGCCTCTCTGTAATCATTGTTTACCTCATAGCGGTGGCGGTGCCGTTCTTTAATCTCTTCTTTTCCATAGAGGGAGTAGGCCCTTGATGATTTATCGAGTACACAGGGGTAGGCTCCAAGCCGCAGTGTACCGCCGATATCTTCAATGCCGATCTGCTCCGGCATTATATGAATGACAGGATGGGTTGTGTTTGGGTCAAGCTCCGCGCTGTGGGCATCATTATAGCCAAGTACATGCCTGGCAAATTCTACGATAGCAAGCTGCATGCCAAGACACAGCCCCAGGAAGGGGATTCCCTGCGTGCGGGCAAATCTGATAGCTTCAAGCTTGCCATCGATTCCACGGTGCCCGAAACCGCCGGGAACAAGGATTCCATGTACGTCACCTAAAATTTCCTGTACATTTTCAGCATGAATTGTCTCAGAATCTACCCATTTTATATTCACTGTGGCGCGGTTAAAAATACCGCCGTGCTTGAGTGCTTCTACAACACTGATATAAGCATCATGAAGCTGTATATATTTTCCGACCAGGGCAATGGTTACTTCAGTATTTGGGTTTTTAAGATAATCTACCATTTCTGTCCAGTCCTTTAAATCAGGTTCCGGACACGCAAGATTCAGACATTCACATACAACGCCTGCCAGATTTTCTTTTTCCATGGCAAGCGGCGCCTCATACAGATACTCCACATCTAGATTTTGCAGTACATGGGATGCGGGTACATTGCAGAATAAGGCGATTTTATCTTTGATATCTGCAGTCAGGGGATATTCGGAGCGGCAGACAATAATATCCGGCCAAAGACCCATGCCTTGAAGCTCCTTGACACTCGCCTGTGTGGGTTTTGTCTTCATTTCCTGAGATGCTTTCAGATAGGGGATCAGAGTTACATGGATTAAAATGACATTCTCGCGTCCCTTTTCGTGCTGAAACTGGCGGATTGCCTCAAGAAAAGGCTGGCTTTCGATATCTCCGACAGTTCCGCCCACCTCTATAATTGCAAATTCAGTGTTTTTTGCAGCAGGATTTCTGTGAAAACGTGATTTGATTTCATTTGTAATGTGTGGAATTACCTGGACTGTTCCGCCTCCAAAATCCCCGCGGCGTTCCTTTTGAAGAACAGACCAGTACACCTTTCCGGTAGTGACATTAGAGTTTTTTCCGAGACTTTCGTCTATAAAACGTTCATAGTGTCCGAGATCAAGGTCTGTTTCAGCACCGTCATCGGTTACAAATACTTCTCCGTGCTGCACAGGGTTCATGGTTCCGGGGTCGATGTTAATATAAGGGTCAAATTTTTGCATGGTAACAGCATATCCTCTGGCTTTTAAAAGGCGCCCGAGAGAAGCCGCAGTAATCCCCTTGCCCAGACCGGATACGACCCCGCCGGTAACAAATACATATTTTACTGCCATAAGTTCCTCCTTAAATTGTATTTGTGTTCCCCCAAAAACACCTTCCAATTATATACCTTTTCCATTAAAAAATACAGACTTTTTTTCATATTTTGCTTCATAGGTGGCCTGTATGGAAAGCTTCTGAAACTGCTTCATATCCACAGAGCTTACCATAACAGAGGTGTGAGCCTGGCAGCCCTTAAGCTTTGGAATCTGATCAAGTGCTTTCTGAGCATCCGGGTCAGAGGCAGCGCTTACAGACAGGGCAATTAGCACCTCATCTGTGTGAAGTCTCGGGTTCTTGCTTCCGAGATACTGTGTTTTAAGCTTTTGAATAGGTTCAATAGCTTCCGGTGAGATTACATGCTGCTCATGGCTGACTCCTGCCAGTTCCTTAAGAGTATTAAGGAGAAGAGCTGCTGAAGCACCCAGAAGAGGCGAAGTCTTTCCAGTGATAATACGCCCGTCATGAAGTTCAAGCGCAGCTGCCGGGCCGCCTGACTGCGCCTCCCGCTCTAAGGCGGCATCTACAACCGGACGGTCATGGATTGTAATCCCTGCCTGATTCATCAGCATTTCTAATTTATATACCTCTTCATCAGCACATTCTCCTATGAGAAGTCTGCGCAGGGACGCATAGTAGCGTCTTATGATCTCTTGCTTTGAAGCTTTTTTGCAGATTACATCATTACAAATACAGTTTCCTGCCATATTTACACCCATGTCCGTAGGAGATTTGTATGGGCTTTCCCCATAAATGCGTTCAAAAATAGCATTCAGAACCGGAAAGATCTCAACATCACGGTTATAATTTACGGTAGTTTCTCCATATGCCTCCAGATGGAAGGGATCAATCATATTAACGTCATTTAAATCGGCCGTAGCAGCCTCATAGGCCAGGTTAACAGGATGCTTAAGAGGAATGTTCCAGATAGGGAATGTCTCAAATTTGGCGTAGCCCGCATGGATTCCCCGCTTATGCTCATGGTAAAGCTGGGAAAGACAGACGGCCATCTTGCCGCTGCCTGGTCCTGGCGCTGTAACCACAACAAGGGGACGTGATGTTTTTATGTAGTCATTTTTTCCGTAACCACTGTCACTTACTATAATCGGAATATTAGTTGGATAGCCGGGAATCGGATAATGTCTGTATACCTTCACGCCCATTTTTTCCAGACGCTTCTTAAAAAGCCTTGCACTTTCCTGTCCGCTGTACTTGGTGATAACAACGCTGCCTACAAAAAGCCCCTGGGCATGGTAAATGTCCATAAGCCGCAATACATCAGAATCATAGGTAATGCCCAAATCTCCGCGGATTTTATTGCGTTCAATATCCTCTGCGCTGATAACAATAATGATCTCTGCATGTTCAGTAAGCTGCTTTAACATGCGCAGCTTGCTGTCTGGCTGAAAGCCCGGAAGGACGCGGGAGGCATGGTAATCGTCAAAAAGCTTTCCTCCGAATTCCAGATACAGTTTATTATCAAAATGGCTGATGCGTTCCCTGATGTGGGAAGACTGCATATTCAGATATTTGTCATTATCAAAACCAATGTTCATAAAAATTCCCCTTTATACTTTATATAGACTCTCGGAATCTCGAAGCCTTTATTTATCTGGCTTTTGAGATTCCTT
>CATBDC010000048.1 GCA_949502235.1 uncultured Lachnospiraceae bacterium | reverse complement strand
TCTATGTTAGCAGCTCCGTCATCCACCCCATAGAGTGCATGGCAGTGTATATCAATCATACGTTTTCTCCTTTTTTCTAGGCGCTCATCCATATTATGCAACCATTTAGTAGCATTGTCAACAGATTTTTTTGTTTTATATGATCTACATATAGCGTATATATAAAAAGAAGAGACACAATTTACTAAAATACTGTGTCTCTTCTTATTTTGTTCGTATAAAATTCCTAAAACTCTGAAAATCATTGCCAAATTTCCCAAATTTTTTCTACTCGGCCTCTCACAAAATTTCTCAGCCCATACACCACATTACTGATTACATACTGCCCGTCATTCACAAACACCTCAATCAGATTCTTATCTACAAAAATATCCAGACAGCACTCCCCTTCTATTTTAGGCGTTGTACTTACCAGGCGGTGCCCGCCAATCCCTGCAAACACCTCACTCCGGTCAGCTTTCACAAATCCCCGCTCTGTCCATATCTTATACCCGCCAAGATTAAGTATTTCCCCCTCCTTCAATTTCGTCTGCACCCGGTAAGGATACTCTTCTATATTTATTCCGGAAATCTCTCCGGCATTTTTTAATTCCTTCTCCCCAAGAACAGAATATTCCTGTTCAAAAAACTTCTCCACCTCCGGATGAACCCGGAAATAAACATGGCCGTCTACAAGCTCTACAACCCTGGGAAGCGACATCATCCCAATCCAGGGCTTCTCCCCCGGCTCCTCCACTATCTTTGGCATCCGCATCCATGCAATCATCACCCTGCGGCCCTCCCTGTCCACATTTGTCTGGGGAGCGTAAAGATCCAGCCCGTAATCCACATACTGATACTGCTCCGGCAGCTTTAATTCGCCCGCTTCCCCGTCAAATTCAGCCGGCATACATACTGCATGGTGTTCATATCCGCCTGCATCCTCTTCAATATACATCGGGGACCCCATAAACACATACTCCTGCCCCAGCTTAAACAGATCCGGACACTCCAGAATCCTGCCGAACCGTTCACTCCTAAGCTGCACTCCATATTCCCAGTTTACCGCATCTTTACTTTTATAAATAACAGCACACCCTGTCTCCTTCCGATAGGTGCTTCCGAGAATCATATAAAAATATTCCCCGTCCCTCCACACCTTCGGATCCCTCGTGTCCTTCCTGTCACCCATATTTTCGTCCTCAATCACAGGCACTGCCACTCTTTTTCCGGAAAAATTATCAAAATACATTCCATCTTCCGAAGAAATCAAAAGCTGAGAAGCCGTAAACTCGTCATTTAAACAGGTATGAATATTTGCCGGATCCGGCATATCATAGTGTATTCCTGTATAATACAGATAAAGCTTCCCCTCATGCTCCAGCGCACTCCCGGAAAAGCACCCGTTCTGATCCTCATACCGCGTGGGAAAAAGAGCTGCCCCCAGATGTTCCCAGTGAACTAAATCCCGGCTCACCGCATGCCCCCAGTGCATAGTCCCCCACACCGGCGCATACGGAAAATACTGGTAAAATAAATGATACCTTCCTTTATAATATATAAACCCATTCGGATCATTAATCCAGTTCCCCGGTGCCTTTAAATGTAATGTATGCCTAGTCATAATCCCTTTCGTCTCCATTTCCTAAAAATCTTGATACTGTTTAGTATACTAATCAGGAGGGTATTATACAATACCCTCCCTCCGAAATACACAAATCCCCTATGCATTTTTTTGTGCTATGGGGACGCAATTATGGGAGAAGGCCTATACCTCCCAAACGGGACAATATTCCGCCGGACTAACTGTTAACTGCGGCTAATGCGTTCAGGAGAGCCTTCACGCATAAGCCTCCGTAAACAGTGGATTCCGTCTCCATTAAAAACGTCCCACATTGTTTGTGCGGCATAGGCCTTCTCCCATAATTGCTGTTCAGCATTACCGCAAAATAAAAGCACATTCCGCCGCGCCCGCCCCAGAACGCTTACACCACAGCCACTACACCAAAACTAAAATCCCAGTGCCGCTTACAATCATAATGGGACGATTACCCAAAAATCTTCCAGCTCCGCCGCAGACACCTAAGGCTTATTAGAAACAGCCTGCCCTTCAATTCCTTCCGGCTCCACCACAAGCACATGAGGCTTATTAGAAACAGCCCTTCCCGCAAGAAGGATATCCCTAAGTAAACAGTCAGGGACGTTTTTAGCGGAGGTGAAATCCACTGTCTACGGAGGCTTAGGCGTGAGGGCTCTCCCGAACGTCTTAGCCATAGTTGACAGTTAGTTCACCGCAGCGTTGTCCCGTTTACGTGGGATATCCTTCTTGCGGGAAGGGCGTCCTAATATCCTCACTTCTTGCGGGAAGGGCGTCCTAATATCCTCACTTCTTGCGGGAAGGGCGTCCTAATAACCACATCTATTTTACAGCTCCGGCAACTACGCCTCCGATAATCTGCTTCTGCAGTACAACGTACAGAATCAATATCGGAATTACGCAAAGCAGAAGTCCTGCCATAATGGTTCCGTAATCTGCCGAATATGTCCCATAGAAGCTGTATGTAGACAGCGGCAGTGTCAGAAGCTTCTTATCCGTCAGCACAAGGGACGGAAGCAGGAAGTCATTCCAGAAGGCTAGCGAATTAAGGATTACCATTGTAGAGATAATCGGCTTTAACAGCGGCAGCACAATCTTAAAGAAGGTCTGGGAATGTGTGCAGCCGTCAATATATGCTGCCTCCTCAAGAGCCATTGGTACATTTCCTTTGATAAAGCCATGGAACATGAACACGGACATTGCCATGGAAAATCCGGTATGCATGAATATCAGGGTAATCCTGTGGTTCAGTACATTCAGTGTCCCGCCGTAAATGCTGACAAGCGGAATCATGATTGCCTGGAACGGAATAATCATGGAAGCTACCATAAGAGCGAAGGTCAGCTTGGAAACTCCGTTGTTATGGCGCACGATATAATATGCCAGCATAGCCGCAAGCAGCGTCACAAGTACAGTTGCCGATACTGTTACAATCAATGAGTTTTTAAAAGCATTTAAGAAATCCATCTGCGTAAATGCTTTCACAAAGTTATCAAAGGATAAGCCCTTTATGGTAAACAGCCAGGAAAAGGGGCTTTTGATAATATCCCTTTTCTGCTTTAAGGAATTAATTACTACCATTATAAATGGGAACATATAAGCAATGAAAATAATAATCAGTCCTGCCATTGCAAGGGCATTTGTTACTTTTCTTTTTGTTCCGCCGATTGTTGTCTGCTTCATTATGCTTCCACCTCCTGTTTCTTCGTAAAGTAAACCTGAAGACCGCTGATTACCGCAACAATAATGAACAGGATAAATGCCTCTGCCTGGCCTACGCCGAACTGCCTGGAGGTAAATGCTTTTTCATATACGTGCATTGCCGCCATCTCTGTTGTTCCGTAGGGCGCGCCTGCGGTTAAGGACAGGTTCACGTCATATACCATGAAGGCACGGGACAGTGTAAGGAACAGACAGATTGTAATGGAAGACATCATAAGGGGCATGATAATACTTTTCAGTTTTACAAACCCGGAAGCGCCGTCAATACTTGCCGCCTCCATAACATCCTCGCTAAGTCCCATAAACCCTGCAACATAAATAAGAATCATGTAACCTGACAGCTGCCATACTGACACAACAACCAGGGCAATAAATGCATTTGTGGGGTCAGACAGCCAGGAAACCTCAAACATTTTCCAGCCTGTGCTCTCGCCAATGCTTACAAATACTCTGGAAAATACAAACTGCCAGATATATCCAAGAACAATACCTCCTATCAGGTTCGGAGTAAAGAAGCCTGCCCTGAAAAAGTTCTGTCCTTTAATCCCTCTTGTAAGAAGATATGCAATGGCAAATGCAAGTACATTTACAATTAATACAACAAAAATTACATATTTAAAGGTAAGAAGCAGTGATGTCCAGAACTGACCGTCCCGCATAACACCTGCAAAATTCTTAAATCCAATAAAATTTTTCACTTTTGACACGCCGTTCCAGTCTGTAAGTGTCAGGTAAACACCATATACAAACGGTATGATTACAACTGCAAAGAAGCAGAACATACCCGGCAGTGCAAACATGCAGAAATCTTTTCCACTATTTTTTGATTTCATACTGCGCTCCTCCTATTCCTGTTCATCCCAGTATTTCTGGATATCTCCGGTAAGCTCCTCTCTGTCGCTTCTGTCTGCAAGATATTTCTGCATAGAAGCTCCCAACACTGCCCAGTGGTCGTTCGGTACTATGGCAGATGCATTAAATGCTTTTTCTTCGTGTACCTTCTTATAAATATCAGCACTTAACGGATCGCTGGGTTCATATGGATTATTCTGGAACGGCGGGATGATATTACAGGTTTTTACAAGCATCTGCTGCCCGATTTCGCTGTATACGATCCAGTTTAAAAACTCCTTGGCCGCCGCCTGTTCCTTTTCTGATGCGATCTGCCCGTCCAGCATGATCTGCTTTGAGGGGGAAGCCTGAATCTGCTGGTTTGCAAAATCATTTTTATCATTATTCAGGAAATAAGGAAGGAAACCGTATTCATCCTCTTCCTCTGCTCCAGCCTCGGAAATGTTGGGCCATGCCCAGTTTCCATTAAACCAGAAGGCCGTTTTTCCGTCTGCCAGGTCAATTGCCATCTCGTCATAGTCTGCTCCGAGGGGATCTCCCTTTGCCACATTGTATTTCTTTAAAATATCAAACATATTTAAAAATTCTGTCAGCCTGTCGTAAGTGGCAAGGTCAAGCTTTCCAGCCTTGATTTTCTCAATAACCTCCTGGGCTCCCTCACTGGTTCCCTCGTAGGTTTCATAAATATACTGGAGCTGATGCGCCCCCAGTGACCAGTCTTCCTTAGCCATAGACACCGGCTTTTCAATTCCCGCCTCAACAAGCCTGTCAAGAAGCTCCTTAAATTCATCCTGGGTAGTAATGTCATCCGGATTAAAGCTTTCTCCGAGAGCCTCTTCAATAACCGGCTTGTTGTAAATAATGCCTCTTCCTTCAATACAGAGCGGAAAGCTGTAAATTTTGCCGTTTACCTCTGTCAGATATCCTTCGGCTTCCTCTGTCCACGGCTCGTCAGAAAGGTCTGCTGCCTTTTCTTCTGCAAGTGCGATTACGTCTGTCGTATCCAGAATAGAGGCTGTGGGCGGTGTCCCGGAATTGTACAGGCTTACTACCTTCGTGTACGGAGAATCCCCGTCCGTAACCGGCATAACCTCTACATGGACACCTGATTTTTTCTCATATTCGGCGCCCATTTTCTCCAATGCCACCTGAATTTCTGCTTTTGAATTGAGAAGTGTGATATTCGTTCCGCTAAGAGATGAATCATACTCAAATGTGTCCACCGAGGTGTCAATCGGCACTTCCTTCTCCTCTTCATTTGGGTCATCCGGGTCACTGGCAAAACCGAAACGGCATCCTGTCAGCATAGCAGACATAAACGCCAGTACAAGCCCCAGCGAGATGACCTTCTTCATGACTCTCTTTCTCATGAATCATTCCTCCTGTTTTTCATATTTTTGTTTCTCTTTGTTTATAACCGGTAAAGTAACTAGTAAAGTTACCGGTTACTTTATATGTATCATAACACTGGCGCTTATACCCGTCAATAGTAAAAATCCGTTAAAATCAACTTTGTGAATTGCCTCCAAATTTCACATCTGTCATTTGTACATCTTTCACAAAACCGGTTACTTAACCGATTACTCATTGCGCGTCATCTTAATTTTTGCTATACTGAAATTGATATTTGAGTATTAGAAAGAGGCTGTAATATTACTATGAACCAGAAAAAAAACGTAACCTTTAATGACATTGCAAAGTACACCAATTTTTCCAAAACCACCATTTCCCGGTACTTCAATAATCCGGACTCCCTGACACTGGAAAACCAGGAAATTATCGCCAAGGCTCTTGTCGACTTAGATTATAAGGAAAATAAGGTGGCGCGGATCCTTGCAAACGGAAAGACCGAATTTGTCGGCATTATTATTCCCAATCTGTTTCTTCATTATTATTCCGAAATGCTCAATAAGATTTTGTCCACTTATGAAACCTTTGGCTATAAATTTCTTGTTTTTGTAGGAAACGGGCAGGAGGAAACAGAACGCCGGTATATAGATGAGCTTCTTGCATATAAAATAGAAGGTCTTATTATCTTAAGCCACACCATCCCCTCTAAAGAGCTTTCCGAGCTTGGGATTCCCATTGTAACTATTGAGCGGGAGGACAGGTATGTGAGCAGCGTTAATACTGATAATTATATGGGAGGCTATCAGGCTGCCAGCCTTCTGGCCGGGCACGGCTGTGAGGTTATCATCCACATCAACTATGTAAATACGTCTGATTATAAATATATTCCGGGATATGGCCGCGTACAGGGCTACCTGGACTTCTGTAACGAACACCAGCTTAAGCATGAGCTGATTCTTAGAGATATGGGAAATACCTATGACTCCTTAAGACTTCATTTATCCGAAATACTGGATTATATCATAGAGAAATACGCAGGCAAAAGGAAAGGCCTGTTCATTTCCAACGATACACAGGCAAATGTAGTATTGAATCTGCTGATAAGAAAATACGGGTGCCTTCCGGAAGATTTTTTCCTCGTTGGCTTTGATAATTCTTCCATATCAGAAGAAGCCGTTATCCCCATCAGCACCATCGGACAGCAGATTGATAAGCTGGCATACGGGGCAGTCGAGCTTCTCGTAGAGCAGATGAACGAACGAAAAAAAAGAAGGCCCCAGCCTTTAAAGGCTCCGGTGCATAAAGTCGTACCACCCATATTATTCCGGAGAGAGACTACAGAAAAGTAGGATCTGGGACGGGGTAAATTGAAATTTCCCCCGTCCCAGATTCATTTCTCCCTGTCCCCATTATTCCTCTATTTCTTCTTTGTCTTCGCCCGCTTTTAAACCCAGATCTATCTCTGCGCATTTACTGCGCAGACCTGTGTACAATAACCTCAAGAAACCTTTCTCCGTATTTCTCATATTTGAATTCTCCGACTCCGGAGACCTTAAGCATCTCTGCCTTTGTCTTAGGCTTCAGTATGCACATATGTATAAGCGTCTTGTCCGAGAAAACAATGTACGGCGGTACTTTTTCTTCTCTTGCGATCTCGGTCCGGAGCATACGAAGCTTTTCAAAGAGCTGCAGCTCTTCCTCCTTAAGATCGCCGGTGCCTGCTGCCCCTTTCTTTGTCTTTTCAGGTTTTTTCTCTTTGCTCTTCTTCTCCTGCTCCTTTGCCATCTTCATGACAAGCACGGTCTCTCCTTTAAGAATCCCGCGCGCCTTTTCTGTCAGCTTTACAAGCATATATTCATCATTCGTCAGCCGGATGTATCCTTCTACAAGCAGGTGGTTCATGACCTGCCTAAGCTTATATACCGGCACCTTTGAGAGGCTTCCGTAATAAGAATTCCTATCCATCCGGTACTGGCGGATTTTTGCCGTATTAGCCCCGTGAACTGTATCAATCAGCACATTGGTTCCATACCGCTGCCCGGCCTCACGGACACAGCCTGTAAGAGCCGCGGCAATGTCTGTTACATCCGCTTCTTCAAACTGTGTCATGCAGTTGGAGCAGTTTCCGCAGTAATTCCCGCCGTATTCCCCGAAATACCGCAGCATATAATCCCGGAGACATTCATTGGTAAAGCAGTAAAAGGTCATTTTCCGCAGTCTTTCATGGTCACGCTCCCGCACAAGCTGCCTTGTGATATCATCAAGCTCTTCATTATCCTGATTGTTCTCAATGAAAAACTGGTTCATAACCACATCCTGGCCGCCGTAATACAGGATACATTCCGCCGGCTCCCCGTCACGTCCGGCCCTCCCTGCCTCCTGATAATAAGACTCCATATTTTTCGGCATGTTATAGTGGACCACATATCTTACGTTTGACTTGTCGATCCCCATTCCGAAGGCATTTGTGGCTACCATCACCGGCGCGCGGTCATAGATAAAATCATCCTGATTGTTTTTCCGCTCTCCATCACTTAAACCAGCATGATATCTTGTAGCCGGGATTCCCTCTTTAATCAGGCTGCCGCACACCTCTTCTACCTGCTTTCTTGTCAGGCAGTAAATGATTCCGCTCTCACCTGTATGCTTTCCAAGATAATCCAGAAGAGCCTTATATTTGTTCTTCGGTGCCTGTACCTCAAAGTAAAGATTAGGACGGTCGAAGCCCGTACTCATGACTGTGGGATCCTGCAGCATCAGAATATCAACAATATCCTCCCTGACCTCCTTTGTTGCAGACGCGGTAAATGCGCTGACTACCGGACGGTAGGGAAGGCGTTCTATAAATTCCATAATCTTCAGGTAACTGGGTCTGAAATCCTGCCCCCACTGGGAAACGCAGTGGGCTTCGTCCACCGCAACCATTGCAATCTTCGCATGACAGGCAAAATCAAGGAAACTGTCTGTAAGAAGGCGCTCCGGCGCCACATAGATGATCGGATAACGCCCCTCTCTTGCAAACTGCAGGGCTTTAAAGTATTGATTTGTACTAAGGGAGCTGTTCAGATATGCTGCATGGATTCCCGCCTGATTGAGTGCTCCCACCTGATCCTTCATGAGGGAGATAAGCGGGGATATGACAATGGTAATCCCGTCAAATATCAGCGCCGGAATCTGAAAGCACAACGATTTACCGGCGCCGGTAGGCATGATACCGAAGGTGTCTCTTCCGTTTAGGATACTGTCAATTAAGACCTCCTGACCCTCCCTGAAATCATCATACCCAAAATATTGTTTTAATATCTGTCTTTTTTTCCATGTATTTTCCATCTTTACTTCCCGCTAAAACTTAAATTTTCCTATTCCGTAAATAAGACTTTTCTTTATTATCCTCTATCCATGTAAAAATAGCAAGAAATGTTTTTATACAACTGCCAGAATGTTTATGGTAAAATGATATCATCAAATAAGAATTTGTTACGGCCGGGAATCTAAGACGATTCCCGGCCGATTCTATTTCTCCTTCTCCACATTCCCTTCTTTCATTACAAAAATTACAGACTCTGCGTCTGACAGGCATTGTATATTCTTCAGCGGATTCTGGTTCACAACAATAAGGTCTGCCAGCTTCCCAGCTTCAAGCGTCCCGATTTCATCAGACATTTTCATAAGCAGTGCGCCGTTTCTCGTACAGGACATGATTGCTTCCATGGGAGTAAATCCCACCTTCACCAGCTCATACAATTCATTGCCGTTTTTCCCGTACAGGCCTGTTGTGGGGCTGCTTAGATAGTCTGCCCCCACCGCCATTTTTACTCCCGCTTCGTGTGCTCTTGCGACAGACTCATAGGCTCTTGGCACCACCTGACGTATTTTCGCCTGGACATGGGGCTGCATTGTATCTACATTGGCCATGAGTGAGGTCATGGCACTTAAGGTGGGAATCTGAATACAGTCCTTTTCTAGCATCAGCTCAATTGTCTCATCTGTAGTCATATAGCCGTGCTCTATGGATGTTACTCCTGCCTTGACTGCATGATAAACCCCTGCGTTGCTCTCCGCATGGGTAGCCACATAGGTTCCCATCCGTTTTGCCTCTTCTACTATAACTGCTATTTCTTCATATGTATAATGAGAAAGCCCCGGGTCGGAGGCCGTATCCATAATCCCCCCTGTGGTCATGATTTTAATAAAATCTGCTCCCTGGCGGAACTGGTTTCTGGTCTGCCAACGGCACTGCTCTGCTCCATCCGCAATTGCATGTGACGGCTCCCACTCCTGCACCATTTCAGCTGGGAAATCTGACCAGACATCCGAATGTCCGCATGTCTGGGATATGGCCGCGTTGGCTGACATAATGCGGGGGCCCCGTATCAGACCCTGATTCATGGCAGTACGAAGCCTGCAGCCAAGACCTGCCATGTCTCTTACAGAAGTAAATCCCGCATTAAGAAGAGCCTCCAGATCATGTACAGCCTGGCAGACCTTTTCTACAACAGGCCGTACTACCCAGTCTAATGTATTTCCGCTTCCATATCCGGCCAAATGTGAGTGAGCCTCAATAAGCCCTGGCATAACATAATCATTTTTATAATCATATACAGCCGCATCCTCTGCAAGGGGATAATTTTTCTCTGCTTCTCCTACATAAACAAGTCTCTTCTCCTCTATCACCACCATGCCGTTTTCGATAACATCCCGTCCTGTGGCATCTATAATATTTGCATAAATAACACTTTGCTTCATTTAACCTCAGCCTCCTTTCCTATCTGTACCAGCGCTCCTGTCTTTCTCTTTTCTTCCACATGGATTCTCCACGCATGCAATACCAGTGCAAGCGCGATGACTGCATAAGAAGCAAAGACTCTGAAATATTCCCCGATCTGCGCGTCATTAAAAATATTTTTCCCTGCAATGGGAGCCACAATAAACATCAGATGAAATAAAACACCGCCTAATATAGCATGTCCTATCCCCGCTTTTTTAATAGAAGCCCCTCCTACCAGTAATGCGGCAATAGAAAAGGTTCCTATCTGTTCATGGGCAGAATATGTGGTAAAGGTCCCCAGATTCTGGAGATATATTATCTGTCCTAGCGCTGCAATTACCGTAGAAATTACAACAGCAATGATCCTGATTTTATTTACGGCTATTCCTGCCGCTTGTGCAATGGGAATACTCTGTCCGACTGCTTTAATATCCGAACCCAATTTTGTCCTGCCTAAAAACACAATAAAGCCGCAGATAATCATTACAAGGAAACAGGTAACCATGGGAACCTGTGTCATCATACATAATATCTGGAAGGACAAAAGACTCTTTATTGCATACACAAATATGATAAAAAGCAGCAGGTCTATTCCCAAAAGCAGCAGGCACTTTTTGTCCGCCTGTTTTCTTTTTACACCCCCATATACCAGCCTTAAAACAAGAAAAGCCGTAAGAACACCGAATATAATCCACAACAATTTATCCAGGGGAAGCTTCCAGATTTTATCTACCGCGCCATTTAAAGAGGCATCCATTGTAATAATCCCATTAATTCCGACCCCGCTCTCAAGCATAATCTGGGGATTATCCATAGGAATCACAGGACCGCATAAATACATGAAAATCAATTCATAAACGCCTTTAGCAAAATATCCAAGTATCATTCCTGTGATCATTTCCTGTCCCTTTGTTTTATTGAACAGCTTGCCGGTTAAAATTCCTAACCCCGCTGCAAGGGGAACACTAATAGCAAATGCAATGACAAGCCCTGCGATTCCTTTCATGTCAAAATTCATAATTACAATGAGACCCGCCTGCGCCGCCATTGCACCTAATACAATACTAAAGTTAAGACCCATGCCTGCCCACACCGGAATAATCAGTGAGAGTATTAGAATCAGATTCCGAAATAACCGGATTGCTATTTCACTGGCAATGTAGCTGGAAGGCTGGGCCGCAAAGTAAATGCCTATAGCACAGATAGTAATAAACAACAGCATAACAATATTTCCGGTCACCCATTTTTTCACTTCTGTACCAATCTTATATGTTCTTTTCGGATTCATGTTTACTCCTCCCTTCCAATTTTTGAGAGTGCATATAGTATGATTCCATTACTGATAATTGTCCGGAATACTTCAGACAGATTCCCTTCCGGGAAAATAGCGCTGGCAACCGGGGCAGCAACAGACAAAATACTCTGAAAAATCAAAGTGCCCAGCACAACATTTCCCACTGATATTTTTGACGCAGTAGCTCCTCCAATCAATACAGCGGCAACTGCCGGAAATGCCATCATGAGAGGTGCGGTATACAACTGATAAAAGCCAAATCCCTGGGCATAAATAATAATTCCGATTCCTCCAAGTACCGTAGATAAAATACTCCCTATAATCCTCTGGCGGTTCGCGTCTATTCCACTGAATTTTGAGAACTCCGGATTGCTTCCTGCTGCCAGCATCCGTATCCCTAAGCGGCTACGGCAGAACAGCCACATAACGCCGCAAAAAACTGCACAGGTGAGAATCAGACCTGTAGGGATCTCCACCTCCCCTATTTTGAACATCCATAATTCGTTCAGCGCCCTGTCGTACCACTGCTCCAGAGTAATGGTCATTCTAAGACCGTTTCCCATAGGCCACCGGATTCCTGTATTATGAAAAGGAAGTATCATCCATGCAATACACATAAGAGATACAATAGAAAATCCCATATAAGTACCTACCATCATTTCCGATCCCTTTACCTTATTCAGCAGAAGACCGTAAAGCCATCCAACTATTATCGAAAAAATGATTGAAATCAGCATAGCCATCAAAATTCCCATGAGGCCTGTAAAATTATATTCGAGGCTAATCATGCCTGCTAAGAGTCCGCAGATAATTCCCAGAGGCAGTCCGAAATTCATGCCGATTCCGGAACGTATGCTTGGAAGCATTGCCAGGGCCAGTACAATATTAATTCCTACTCTCACAATACATTGTGACAAGGTTAGCGTAAATGGAATATGAAGGATCCCCACTGCAATCAGCAGTATCATAAGAAACGCCAGCATAATAAGGCGGGGAACACCAAGCTTCTGTATATATCTTTTAGTCTTTTTCATAGCTGTCTTCTCCTCCCCTCACGCTCTCATCCCCAGACATCATAAGTGCATATTTCACATTAGACTCCTTCGGGCCTAGGATTCCCCTAAGCCTTCCGCCCGCTACAATTGCGATCCTGTCACAGACCTCCCGAAGCTCATTTAATTCACTTGAGAGCATCACAACAGTAATTCCCTTTTCGTAATTTATTTTCAGTAAATAATCTAATATGAGCCTTTTTGCCCCAATATCAATCCCTCTGGTAGGCTCTGACACAAATAAAAGCTTAGGCTCTGCAATCAGAGCCCTGGCCATACATACCTTCTGCTGGTTGCCTCCGCTTAAGCTTCCGGCCAGCTGCTCAGCTGAGGTACACCGGATAGCCAGATCCTCTATCATCTGTTCGGCTGTCTTTTTTGCGGCCTTATTGTCTATCTGTGTAAAAAAGCCATACGATTTTAAAAATTCTCCCTTTAAGGACAGATTATTAAATATAATATTGGTAAGAATAGACTGATCTAGTAACAAGCCTACGCCCTTCCTATCCTCGGAAACAAAAGCAATCTCATGCCTTAATGCTTCTCCGGTTTTACTGACATCCAAAGGCTTTCCATTGTACAATACTTCGCCTGTAGACGGATACATACCTGACACGGCGTTTGAGACTGCCATCTTTCCATGTCCCGCAAGGCCTCCGATTCCGATAATCTCTCCCCGGCGGACTTTCAGGCTGAACCCCCTCAAATCCTCTCCCGGCATGTCTACGCTTACATTCCGAAATTCCAAAATAATGTCCTCTTCTTTAATATTCCTGTCCGGATACTCCTCTGTTCTTTCTGTAAGCTTCCGTCCCACCATAAGCTCTGCAATCTTTTCCTTTGTAAGGGACGTGACAGCGGCATTTTCTACTAAGATCCCGTCTCTTAGTACAACAACCTTGTCAGAAATCCTCATAACCTCATCCAGCCTGTGGCTGATAAAGATAACCGCAATCCCACTCTCTGAAAAGGATTTGATACATTTCAACAGTTTTTCTGCCTCTGTTTCTGTTAAAACTGCCGTAGGCTCGTCAAATATTAATACCTTCAGATTTTCTTTATCAATCTCACGAGAAATCTCCACAAACTGCTTAAGCCCAACGGGAAGCTGTTCTATCCGCTCCCCGGGGTTGACATCAATCCCGATACGCTTAAGGGCTTTTTTTGCGTCCCGGTTTTCTGCGTCCCAATCTATTGTTTCAAAGGAATGTCCGAATACCCTGCTGAAAATATTCTTTTTGAGAGGCTCTCTGTTTAATTTTATATTTTGCTCCACTGTAAATCCCGGAATCAGCATGAACTCCTGATGTACCATTCCGATCCCCTGATGGATAGCGTCATTTGGATTCGTAATATTTAACGGATTCCCATCCATATAAATTGTCCCCTCATATCCGCCTGTCTGACGGATGACAGACATTCCAAACAGTATATTCATTAACGTGGACTTCCCCGCGCCGTTTTCGCCTACCAGTGATACAATCTCGCCCGGCATAACTTTAAAATCCACGCCATCTAATACTACATTTTCTCCAAATTTCTTTTTAATCTGCTGAAACCAGAGAACTGGCTGACCTTCCATAGCCCTCTCCTCCTTCCTCATATTAATAACCAGAGCCGTGCAAATAGCTTTTTTTATTATCTGCAGCGGCTCTGACTTATCATCCATTTACATAAGAATTGTCTCGCTTAATACTACGTAATAGTTTGCCAGCTCCTCATTATAAGGATTAAGGGTAATTCTGTCTTCCCCAAGCTCATTTAATACTTCTGTAAGCAGTTCAACATCAAGGGCCTCCTCATACTCTCCTTCAATATGCTTCATAGCATAGGTAACACTTCCGCGGATCAGAAGCGGCATCATAGGCGGCAGCCAAGTTCCCATACGCCCCGACATATCTGCTTCCTCTAATTTTGCTGAGATCTGTTCCACCATATATTCTGCATTCCCTGCCTTATCTTCCGGAACTTCGATTCCTAATGCTCCCGGATACGCATAGAACGGCGATGGAGTATCCGGATGTGGGAAAAGCGCCCCGCCTTCAAAGATACATTTTATCATGGGTTCATGCATACCAATATTTGTGCTGAAAAACGCTGTGTCTTTGCCGTATTCCTGAATTTTTCTCGGGACATCCTCCAGTATAAACTGCTGTGTGCTGGATAATCCTCCTTCACCCATCGGATCCGGCGAGGTACCGTCAACAAACTGTATATCCAGCTCTTCACATTTTTCCTTCATCTTGTCATGACGCGCAAGATAAATGGGATTAGCCATATGTCTTGGGAATGAATAATGCACCATTGTCTTTGCTCCCATTTTATGGGCTGTCTCTGCCACTTCCTCGCCCATGCCTACATAATCCATCCCTATTACCATATCCGCTGCCTTTGCCAGAATATTTGGATCCTCGGTAGGCGCGCCTCCGATCAGGAGAATGTCCGGACGGATCTCCCTTACCTTCTCAAATCCTGCTGTTGTTCCTTCCATTGCAAAACAGGCTACAATTGCCTTTACATCCGGATCTGCCGCAAGGCTTAACATGGTTGAAATTGTTGTTTCCTGTTCCGTAGAAGCTTTATCCGGAAATGTACGATGTACAACTACATCCTCTCCGTACTCTTCTACAAGGCTCTCTGCCGCTCTGTATTCCTCCTCCCCCTGGGAAACCGTACCTGTCATCAGGCCGATCTTATACTTTCCGCTTTCCCCCTTTTTGTCTCCCGCGTCCTCTTTACTATTTTTGTCCGTCCCTGAACATGCCGCAAGAGAAAAACACATGACAACTACTAATAAAATAGAGATTACCCTTTTCATACCTTCACCTTTCTTTCTTAGAATTATTTGTTACTGTTCTCCGTTCATAGTAACCTTCGCAAATCCATTTAAGATTGCTTCCGGCAATGGATTTTGCTCACTCCAACATTTCTACTACCTCTTTCAGCATCTCCTCCTCTCCTACATTTCCAGGAAAAATTACATAGGGAATTCCCGGAAATTTACTTTCATCACCGATCTGCCATACGGGAACCCCAGGCTTTATCTGTCCTAAAACCCTTGCTTTTTTTACACCCAGAGCCTTTGTTCCAACATCACTGGAAGTAATACCTCCCTTTGCCACAATAAATGCCGGTGTAACCTCTAGCCGCCCGATTAAAGACTGTACCGCATCCGAGATTTTTACGGCGAGCTTTAGCTCATCCTCTTTACTGCCTGTAGAAGCGCTTATTTCTGTCCGGGCTGTATAGCAGCACACAGTTTTTCCTTTTTTGATATATTCCTCCTCTGCCCGCAGGCATCTGTCGATTTCTTTCTGAAACAGCTTTTTCTGCCTTACCAGTCCCACATCTAACTCTATAAACTCAATGTTACAAAGCTTCTTTAAAGCCTTAAGCTGTCTTGTTGTTTTTTCTGTGTGGGAACCTGCTATAATTACTCCCCCTTGTGAACTTTCCTTTGTGAGCATCTCTCTTCTTTTAAGCAAAGGCTTATCTTCGATATTTCCAATAATTTTCACAAATGAGGCCGCTGTCCGGAACATATAATTTTTTCCCTTCTCCATCGCCCTGAACAAGGCAATGCAGAATATCTTCAAATCAATATAATCAGCCGCATTCAGTATAATTTTATTAAAATCACATACCCCTGATATCTGCGCTTCTATTTTGTCAAAACTCAAATCCCGGATGTCCTCCAGGGAAATGCATGTAACCTCTCCTGCCCTATACTGTCCTTTTGTTTTTTCCTCAATATATTCAGGCATTGACCCTGACACATAGCCAAAGGTACTGTCCTTTGCAAACTCTGTCTCATTTGCCGGAATTAATTCTTCACCGGTTTTAACATAATGCACATTCTCAATGGTAAAACGCCCTCCCTCTTTAAAAAACGGGCAGAATATCTCACCATCAATGGTATTTCCTGTATTGCGCTCATAACATTCTTTTAAAATCTCCGTTTCCAGCGGATAATGTCCCCGTAATGTACTGTCACTCCTGCTGATGAAAAAATAATCTGCATTTTTTTCTTTTGCGGCCTCATCTACGGCTGCCGCAATCTCTGTATGAACTTTTATTGTCTGCTGTCTCGTTAATGCCCTGGAATTTGTCAGTATATAAAATAAATTCTGCTCCTCTTCAAATGCCTGACGCATGCTCTCCTTATCCCACCTTGTGTAAACAGAAACATTATGAACGGTCTGTACCCCGGTAGGATCATCATCCAGAACAACAATTTTTTTATGGCATGACTTCCTTTCCTGCAGAAGCATTTCATCTACAACAGCTTCTGTGGACGGCTCTAAAGTTTTAATCTGCCGCATAGCGTTCCACCTTAACCTTTGCAAGCTCTTCAAAATACTGCACAATCCCGCCGTGATCCTCTTCCATGTGACCGTGTATTTTTAACGTCTGCAAAATTTCATATAATTGTGCAGTATATGGAATCGGAACATCTAGCGCATGAGCTGTATTTACCACGTTTTTGATGTCCTTATGATTAATACGGATGGGGCCTCCAGGCCTGAAATTACGCTCCATTATCATCGGAAGCTTCTCATCCAGAACTGTACTGCCTGCCAGACCTCCTCTGATTGCCTCATAAACCTTTTCCGGATCTGCCCCAGCCTTGGCGGCAAAAACGAACGCCTCCGACACTACTGCAATTGTGTTATTAACAATAATCTGATTCGTCAGCTTGGCGATACTTCCACTCCCGGATTCTCCTACCAAAAGTGCGGAAGAACCAATGATATCAAAATATTTTTTTAATCTTTCAAAGTCTTCCCTGTCTCCTCCTGCCATAACAGCCAGTGTCCCATCCTTTGCTCCCGGTTCACCTCCTGATACCGGGGCATCTACATAGCCTACCCCCAGCTGCCTAAGCCTCCTGTAACATTCTCTGGATTCTGCCGGCATGACAGAACTCATATCGCATACAATACTTCCCTTTTTCAATGTGGAAGCCAGGGCGTCTTCTCCAAATAATATTTCCTTTGTATTCTCTCCACTAGGTACAATAAGAAAAACAGTTTCACATTCCTGCCCGATTCTTTCGTATGTGCCTTCTCCCGCACCCTCTGCCACCAGACATGAAACTGCATCGGGATCTAAATCCATGACCAGAAGCTCTATTCCTGCTTTTAACATATTCTTTGCCATAGGTCTTCCCATTATACCAAGCCCTATAAATCCTGCTTTCATACCTTTCTTCCTTCCTCCTGAACTTATCTCTTAACGAATTAAATTTATTATACAGTATTCCGGTATACTGGTCAATACAATTTTATTTATTCTCACATTTTACACAAAGTTATCGTTTAATTTTTGTATATTTTGTACATGTATTTTATTTTTCTGATATGTTATCGAAACACCAGAAAACAAAAAGATATTTTGTTGTATTATTGACAGTTTTTTTTCAATGATGTATTCTATTTTTAGTAAAGCAGTTTGAGAAACCAAGGAGAATACCATGATATTATTGAATGAACAGGCTTATTTCCATCTTCAGGAAATGATTATGAGTAATCAACTGTCTTATCACAAAATTTATTCAGAAACAAAGCTCGCCAGTGAACTTGGAATATCACGCACCCCCTTCCGGGATGCGATTCACCGGCTTGCGTCTGAAGGCTACATAGACATAATCCCCAGTAAAGGCTTCCGGCTTCATGAACTGACACGAAGGGATGTACATGAAACCTTTCAGATCCGTTCCGCCCTCGAATGTTATTGTACACTGCAGATTACCAAAGCCCACAAAAGCCCAAAGGCTGCGGCACTGTTTGAAGAACTTGGCTTTACAGTCTCCCAGTTAAAAAAGGTCCTTGAAACCACACAGTCCATTACGGACTTTTGCGAATATGATTTTATGTTCCATACAAAGATTATCGATTATATTGAGAATGAGCAGTTTACCTCTATCTTCGCAAATTTTATGTATAGGATGAGGAGGCTGGCCGAATCCTCCCTGGCACATGAAGGGCGTATGAATGATACATATTATGAACATCTTGCTATTTATGAGGCAATGAAAAAGGGGGATATTGAGAATATCTATAATATTACACTGAAACATATGGAGAATCCTGCAGAGATAAATTTATCTGATTTATAATCCTCGCGGCAATTAAGTAGGAGGCGGCGACTAATCGCCGTCCTCTCATACCATATTAAATTTTCACTGGATATTGCAACCTTTCTTTACATACTTCTCAATTACACATGTATGGAGCTTCCTTTCTCTTTCATAATTTACCCCAACAAGAAGGATTTCCCCCGTATATCCCTCTATCCACGATGCATAATTCTTCTCCTTAATCTGGCTAATCGCTCCTTCGGCTGTTTTATCCCACTTGAGCTCCACCACCAGTGCCGGAAAATCCATATATCGTTTAGGAAGATAAACTACATCTGCAAACCCTTTTCCTGAAGGCATTTCCATAATAGGATTTATATAATATGCCCTGGCACTGTAATATGCTATGAGGAGTGTACAAGTCAGTGAATTTTCATTATTGTACTGAAGCATAGATGCCGTTTCATTATGAATTTCTGCTATCCCTTTTGCAACTGCCTCCTCGTCCAAAGCCAGCGTGCTTTGAAGAAGTCTCTCGGAACGGTTCAGTGCCTCTACCACGCCATCCCATCCTCCAACCTTTATTGCACGCATAAATTCTTGTTCAATCTCCTGATTTGGGATAGATACCTCGCTGTTTTTCCTGTTATATGTCAAATATCCAAGATGGACAAGCAGTGTAAAAACATCATCTTTTGTCTTAAAAGTTGTCATATCATTCTGAAAGGTAGAAGGATCTATTTTATAGCTCCCCTTTCCCAGCATACCGGCTATAGCTTCTTTCAGACCATCAAAATTCATGTCAATGTAGACCTTTAATGCCTCATAAGTCTCTGTTCCTGTCCAGTAGCTCTGAAATTCTTTCCAGACAAGCACATCTGCAACTGATTTTGGATTATAAATATGCTGGCTGCCAATCAGGTAACCATCATACCACCTTTCCACTTCTGCATAATCCACATCATGCTGTACACATTGCCCTCTTACTTCCTCTTCTGTAAAGCCAAAATATTCCCCAAGATTTTTAGGCTCAATCACAGAATATTCATCAAAAATATTAATTGCAGAGTGCTCTCCATACTTTTTAATGGGCAGAATTCCTGTCATGTATGCAAGCTCCACATAATCCGAGCCTTTGAAAAGTCCCCGCAGGAAATCCAGATAGTTCTTCTGTGCTTCATGATGATTTTTGGCAATACGGAATACACAGTCCCACTCATCAAGAATAAAAATAAATCCTTCTCCTGTCTGTACAAATATTTGTTCAAGAACAAATTTTAATCTGTCATCAGGATCAATGTCAGTACAATCCGGAAACTCTTTTATAAGCTCTGCGGTTACTCTTCTTTCTATCTCTGTAACAGATGTATTTAGATCTCTCTTTGTTTCCAGAAAACGCTGAATATCCAGCCGGATTACATTATGCCGGTTCAAGTGTTCCGGAAAGGTTTCTTCCTTTTCTGCCTTCCTCCCGGCAAACAAGGCCTTTGAATCGCAGCCTTTGCTATAGTATGCCGCAAGCATATCTGCCGCCATAGATTTTCCAAAACGCCTGGGCCTGCTGACACACATAAAACAATTCCGTTTGTCAATCTTAGTATTTGTCACAGAAATTAAATCTGTCTTATCAATATAAATATCTGAATTTAAAGCCTTCCTAAACGGAACATTCCCCGGATTCACATAGACACCCATACATTTTCACCCCTTACTGTTATTTACTGTATTTATCCGGCATATACCCGGTTAGATTCCTTTTTTCTTTCCTCCCGCACAGTACAGCACAAACCCCAGAAACAGCGCCGCAGCCGCCATCCATCCTGCAAGTACGGCCGTCCCCTGGCCCTTAAACATATCGTAATATCCTTTCAGGTAAATAACGATAATGATGACCGGCAGTATAAACAGCATATAAGGCCTCAGCCATTTTCCAAGCTTAACTCCCTCTCCCGTGTTCACCTCCCGGATAAAATTATCAAAACCCCATCCGTTTTTCTTTGCACAGAACAGGACATATCCAAGACTTCCAAGAGGAAGCAGGTTATTAGACACAATAAAGTCCTCCAGATCCAGAACCGTTGTCCCCTCACCCAGAGGCGAAAAGGCGCTCCACAGGTTGAAGCCCAGCACGCAGGGCATGCTAAGCACACAGATGAGAGCAGCGCTTACAAATACACTTTTATTCCGCGACCATCCAAACATATCCATGTCAAAGGAAATAATATTTTCAAATACGGCAACCAGCGTGGAAAATGCCGCAAAGGTCATAAACAGGAAAAACAAAGCGCCCCAGAACTGCCCGCCCGGCATCTGGGCAAAGATGTTCGGTATGGTAATAAAAATCAGGCTGGGTCCGGCTCCCGGCTCTATTCCAAAGGAAAAGCAGGACGGAATGATAATAAAGCCAGCCATCAGGGCTACAAATGTGTCCAATACCGTAATGTTTACGGCCTCCCCTGTAAGACTTCTCTCCCGGCTCATGTAGCTTCCGAAAATCAGCATGGCGCCTATCCCGATAGACAGGGTAAAAAATGCCTGGCTCATGGCCCCGAAAATCACATTTCCAATTCCAATCTCTTTTACCTTCTGAAAATCCGGCACAAGGTAAAACCGGATTCCCTCCCCTGCGCCTTCAAGAAACACAGAGTGTACGGCAAGCACAACCATAATGATAAGAAGAGCGGACATCATGACCTTTGACACTCTTTCAATACCGCCCCGGATGCCGAAATAACAGACTGCAAAGCCAAGCACTGTAATAAGGATTGTCCAGAAGGTCATCACCGGCATATTGCCTAACATGCCTGTGAATTTTTCTGCTACTCCTTCTGCAGACGCTCCTTTAAATTCTCCCCTAAGGCTCCTGTAACAATAGTACAGCATCCAGCCGCCCACCGTTGTATAAAACATCATAAGAAGATAGCTTCCTATGATTCCAATCCACTTACTCATATGCCAGCGGGTGCCGGATGGCGCCAGCTCTTCATAGCATGCCGCCACACTTTTCCTGCTGCCCCGGCCCACGGCAAATTCGCAGATAAGAACCGGGATTCCTAATATCAAAAGGAACAAAAGATAAATCATAATAAAAACTGCGCCGCCAAACTCCCCGCACATATACGGAAATTTCCACACATTTCCTATTCCAATTGCACATCCGGCTGAGACTAAAATAAATCCCAGCCGTGAACCAAATTTTTCTCTCTTCATTTAACTCTCCAATAATTAAAGTCTTACCTTTGCAGTTATCTGGAACATCTGAACAGAAGCTCCTCCCATCTTCTGTCCACTTCCTTCTGGAACGCTTCAAGAAGATGCTCGTTTCCCTTTTTAAACAGGTGTTTAAATCTTCCCTGGGGTCTTAAGAAATCCTCAACCGGAAGCTTTTTCTTCGGCTCATAGTTAAGAATCCATTTTCCTTCCACCACCTCAAACAGAGGCCAGTAGCAGGTCTCCACACCCAGCTTGCAGATTTCCATAATATCCGGCGTGTTGTACCGCCAGCCCCGGGGGCACGGCGCCATAATATTTAAAAATGCTGCTCCCGGCGTGTAGATTGCCTTTTCTGATTTCACATGTAAATCCTTAAAATTCTGCACAAAGGTGGTCTGGGCCACATATGGAACGTCATGGGCTGCAATGATAGCCGCCAGATCTTTCCTGTTCTGAGGCTTTCCGTTACTTTCGGTTCCCACCGGCGTTGTTGTCGTGTCCGCATACATAGGGGTCGCGGAGGAACGCTGAATTCCGGTATTCATATAGGCCCCGTTATCATAGCAGACATAGACAAGGTCATGGTTTCGTTCCATTGCCCCTGACAGGGACTGAAAACCGATATCATAGGTTCCGCCGTCACCGCCGAAGGTAATGAATTTGTAGGTTTCATTTAATTTTCCTTTTTTCTTAAGAGCCTTGTAGGCGCCCTCCACACCGCTTAAGGTTGCGCCTGCATTTTCAAATGCATTGTGGATATAGCTGTCCTCCCATGCCGTATAGGGATAAGTAAAGGTGGATACCTCAAGGCATCCTGTAGCATTGCCGATGACCGCTTTGTCCCCTTCGTGAAGTCCCCGCAGGACATTTCTTACCGCAATCGTACCGCCGCAGCCCGCACACATCCTGTGTCCCGGAGCAAGACGCTCTGGTTTATTCATTGTCTCTTTAAAATTATAGCTCATCTTTATTCCCCCTTACTCTCTAAGTCCAAGATAACGATAGGCCTCACCCGCACCGCCTTCTTCTATGATCTGTTTCAGGGCTTCAAATACGCCTTCCATGTCCTCTACACGGACATCGCGCCCGCCAAGTCCATAGATATAATTCACTGCCAGGGCATTTCCTCTCGCTCTGTATAAGGCTGACATCACATCTGCGCCAAGAGGCCCGCCGTGGTTCGTATACCCTTCTGCCCGGTCCATAATGGCAACAGCCTTCACATTTTTAAGGGCTTCTGCAATCTCAGAGGCCGGGAAGGGACGGTAGAGGCGGATTTTAATGAGTCCCACCTTTTCTCCCTTCTCCCGTAATCTGTCAATGGCATCCTTTGTGGTGCCTGCTGCCGAGCCGATCATGACAACTGCCCTCTCGGCATCCTCCATGCGGTATTCTTCAAACAGGCCGTACGCTCTTCCGGAAATGCCGGCATATTCCTTCGCCACGTCAAGCACTACCTGGCTTACATGCTTCATGCCCTCTGCCTGGTTACGTTTTGCTTCCATATAATAGTCCGTAATAGAATAAGGGCCTACTGCCATGGGGCACTCCGGATTCAGAAGATAATTTTCCGGGCTGTATTCACCCACAAATTTCTTAACCTCCTCATCCTCTAAAAGCTCGATATTTTCCACTGCATGACTTGTGATAAAGCCGTCCTGGCAGATCATAATCGGAAGCCTTACATCCTTATGCTCGGAAATGCGGTAGGCCTGTACCATATTGTCATAGGCCTCCTGGTTATTCTCCGCATACATCTGTATCCAGCCGGAATCTCTTGCGCCCATACTGTCGGAATGGTCGCAGTTAATATTAATGGGGCCGGACAGGGCGCGGTTTACAAGGGCCAGTGCTAACGGAAGCCTGTTGGATGCCGCTATGTATAATTCCTCCCACATATATGCAAGCCCGCAGGAGGAGGTTGCCGTAAGGCTCCTTGCCCCTGCCGCAGAAGCGCCGATAGCTGCGCTCATGGAGCTGTGCTCGCTCTCTACAGGAATAAATTCCGTATCCACCTGCCCGTTTGCCACAAAGGAGGCAAAATACTGGGGAATCTCTGTGGACGGGGTAATGGGGAACGCCGGAAATACATCCGGGTTAATCTGTCTCAAAGCGATAGCCACCGCTTCGTTTCCTGATAATCTGTCTCTTTTTGCCATATTATTTCACCCCTTCCATCGTAATCGCACCGAACGGGCATGCTTTTACACAGATGCCGCAGCCCTTGCAGTGCTCATAGTCAAATGCGCCTCTTTTCATATCCTTAACCGGGATACAGCTGTCCGGACAGACCGGCACGCACAGCAGGCACTGTTTACATTTATCCTCAATAAACTCCGGCTTGTCCGTAGACCACTCTCCTGTATTAAAATCCTTAGAAGTACCTGCACCGGCAATAATCATTCCCTCTGTCAGAGCCTTCCAGTTTACCTTTACACCTAATTTTGTAATATCCATAGCCATTACCGCACCTCCTTAAGCGCCATCTCAAGAGCCGCCATATTGCCGTCTATGACCTCCGGCTTGCTGGCAAATTTGTGGGAGAAGGACGCCCTCATTTCCCGTAAAAATGTCTCCTCATCCATCAGCCCGGTTACCTTCACGATTGCGGCAAGCAGCGGCGTATTGGGGAAATATTTTCCCATGGTCGCCATAGATACCTTGTGGGCGTCAATAATGTAGACTTTGCCTTCATATCCCTTTAAGTGGGGAATAATCTCTTCCTTGCTGCGGGCGGTATTAATAAGAATGGCCCCTTCCTTCTTAAGACCGGCCGTTACATCAACCGCCTCTAAAAGAGACTCGTCAACTACTACTACATATTCCGGATCATAAATGTTGGAGTGTGCCCGTATAACAGTATCGCTGATCCGGTTATACGCCGTAATGGGCGCGCCCATACGCTCTGGACCGTACTCCGGAAAGCCCTGTACATACTTTCCTGTCTGAAATGCCACATCTGCCAGAAGCAGCGCGGCTGTCTTGGCACCCTGGCCGCCCCGGCCGTGCCATCTGATTTCTGTTAAGTTACTCATGTTCCTTCTCCCTTTCTGTTGTTACTACAGCTTCGCAGTCAGTGTCTTCGCGCTGACGCCCTTAAGCATCCCAAGCTTTCCTGACAGAGCGCTCACGGCATCCCCCGGCGCATCCATCACAACGCTGATAATAGATATGTTCCTCTCCCGATACGGGATTCCCATGCGCCCTATCACATACTGCCGATACTCGTGCAGGATCTCATTCACTGCCGCGGCAGACTCCTCATCCTTTACAATAATGCTGATCACTGATACTCTGCTCTCCATATGCAACCCTTTCTCCGTAATGCTTGTGCTTAAATACATACGTGTTTTCCATTATACCACAATTCTGCAGGCTTACAATCTCCATTTACATTGAAAATTTTTCTCATGATCCACGTCTCCATCCATTTTATGCAATTCCATATTTTCTGAAAATAAGATTCAGTTCCTCCCTGCTTATTTTCCCTGCCAGATAATAGGCTTTTACACTTGCCTCTACAGCTTCGAACAAAAGGTCAAACTGAAGCCAGTCCCCCGCACCATAATATTCCTGCAATTCTTCAAAGTCTCTCTGCAATCCGGCCGGAAGACAGTCAGACAAAGTAATTGTCTTATCAATGTACATAATATCTACCCCTCTCCTTCAGTGATTTTCTGCCACCCATATTTAAGGCAATTGCTTATGCCTAAATCATTTTCTCACCTGTCTATATTATATCTATTACATACACTAAAATCAACAACACACGGGATGGGGACAGGGTATTTTTAATCTGGGACGGAGTAAAATGAATTTTACTCCGTCCCAGATTAAAAATACCCTGTCCCCATCTATCAAGAATCCTTTATCTGCTTCCCCGTCACATCCATATGATAGTCTTCTTTATAAATCAGCTCTGATATGGGCACAATCTCATATCCTTTCTCCTTAAGCCCTGTGATTAATGCTTCCAATGCCTCTGCCGTATACTTTGCGCCGTTATGGCAGAGGATAATGGCGCCGTTACTAAGCTCCTTATGATTCAAAACCGTATCAATAATGTTGTCTGCTCCGTAGTCCTTCCAGTCCAGGCTGTCCACACTCCACTGAATTGTGTAATATCCGTTTTCTTTTGCATTCAGAATCACACGGTCATCGTAGTCTCCGTAGGGCGGACGGAACAGCTCCATGTCTTTTCCGGTCAGTTTCTTTACTTTTTCATGGACACTTAAAAGCTCCTTTGTCTTCTCTTCCTCTGATATCTGGGACATGTTCTTGTGGTGCTCGCTGTGGTTCCCCAGGTCATGGCCGGCCTCGCAAATGGCCTTCACGTCATCAGGATAGCTTTCCACCCATCCACCGGTCATAAAAAATGTAGCATGCACATCATTCTTTTTTAAAATATCAAGAATCTTCTGTGTGTCCTCATTTCCCCACGCTGCATCAAAGCTTAAGGCTACCTTCTTTTCCTTTGTATCGACACAGTAAATCGGAAGCTCTCTTCCGTTCACGTTACTTGAAACTGTTACATATCCTGACACATACTTGTAAGAACCGGCAAGAGCTATCATAAGTGTAAGTATTAAAAT
Organism: uncultured Lachnospiraceae bacterium; assembly: GCA_949502235.1. Classification (GTDB taxonomy): domain Bacteria; phylum Bacillota; class Clostridia; order Lachnospirales; family Lachnospiraceae; genus CAPEBR01. The sequence goes on along the minus strand of CATBDC010000048.1, from coordinate 1,962 downwards.
TCCGCGATTTCTCCATCTGCGCTTCTTATCTTCATTCATAAAATAAAAACCCCAGAACCTATACTTTACCTGTAGTATATGTTCCGGGGGCTTGGTTTATGAGTTTTAGGGGGCCTGCTGCCCGATCAAAACTCGTTTCCCTTCAAACGCGAATCCATAATGCCGGATATTTTCTTTTGCGAACCCTCTTGCCGTCAGTTCTGTATCATACTTTTTATCCTCAATCTGCTGCAGCGCATTTCTCACTGTTTCGTTCAAGTCCTCTTCTTTTGCCGGATTGAACACCTTAAATTCCATGACTACCGCCTTTCTTTGCCTGTCAAAAGGCTCCATGACTACATCATACCGTCCGAAACCGCTCTCCCTGTTGGAAGTGATCCGGTACTGATCCGCCAGATCCACCACCAGTCCTAATACAAATCCGTGGTAAAATCTTTCCGGATCCGCCTTCCCGGAGGGTTTCTTCCCCACATCAAAGCTGCCAAATGCCTGCAGCGCAATCTGGTTCATGTACTGATTCATATAATCTACATCATCTGCCAGCAGCGCTTTGATAAAATCATTATACCGGACAGACGCATTTTTGAACCATCTTAGAATCATCTTCCGAAATTCCCTTTTTACCTCAAAATTCGTAAGGGACAACTGGTATACTTCTCCCTCATCTTCGCTCACAAAGACTTTATCTACCTTTAAGTATCCTGATGCCAAAAGCAGGCTCCAGATTGCCTCATTACTTTCCTCCAGCTGGTCAAAAACAACTTCTTCATCCAGCATTGCCGTAATTTCTTTTCCCTCCAGCAGGTCTTCCATGGCAATCTTGATATCCGCAGACCCTTCCCGGATCAGCTTCCCCACAAGCTTATTGGAACTGGTATTCATCCAATAGGTACTGAATTTCTTCCCGTCCAGATACTTTGTGATAGACCAGGGATTATAAATATCCCTCCTGTTCCCGAACCGGAAGCCATCATACCAGTACCGCACCTTCTCCAGAGATCCGAGCATTTTAAACTGCCCGAGAGCCCCTGCAACCTCCTTCTCCGTAAATCCAAACGCAGTCTCATACTTTTCAGAAGTGGTTGTCACAACCTCCAGATTGCTGATATCTGAGAAAATGGATTCCTTGCTGATTCTGGTTATCCCCGTCATAAGCCCACGCTCCATATATGGATTTGTCTTAAAGGTACAGTTAAAAAGGCTGCGGATAAAGGATACCATCTTTTCCCAATATCCATACGCATAGGCCTCCTGCAAAGGCGTGTCATATTCATCCAGAAAAATCAACACCTTTTTTCCATAATACCGGCTCATACAGATTGCCAGACGGTGCAGCGACATGGATACCACCGCATCCGACATATCCTGTTTTACAAAATCATAGTATTCCTTCTCCTGCTCATTTAAAGCGTCCCCCTTCGTCAGGAATCTGTATTTTGCATAAATGTCTATGATAATCTGAATGATTCCTTCTCTTGCCGTTTCGTAAGTGTCTCCTTTGATCCCTGCAAAACTCAGAAAAAGGACAGGGCTGCTTCCCTGAAGTTTGCGATATGCTTCCTCATTCCAGATGGATAACCCTTCAAACAAATCTCCCCGTCCTGCAAACTGGTTGGAGAAAAATGCCTCCGCCATACTTAGGTTCAGTGTTTTTCCAAAACGGCGGGGACGAGTAATCAGGGTGACAGCATCCCCGGATTCCCACCATTCCTTTATGAAGCTCGTCTTGTCCACATAAAAATAACCGTGGCTTCTGATATAAGTAAAATCCTGCGCTCCGATTGAAATAACAGGGGTCATGCTGCATGTCTCCTTTTCTGAAAACTTTTTACAGTATGATTATAACATACGGCACACTACGCCCGCAACCCATACGAAAACCATCAGATCACAGCTTCATACTTTTCGTTACTGTTCACTCCGTTCACAGTAACCTTCGCAAATCCATTTAAAATTCGCTTC
>CATBDC010000047.1 GCA_949502235.1 uncultured Lachnospiraceae bacterium | reverse complement strand
TTATTTTAAAGAAATTAATGTAATAAAGTTTGTTATAAAGTAACGGACAATACATAGAGCATGTTCCAAAGTATCATATTTCAATCCACACTCCCACGCAGGGAGTGACTTGCAAAGCCGCTGTTTTGCGGATTGACATAGTAGATTTCAATCCACACTCCCACGCAGGGAGTGACCACGCGTCTTTTATTGACAATTTTATAATCCTTGTATTTCAATCCACACTCCCACGCAGGGAGTGACCTTTGGGAAATTCTATCCGCTCTCTTTTCTTCGATTTCAATCCACACTCCCACGCAGGGAGTGACACGTGTTCTTGATAGTTATACACAGTCCCTCTGCTATTTCAATCCACACTCCCACGCAGGGAGTGACGCAAGTTCATACCGCCCACGCATATACGCTTTCTATTTCAATCCACACTCCCACGCAGGGAGTGACTCGGACTCCTGCTCTTCACCGTCACGTCCGTTCAAATTTCAATCCACACTCCCACGCAGGGAGTGACGCATGACAACGGATACGGAACAACTTACATTTTTATTTCAATCCACACTCCCACGCAGGGAGTGACTTTCTTCATCAGTAGCCTTGTGTAAATGACTGATATTTCAATCCACACTCCCACGCAGGGAGTGACCAGCAATACTTGATTTTGGTATATGCACTCTGTGATTTCAATCCACACTCCCACGCAGGGAGTGACTTCTTTCTGCTATAGCATCGTAAGCGCCGAATAATTTCAATCCACACTCCCACGCAGGGAGTGACGGTTCAGGCTGAACACTAAGAGGCAGGGTGAGCTTATTTCAATCCACACTCCCACGCAGGGAGTGACTAGCAAATATTGAAAATGCTGTAAAGGCAATAAATATTTCAATCCACACTCCCACGCAGGGAGTGACGTTGGAGGAGGATTTCTGATGGAAAAGACACATTGATTTCAATCCACACTCCCACGCAGGGAGTGACAAGAACATTTTAAAAATGATATACACGAAGAATTTATTTCAATCCACACTCCCACGCAGGGAGTGACGCCATTTTGTAGGACTTGGCTTGTCCAGAAATCGATTTCAATCCACACTCCCACGCAGGGAGTGACAGTGGTGCACTGCAAAGTTTAATGATAATTATGATTTCAATCCACACTCCCACGCAGGGAGTGACAATAGATAATTGCAATTATCTATTTAATTATTTATTTCAATCCACACTCCCACGCAGGGAGTGACATTTTCTTCATTCCTAAATCCTCCTACTTATATATTTCAATCCACACTCCCACGCAGGGAGTGACATTCTGGCAAGAAGAACACGCAAGACGCACACAGATTTCAATCCACACTCCCACGCAGGGAGTGACAGCAAACATTCCAAAGTATCTGGCCGGACTTTAATATTTCAATCCACACTCCCACGCAGGGAGTGACACATAGAGCAGGCGATTAAAACCGGAGATTACATATTTCAATCCACACTCCCACGCAGGGAGTGACCATTTTCTTCTGTTCTCATTTCATCAGCTATTACGATTTCAATCCACACTCCCACGCAGGGAGTGACTAAGCACCCGATGCAAAACGGCACGGGTTTATGAATTTCAATCCACACTCCCACGCAGGGAGTGACAGCAAATAAATATAAAAAGCCTTCTTAATCTTCTATATATTTATCTAATTTTAATAATTTATCTTGTGATTCAAGTATATAATACGCAAAAATTGTGATTTTTCTCCACCTTTTCTCAAGATTTCAAGTGCGAAAGAATCAGCACTCTAATGTTTGCTTATACTTCGCATCTACAAAATCAACACCCCTTCCTGATCTATCGTTCCCTTTGCCCCATAATGTTCAATTTTATTTTTATATTGATTTCCTAAATAGTAAAATCTCAAACTATCCTTTTCCAAATCAACAATTTTCAGCAATTGTTCTTTCAACAATTTGCATTGCCCTGCATCTACGATACATTCAAATACAGAATTTTGCACCCTTTGTCCATAGCTTACACACTTCTTGGCAACTCTGCGCAGCCGCCCTTTTCCTTTTGCATCTTCTGTATTCACATCATATGTAATCAATACGAGCATAATCTCCCTCACTTCCATAGAAAAGGCGGGTACCCATCCATATCTCCCCGTAAATATCTTGCAAGCAGTAATGCCTGGACATGCGGAACAAGTCCCCAGCATATCTTTTCCTGCAGGTAAGGATGGGTAATCTGCTCCCGTTTATGTTCTTGCCATGCTGTAAGAAATTTTTTCTTTCCATCATCTGTGAATTCTACAGCTCCACTTTCGGACTTTCGGAAATGCTCTTCTCTAATCTGCCGATTATTAATGAGCGTTAAAACGAACCGGTCTATTAATACCGCCCGCATTTCTTCCATCAAGTCCAATGCAAGAGATTTTCTGCCCGGACGATCCCGATGTAAAAAACCGACAAAGGAGTCCAGTCCCACCCCCTCCAGTGCGCCTGCACAGTCATTGGCTAATAATGTATAGCCAAAGGATAGCATAGCGTTTACATTATCTAACGGAGGGCGTTTATTTCTTCCTTGAAAATAAAATACATCCTTCTGATTTAAAATTAGTTCATCAAAAAGGCCGAAATAGACAGATGCACACTCCCCTTCCAGTCCGCGAAGCGAATCCAGTTCTTCCACATGTCTTATTTTTTCCATCGCATTTGATAGATATTCCTTTACATTTCTGCAGCGTTCTTCGTCTACTCTAAGAGCATGGTCACGCAACGTCCGATCTATACTCCACCGACAATTGAAAACCTTTCCCAAAATAAAATTTCTTGCTATCAAACAACTGCTCTCTTTATCATCTGATATCCGGTATTGCTGTTTTCTTAAAAGAACATTCCCCTGACTTTCGCCAACCACCCTGCATAAAAATTTTCCAAAAGGGCTAAAAAATGACAGATGAATTCCTTTCTTTGCACATGCCCCCATAAATGCCGGAGTGGCGCCATTATATGTAAAACATATAATACTTTCTAATGTATGAAGAGGAAACTGTCCAGCCTTCTTTTTATCAATTTGCACACAAACAGTTTCCCCCTCCAGCGACAAGAAGGCATTTTCCGTTGTAATAAACAATGTATTTAATAGTTTTCTCATAATGTTATTCCCCTGCCAGATTCTTCTCAATATAATCAGACACAGATTTTACCCTTTGAAGCCTTGGCACACATATTTCTTTCAAGGAACAGGCATTACACCCCTTCTGTGGTTTTACCTTTGGGGTATAACCTTTCTCCCATAAATCATGCATTTCCTTTGCCATATTATTTACCTTTTCCCGAAGCCCTTCTGTAAATTCTACCCGTTTTCTCCGGCGGTTTTCTCCATAAAATAAGCTTCCGTCTGTTATATGACAAAGCAGCATTTCCTCAAGACATATTGCCTGAGCGCATAACTGCAGTTCATCTGCCTCATTCACCTTGGGCAGACCCTTTTTATATTCAACCGGATATGGCTGCCACAATCCAGCATATGAAGAAAGCGAAATTCCATTATCAGCTCTGTGAAATTCCACCACATCACAGATTCCTGACATTTCTAGCCGCGCTGACTTAACATGCAGGCCCCGGGTAATAAGCAAATCTCCCCTTTTTTCTATCCGTGCTTTATCATGTGCTACTGAATGGAATATCTGTCCGTCTACAGTTCTTTCATTCTCCGCCCACTGCTGTTCAATATGTATAAGTGCCCATTGTCTTCTGCAATATGCAAAATGCTGCAGCCCTGACAGCATTAGATAATCTTCTTCGCTATACATTTTTATATACCGTCAAAAATTTCTGGTTCCAGCCCCGGCAGATTTTCCAGTTTAATTTCATAATCCTCAAGGGAAGATGGCAGCAATACTCCCTCCTTCAAATTTATTTTGAGGGAATCATGTACCTTAGCAGCAGAATACTGTCCAATCTTATTATTATGCCGCCACCAATACACAGAAACCACTTCCATACTTCCATCCGGTCTTGCAGAGGATGCATCATTAATGAACAGGGTGCGAAGTGCTTCTTTTAACTTTTCTGCATCTTCCTCTGAAAACCCTGTTTTTTCGGCCAATTGTACATTTATGGAGCCCTTCATCCGATACAGCCCAAACTCTACAAAATGCTTTGTTCCCATTGTATCAGAGCTCTTACCTTTATCCGGTTCACTATTAACACTTTTTGTAATCTGCATACTGTTAATATCAATTGGAGAGCAGCTAACTGCCTGGTGAATGGATACAGGTCCTCTGACTCCTACAGAGACGCCCTCCTTTTCCTTTTTATCTTTATTTGCTTTGAATGCAAATACCTGTCCAAACGCGCGCACATCAATCCATTTCTCACATGCCTGTCTGGCATAATCATCATTTGATTCATATTTCGTTATATTTTCTGAAGCTCTTTCACTTAAAGAAGTACAGCCATCGTCACTGCGATCCGCAGATTGAACAAAAAGGGGCTCCCCCATATCCTGGAAACGATTCCTTATTTTTCTCTTCAGGCAGACGTCTGAAATTTCCCCTTGGCCGGTATAGGTTGTTCTGGGACGGTTTCCATTTAAGGGGTCACCATTGGGGTTCGCATTTGCCACCTTAATCAACACTGTAAAATCAATTTTATTCTGTAAGCTTTCCATTCTCTGATTCCTCCTCTTTCTCTTCCCTTTTCTTATTTAATTCAGCTCTTTGCAGATAGTATCCCAGCAAATATGTCTCTTTTAGTTCCTGATTCAATGCTATAGTATCATCTTCTTTAAATGAAGTCACAATCTGACTAATCAATTCCCGGTAGTACTCTCTGGAACCGGGCCTCAATTTTTGAAAATATGGGTTTAGCAGTCCCTCCAATATCTTCCATGTCTGCATCGGATGATTAACAAATGCCGACTGCAGGCGGATTGCATTTGGATCCCTCGCCTCTCCTCTGTCATACGTTTTTCTTTCCACTTTTTCGCAGACCGCCAAAAGCCGCCCAAATAGATAACTTCTGTCCTGATTTTCTAAATCCAGCTTCATTTTCTCTTCCTCTCCCTGCCTTTCTGTGTTTTTATCATAATAATATTTACTAATCAGTGCACATGCCGTAGACAATACCCGCTCCCTGTTTCCTCTCGTATATGCCATTGGCGTAGAGGCCCGGATCGTCAGGGCATGAACCATATCATAGGGAACCGGCTGTTTTTCAAGCATACATTTTACCAGACGCTGTGTATGCTCTTTCAGCACTTTATCATCTGCTTCAATAAAGCTTCCGCGTTCTCTTCCAAATGCACATTCTACAATCCGTTTAAATACAGGCGTTTGAATAGTATAATAAGGATGTTTCTTCTCATCAGATTTTAAATACTGCCAGTTACAGGTTTGGCTCCAGTAAAATACCCGTTCAAAAAAATCCAGTGCCGCCTGCTCATGATAATAAGTCACGGAAAGACGTCCTGTTGTTGCCGCATCCAGTCCCATTACTATAATTGAATCTGTTTCTTCAAACTGACTCTGATATCCCAGAAGCGTCTTTTGAAGCTGCTTTTTATAAGAAACCTCCGTAGTCTCTGCATCATCATTCGCATCAAACCCTAATTCAGCAAACAGCTTCGGCGTTTTCTTCCCTTCAGGATTCCAACAAATAAAAGTCCTTTTATCCTGGCTCCCAATAACTGCCCCCTGCCTCTTAACAAGCCATGTCAATGCACTGTGGATTTTCTGTGAGGCTTCATAGCTCAATGCACAGGACTGTTCCGCATTCTGAAATCTTCCCCTGTAGGTATAGCCCTGTGCGTCATTTGCTGACATCAATTTTGCCCCATAATCCGAGGCCACAATTCCCTTAGGATGGTTTGCAGATATTGTCTTCTCTTCCCCGGTAAAATAACAGATATCCTTTCTGCCCTGCTGTCCTTTTAAATAATATCCCGTATAAGACTCTATCAGTGAAGCATCCTTCCATGTACGATCTTCCTGCTCTCCGTCAACAATACGAAACCTTACAATCACCTTTTCATAAGGCTGGCCGCTGATTTTTTTCTTTTCAAGAATTCCTTCATCTGTCAACTCAATCAAGCCTGCTTTTATCAAGTCTGAAATCATGATTTTTTTAGAGATATAACCGTAAATAGCTTTTACTTTTGGATGGGTGTCTTCCGATTCTTCCCATTTTTTTAGCTTTGCGGTATATGCCTCAAATTTTTCCACTGCACTCTTTTTCTGCTTTTCACTATCACAATATTCAGAGAAGTCTCCTGCAATATACGGAAGCATATCACTTAACGCATGCGGCGCAATCCCTGAACTTCTGCCGGCAGATGCTTCTGTAACCGGAATCAATGTAGCTGAATCTTCTTTATCAATTATTGTTGCCGACAGGAAGCTGCCTTCTCTGCCTAATGTGATTTCTATCTGGGCATTTGCATTCATATGAGCAACTGGTGTAAGTCCGGTATCCGGCCCCTGCCCTTTCCCGATATTTTGTTCATAGGTTTTATAAAGCTGGCTCATCCATGACATCCGTCTCACTTCCTTCCTCACTGATTACTGAAAAGTTTCCCGATGCCTCATCAAACTTTTTCATATCCATTTCTCGCACAGTTCTATGTACACATTCCCAGGGAGGCAGGAATTCTATAACACCTCTTCTCATTACTGCCTGCCACAGCCTTATCGACATTTTCCCCCTTGTTTCCCCGGAATACGCTTCATCTGCATAGGTAATCCCATGATACATCATTCCAAAGCTCAGTTCAGGAAGACTATCATAAAATCCTTTTCCTTCTCCAAATTCACAGGGACTTACATATCCCTGACATTCTCTTGTACCCAGGAAAATATCTCTCCTTCCGCCTCTTTCAATCATTCTCCGGGCAATGTTATGATGCTTATTTTCGTTTCTGTCCTTCTCCAGTTCCGGACGGTTCTCATTCCATATAAAATGTGCTCTTACCTGATAACGGCAGTCCTTTAAATAAGTATAGTAGGACAAATCGTTCTCATCTTTATAATATTTGATTGGGCGTATTCCTTTTGTCTCTGTCTGAATCTGATTCATAATACGAACCTCATCTATAATCCAGATGATTGTCGGTTTCCAGTATACACTCTGCAAAATTCCTTTAAGCGCTTCGTATGTAGGCACCTGGTATGTAAATTTCTCACCTCCGACACGCGTGACCGGATCTGCGAACATTCCATAATCTCCTTTAACTTCAAACTCTACTGAATTTCTGTGCTTCATTCCTTCCTCCTTACTTTTTCATTATTTATTATCTTGCCTATAAAATAAAATTTTCAGCTGCTTGCCCGTCTGTAACTATTAATCCAAAACAGTCATCATATGCTCCCTTATCCAACACCATTACCCTGCCGTCTAAAATCGGGTAAAGCATTCCTGCCTGATAGAGTTTTTTCTTCTGCCATTCAAATATACTAATCGTAAATTTCTTAGCCTGCTGCATAATTGGTCTGAGTTTTTCTAATTCAAAACAGCCTTCCTTCATAATACGCAGCTGCTCTGCTATATCTGCACCCTTTCCATAAGGAACCAATATATCTGTCGTATCTTGATCAAATATTTTAAAGCTTTTTCCTATTGTTTTAAATGGCTGATACAATATATAGTTTTCATTCCGGCTGTTATTCGCACGATTATTTCTATTTGATAAAAGATCTGCAAGATAGATGGTATTGCCATAGTCCTTAATAGGATACTTTATCTCTGTCTCTGTTTCTTTAAACAGAAACTGATAAAACCTTCGGACTGCCTGCTCTTCTAATATATCGCCCCCGCCGTCTTTCCAAATATTCAGCACTTTCCTTGTGCTGTCCTGTGCCTTTTTTATCTCCTGAAGCATACTTAAATTTTCATTTTTTAAATTGATAAGGTAAACCTTGCCTGCATGTCCATATTCGTTACTGCGGTTACATCTCCCTGCGGTCTGTGCCAGATTATCAAGTCCTGCCATCACACGTACAACACATTCAAAAGAAATGTCTACTCCCGCTTCAATTAATTGTGTAGATATACAGACTGCCTTTCGTTTATCCGTATTTTTACGTACCTTTCTCAGACTCTCTTTCAGTCTCTCCAATATATCCCATCTATGCTCCTGACACATTGACGTTGATAGATGATAGATATCCCAGGTATTTTCTGCTCTCTCCTTAAGCTTCTCGAATAATGTTCTTGCTTCTGCTTTTGTGTTACATACAACTAAAAGTGAGTCATGCTGATATACTGCTTCCTCACAAAATGCCGCACACTCTTCCCAGTCCATTCCATAAGAATCCGTTTGATCTATCACGTCTGCACGCTTGAACACCTGTAATTGTTCCTTAGTCAGCCTGACCAAATCAGGATTCTCTGTAAGATGAAGAGGCCACCTTAAATCTTCAAAACAGGGCTGCGTTGCTGATGAAAGAACTATTGCTGCGTTACAAACCTGGTGAAGAAAATTCATTGCCATATTAAACATGACTGTTATCTTCTTCGGCAAAGACTGGACTTCATCAATTACAATTACACTGTCACATAATGCCTGCATTCTTCCAATTGCAGATGTCTGCTGTGAAAAAAGAATATTCAATAATTGAACTAGTGTCGATACAATAATCGGATAGTTCCAGCTGTCAGACAAATATTCATAATGATCAAGCTCCTCTCCATTCATATCCAGACTTCTAATTACATTGGAATGGTGCTCTAAAACTTCTTTCTCATCAAGAATAAACTCTTTTATAACCTTCACATTTTGGTCCAAAACACTCAAAAGAGGGATAATAAAAATAATTCTTTTCTTATTATATTTCTCTGCATGTGCCAGCGCATACCGCAGCGTACATAATGTCTTTCCGCCGCCGGTAGGTACATTCAGCCGGTAAATACCAGACGGCCTCTGTGCCGCATCTGCACATTGTCTGGAAATCTCATCTCTGACAGCATTTAGGGCAGTGGCTTTATCAAACTGCTTTATCCTCTTCTCAAAATATTCTCTTTGACTCCTCCAGTCCGCCTTCAGTTCTCCATTCTTAATTAGCTGACCCATAAATTCGCTCGTATCTCTTCGGTCACCATAAATAACCGCAGATAAAACCAGTCTGACCAGCATACTTATCTGAAAAAATACTTCGTCCTTTTTTTTGTCAAATACTTCCATTGCTTTTTGGAAAAAGGGCTGTATCTCATGAACTGCTTTTTGGAAAAGCTCATCCAGAGCATCCTCACTCATCACATTTTCAAAATAATTGTGAAGCGTCTCCTCGTAAAACAGCTCTTTTTTGTCCTTTTTCAGGCGGTACTGAAAACCATTTTCCCCATCCAGATCCACACAGTCAAATATCCCATGATGGGAACCAACAGCATAGCCTATAATCTCACATGTCATCCTTTCCCATACGGAGGATTCAATCATATGGTATTTTTCAAAAAGCCATATGACACCGGCAAAGGTATGATTTACAGAGCCTCTTATGACTTTCTCTCCCTGATAGGCTTTCTCTATGTATTCTACAAATTCAGACTTTGCTTTTCCTGCATCATGGAGTATTCCTGCCAGATAAGCTGTATGATATAAGCCTGTGCTTCCAATACTTTTAGCTGCATATTCTGCTACATTCATACAATGTTCTTCCAGAGTCTGCTCTATTCTTTTGTTATCTCTATTTGTTAAATGGGCAAATAACTCCATAGTCTCTCCTTTTGCATAGCAGCAAATATTTTTTCTGACATATTAGTTATTATTATGCCATAATTTGCTAATTTCAGCAATAATAATCAGTAAAAAGGCACAAAAAGAACCGTCTTTATGACAAAGGCGGTTCTTTCGTTTTTCTACAGTCTGCTAATCGTTTTTATTCAGCCATTCCTTCATAAGCTCAACATATCGGTCATTGTCCTCCACGAAGCACATATGACGGCAGGTGCGGAACAGCTCCCATTGGGAATTCGGGATTCTGTCATACATATATTTTGCTATGTACGGCGTGCACAGATCATTGCCTCCATTGATGACCAGAGCCGGTTCCTTGATATCCTTAAGCTGCTCTGTCACATCGTAGTCCTTAAGGGTTCCCATAGGAGTATATTCATTGGGACCCCAGCCTGTTACATATGCCTCACCGCCTTTTTTCACCGGACGTCTTAAGCACTCCGGAGACTCCTCTGTCACGGCCCCTGCCGCATGGCGCAGCATATATTCTGCTTCTGCCGCCTGGTATACGGGGTCGCTGTAATCATTTGAGGATGTTGCTTTTTCAATGGCATCCTGCATTTCCTTTGGCAGCTCCTTAATCATACGGTGCTGCTCGATTCCCCACATCCAGGAAGCAGGAAGTGTACTGGAAAGAATCAGGCTCTTAAGCCCCTCCGGCTTATAATTGCATACATAATCCAAAAGGAGCATGCCTCCCCAGGACTGTCCGAGAAGGTGCATCTCCTTTAACCCCAAATGCTCCCTGAGCGCCATGAGCTCCTCTACCCATGTCTTGGCATTCCACAAATCCGGGCGGTTCTCTACATAGGACTCCCCGCATCCAATCTGATCATACATCACGATTTCACGCCCGTCTTCTTCTGCAAGCCTGTCTAACACCTCAAAGTAATTGTGGGTGGAACCCGGTCCGCCGTGAAGCAGTACGAGGGGCTTCTTATCCCCGGTCTTTTCCCCAACAATGCGGTAGTACGTCTTGTACTCTAAGTATGGCATATAGCCTTCTGTGATTTTCATTTTGTAAAACCTCCTTATGTTCACCTTTCATTACTGTTCACACCATTCACAGTAATTACCTTTATTTCTCTTAATTATAAACCATTCCCGGGATTCTGACAAATGTTATTGTAGTGTTTTTAAATCTGTTAATAAATATAGACCATAATTAGACGAATGAAAAGCTTTTACTGGACAGATACATGTGGCCTGTTTTGTTACTGATATCCCCCTTTTTTCTCTTAAGTTGACTTTTTTTGGTTCATCTGCTTTGGAACACATACTGTTGTTCTTAAGTTAATGACATTGGTTCACTCCGTTCACAGTAACTCCGGCTTCCCATATTTCACCTAGGTGAAAATCATAGATATTGATTTTTATTTTTATTCATGCTATGCTTTAAAAATCAGAAGATGCGCTGACCTGTGAACAGTAATGTCTTATGAAGGAGGAATGTCTATGTCAACTTTAGAAAAAACGATAGGTTTGTTGGAAACCATGCCGGTCAATAAAATTGAAACTGTTTATGCGTTTGTGAGGTTCATTGATTCAGATACCTATGAGTCATCGCCTGAACCTGCAGTCACAAAAAAAGAAACTATACAATCTATGCTCGGAATTGCCCATGAATACGCAAATACGGCATTGATAGAACAGGAGGAGGGGGCTTTTGAACGTGCTATTGCGGAAAAATATGCAGCTAATAGATACTAACGTGATTTTAAGATTTGTCTTGAATGACAATGCTGAAATGGCAAAACGTGCTGCGGAGGTCATTGAATCCGGTGCATATACAAAACCGGAGGTCATTGCAGAGGTTGTCTATGTACTGAAAGGTGTATATTCCACTCCAAAAGACAAGATTAAGTCTATTATCCTTGGTCTGTCCGACATTGTTCGAATTGAAAACTCCGACTGTGTCATTCATGCAATAGACCTGTTCTCCAGTACATCACTTGACTTTGTCGATTGCCTATTGGCTGCCTATCACTCGTTGAATGGTGAGACAGTGTTCACCTTTGACAGAAAGTTAAACAAACATCTTAATATTGATACTATGTAAATTTGAACATCCTTGAACAACTGAAAGCCTTGTTATAACAGAATGTTGTTCTTCAGATTAAAGGAGCATCCGATTTGCAGATTATTTTCTACGAAAAGGAACCCTGTATAAATTTCCCGTTACGTTATTGGAACACAGTTCACAGTCGTTTATGGCCTGCATAGCCGTGTCGGCATCCACCAGATCCAGTTTTCTGGTGGATGCACACAGCAGGCTCTGGCTGCAAAGACGGTTCATCACACAGGGCGTGCCGCCCGAAGCGTTCAGGATGGCCTCGGTGGGTTCCTCCAACTAACAACTATAACATATCTCTGAAGCATACTCTTTTTCTCTTCCTCCTGCTTTTTTCTGGGTTTGTGCCCAACATATGCCAAGCTTTCCAAACATAAAAGGCAGAGACTGATAGATATCCGGCCGGTAGAGATACTGTCTGCATATCTCTTCGAAAATACTTCCCATAAAGTCGCTTAACGACGGCTTTACATAATTGTCATATATATATTCTCCGGTTCCCATGGCAATCGCTGTATCTATACTACCATATATCTTAGTAAGAGGAAAGCCTTTATTTACTCTTACCCTACTCTACATCCAGAAGCGCCTCTATATTTTCCTCTCCGGTCCGGATTTTCACTACTCTGTCCACACTGTAAACGAATATCTTTCCATCCCCGATATGCCCTGTATACAGCGCTCTCTTTGCTGCCTCAATCACTGTATCCACTGGAATTTCGCTGACTACAACCTCAAGCTTCACTTTCGGAAGAAGAGTGACATCCATCTCAACTCCGCGGTATTTCTCACCTGCGCCCTTCTGGATGCCGCAGCCCATAACCTGTGTGACGGTCATGCCTGTTACTCCGATTTCATTCATAGCCTTCTTTACACGCTCATATCTGGAAAGCTTTGCAATGATAACCACCTTATTGATGCCTGTATCCGCTGTATCTGGCATCTTCACTGCCGGGACGGCTGCATCCTTTTGTACTTTGGAGGCTGCATCGTAATCCTCTGTTCCAAGATGTGTGTTTTCATTAATTTCCATGTTCATTGTATTGGAGACATCCATGATACTGAAGCCGGAATATGCGGACGGCAGACCGTGTTCTGTCGCATCCAGGCCCACAATTTCCTCTTCCTCCGTCACTCTAAGGCCCACGACTGCCCGGATAATAAAAAATGCAATTGTTATCGTAACTGCTGTCCACGCACATACACTTAACACGCCAATTATCTGAATACCCAGAAGCTTTACGCCGCCTCCGTAAAATAAACCGGTATATGTATCATTTCCCGGGGCAGATGTGGTCGCAAAGAGACCGACTGCCAGTGTTCCCCATACTCCGTTCATAAAGTGAACCGCTACCGCGCCTACCGGATCATCAACCCGGAGCTTATAATCGAGAAACCATACTCCAAACACAACAAGCAGTCCGGCCACGATTCCAATAACTGCTGCCCCGGCTGCATCTGTCACATCACAGGGAGCCGTAATTGCCACAAGACCTGCCAGAGATGCATTCAGGCACATGGAAACATCTGGTTTCCCATATTTCACCCAGGTGAAAACCATACATATAACCGTTGCGGCTGCCGGAGCAATTGTCGTTGTCAGGAAGATAGAGCCTAACTGCTCTACGCTTGTTGCTGCCGCTCCGTTAAATCCATACCAGCCAAGCCATAGGATGAATACACCAAGACACCCTATCGGAAGATTGTGTCCCGGAAATGCATTGACCTTTATAACCTTCTCATCCTTTCCCTTTACAAACTTTCCGATTCTCGGCCCCAGAATCTTTGCTCCGATTAATGCACTAAGTCCACCGACCATATGAATTGCACAGGACCCGGCAAAATCATGGAATCCAATCCCTGCAAGCCAGCCTCCGCCCCAGATCCAGTGTGCCTCAATGGGATAGATTAGCGCAGAAATAATTCCTGAATACAAACAGTAGGATAAAAATTTTGTCCTCTCTGCCATCGCCCCTGAAACAATTGTTGCTGTTGTCGCACAGAATACAAGATTAAACACAAAATTGGACCAGTCAAATCCCGCATAATTGGAAAAAATATCAAGTCCCGGCTTTCCGATAAGGCCAGCCATGTCTTCCCCTAAAAGAAGGCTGAAGCCAATCAATATAAACATCACTGTACCGATACAGAAATCCATCAGGTTTTTCATCAGGATATTTCCCGCATTTTTTGCTCTTGTGAATCCGGCCTCTACCATAGCAAAGCCTGCCTGCATCCAGAATACCAGAGCCGCGCCGATAAGAAACCAGACGCCGAACACCTCCCCGTTTACTACTCTCATAATCTCATCTGTCATAATTACCCTCCTTACTTTTGATGAAAAAAAGGAGCAGGAAAACTTTACTGCGAAAGCTCCCTTGCTCCGTCTTTTCTGGTTAAAAGCCATCATATGTTGTAAACAGAAAACGAAGAGGCACAGATAAATGTGTAACCTCTTCGTTTCACATGTTGCATGATAGCACTTTGTTTAATTTTTGTCAAGCATAAATTCAAAGTCCTGTTCAATACTGTTCACAGCAACATGAAACCCCATTATTGATTTTTATTCATGCCTTTATTTACGAAAACCGTATTCTGTCTATGAGGCTCTGTTTCCTAAAGCTTCTGTTTACCAGATACGTCACCAGCATCTGCACTGTCAGCACGGTCAGTATGAGAACTGCTGACGGAACAAGAGGATATATATAATCTTTAAGCCCCATCATCCCTGTTCTTTTTGACCAGAGAAATATCAGATATCCCGCCCCGTTTCCAAGGACGAGGGAAAGCAGAAGTGTACCTGCGGTGTAGAAAAGTCCCTCCATCTGAAGCATCTTTGCTGTCTGTCGTCCAGACATCCCCACTGCCTGAAGCATACCTAATTCCCTTTTCCTTACATAGACACTGTTCATGATGGTATTAACCAGATTTAAAATTCCGATAAGACCCAGAACCAGCAGGAAGCCATAGCAGGCATACCGGATCATTCCGATTGATTTTTCCGCTGCCTCGTACTGAGCTTTATAAGTATCCATGCTTATAAACATTTCCTCTGCGATTAGCCCTCTTAGCTCCTCTTCTGCGGCATCCTCCTTTCCCGGCTGTACATAGATATCGTATTTGTATGTCAGATCCCTTTCGCTAAAACCCCGGAGTGCCTGATCCGGCATGGAAAAGCTATATCCTCCCAGGCATCTCGGCGCGTCTACAACAGCTGCCAGAACAAATTCCTTTTTGATGATTCTGTCACCGTCATAGAGCTCCAGCGAAATCCTGTCGCCAGGCCCGAATGTCTCAAATACAGGCCAGTTTATCCGGATAGATTCCTGCAGGACAATCCCCTCCCCGGATGAGAGCGATGGATCCTTAAGGGAGCCTTCCTTTACATATTCTTCCAGTTCACTAAGAGCCATGTCACTAAGCCCGAAAATCTCTGTCTGCAGAGGAGTCCCGTCCGCTTCCCGGACCCCTTCCTCTCTTATTCCTACATTTATGCATGAGATTTTGTCAATTCTTTTTATCCCGTCCGTCTGCAAAATCCGCTCCTTTAGCTCCTCATCCAGAGGATTCTTTTTCTGAATCTCACAAAGCTCCCTTTCGGGGTGCATTTCATCTCCCTCCCAGCTGTCAAGCTCCATCCTGATCGTACTTCGGATCTCCTCCTTTACCGCTGCCTCCGGGCTTAAACAGCTTAGTACCGTGGCGGCAGTCATAAATAAAATTCCCGCCGCGCCTAAAACTGATATGGTAACTGCTGTCCGCTTCTTATTTCTTCCCATATTTACCGCTGCAAGCCTTTTGATATTCAGGTATTCAAAGCCTCTGCGGCTCTTTTTCTTTAAGCCGTCATTTCCTCTGTAACGGATAGCCTCAATTGCCGATACTCTTGCTGCAATCCTCATGGGCCTTAGAAGGGCGAGATACACGGTAAAAAGGCTGACCAGAAGAGACAGGCCTATAATCCAGAGCTTTACCACATGAACCTCATGGTTTTCATATACCATTTTCATCTGCTCTGTCAGTACGAAATCTGTATTCATATCCAGATATACCAGGCCTCTTATGAAAAGGAGACTTGCACCAAGTCCGGCAAGAATCCCAAGAGGAACAGCAATCCCTGCCACTGCAAAGCCCTCCCGGAATACAAGGCTTCTAAGCTGGCGCTTTGTGGCGCCGATGGCCCTAAGCTTCCCGTATTCCTGTACCTTGTCAAGCATGGATACATAATAAATACCGTAAATCGTAATCACTCCTGTCAGAACAATCAGCAGCATAACAAGAAAGCCTGCCTTAAAGGTCTCCGGATCCGTAAAATTTGCCCACAGATATTCCGAATTACAGACAATATCCTTCTGCTGTATTCCATATTTCTCACCGATTTCTGTTATTTTTTCCTCAAGCAGATTTTTGTCCGTATTATCCGTATCCTTAAGGCGGAAATATACGCGGTACTGGTGAAAGCCTTCTGGCAGGATTTCCTTTGCAAACCCATGGGTTACTATGGAGGTATACATTCCGTTTTTCACTGCATTTTCCGAATCATCCACCATGCCTGAAATAACAAATTCCTTCTCCTTTACCTTCCCTAAGCCTTCCTTTGTAACCGGCTGGAATGGGACAGTAATCCGATCTCCGATACCGCCTTCAAAGCCCATCAGCTCCATAATCCTTGGAGACACCACGATTTCGTCCGCTGCTTCCGGGAATTGCCCTTCAGACAATTCCGTCTTTGACAGTCTGACTGTCTGCTCATCCACCGCAACCATTGATATATCAGCATCCCTGTCTTCGCAGTACATAACCGCCGGATCCTCACGGAGCCCTGCTGACTCAAGCTCTTCCTCCTTAAGAAGCTCTCCCGCCGTCTCTTCCTTCACATTCCGGTACATTCCGTGATAGATCGGATAAAAATGATTTGCCGCCGCGTTCTGGATTTCAATCATCCCAAGACCTACGGTAGGGAGAATCGTCAGGAGGAAGGCCGTAAGTGCAATGGCAGTTCCAATTAACAGATTCCTGCTTTTATTTTTCTTAAAATTTGCAAGAGCCGCCGCTGTAATCACATTCATCTAACTCACCACCTTACCGTCACGGATAATCAAAATCCGGTCTGCCATCTGGGCAATCGTCTCATCATGAGTAATCATCACCAGAGTCTGCCCGAATCTGTTCACACAGTTTTTCAATGTAGAGATAACCTCCATTTCCGTTTTAGAATCCAGATTTCCGGTAGGCTCATCAGCCAGAATCACTGCCGGATGGGACGCAAGGGCTCTTGCGATTGCCACCCTCTGCTTCTGCCCACCGGAGAGCGTTTCAGGAAGTGCGTGAAGTCTGTCCGCCATTCCGATATTTTCTACGATGTCCATCACATAATCCTTATTCACCTTCTTGCCGTCAAGGCCCAAGGGCAGGACAATATTTTCCCACACATTCAGAGCCGGTATCAGATTATAGTCCTGAAAGATGAATCCGATTTTTCTCCGTCTGAACACGGCAAGCTGCTCATCCTTCAGCCTGAAGATATCCTCCCCATCGATGAATACACTGCCGCCATCCGGCCTGTCTAAGCCTCCCAGCATATGAAGGAGGGTGCTCTTTCCTGATCCGGAGCGTCCCACCACTGCCGCAAACTCCCCGCGCTCTATACTAATACTGGTGTGGTCAATGGCGCAGACCTTCGCCTCTCCATTTCCATAAACCTTTACTAAATCTCTCGTCTCAAGTATTGGTTTCATATTTCTTTTGCTCCTTTCTTTTTTCATATATCTATCTTAACGGATGATTCTTACAAAAAACTTTCAGGGAAGATAACAGTTTTGTTATCTTCCCTGAATATTTTAGATCTTACATTCTTTTTAGAGGCTTAAACTGATGAGGCTGAAAAAAAACATCCATAATCAAACATCTTCAGAGCCAGATATTCTCCGATATCCAATAAGTCTGTTATGATACTCTCCACATCCTTATCCTCTTCCACACCCAGTCTTTCACATAGTCGGCGATTCGCATTATAAACCCGCTGATATGCCTCGTCACAAAATCCACCTAGAGAAAATTCGTTCTTTACATATTTGCTTTCTTCCACCGGGTATTGCTCTAAATTGAGTGAACCATTCATTAAATCAAAAACTCTTCTTTTAAATTCTTCATCGCTTTTTTGCATAATATCTTCCCTTCTTTTGTTTTTGTTTTTTTGCTGCTCAGTACCTGATGAACAATTGCGTTTTATTTTCATATCAAATTATAGCTTTCTTGCTGTTGAGAATCAATAAGCAGAACAGTAAAAATACCATGTTTTTCTCACGAATATCTGACATGATTTGACATTTTTCCCTTTTAGCGCTTTTTTATAGGCATCACTGGTGTACTGGCAGCATCATCTGGATCAATGTCCCCTTTCTTCTGGCAGAATCAGCACGCACACTTCCCCCCTGCCCTTCTAAAATCCGGCGGACAAGATAGAGACCCACCCCTGCTCCTTCCAACTGCTCCACCTCAGGATTTGTGCCTCTGTAAAAGCGTTTAAAGATATCTGGATAGTCCTTCTTTAAAATTCCGATTCCCTCGTCCTCAACCTCGATTAGTACATAAGAGACAAATCGCTCTGCCCGTATTTTTATCTTTGTTTTCTCCGGGGAATATTTTACCGCATTATCAAGGACATTTAAAACTGCTTCTGCCGTCCATCTGGGGTCATGATAAACCATCATGTCCTCAAATTCACACATTTCAATTTCGATATTTTTTTCCTCGGCTTTTATATATACTCCGTTAACTGCACGAAGCAGAGTTTCTTTAAGTCCAGCCTTTCTGGGGCTTAGCTTAATCATATCCGCCTCCAGGCGGGATACATTTGTAAGCGCCTCTATGAGGTGCCCGAGCTTGTGTGCCTCCTGTTTCCCCCGTCCTAAAAATTCCTGTTTTTCCTGCTCTGTCAGACTTTCATCCTGTAAAAGCTCATAGCTTAGCTTAAGAGCAGCAACCGGTGTTTTCAGCTGATGGGAAATATCTGTCACAATCTCCTTCGTTTTTTCCTTCTCCCAGGTAAGTCTTTCCTTCAATGTCTCAAAAGCATGCCCAAGCCTCTCAAGCTGTTCCGTAATCTGAGAATAGATTCCGGTTTTCATACGGCCTTTTTCCATGCAGAACTCATAATTCCCCGACTCAAACTCTTCTAAATACCGGATGATGGACAGATAATTCTGGTATTCTGTCCTGTAAACATAAAAGCACCAGACTCCGTTTATGAAAATGGCAGAGCCAAGGCAGCAAGCCCAGTAATGTACAGGCAGTCCCAGGGCAAGAATTACCAGGAAAAATGCAATAATTCCCCCTGTACTAATCCCAAGATTCCGTCTAAGCCCCTGCTCCAGCCAGATATAGTTTTTCTCTCTGCGGCGTATCATTTCACCAATACTTCTATTGTCCATAAATATCCCAGCCCTCTGATATTTTTAATATATTCCCGTTCCTTTCCTTCCCCCAGCTTTTTCTTAAGACGGCTTATGGTAACAGGCACCGTATTGTCATCCACAAACTGGCCATCAAGCCCCCATACGGCTTCCAGTATCTGCTCCCTTGAGACAATCTGCTTCGGATGCTCCAGGAAATAAAGAAGAACCTGTATCTCCCTTTTGCTTAAGATTAACTCCTGCCCTCCTTTAAACACCTTCATTTCAAGGCAGAATACCTTAATATCATCAGAAACCAGTACCTCTCCTTCACCCTTAGAGGCACTGATTCTTTTCATCAATGCATTGACCTTGGAAATAAGCACCAGCAGACTGAAGGGTTTCGTAATATAATCGTCTGCCCCCGCGTCATAGCCGTTTACAATATCTACCTCCTGGTCAAGCGCCGTCAGAAAAATGATGTGTACATTACTTTCCCCGCGGACTCTGCGGCAGAACTCCATGCCGTTTCCGTCCTCCACCATAATGTCACTGATAATCAGATCAATCTCATTTTCTTTCAATATTTCATCTGCCTGTGTGACGCCGGAGGCACTCAAAACCTCATAGCCTTCCTTTTTAAGCTTCAGGCTGATGCCTCTGTTTAAGCTTTCATCATCCTCTAAAAGCAGTATTTTCGCCATAATCTCCATCTCCTTTATCCTTTGTCTGCCGTATCATATACATAAAGCTCATGCAAGGCCCTGGTAGCGCTGATATAGCGAAAGTTCCTGAACATGGCATGTTCTTTATCCCCTCCCAGTACAAACACCTGGTCAAATTCCAGTCCCTTTGCCATATAATAAGCCGTAACCGTAATTCCCTTCCGGAAATTCCTGCTGTCCCGGTCAATATAAGAGATATTCCTGCACCTCTCCTTCAGATATGCATAGGCTCTGCGGGCTTCTGGCTCTGTCA
The DNA here is from genome assembly GCA_949502235.1 of uncultured Lachnospiraceae bacterium. Lineage (GTDB taxonomy): Bacteria > Bacillota > Clostridia > Lachnospirales > Lachnospiraceae > CAPEBR01. The sequence goes on along the minus strand of CATBDC010000047.1, from coordinate 8,592 downwards.
TCGTAAGCACTGCTGCCGTCTCAAATCCTGATGGTGAAAGACCGCCCCGGGCATCTGTACCAGGATAGGGATACCCTGAAGCATCCGCCCCTGCCTCTAAGAGCACCGCCTCAAGAGCCTCCTCCATCGTCCCATAATGCGCCTCTGTCACTTCCTTTCCATGCCGCTTTAAATACCCTGCATTTTCCGCCTCTATAAGCTTTCCCGCATATTCTGCAATTTCCAGCGTGTTACGGTAGCTCTTTTCCATCTTAATGAGCCGTATCCCCTTTCCAAATATTTCTGGCAGAAAAGCAGATACATCCTGCTCCCTTACATCAATGGTCTGGGCACGGTCGCCGAGAATGGTCATGCTGCAGGGAAAAAGCCGTTCAAGAAGAACGTACTGAAGGTACGTGTAATCCTGCATTTCATCAATCACCAAATGCCGGATATCCTTACGGGCTCCTCCCTTATACAGCCTGCATTTAAAGTAAAGAAGGGGGTAAACATCCTCATACCGAAGATAACGCTCATCTAGGGGAGCCTCCTTAAGAGCCGGAAACCCATTTTCCTCAAGAAACCAGCTATAGATTACATAAATGTCCTCTGTCACATACATGGAGGAAAACTGGCTCTTTATATTCTCCCACTCATCCTCATCAAGATTCCGTCCCATTAATGTCTCATACTCATCTATGAAATATTCCATAACCGCATCCATTCTGGACAAAAGGGAAATGCTCCCGAACCGGTCATAAAACAGCTTCATAAGCTCCTCTTCCTTTTTCCTGAAATTCCCGAAGGAAACATCCCTAAAATCCACCAGGCGATCCTCAAGCTCTACGAAAAATCCTTCCGCTGCCCGTACAAATTCCTCCGACTGTTTCCACCGATACCGCCTTTCATCCTCCCCGCTTTCTCCAGCACCTGATTTCCCGGCATTTCCAAGCTGTCTCTCTATCTGGTGGAAGCGATCCTCACAGTCTGCTGCCGCAGCGGAAAGCTCCCTGTATGCAAACAGGTCCAGACTCATCTCCTGAATATTCTCCTCCCCCAGCTCCGGAAGGATATGGGAAATATAGTCGGCAAACACACTGTTTGGCGACAATACCAGTATGTTCCGTGATTTAAGATGCGCCCTGTCATGATACAAAAGATACGCAATCCTGTGCAGAGCCACTGACGTTTTGCCGCTTCCGGCCACGCCCTGTATGACCATAATTCTGTCCTTTGTATTGCGAATAATTCTGTTCTGCTCCCGCTGAATAGTCCGGACAATGTTCTTAAGCCGTGTATCACTGTTTGTCCCCAGCTCTTCCTTTAATATTTCATCGTCAATCTTCATATCGCTCTCAAACTCGTAGAGCATATGCCCGCCGCGGATTTTATACTGCCATTTTGAAAGGATTTCACCCTCCAGCATGCCTGCCGGAGCCTCGTAGGAAGCCCGGCCCTTGTCATAGTCATAAAAAAGACCGCCCACTGGTGCGCGCCAGTCATAGATTAAGGGGATACTGCCCTGCTTTTCTGAAAAATTCCCGATCCCGATATAAAAATTCTCTGCCGCCTCCTCACCGTCATAAAGGAATTCCACACTTCCAAAAAACGGGGAATCAAGCATCTTCTTATAGCGTTTCAGTGTCTGCCTGTTATCCTGATTAGCATTTACCTGGGCAAGAAGGGCCTGCTGGTTGTCGTAATTCTCATAACCATACTGATCCATCTCCGTATAGTTCTGCCAGTAATATTCATTCATGCTTTCAATATCCTTTTCCACATCCTTTATCGTCCCGCAAAGCTCCTTTATTCTGTCTTTTAATTTTTCGGTTACGTATGTGAGAAATCTGCTTCCTTTGCTCATGTTTAAGGCTCCTTATATATTTTTTCCGATAATTTTTTCATGCATATCCAGTAATTTTTATCCCCGGTATATCTGGCTTCCTTTATTCTCCTGTCAAGCTCCCCTAAAGAAAGTCTCCAGTCTGCCCTCACTCTTCCAAGCTCCAGGCAGCGTATGGCTTCCTTAAGCTTCCTTTCACCGGCTCCCTCTTCTGCCATGTGCTTAAGCAGGACGTCTGCCTCCTCGTCATACTCCGGATTTAAAAAACCAGAGCCTCCAGAATGAAATTCCAGCTCATAAATATGGCTTTCTCCGGCATCTGGAAGAAAGCAGACGTCCTCTGCCGTCTCTGCTGTATGAAGATAGTAAAGAGATGCCCTGCCTTTCCTTTCTGCCCTCCTGATAATCCGCCCCATGCGCTGAACGCGCTGACGCTTTACGGATGTGCCTGACAGAATAATTCCCACAGAAACCTCCGGGATATCAAGCCCTTCATCCAGCGCCCTGCAGGTAATCAGGATTCTGATATCGCCTGCCCGAAAACGCTCCACCGCATTTTTATTGGCCTGCTGCCCCATCTGGGAATGATACCGCCCTACCCGCCCGGGATACTGCCTTTGTAAGCTCTGATAAAGCTCTTCGGCCTGACGGATACGCTCTCCGAAAACAAGAATCTTTTCATTCCTGTCCAGGCAGGCGATAAGAGTGCATGCACACCGGATACGCTCCGCTGCCTGGCTGACAAGGCTCTTTCTTCTAAAGGTGTACTGCATGTACCCAAGCGCTGTCTTCGCTGCCGGTTTATCCTTCCCGGCGGCAATCTGACGCAGCATCTCGAAACGCTCTTTATTGCTCATATCCTTTAAAAGAGGATATTTCTTTACAAGGCTCCGGTATAAAATGTTCATTCGCTCGGTCAGTTCCTCATATTCATCCCGTTCCTCATCTAAAAGCTCCAGTTCGATATGATAAATGTCGTATTTGCTCACCGTGCTCTGTTCCCTGGCCTCTCTGATTCCGTAGCTGTAAATCCTCTGTCCCAGAGCAGATGTGAGGTCTTTCAGAGCCTGCCCGCCCGGCAGTGTGGCAGATAAACCCAGAGAAAAAAAGCGTTCCTTTTGCTCCCTGTCTAAATAAGGCAGAAATTCAAAAATCAGCTGGTTCTGTCCGCTCACATAATGATGGCACTCATCTGCAATCAGGAAAACCCTCTCCCCTCCCCGAAGCTCCGTAAGAATCTGGCGGGCAAGCTCATATCTGGCAGAATTAATGATATAGATCATATATTTACAGTCTGTCCTTCCCTTGCGGCCTCCGCCCCGAAGCCCGATATTCCCGGAAAAGCTCCTGTCCTTTATCTCCACACCGCCCTCTTCTTTAAGAAACTCCCGTAAGGAACGCTCCCACTGACGCATAAGCTCTTTCGTGGGGACTACGATTTTAACACGCAGCCTGCCCTCGTGCTGCTCGTCCAGGCGTTTCAGGGCCGACAGAGCCAGAAATGTCTTTCCTGTCCCTGTCACTGCCTGAACCATGCCTCTTCCCTTATTATCAAACCATCTTTTCAGACATTCCTCCTGCCACTGATACAGCTTCTTTGACATGTTATCCTTCTCCAAATTGTATTGTCATATACCTCTGTCCATAACCCAAGTGAATCTATTGTATCACAAAGTATTCGTATATTAAATAAATTTAAGCGCTGTTTCCCTTGAAAAACCTATATATTTCCTATATACTCTTTGTAGTTATAAAATAATTGAAAAGGACAAAAAATTATGAATTACGAAGATCTGTACCAGACACTCCAGGCACAGGAGAAGAGTTTAAAGGATACCATGTCCTCTCTTTCAAAACTGCAGAAAGCCATTGGCAGAGAAACCGAAAGCGGCGATATCAGGAGCCTGTCCCGGGATCTGAAAGCTATGACAGAAACCGCGGCCGCTGTCTCTTCGATTCTTGGGGAGCTTGAGACGGCTGTTAATGATTTTGACACAAAGGCTTATTTTGAGAGCGGTGATTTTGCAGAGCAGATGCTTGCTGCATGTGGGGAAAGGGAGATTGACGTCCAGGGAAACTTCCCCACATATGAGATGTTCCCTTACAAAATTAGATTAGACGCTGAAAATCAGGATGTCTACATGGACAGGAAAAAGGTTCAGTGCGTGCGTCCTAAGCACCTGGCAGACACTATAAAGGCAGGACAGGAAAAGCTCAACAAGGCTCACTTCAATGCCCAGACCTTCTTAGGAGAGCTGGCAGAGGCCTATGATCTGGCTGTATTGAAGCTTCATAAACGCCCCGGTGTGGATCTCTACCTTTCCAGCCTGTATAAATTCCTCGCCCCCATGAGCCGGTTCAGGAAGGATTACGACCAGCAGAGCTTTGCCTATGACCTTGCAAGGCTTTATAACTCCGGCGAGGAGGCGACAAAGAGCGGGAGAAGGTTCCAGTTCGGCCCGTCAAAAAACAACAGCGGCAAGTCCTTCCGTATTCTTGATAATAACGGGAAGGAACAGTTCCTTTCCATGATATGCTTCTATGATAAGCAGGAGGATTAAACATGTCAGATTACTATACCTTACCAGCCGGTAATCCGCCCGTCCCGGAGGGGGCATGTATTACGGGAAGCCCGGATGATTATAACGCTTCGGAAGCACCTGTACTCTTCCCTCCTCTTCCTGCGGAGAAGCTCACTTGCGGAATTGAGTTTCTAACTGATTTCTGGAAGGAAAAGTATCTTCAGGAATATATCAGAAACGGAGGCAGCAAGATTAAGTTTGTCACTGGGCGTACCGGGAGCGGAAAAACCCATTTTCTGCGCCTGATGACTTCCATTGCCAAAGAAGAAAATTATAAAACCGTCCAGTTTTCTGCAAAAAATATATGGCTGCATGATTTTAAGGAAATATATGTGGAAATCTTTCAGCAATGCGGTATTATGGAATGTCTGGAGGCCGTAAGCCGCCATCTGATTCAGGAAATGGGATTTGACTATCAGGATATTCCCAAAGGGATGAAATTTATTGACTATCTTTCCCAGAACAATTCCGGGGATGCGCTGACCAAACGGGAAATCCGTTCACAGCTTCGGCAGATTTTCCTGGACAACCCCATGCTTGATAATAATTTTGCCCTGGCATGCAGTATGCTGACAGGAAGTATTTTAGGCTACCCTGTTTTAGAGGAGCAGAACCGGGAGCTCCTCCTTTTATGGCTTAAGGGGGACCGCACGGTTAAGCTTTCCCAGCTTCGGGCGCTGGGCTTTTTCCCGAGCCGGATTACGAAGTATAATGCAAGGCACATGCTCCGTTCTCTTGCGGAGATTATCCGCATGGGCGGTCATTCCGGGCTGTTTATCACCATCGATAATCTGGAGATACTGATAAGCCGTTCAAGCCTTGAGCAGCTGCATTACACAAAAATGAAGCGGGATGACACATATGAAAGCATCCGCCAGCTCATTGATGACATAGACAGCATGAAAAATATTATGTTTGTCTACGCCTTCGACCGTGAGCTGATTGATAATGAAAATGCGGGCATCAAGTCCTATCAGGCCCTCTGGATGCGGATACAGAATGAAATTACAGGGGAACGCTTCAACCGGTTCACCGACATGGTTGACTTAGACAGGTTCGCGGCACAGGAATATTCACCGGAGGTCATTATTGCCATTTCCGAAAGCCTTTTAAACCTCTCAAAAAGTGTCTCCAAAAGACCTCTGGATGCAGAGGCCGCCGCGGCGGTTGCTGCCCAGGCCCGCACCGGGGCCATAGGAGTACCGAAGCTTATTCAGATTGCGATGCAGGAGGTGGACAGAGATGTATGCTATTGAAGCCAGACACATTATTGAGGCGCTTCGTTCGGGTATTCCTTCCCGGGCGGTAGGTCAGTATTTCTCCGAAGCCCGCCCGAAGATCATGAAGGAAATCTCTGACCGCCTGGATATGGTATGCGAGCAGGGTAAATCAAGCGGAATGATTATTACCGGAAAATACGGGGAAGGGAAAACACACCTTCTGAATACGGTATTTAACCTTGCCCACTCAAACAATATGGTCGTTTCTTACCTGTCTCTTAGCAAGGAGACGCCCATGGACAAGCTTTACCTCGTGTACCAGAAGATTATCCAGAACACCTACCTTCCCAGACGCCAGCAGCCGGGATTCATGCACGAGCTTGAGAATATCTCTGCGGGAAGCCCTGTCGCGAATGAAATGCTTCTCTACGCGGCAAAGCAGCTGGAAACTGATAAGCTTTACTATCTGTTCCGCTCTTATCTGAACACAGAAGACTCCGATGAGAAGTTTCTTCTGCAGGCCGATTTGGAGGGTGATTTTATCGCAAACGCACCCCTTAAGAAAATTTACCGGCGCATTTTTAACCATCCGGTAAAGTATAATGTAAACTTTACAAAAACAAAGCACTGCGGAGATTATTTCTCCTTCATGAGCCATTTATTTACCCAGATGGACTATCACGGATGGGTCATTCTTATTGACGAGACAGAGCTTATGGGAAGATTAGGGAAAAAGGCGAGGCTTAACGCCTACCGCAACATGGCCCGCTTCCTTCTGCCTGACAGATGCCCGGAGTCCACATTTTCCATCTTTGCCTTAAGCGCCTCCTATGCAGAAGACGTTATTGAGGGAAAGCACGAGTATGAAAATCTCGAAACAGTCTACCCGGAGGAGCAGGAACCGGCCCGCACCGTTTTAGATATGCTGATACGCGCGCCCCAGCTTCTGCCGCTGACACGAAACGAAATCAACGAAATCTTATACAAAATACAGGATTTCCACGGAAGAGCCTACGAATGGACGCCAAACCTCTCCCTGGATTCCCTCGTAGAAGCAACCCAGTCCGGCGGCTTTCTGCTGCGCACAAAGATACGGGCTGCTATCGAATTTTTAGACCAGCTCTACCAGTACGGAAAGGCCGGGAAAACAACAATAAACGAACTGGGAGAAGAATCCTTCGAAGAAGACGTTCCGGCCCTCGATGAGTAATCTGGGACGGGGTATTTCTAGAAAATACCCCGTCCCAGATTCATTTTACCCTGTCCCCAACTCTGCCAAATCCTTCTTCATATAAATTGAATTCTCCATGGGGCTGTCGTTATAGCAAGGGATCTCATAAAATCCCCATTTCTGATACATATGTAATGCGCTTTTTAAAAAGGGAAGGGTATCTAAAAGCATATATGAATACCCGATGCTTTTCGCGTCCTCTATTATCTTCTGTATCAGAAGATCTCCTATCTTCTTCCCCCGAAACTCCGTTCTTACGTAAAGGCGCTTCATCTCGCAGTTTTCTTCATCGATCCGCTTTAATCCGATGCAGCCCGCCGGTTTTTTGTCACAGTATGCCAGATACAGGCGGCCGTAAGGCTGTCCGTACTTTACCTCCAGATGCCTTGTTTCTTCATCATAATTCTGTATGGCAAGGTACTGCTTAAAAGCAGGATCTCCTTCTATCAGCATGTCTGTATATTCTTTAAATAATCCGCCTACGATATCAGGAAAGCCGCAGGCTTCTACTAATTCTACACTCATATGTCCTCTCCTCCTTTCCCGGTACATCTTAAGCTTTTTAAAATTCTTTGTCAAGATTCCCTGTGTTAGTGTTTTAAACTGGACTGGTTAGTTTTTCTATTAATGGCTCTTTTCATCATTCCACTCTCGGTGTAAAGTACTGTGTGAACAGTAACCAGAAGAATACATATAAGGAAAAGAGGTTATGACTATGAACATCAATTCTAATCTGAAAAAAATTGTTATGACTGCACTGTTTGCTGCACTTGCCTGCGTTGCAACCATGTCTATCCGCATCCCCACACCGGGTACAGGCGGATATATTCATCCGGGAGATGCGATTGTAATTTTGTCCGGTGTTATATTGGGACCGGTATGGGGGCTTCTGTCAGCCGGAATCGGCTCTGCCATGGCTGACCTTTTAGGCGGATATTTTATCTATGTCCCCATTACCTTTGCTGTTAAGGGGATTGTCGCATTTGCGGCGGGAATGATCTACCAGAAGGTCGGAAAAACTTCAAAAAGCCGGTACGCTGCTGTGGTACTCGGCGGAATTGCTGATATTATTTTTGTAGCCGGAGGATATTTTCTGTGTGAAATCCCGCTTTATGAAGCATCCTCTGCGGCGGCAAGCGTTCCGGCTAATGTAATCCAAGGGATAAGCGGACTCATTATTGCCTTTGTGCTGTACCCGATTTTGCTGGCAGTGCCGGATATCCGGGAGATAAGTACTTTACATTCAAATCATTCTTACAGAAATTGACAGAATTAAAGCATAGGTTAAGTACTGTGAAAATAAGCTGCAAAGCCTTAGGGAAGCTTTGCAGCCTATTTTTTATCCCCTTTCGGGCATCCTGTATAAATTTTTCCCAAATTCATATGCCTGTGAAAGATACTCTGTCTTCTCTATCTGCGGCTTTCCGTTTGTATCTCCGCAGCCTCCCGCAAGAATCATTCCTTTGTCATGAAATCCGATATAGTTGACAATTGCAAATCTGTAATAAGCCGCTGCCTGCTCAAAGGTCCAAAAATAATTGTCAGCGGCTGTCATAAGAAGGACGCTGTCTTTCACCGGATATTTTTCATATCTTCCTAACGGCGGATCCATATCCTGCTGCGCTATGCAGTAGAATCTCTCGATAAATGCCTTTAGCCTGGATGAAATTGTCCAGAAATATAAGGTAGTGTCAAGTAATTTATGAAAAAAAAGCTGAAAAAAATAGGCTCATTCGA